>DESZ01000006.1 GCA_002361485.1 Cyanobacteria bacterium UBA3301 | reverse complement strand
TGCTATAATATTTAGTATATTTAGTTTTCTGTTCGATAATATGTCCCGAAGCGCTTGTGATAATTTAAAATTTGGTGTCACTTTCTTTTCTTGAGAAAATTGAGGGACAAAATAAAACATTAATAATGCCCAAAAAATGCCTAACAGTGATAAAAACGGCATCTTGTCAAGACCAAAATATTGAGCAATACCCGATGAGAATAACGGTCCCATTGAATACCCTAAAGAACCGCAAGCAATAAATATTCCCATATTTCGAACAACATTTGAAGATGAAAATTTTGAAATTAAGCCTAAGGATTGCGGATGAAATAAACTTGAACCAAGGCTCCCGAACATGATAAATATTACCATCCAGCTAAAATTTGTTATACTTGGCGCGAAAGATATAAAAACAGAAGAGCAAATTAGTCCCCAAAAAATTAGCGCGCGTTTCCTTATATTGTCTGCGAAATAGCCGAATACAGGTTGCAGTAAAGATGAAAATATATGAGAAATGCTCAATATTATTGTGGCAACAGGCATAGATATTTTTACCTGCTCGGCAATAAAGGGCATTATTGGATTTAAAAACCCGGTGTAAATGTCATTTATACAATGTCCGCCGCAAAACCAAATTTGAGGTTTACGTTCATCTTTATTATAAATCATAAGTGTATATTTACACTAACAAATTGAAAAATCAAATTAAATCTTTTGCAATTCTGATATTGTAGGATCAAGCAAACGTCTGCCGACATTATCAAACGATATTGAGCATAATGATTTGTTGCCGTACTTGATAACTTTTTCAACAACGCCTGTTCCGTAACGCGGGTGAGTTACATTATCACCTTTACTAAATCCTATATTTTCATCTGAAACTACTTCTTCGCCTTCATCAGGAGAATACACAGGAACAACAGGAGTTTCTTCCATTGATTCAAAATCGTCCAGCGATGTAAGATCATCACCGTCATCTTCGTTTATTTCCTGATTAGCTTCCAAAAAGTCCAAATCATCTTCTGTCAGGACATCCTCGTTTTTCGTAGTATTATTATCTTCCGGTAACGCTTGAGCATACTCAGTCTTAGCATCATTCTCTTGCGGAATTAGCTCGGAATCTTCTTCGTTTTCATCTAAAGCCATAATATTATCAATTGGCGGAATTGTATTTGATGTATTATCCGGTGGTAATTCTTCCGCTGAAATATATTCTTCAACTTCGCTATATTCCTCTGTCGGAACTTCTTCTATCGAATTTTCAACAAAGAAATCCTCAGCATCATCAATTACATCTTCTTGCGGGATAATAACCTCTTGTTCAGGCTCTGGTGTCGGTGCTTCTGTAACCGCCGCCGGAACAGTCTCTGATACTTTTTGGGCAATTTCTTCAGGGGCTTCTTCTATGGCAGGTACAAAAGTTGTTTTATCACCAAAAACATCGTCTTTTGTTAAATCCAAGTCAAGTTCTTCTATATCTACAATAAACGGAATTCCTTGTGTTAATTTTCCGTACATTATAGCTTCGTTTTGATTTAATTTTGATAAAAATGTATTATATGAGGCAAAGTCATGCTGTGTAGTCATCGGTGCAAATATCAGCATGTTTTGCGCGTGTTCTTTTAATTCCTGTGCATATTTATATGAATGACTTGCGAAAACCGTTGTGAAAACATGTTCGTGATTAATCAAACGCTTTATAAGTTTTTTATCGGAATTCATATCATTCAGCGGAACAAAGAAATATACGTATTTATCAAATGTTTCAAGAATTTTATGTACGAAAGTGATAACTTCCTTTTGAAATTCATCACCGATATCACTTAAATTAATAACCAAACAATTCTTTTCTGATAATTTATCTTTCAGAATCATATATTCTTCTTTTGTGTCCGCAAAAACGCCTGCTTGCTGATATTTTAGAAGTTTATTTTTCAATAGTGCCAATTCAGGCATTTGAGTTTCTTTATACTGATCTGTTACCACATCAATAAAAGATTCTATAGAAATAAATTTGTCATCCATTGAATTTATATATTGCTGTACAGCATAGAAAATATCCTGAATAACGGCTTTTGTTGATGGGTCAACTTCTTTTAATTCATAATCAAATATGAAATCAATCATTTCTGAGTTTAACGGTAATTTAAAATCAGTACCGAGTTTTATAATCGGATAATCTTCAAAAACAGAGGAATTATCAATAATAATACATTTTTCTTTTAACCTGAATAATTGTCTTGCCAAATTGGAAATAACAGTTACTTTTTCCGAATCATGCTCTGAAAATACGGTAAAATTCCTTTCAAACAAAGAAATATCAACTTTTAACATGTACGGTTGCTGTGCGAGTTTTCCTATTTTTACGGGAGTTTCTACAGGAAGCAAATCCAACAGTTCATTCGCTTCAAGTTTTGTCATAGCTGAAGTTTTGCTCGGAATTGAGCCGTCATATTCATCGACAATGCCATCATTTGTATAAGTAAAGATTAATCTTGCAATAGCGTGATTCTCAGTCTCATCACATTTTATATTTACAAATTGGGCAACATATGATTTGTCATCTGCTGTCAACGCCGTAAATTGCCCTAATATTGGACGTTCATCGTCATTGAAAGATAACTTTAATAAACTGTTTCTGATTTCGATTAATTCCATTTAAGCTCCCTCATTATAGAAAAATTGTACCATGAAAAGGGAAATTATAACAAATGTTAAGTTAGTTTACATTTATACTGTCTTCAAGACTGTTATATATTTCTATTGTATCAATGCAAATTTTTAAATCGCGTTCAACAAGGCTTTTTATTGTTTCTTTATAACTTATTATAATGGCTTTATCCAAACCGTCTTTTGTTTCTAATAATTCTCGTGCTTCTCCCAAGAAATCTTTATCGCGAGTTCTTGTTTCAACTTTATCAGCTATAAAAATTATTTTTTCAAAGGTTGTCATATTTTTTTTGCCGATAGTATGCCATCTGATTGAAGAAAGTATTTCTTTATCTTCTACGCCGTACTCTTTTTCTGCAATGTATGCGCTTGCCGGTGCATGCAAGGTTTTTGAGCTTATAAATTCCGACGGATCAAGATGCAAAATATCATTTACAATATGTCTTAATTTTTCTTCGGGATAACATTTTGCACAGTCATGAAGTAAACCTGCAATATAGGCTTTATCTTCGTTTAATCCGTGCAATTGCGCTAATTTTTTTGACCATTCCGCAGTACCCAAAGAGTGTTGATATCTCTTTGGCGTAAGTTCTTTTTCTAATTTCGTTAAAACATCATCCAAACTAAGCTTTGTATAATTCATTTTTTTCTATATAATCCTTTACTTTTTTATCAAGATACGCTGATGTATCCTTGTTATTTTTAAGTAATTCTCTCAATTCGGTTGAGGAAATATTTTCAAAAGACAAAGTTTCGGTTTCAAATTTATAACCTTTATCTTTCAAATAATTATATTTATTTCTATCAAAATTTTCTTCCCTTATAAATACTATAAATTTTACAAGTTTTTTTAATTTATCCGCTTCATACCATGTTTCAATATAATCAAAAGCATCCGTGCCTATTATAAAATTAATTTTTCCGTCAATTTTATAAAGTTTATATAATTCGCAAATTGTCAAATATGTATAAGATTTTCCGCCGCGCTTATATTCAATGTCGGAGACTTCAAATTTTGGGTTGTTTGAAGTCGCAAGTTTTGCCATGCTCAACCTGTGTTCTGATAAATCGATATCGTAATCTTTATGGGGCGGTTGAAATGCAGGGATAAAAAGTATTTTATCAAAATTATATTTATTCGCGACGTAATCAGCTACTCTTATATGCGCATTATGGATAGGATTGAATGTCCCTTGAAAAACACATAATTTCATAGTTTAATTTTACCATAAAACAATAAAAAATAAGAAGGGGTTTAACATAATGAAAATAGCACATGATTTAACGGAATTGATAGGAAATACGCCATTAGTAAGGTTAAATAAATTAAATAACGGCAAAGCAGATGTATTATTAAAACTTGAATATTTTAACCCAGCAAATTCCGTAAAAGACAGAGCCGCATTTCAAATGCTTGAAGATGCTGTATCTGACGGATTGATAAACGATGATACAGTTATAATTGAGCCTACAAGTGGGAATACGGGAATAGGTTTAGCTATGATATGTGCAATAAAAGGCTTGAAAATAATACTTACAATGCCTGAAACAATGTCAATTGAGCGCAGAAAATTGTTAAAAGCATATGGAGCGGAACTGATTTTAACATCAGGTTCAGAAGGTATGCAAGGGGCTGTAAACAAAGCAAATGAACTTCATGAACAAATCAAAAATTCTTTTATTCCGTCCCAATTTGATAACCCTTCAAATCCTAAAGCGCACTACAATACAACCGCAAACGAAATTTGGGAAGATACCGACGGCAATGTTGATATAATAGTTGCAGGGGTCGGCACAGGCGGAACAATATCAGGGATTGCAAAAAGATTAAAAGAAAATAATAAAGAAATTAAAGCCGTTGCGGTTGAACCTTACGATTCGCAAGTGTTAGCGGGAAAATCTGCAGGAGCGCATAAAATTCAAGGTATCGGAGCAAATTTTAAGCCGAAAAATTTTAGTGCTGATTTAATTGACGAAATAATACCTGTGACAAATGAAGACGCAATAGCAACAGCAAGAGTTTTAGGCACAAATGAAGGTATCCTTGCAGGATTTTCAGGCGGCGCAAATGTTTTTGCCGCAATAGAACTGGCAAAACGCCCTGAAAATAAAGGAAAAACTATTGTCGCTATTTTGCCTGATTTCGGCGAAAGATATTTAAGCAGTATTCTATATAATTAAAAATCAATTATACCAAATCATCATCTTCAATATCATCTATCGGCAGGCTAAATCCAAATGTTGAACCATGATTAGGTTGAGAATTTACAAACACATGTCCGTGGTGATGTTTTTCAATTGTCGTTTTAACCAAATGTAAACCAAGTCCTGTACCTTTTACGCTGTGTGTTTTATTTTCAACCCTGTAAAATCTGTCAAAAACTTTCTTTTGATACTCCGGAGCTATTCCTATGCCTTCATCGCGAACGGTAACAACAACCTGATGATTACTCATATCTTGGAATAATCTGACTTTTATTTCGGAATCTTGAGGAGCATATTTTATGGCATTTGACAAATAGTTTGTCAATGCTCTTGCTATAGCATCATAATTGCAATTTACCTGCGGAATATTATCTTCCTTTTCTACTTTTATCGTCAAATTGTGTTCCTTTAAAAGCGCTTGAACCTCTGCCACACAGTAATCAACAAGTTGTGAGATATCGTTTTCCGATTTTTCTATCTTTGCGTTAGAATCCAAACGCGAAAAGTCAAGAATATCATTTACCATATTATTTAATCTGATAATTTCGGAATTGATAGTTCCGATAAATTCCTTTTGTTCTTCGTAGTTAAAATCTTCACCATAGTTATACAATGTATCGATATAACTTCTTAAAACAGTTACAGGAGTTCTCAATTCATGGGAAACATTTGATATGAATTGTGATTTCATCAAATCCATCTCTGCTTCTTTTGTAATATCAATCAACACAATTATATATCCGACGTATTCATGACTTTGGGTAAACATTGGGGATATTATTGATTTTAAGGTTTTATCAGAAAGTTTTACATTGAAAACAACAGGTTTTGAAGACTTTTCTTCTAAAGACAGCTTTTTATACTCGTCAATTTTTTCGTTGAAACAGAAGTTGCCGTCAGAATCCACATAATTTTTTATATTTGAATTTAATAGCTGATCATCTTGCAGTTCCAATAAAGTTTTTGCATGCTCATTGATTAAAGTAACAGTATCATTGTTGTCACAAACGACAACACCGTTTGCGATACTCATCAAAACTGCTTGAAGTTTGTTTCTTTCCAATGTCAATTGTTCAATGTTCGATTCTTCGTACAAGTGAAGCTTATTTGACATGTCATTAAACGCGTTAAAAAGTTCTAATACTTCGTTGCTGACTTCTTTTGCTTCAATCTTGTAACCGAATTTACCTGAAGATATTTTTGCAACACCGTCATGCAATATCTTTAATTCTCTTGTTATTAAAAATGTATTTATCAAAACAACAAACGCAAAAACAAGCCAAACTATCGTAAATACAAACAAAATAGAAGCTCGCGTTGTTGAAGAAACTTTATCAACAATTGAACCTGATAATCCGACTGTTACATTCCCGATATTTGTATTATTTTGAAGATTTTTCATTGGTGATGTGACGGAAATATTTGTTTGAGTATTCTTTGATTTTGTTTGGTTTTGTGCTTTGTATATGCTTTCACCGTCGGAATTTTTAAATTCAATAAAGACTATATCATTATGAGATTTTAATATTAAATCGCTATGAGCTTTTAAAAGTTCAACCGCATCATTTTTAGAAGCGTTTTTTATAAGTTCTGCACTTTCTATTGCCAATGTCTTAGAAATAACCTGTCCGAAGTGCTGATAACTTTCATCAAGTTTTTTTTGAATATTAACGGTTGCAAATATGGCAATCGCCATAATCAAAATTGTACTGAATATAAGCCCAAAAATTATTAAACGGTTTTGTGTTGTAAAATTCATTTTTTGATTTTCATTCATACAAAGATTATAGCATAAAACTCGATAAACATTTCTTTATAAAAAGACAAATTGTTATTTATAATTTCATCCTTCATTCTAACCTTCTCTTACTCTTCAGGAGAAGGAATATATCTTACCTCTATCCCAATTTTAGGAGAGGGAAGAGGTGAGGTTATACAAAAAAAAAGACAATATGCATTTTGCATATTGTCTTTTTTTATTGTTTTTATTTTGGGAATTATTCTTTTGTATATTCAGCATCGATAACATCATCATCAGAATTTGAAGAAGATGAATCAGATGATGCAGAATCACTTTGAGCATTTTCGCTTTGAGCGGAAGCTCCTTCTTTTTGAACTGCTTCATAAGCTTTTTGAGAAATTGCAAACATTGTTTGCTGCAAATCTTCAGACAATTTTTTCAATTCTTCTGTTGATTTATTCTCATCAATTGCTTTTTGCAGGTCAGCTTTTTGTGATTCCAATTTAGATTTATCAGCGTCATCAATTTTACCTTCAAAATCTTTTAAGACTCTTTCTGCTGAAGCTATCATTGAAGATGCATTGTTTTTAATTTCTGCTTCTTCTTTTTTCTTCTTATCATCAGCAGCGTTTGCTTCTGCTTCTTTTACCATTCTGTCAATATCTTGTTCTGAAAGGTTAGAAGAATTTGTGATAGTGATTTTTTGTTCTTTATTTGTTGCTTTATCTTTAGCAGAAACATTTACGATACCGTTTGCGTCGATATCAAATGTAACTTCGATTTGAGGAATACCGCGCATTGCAGGCGCAATACCTTCCAATCTGAACATACCTAAAGACTTGTTATCTTTAGCCATCGGTCTTTCACCTTGAAGAACCTGAATATCAACGGCAGTTTGGTTGTTTTCCGCAGTTGAGAACACTTGCGATTTAGAAACAGGGATTGTAGTATTTCTCGGAACTAACGGAGTCATAACCCCTCCCAATGTTTCAATACCTAATGTTAGCGGAGTAACATCAAGTAATACGATATCTTTTACTTCCCCTGCCAATACACCTGCTTGAACTGCGGCACCAACTGCTACAACTTCATCAGGGTTAACAGATTGGTTAGGTTCTTTGCCTGTATAATCTTTTACAAGTTTTTGGACAGCAGGGATTCTTGAAGAACCACCGACTAATACGACTTCATTGATATCTGATTTTGAAATTCCTGCGTCAGAAATAGCTTTTTCAACAGGAGCTTTACATCTTTCCAATAAATCATAAGATAACTCTTCAAATTTAGCTCTTGTTAAGTTCAAATCCAAGTGTTTTGGACCGTTAGCATCAGCCGTAATGAATGGTAAGTTAATATTAGTTTCAAAGACTGATGATAATTCGCATTTTGCCTTTTCTGCAGCTTCTTTTACACGCTGCATAGCTTGCTTATCACCTGTCAAATCAATACCTTCCTGTTTTTTGAATTCTTCACAAATCCAATCCATAACTTTTTGGTCGAAATCATCACCGCCTAAGTGAGTATCACCTGAAGTTGATAATACTTCATGAACACCGTCACCGATTTCAAGAATAGAAACATCAAAAGTACCACCGCCAAGGTCAAATACTAATACTTTTTCAGATTTTTCTTTTTCCAAACCGTAAGCTAAAGCTGCAGCTGTCGGTTCGTTTACGATACGAAGAACGTCTAAACCTGCAATTTTACCTGCATCTTTAGTTGCTTGTCTTTGTGCATCATTAAAGTATGCAGGAACGGTTATAACTGCGGATGTTACTTTTTCTCCCAAATATGAAGAAGCATCATCAGCTAATTTTCTTAAAATCATGGATGAAATTTCTTGAGGGGTGTAATCTTTTCCGTCAATATTTACTTTGTAATTTTCGCCCATGTGTCTTTTTATTGATGCGATAGTTTTATCAGGGTTTACAATAGCCTGACGTTTTGCTAATTGTCCGACTAATCTTTCACCTGTCTTTGAAAATCCCACGATTGAAGGGGTTGTACGAGAGCCTTCAGCATTTGCGATAACTGTCGGTTTCCCGCCTTCCATAACTGCGACAACAGAGTTTGTTGTTCCCAAGTCAATACCAATTGTTTTTGCCATAATTTTATTCTCCTTAATTAAAATTTAATTACTATTCTCTATAATTATGTTATAACACCTATTTTCAACAATCCTTAAAAAATAAACAAAAAATTAACAATTCAAATTTTGACAAAAAAATAACCCCGAATAATCGAGGTTATTTTTATAAGTGTGTGAAAAAAATTAATTCTTTTTACCGTATCTTTTGTTGAATCTTTCAACTCTGCCTTCAGAGTCAAGAATTTTTTGTTGTCCTGTGTAGAACGGATGGCATTTGTTGCAAATTTCAACAGTAATGTTTTCTCCAACAGAACCTGTTTCGATTTCGTTTCCGCATACACATTTGATAACGGTTTTCTTATAATCCGGATGAATATCTGCTTTCATTTTTACCTCTTTCCTTCAAGATTCCAAACTTGAATATTGTGTATTATTTCGACTGAATATAGTTTACAATGCTAAAACAATAAAATCAAGTGTTGTGTAAATTTATGCCTTGAATTTTGCAAAACAATCATTACCCCTGTTTAAAAGTTACTCCTTTTGTTCCTTTCGGGTATTTCCAATCAAGGGATTTATGTTCACAAGCAATTCTGCATGCTCCGCATTCAAGGCAATTTTCATACCTTACGATAAGTTCCTGTTTTTCTTCGCTCCATTCATAAACTTGTGCAGGGCAAATAAACGTGCATGCCTTTGTTTTGCAATTTTTGCAATCTTTTTTATTTGGCTTTAAGTGAGATTGAATATCAGGCGAGTATTTTAGTGTAAATAATTTTTTGTCTATATTCATAATAAAATACTCCATATCAATCTGAGTAATGCCCATATATCTTTTAACAATTCGGTAAATTTTCTGTCCGTAAAAATGCTTTTTATAAATTTATGGTACCCTTCTTTTTTAGGAATACTGTTAACAGAAGTAAACATTTCGAAAAACGAATTTATTTTATTCAAATAATATCCCATAAATGCTTTTTTCCTTGCGTGGGCAATATTCATCAAATCTTTATAAGTCTTCAAATCCTTCATAATAAAAGATTTTTTCAAAGCTTTTTCATATTCGCAAAGAGTTTTTTTAGAATAATTTTCCTTATCCAAAGCTTGTATTGCCGTTTCTCCGGCCAGCTTACCGCTTATCATTGCAAGATTTGTGCCTTCCCAATGGAGGTTATTAACAAGCATTGCAGCATCCCCGATAACCATAACTCCGTTATCGCAGAGTTGAGGAACTTTTCTGTAACCGCCTTCGGGGATTAAATGAGCGCTATATTCTTTTAAAGTTCCGCCTTCAATTAAAGGTGCGATTGAAGGATGCTGTTTTAATTGTTCTAAAATCTCAAACGGGCGGTAATTATTTTCCACCAAATCATCCAAAGTAACTCCTAAGCCTATCGTAACAGAGTCAACATTAGTGTACATAAAGCCTAAGCCTAAAATCCCTGACATTGCTCCGCCAAAGATTTCACCGATAACTCCTTGACTGTTTCCAACATTGAATCTGTTATTTATGGTATCTTTGTCAAGCTTTATGACTTCTTTAACGCTTAATGCGACATCCCTTGTCTCAATATCTTTTCTTAAACCGATAGAACGCGCCAACAGAGAATTAACACCATCAGCCAATATTACGATATTTGCAAAATAATCTTCTAATTCGGTACGCACGCCGACAACAGTTGTCCCGTTTTTAATCAATTCTTTTACAACTGTTTCTTCAACAAGGATTACACCTGCTTTTTTTGCTTCTTCTGCCATCCATCTGTCAAATTTTGCACGTATTACTGAGTAGCTAACGTTGTCTTCTTTCCTGTATGTTATGGTTGTTGAATCTTTTTTCCCCAATATCATAAATTTATGTTCAATATTGCAACGTTCAACCGGCGCTTCCGTTTCAAAATCAGGGAATATTTCTTTTGTTGGCTGAGTATAAATTGCTCCGCCAAATACATTTTTACTCCCTGCAAAGCTTCCGCGCTCAATAAGTACAACTTCTTTGCCTGCGCGGGCTAATGTAATAGCACAAGCAATGCCTGCCGGCCCCGCACCTACGACAATTACATCAGTTTTATTGTTATCTGTCAAAATAAAGCCCCTTTTTGTATATTATATAATAAAACGCGCAAAGTGTAAAATTTTAGGTATATTTTATATATACAACACGAACAGAAAATTTTGTCTATACACCATGATTATAATAAATGAATAAAACAAATATGCCTTGAACTTTCTGTATTAGCTTTCTTTAATCAATTTATCAAGGGTTCCGTTATTTTGGAACATAATATTTTTAGTCATATTTTGCATTTGCGGCTGCGGGGATGCTGTCAGGGGTGTGCTTTTTGGTGCTACTTCATAAGATTTTATAGAGCGTTTGCCTGTCAATCTTTGCATAAAGTTGTAATACTTTTTCTTAAATCCGGTGGAATTATTTTGTTTTTCTTCCATTGCTATAAGTTCATCTCTTGTATGAGGTTTTGTCGCTATACCGACAGAGCTTCTTGTTAAGATTTCACCCAATGTCGTATCGGCTAATGTTACCCAGCTCATACCGAGTAATGAGCCGTTATACGATTTCATAAACGTTGAATTAAATAAATCAATCAATAAAGTTTGGTAGAACAATCTTGAACCTTCTTGAACAAATCTTTCTTTAAATTTGGTATTTGCACCGTCTTTATCGTTTCCGTTTGATTTCAACATTACCATATTGTAGTTATCAGTCATCAAGAACCATATTGTAGCAATTGATGCCGCAGTTTTTGCAAGGTTTGATAATTCCGCATTGGAAACACTTGATAATGTGTCTAAATTAAATGCTTTTAATAAATTGATTTGTACATAATCTTCAAATTCTTTTTGCGTAATATTTTTATTTGCAAGCGCTTGAGCCTTTCTGCTTATTTTTTCAAAACTTTTTGCCAGCGCATCAATATCTTTTGGTGCGGATTTCGGTTTTGCTTTTCTAAACAGGTTCCCTATTTTTTCATCAATCATCCAATATGGCAGCGTAACTGTATTCCACATGAATTTAAACGGTGCGATTACAAAATTGACAAATGGCTTAATTTTTTTATCTTTTGAACCCAAATCAAGAATTTGTTGTCCATTTTCTGTTTTTATAGCAGTTTCTCCGACTTGTTTATATTTTGATGCAAGTTCGCTAAATCCGTTTTTATCTAATATTTCTACAACATCATTAAATTTCTTCGCATCAACTGTATATTTTTCTGTTGTTAATCGTTTATATAATTGAGAGAATGGTCTGTATATAACTTTATCTTCAAACGTTTTAACCGCATTATCAATATTCAAGTTTTCTTTATTTAATCCAAGTTTATTTAATTTTTCGGCATCCATATTTTCAAAATATTTCATTGCCGCATTTTTAATTGCAGGAATATTTTTAAATCCTTTAATTCCGTACCCTAAGCCCAAAACTATTGCCGAAGCCTTCATTAAAGTGTCAAAAGACAATAAAGGCTTTTGTTGTTCTTTTTCTTTTGTTTTGTCCGGATTGCCTGTTGACGGAATGTTTTGCTGAGGTTTAATTGATGCTTCCTGAGCATTTTCTTTTTCGTTAATTTTTCTTGCCTGTTCCGGAGTTAAGCGCGTTATATGCTTTCCGTTAGATAAACGGGAGAACATTTCGGTAACAAGCACTGTAATACCTGTTGTTAAAACAATACCCATCTTTGATTTGTTAATAAATTTTTGGAAAGCACCCATAGTTATTAAGGTTAAATAACCGCTTGTTAAAATTCTGCTTGCTTCCTGTTTGAATCTTATTTTACGTTCTTTTTCAGCAGCTTTGTCATCATCATCCATCATTCTTGATAAGTTGTAGGCATCAGTTGCGAGAAATACCGCAGGCGGTAAACCTGAAACCAATCTGTTCAAAGCTCTTTCATGTTTTGTATCATAGTTGCCTGTTTTTGGGTCAAACATTTTCATTTCACTTTGGAAAACGCTTGAACTCATATCCTTATCAACTTTAGAAATTATTTTATCAACTTCTTCTTGGGTTAATTCTTCAACTTTTTTGCCTATATTTTTTGCATAAGAGCTTTTTGCCGCTGCAATTTTTTCATCTTTGTAAGTTATTAATCCGACTAAGGAATTTACTTTTGCATCTATTTTTGAACGTTGTCTGATATTTTTAAATAACGGTTTTTCTAAAGTTTTTGCTGACCAATCTTTAAATCCGGGAACTTTTCCCATAAGTTCTACAATTCCGTTTAGCATATCGCCCGGCAATATTTTGAACGGATAAACAACCCCGTCCAATGCCAAATGTGGAATTGTTTTTTTCTTTATTACTATTTCCAAATTTGCATCTTCATTCCCGCCGTTTGGGTTTATTTTTCTAACTTCTATAAGTTTATTTGTTCTGTCTTTGTGAGTAATTGTTATATTATCCAATAACTCTCTGCCCATTTTGCCCAAATATTTGTCAGTAAACTCAACAAATTCTGATTTTGAATAAATTTTATCCAGTGGTTTATATAATTTAGGCATAAAAGAAAGACCTTTAAAACTTAAATCATGTTGATTATTGTTTAAAGGTCTCTTAATATCTTTGTTATGTTGGGATAGAAATTCCGAATTGGTGACATGAAATCCTTTTTTAGGGGATAGATACCCCTCTTTTGTTCGTTGGGTTTCTATTCGAAATTTTGTTACACTATCCGCTAACATTTTTCCTTCCGTTTTCTTTCATGTATTGTCATTCATTTTAAAACAAAAGGCAAGTTTTTTTTGCTAAAACTTTACTTATTTTTACAATTAAATAAATTACTTAAATTTAAAGGCTTTCACTCTACATATCTAATCCCAAATCAAGCGTTGGAGCTTTTGCTACAATTGCGCTTGAAGAAATTATATCTACCCCGCATTCTGCAATAGCTCTAACTGTCGAGAGATTTACGTTTCCGCTTGCTTCAACCGTTGCGCGGTGATTTATCAATTTGACGGCTTCTTTCATTTCATCTAAAGACATATTATCAAGCATAATAATATCAACTCCTAATGGTAAAGCCTCTTTTATTTGGTCGATGTTATCACATTCAAGTTCAATTTTATGTGCGTGAGATAAATTTGCTTTAACCATTTTGACAGCATTCGTAACTCCGCCCGCTACTTGAATATGGTTATCCTTAATCATTGCGCAATCCGATAAATTGAATCTGTGCAAAGCACCGCCTCCGCATTTTACGGAATATTTTTCGAAAGCTCTGAAGTTCGGAGTTGTTTTTCTTGTATCAACAATTTTGCAAGGCAAATCGCCGATTGCATCTTGATATCTTCTCGTTTCTGTAGCAATTCCGCTCATTCTTTGGATATAATTTAGTGAAACTCTTTCCCCGAGAAGAATAAATTTCGCAGGTCCATCAATTTCTGCTAATATATCGCCCTTTGAAATTTTATCCCCGTCTTTAAAGAAAAGTTTTACTTCAACCTTATCAGATAAAACCTTATAAACAGTTTTAAATACTTCAAGTCCGCAAATAATCCCTTCAACTCTTGAAGTAAGACGGGCATGAAAGATTTTATCCTCCGTCATAATACTTTCCGTTGTAATATCGCCAAAGCCTATATCTTCTTGTAAGGCTTGTTTTACATGTTCTTCAATATAAAAATTACTTAACAAAATATGTTCTCCTTTATTTTTCAAATTTTACCACGTTATGCTGCGGTTTAATATCTTTTTGTAAAAAATCTGTTCTGTAATGTGCTCCGCGGGATTCCTTACGGTTTAGCGCGCTTTTTGTTATGAGCTTTGCAACCGTAATCATATTATTTAATTCATATTCTTCTTTTGAATTTGGGGTTGCTGAAACCGAGTTTTCCATTTCGCAAATGTCATCCAATGCTTTTGTCAAAGTCTTTTCATTCCTGTATATCCCGACGTTTTCCCACATTGTTGTTTGTAGTTTTGCCTTTAATTTTGGGATATTAGCTGTATTTACAGAATTTTTTTGTTTTATTATTTCAGGGAGAGTGAAATCAGTAGTTCCTGTTGAGTTTGTAATATATTGCGCAGTTTTATAAGCACACACTACACATTCCAATAAAGAGTTGCTTGCAAGCCTGTTTGCGCCATGCAAACCTGTTGACGCGACTTCTCCTATTGCAAAAAGATTTTTTATAGAGGTTTCTCCGTTTAAATCTACTTTTATACCGCCCATAAAGTAATGCGCAGCGGGTGCAACAGGGATATAATCTTTTGTAATATCAATCCCATACTCTTTGCATTTTGCTGCGATTGTGGGGAATCTGTGCAAGAGCTTGTCATGGTCAATTATTGTTGCATCTAAATATACATTTTCGGTATTATTATTTTGCATTTCGGTAAAATTTGCCCTTGCAACAATATCGCGCGGCGCCAAATCTTCACGTTCATCATATTTTTGCATATATCTGTTTCCTGATTTGTCGCATAATTTTGCACCTTCACCACGAACGGCTTCGCTTATTAAAAATCTGTTATGATTTATAGGGTCATCAATTGCTAAAGCTGTCGGATGAAATTGAACAAATTCCATATCTCTTAATTCCGCGCCAATACGGTATGCGGAGGCTAAACCATCCCCCGTTGCACCATGCGGATTGGTTGTGTATTTATATAATTGTCCGATGCCGCCTGTTGCAAGTATCGTAAAATGAGAGTATATGACTCTTGTTTCTTTAGAAGCGTTATCAAAAACCTCTAATCCGCAGCATTCATCATTTTTATTTTTTAATATAGCTGTAAGGGTAATATTTTCTGCTATATCAATATTTTTAACATCCTTTAGAGCTTGGCAAAGTGATATGTCCATCATTCTTCCTGTTGCATCTCCGCCCGAGTGAAGAATTCTGTTTACACTGTGGGCAGCTTCTTTAGTCAGGGTAAATTCACCGCTTTTATCTCTGTCAAATTCAACTCCAAAAGTTAATAGGTCCTGCACCGTTTCATCCGAATTTTTACTGATAAATTCGACTGTTTCAGGCTCGCTTAATCCTGCTCCGGCAATCAGGGTATCTTTCAGATGCAATTCGACTGAATCGCTTTTATTATTTTTTAGTACAGCAACCATACCGCCTTGCGCGTAGTATGAATTACTGTCTTTTAATTCCGACTTTGTAACAAGCAAAATCTGTTTATCCGAATTGTATTGAGCTAATTTTAAAGCACAATATAAACCTGAAATTCCGCTTCCTACCACAATTATATAATATGTCGATTTATTTATTTCTGTCATTATACAAATTATTTTAGCACATAAAAATATTCATACATTCTTAATTTTACAAGCATTATCGCCGCATAATATAAACTCATCTACTCCGTTTGGAGGAGATTTGCAACTTTATGTTAAAGAAAATATTTTTCCTGTCGATATTAATAATATAGATATGAAAAACATCAGTTTTTCATACCTCCTCCCCAAGTCTGGTAGCCGTTTTCAAAAACGGCTTTTTTTTATGCACTAAAATTTGTGCATAAATAAAAAACAGTATTAACGTTAATTATTGAGCGGATTTATGCCGTTTATACAGATCCGGACGGCGAGTTTTTGTGCGTTCTAATTGCTGTTCATAGCGAAATTGAGCAATTTCTTTATGATTTCCGTTAAGTAACACTTCAGGAACTCTATATCCGCGATATTCTCTTGGCTTAGTGTATTGAGGATATTCAAGTAAACCGTTTGAAAAGCTGTCATCATGTGCGGATTCAATTTTGCCTAATGTTCCTTCGAGCTTTCTGCTGACGGCATCTATTAAGCATAAAGCAGGCAATTCACCTCCCGTTAATACAAAATCTCCGACGGATATCTCTTTTGGTTTAATTATTTCTCTTATTCTTTCGTCAAACCCTTCATAATGTCCGCACAGCATAATTATTTGGTTGTAATTTGATAACTCGCAAACCAAATTTTCATCTAAAGGCTGACCTTGAGGAGAAAGCATTACCGTTATTGAATTGTCAATTTTTTCAACACTTTCGTACGCATCAATATATGGTTGAGGCATTAAAACCATTCCTGCTCCGCCGCCATAAGGGGTATCATCCACTTTTTTGTGTTTATCCAATGTGTAATCGCGAGGATTGGTTGTTCGAAGCTCAAAGACTTTAGAGTCTTTTGCGCGTTTCATTATACTTATATTGCAATAATTTTCGATAACTTCAGGGAATAGTGTTAATACATCAAAAATCATTCTAATAATCCTTCAATGTTATTTATCATAATTTTTTTGTTTCTAATATCAACATCAGGAACAATAGCCTTTACAAAAGGTACAAGACAAATCTTTTTTGTGTTTGTTTTTACTGATAATAAATCTGTTGCTCCATTATTTGACACTCCGATAACAAACCCGAGACTTTTATCTGTTTTTTTATCAAAAACACCCAAACCGACAAGTTCATCTATTAAAAACTCATCTTCATCAAGATTTTGTCTTATTATTTCTTCTGTTACAAAAAGTAAACTTCCTTTATAAGGTAACAGGTCATTAATAGAATCTATTCCTTCAAATTTAATGAGCATAAAGCTTTTGTTTGCTCTGGTTGAAGTTATATTTAATTCCTTATAGCCTTGTTCAGTTTTTACATATACTGACTTTAAACCCGACAAAAAATCTGCCCTGTTTTTGGAATAGCCAACTTTAGCTTCGCCTTTTATTCCGTGAAAATTCAGGATTTTACCTACAGAAACATATTTCATATATTATTCTTCCGAAGATTCTTCGCTCTTTTTAGGGCGTCCTCTTTTTTTCTTTGGTTCAGCTTCTGTATCTTCAGATTTTACTTCAGCTTTTTGATTTTTAAATTCTTCAGGAACATCAGGTCTGTCTTGATTCCAGCGTTCCATACCCATTTGAGCACGAACCAAACCGATACCGACATGAACACGCCATTCATCCATTTTTAATTGAGCTGCAATAATTTTGTGGCAGCCAATCGGAGGTAACGGCAACAATGGTTCATACAACATTTTTATCGCATTTAATTGATCCGGTGTAATTGCCAATTTACGTTTCGGGTACGGTAATTTAGGCAGCATCATTTTTTGTCTGACTAAATTGATACCGAAAAATACTTTTCTTGGTTCTAACCCGATTTTTTCACCGATGACTTCGTGTGCATCAGGATTTGGCAAAGGAAGCATCAATTTATACAACAATTCAATTTGTTCTAATTGCTCCTTACTTACTAAAAGTTGTTTTGGAGCTTTATTTCTGTTATTAGGCCTTTTATTGTTAAATCTGTTAGGGCCTTGCGGTCGTCTTTGATTAAATCCGCCCTGCTGCGGTCTTTGATTATTGTATCTGTTATTGTTGTAACCGCCTTGACGGTTGTTATTATAAGGTCTTTGTCCGCCTTGAGCGCGGTTATATCCGCCCTGCTGACGGTTGTTGTTATACCCGCCGGGTCTGTTATTTTGACGTGGTCTGTTGTAACCGCCTTGATTATTATACTGTTGGCGTGGAGGTCTTGGACGATCATCACTGCCAGCAGAATAACTGCTGTAAAATTGCGGAGTTGATTCATTCTCATTTTGTACTTCTGAAGGTGAAGAGCCTTCAGGAGAATCAATCATCATATTTTTGTCAGGATACAAACAATCGGGGCAAACAACCCTCTTAGGATTCTTTGTTTCAAACTCGCGACCGCATTTAATGCACTTGTTTACATACATAATAAAAGCCTCTTAATTAAAAAATAAAATAATTTACAATAAAATAATCTAAAATAAATTCCTCTCAATAAATCGATTTAAAATAAAATTCTAGTTTATATTATTATTTTAACATATATTAATATTCTTGTAAAGTCATGCGAATGAATTATTTTTCAATCATGAATGTAACTGGTCCGTCATTAATGAGAGAAACATCCATCATTGCTGCAAATTTACCTGTTTTGCATGGTATGCATGTTTTCTTAACATTTGCAACAAAATACTCATATAGTTCGTTTGCTCTATTGGGGAGTTCGGCATTATCAAAACTAGGACGTGTACCTTTTTTGCAATCTCCGCATAAGGTAAATTGCGAAACTACAAGCATTTCACCTTGAACATCTTTCAGTGATAAATTCATTTTTTCGTTTTCATCTTCAAATATACGCAGATTGATCAATTTTTCTACAAGTTTATCGGCATTTTCTTCGCTATCGCCTTTTTGTACTCCTAAAAACACAAGTAAACCCTTATTGATGGAGGAATACTGCTCTCCGTCAATCGTTACTGATGCTTTTTTTACTCTTTGAATTAATGCTTTCATGTTACTTTCTCTGTTTAATTATACGATTAATTTCCAAATATTAAAAGCTGCATTTTTATCAAATTTATATTACCGCATTAAAAGCAAATGTTTAATTAACAATATAGATAGATATGCTATTATGTATTATTAATGTAAATTAATGTAAAATTGACAGCAATAATTCAAAGTATATATTTTTTATATTAATACGACACATTAGAAAGGAGATTATTATGTCAGAATTGAATATGATTGGTGGTGTTGGCTTTGGTCGAGATTTAAATGCTAAGCTTATTAGAGTAGAACAGGATAAAAAAGGGAATTCTATATATACAGTTGAGTTTACAGATAGAGATGGTAAAAAAACTGTTTTAAACTATGGAGAGCAGAAAGATTTGCACAGGCATCCCGTTGTTTATAATAACACATCGGATTCAAATTCTGATTTGGTTGTTTTGGATTTTAACGGTGCATACATCAAATCTGACAGAAATTTATTAGTCGGAGAAAACACAAATTGCATATTTAATATAAAAAACGGTAAGCAAAACAGTATTAAATACGGAGCTGGCGAAACAACAAAATTTTTCGACACCTCGAATAATGAAGTTGTTTATGACGATAAAGATGATGTCGGATTTATGCAGCGGGTAAAAACTTTTTTCAAGAAATAGTTAATTACTAAAGCTTGGGCGTGTACCTTTTTTACAATCTCTGCACAGGGTAAACTGTGAAACAACAAGCATTTCGCCCTGAACATCTTTTATTGACAGATTCATTTTTTCGCTTTCATCTTCAAATATACGCAGATTAATAAGTTTTTCGGCTAATTTATCGGCGTTTTCTTCGCTATCACCCTTTTGTACTCCTAAAAAAACAAGTAAACCTTTATCGATAGAGGAATACAATTCTCCATCAATCGTAACAGACGCTTTTTTTACTCTTTGAATTAATGCTTTCACTATCTAAATACCTGCTTTTGCAAAGAGTTCTTCTTTTGTAATTTTTCTGCCGCATGATTTGTGTTCATCACAAAAACCAAGAGCTTCACATTTTGGCACTAAATATTCTTTTAGCCATGGTTCTTCTTTTGTAATTTCATCACACATAGCTTTAACCATCATTCGGATTTCGTATTGCGCGCGTGTGCATAGTCTTAATTGAGCAAGGTGAATAAGTTCTCTTAAGTTCAAGCTTGCAACAAGTGATGATGAGGCTGCATTAGGAAGAACAAACCGTGCATCTTCCGCAGGAATCCCGGCATCCACAAATTCTTGGTATTTATCGGATATTTCCCCCATAAATGAGATAAATTTTTCTTTTAATTCAGGATTTTTATCAATAGTCGGCGGGATAATGTAATCAAATTGCCCTTTTTCTTGAACGTATCTTTGTGATTTTTGGGAGAAAGACATTAAACGGTGTCTTACAAGCTGGTGGGTGCAAGCTCTTGAAACATTAGAGATAGCAAAACTTATTTGTATGTGTTCTATTGTTGAATGATGTCCTGATGCTACAACATTTTTAATAAGTTTTAGCATTTTTTCTTCATCAACGTCATTTTCATACATATCAACCGGTGATTGTGCGCTATAACATGTCCTGCAAGCTGTATAAACTGTTTTTAGCATATTATTAGGCTTTGATATAAGTTTTACTATTGGTTTATTATTTCTTTCTTCCATACGTCCCTCTTTTTTTATATCATATTAAATTATATTTTTAGTCATGGCAAAAATATTATTATTATTCACAAATTGTAATTTCCAGAAGTTCACTCAATTCGGCAATCATATAAAAAGATCCGCAAATAACATTTATTTTCCCGTCATTAAAGTCTATTGCCGTATCATCCGTTAATTCCTTGCAATTTATCGGACAAACGGATTTTAAATCATTAAATTCGCAGGAATTATTATGATTAAAGTGATAAAAATAAACTTCATCTCCTTCATTGAGTAGTTCTGACAGCATTTTGGTATAATCTTTGTTTTTCAAACATCCGAATATTATACGGCGCTTTTTGTTCGGGAAATTTGTATCCAAACTTTCAACAAGAGCTTTTATTCCGTTTGGATTGTGTGCACCGTCGATAATTAAATTTTTATCTTTTATATATTGAAATCTGCAAGGGTGTTTGACGTTTTTCAAGCCGTTTTCGATTTGTTCTTTTGTGATTTTTGGAAAACATCTTGAAATAACCCCGAGAGATAGCGCTAAATTCTCATGTTGGTACGCGCCTTTCAATGATAAATTATCCGTGGAAATTCCGTAAGGATTGACTATTTCCAGTTCTGCCCCGATATTCATTGATACATCATAATAAACCTCTTTCCCTTCTGTTACAATACAAGGGCAATTCGGTTTTATTATTCCGGCTTTTTCAAAAGCTATTTTATCAATAGTATCGCCTAATCTTTCCGTATGGTCTAAATCAACATGAGTAATTACGGAGCAAATATTTTCTTTAATAACATTTGTGGCATCAAATCTTCCGCCTAAACCTGTTTCCAATACAACAACATCAACTTTATTATCGGCAAAATATTTAAACATAACAGCAGTTAATATTTCAAATTCGGTTAAATCTATATTATTTTCAGATGCTAATTCAGATATTTTAAAAACATATTTTGTGAAATCTTCATCTGCGATAGGTTTATTATTTATTTGAATTCTTTCCGTATATTTGAATATGTGCGGACTTGTATAAAGTCCGACTTTATACCCTCCGTATTTTAAAATTGAAGCTAATATTGCACAGACTGAACCTTTACCGTTTGTGCCTGCAACGTGAATACATTTTAAATTTTCTTGCGGATTTCCAAGAATTTCAAGAATCTTTGATATTCTGTCCAACCCTAACGATATCCTGAATTTGCCAGAAGACGTCAGTAATTCCACCGCATCATTATATGTTTTAACCATAAACTCTTTCCTCAATTTTTTTATATTATTGCATAAAAATAGGGCGAAATTATTTCGCCCTATCTTCATATTTGAATAAATTAATTATTGTTCATCCAAAGCTGCAACGCCAGGTAACACTTTACCTTCGATGAATTCTAATGAAGCACCGCCGCCTGTAGAAACGTGTGTGAAGTCTTCTGCTTTAAAGAATTTCTTAGCGGCTGAAACTGAATCGCCACCGCCGATTACAGAAGTTGCTCCATTTTTTGTAGCTTCAACTACTGCAGCTAAAACAGCTTTTGTACCTTCCGCGAACTTAGGATTTTCGAATGCGCCGACAGGTCCGTTCATCAAAATAGTTTTTGAAGATTTAATAACTTCAGCGAATGCTTTTCTTGATTCTTCACCTGCATCAACGCCTTCAAATCCGTCAGGAATTTCGTTGATTTTAACAAATTTGTTTGTTCCGTTGCCTGAAAAATCATCTGTAACTAAAACATCAGTTGCCATAACAAGTTTAACGCCTTTTGCCTGAGCTTTTGCTTCAATAGCTTTTGCGGTTTCGATTTGATCGTCTTCACAAATAGAGTTACCGATTTTTCCGCCGTTAGCTTTAACGAATGTATAAGCCATACCGCCGCCGATTATCATATTATCAACTTTGTCTAACAAGTTTTCTAAAACACCGATTTTAGAAGAAACTTTAGCGCCGCCGACAATTGCAGTAAACGGTCTTGTAGGGTTGTCTAAAGCATTTGATAAACATCTGATTTCTTTTTCCATTAAAAGTCCTGAAACCGCCGGTTTTAATACTTTTGCAAGTTTTGCGGTTGAAGTGTGATTTCTGTGAGCGGCACCGAAAGCATCATTTACATAAAAATCACCCAATTTTGCAATTTCGTTTGCAAAAGTCATATCATCATCTTTTGCTTCTTCAGCTTTGTAGAATCTGATATTTTCCAATAAAGCGATTTGACCGTCTTGTAATTTTTCAACATAAGCCGGAGCTTCTTCCACAGATGGAATAAATACGATTTCTTGTCCGAAAACTTTTGACATATATTTTGCAACAGGTGCAAGTGAGAATTCCATATTTCTTTCACCTTTTGGTCTGCCCAAGTGTGCCATAAGAATAACACGTGCTCCGCGTTCTGTTAAATAATTTACGGTAGGAACGATTGCTTGAATTCTTGTATCATCCGTTACGTTTTTGTTTTCATCCAAAGGTACGTTAACATCAACTCTGACTAGTGCTCTTTTACCTTTGATTTCGCCTAAATCTTTCACTGATTTTTTCATATATTATCTCCTTCTTGGTGTCGGCATGGCAATGCCGGCCTACTAGTGTTACCAACTCATGATAATAATACACAAAACATATAAAATAAAAAAGTCGGAAATTTCTTTCCGACTTCATTTGTATAATCAATTTTGTTATTTTGAAACTACGTAGGTTCCTTTTTGTAAGCTTTGAGCTATTTCAATAGCTTTTTTCAATTGCGCATCGTCTTTATTTTTAACCTGTTCGTCTGTCAATTCAACTACAACATCAGGGGTGATACCTTTTTTGTGAATATCAGTACCGCTCGGAGTTAAATATTTTTGAATTGTAATATTAACCCCCGCATTGTTAGGTAATTTGTTGATTTCTTGAACCAAACCTTTGCCGAATGATTGTGTTCCGACTAAAACGGCTCTTTTATTATCCTTCATTGCGCCCGAAAAAATTTCGCTTGCTGATGCCGACCCCTTATTTAACAAGATTACCAAAGGTTTTGTTGTCAAAACTCCGCGTGAAGCTTTTTGTGTTTCTTTATAGCCGTCTCTGTCTACTGTTGAAACTATATCTCCGCCGTTTAAGAACATATCGGAAATGTAAATGGCATTACTCAGCAATCCGCCGGGATTTGAACGCAAATCAATAATATATGATTTTTTATAAGGATTTGCTTCAATAATGCTCCTGACTTCTTTAGATGCATTTCTGCTGATAAATGAACTTAATCTTATATAGCAGATATCGTCAGGTATTTTTAAATCGGTAGGAACCTTTTGTGTAACTGATTTGATTTCAATTTCGGCACGCGTAATTGTGTATGATTGAGGTTCATCAACTCCCTTTCTTTTTATAACCAGAGTAACTTGTGTTCCTTCTTCACCGCGAATTCTGTCAGCGGCTTTATCTACGGTAATCCCTTTGGTGCTTTCGCCGTCAATTGAAAGAATTTCATCGTCTGCCAGTAAACCTGCTTTTTCAGCAGGAGTATCTTCAATCGGAGCTATAACCATCAATTTCCCGTCTTTGACACCGATTTGTATACCGATACCTTTTAGCGAACCTTTTATGGAACTCGTTTCTTCCTGAAACTCTTTAGGATTTAAGAATTTAGTATAAGGATCGTTTAAACTTGCAACCATTGTGTCTATTGCAACATAAGCATCTTCATCTGTTTTAATTACATTATCATATTTGTGGCGCCATTTTGACCAATCCTGTTCGTTGCTTGTTTGATCAACATATTTTGAATTGATTAAACGCCAAACATTGTCATACATTTCGACAGGTGTTGCCGCTTGTACATTTGAACTTATCACCCAGCCGAAAGACAATACAAATAAGCCTAAAAATAGTGCGCTTTTACTTATAATTTTTTTCATTCCTGTTTTAAACCTCCAATAATTCCTACCTGTAATATTGACGGAATTATTTTAAAAAAGTTCCATATCTCGCGGGAAACCCCTTGTAGTGTTATAGTATCATATATTAAAAAAAAAAGATAGAGCATATTATACGATTCTTATTTAAAATAAAGGAGTGAAGTATTATATTTGTTATAAAAAATAAAAAGCCGGTCATTTTTGACCGACATATAAAACTCTCTTCTTATTTTGTCACGAAGTGTTAATTTATGAAAAACTCTCTTTTTTTAATTTACTTTACTGCCCGTAAATTAGCCTTAAATCCTGCGTCTGTATTGACGCTTGCTGCAGTGGCATATGCCAACATGCGGCGTTTTTTAGCTCCTCTTAATATTAATTCAACACTTTCGCATCTGTTATAGGATGGTGTTGTTATCTTCTTCATTGTTGGATTCTCCGATATTGTCTGATTACAAATACTATATCGGCATACCTTTTGAAAAACTTTAATAAAAGTATATACTATTTTAACAAAATTTAATATTAACTTTTTTGTTAAGTTTATGAACAATTTTTTATTAATCGTTAAAGTTTTTTATAAAATTATCCGTAAAATAATATGTATTAATAAGAAGACCTTATGTAAAGAAATATTACATAGAAAAATTAAAAAGAGCAATTTATAATGTTGTAGTGTTTTTAAATACATGTAGGTCTAAAGTGTAAGGATTAGCATGTTTCAAGAAACTTTAAACCTATACCTCAGAAGAATCTTAGATTTCTTACTATACACTAAAAACTATATGATAAGGCGTAACCCTCTAAAAGAAATTGCCAATTCAATAGTAGAAGGAATAAAAGATTTTCTGACAATAAAAAAGAAATTAAAAATGGCTCAGTACAGATTGAACTATCACAATCATCAGCTTCAAAAGATGGAGCAATTGATAGCTCAAAATGCAGACCATAATTTCTTAAAAGGTTCCAATCTCGATCAAAAAAGGTAAGGAAAATGGGTTTATTAGTAGGTATCATTCAAAGACGGCAATTAAGGATGGAAAAGTCTAATCTGGCTTTTCAATTGCTATTAATTACTAAAGCAATGTCTGTTGCTGCTAATTCTGCCAATGAATTGATGCAAGTAGGTACCGATTATGAATCAGATTCTCTAATTGCAAAAAAACTTCAGGAACGTCAATATAAATTAAAACTTCTTGAAGAAAAACTTAGTTTACAAAAAGAAGAAATTCAAACCAGATTAAACGAAGTTGAGGAAGAACTCAAATCCGTCGAATCAATGATTAACTCCGAAATTAAAACAATGTTTTCATACAATGTTCCCGGTTAGTTAATGACTATTTAGAGTGAGCAAATAAACCTATAATATCATTCATCGCAACGGCTTGTCTTTGATATTGCTGAGCTTGGAGTTCAAGCATGCTGATTTGTTTACGATAGTCAATAATATTTTTTTGGCATTCTCTTGCGCGCGATGTCAAATCATCTTGAACTTGTTTTGCTTCTTGAATTACTGCTTGCATTGAAATACCCAAAGCTTCCATTGTTTGACGAATAATTAAAGCGCCTGTTTGTTTTGAAACTCCTGTCGGTAATTTAGCAATTAAACTGTTCAAAACTGCAATATTTGCAGGATATTCGATATTGGCAGGCATGGAATTAAAATTGCCTGCTAAATTGTCGTTCAAACTTTGTGTAAATGCACTGTCAATAGCAGATTGTGAAGATATTGAAGCCCCAAAAGATATCGGAGATTGATATTCTTTTTCAATATTATCTTCTGAGCCTATGGAAGAAATCGGTTCACTAAAAGCCTTTTCGTCAAAATTATCGGAAAAAGAACTGTCAGAACTTGTTTCTTCAAAATCACTAACTTCATCTACGGTTTCTTCAACAACTGAAGTTCCGCCGTTTTGCATTTTTAATGCTTCTACAATTTTTTTACCTACACTATCACTAATCTTTTCTGCCATGTTAACCTCTACTAATTTAAACTTTTTTAAATTATATTCTATAATAATAAATATTTCAAGATTGTTTCTTTTTGTAATATCTTTTCTTGTTGAGAATTTGCCTTTGTGATATTATCACTTTGTAAAAAATGAGGGATATAAATGAATACTATTGAAATAAGTGATTTTAAGGATTTAGACTGCGGTGCAAATTCGCATCAATCCGCGTCTATTGCCAGAACACATGAAGTTATTGATTATGATGTGTTAAGCAGGGAAAAAGAACTTTCTTATATTGATTATATAAATTTAGCGTCGGCATTAAGAGTTTGTGCGGAGTTTTTTGATGTAAATTGTGTTGTTATCGTTAAAGAAAATAAAATATGTTCTGTCGCGCTTGGTTCGTCTTCAGAGGATGCATATATAAAAGCAGTTGACTGCGAACCGGCATCGGTTCCGGGGGCGACAATATCGTCATCAAAAGAAATAACTTTTGAAATGGCAAAGCAGTTATCTGCAATGCATGTAAAAAATGTAATTGCCCCATCTTTTTCAAAAGATGCCTTTTCGTATCTGTTGGATACAGATGTAAAAATTGTTTGTATAAAGACTCCTTTACACGAAATTCAAGGATTTAGTGCTCCTGATATTAAAATGACTCCATTTGGGGCGTTGGTGCAAGAGCAGAATAATATAAAATTGTCAAAGGAATCTTTTTCTGTTGTGAGTCAAGCAAAGCCATCCCAACAGCAAGCGGAGGATGCTATTTTTGCGTGGAAGGTTTCCAAGCACTTAAAAAGTAAATCAGCTCTTATAGCAAAGGATTTGTCGACAAAAGCGATTATCCAAAATGCTGCATCAGAACTTGAGGCAATAGAATCTGTTACTGATAAAGCATGTGAGGCTTCAAAAGATTCAGTGTTGGCTTATGATAGTGCAATAGAACGAAAAGAAAGTATTAATACTGCAATTCAAGGCAGGATAGGGCTTATTATTGAATCGGGTGACAGTAAAAATTCTCAAGATATTTTGAAATATGCTGATAAGTATGAAATACCTATGATTTTTACAAAGATCAGAAATAACAAATATTAAGGATGAACACTATGGTAAATATAAAACCTTGGGATGAATATTTTTTAGATTTGGCAAAAACTTGTGCAAGTCGTTCAAATTGTATCCGCGCTCAAGTCGGTGCAGTAATTGTCGGCCCTGATAAAAAAATAAAGGCAACCGGATATAACGGTACTCCGTCGAAGGTTGAATCTTGCGCAGAACGCGGCAAATGTTACAGGATTGAACATAATATTCCGTCAGGTACGCAGTATGAAACCTGTCGTTCTATTCACGCAGAGCAAAATGCAATAATTCAGGCAGGTCAAGACCGATGTAAGGATGGAACTATATATATTTGGGGGCATAGTATGATTTGCATATTGTGTAAAAGGTTTATTGTTCAATCAGGAATTACAAACTGTGTCTTAAAAAAAGATGATAATTCGGAAATTATATATGTTTCCGTTGAAGATTTGCGCAAAGAACTTGAGAATACAAAATAACTATGAAGGAATTTTCTTAGTATTATTTATTTTAATGCGCGCATGTTTGTGAAGCTCTGAACCCATGGTCGAAAATATTGCTCCTGCGGTTTCGGGATGAAAAGCTGAGGATTCAACGGTCTCCGGAGTAGCGTACGGCGCCATCTTAGCTAATACCGAAGGAACAATTCCGTATGAATCAATATCCATCGGTTTAAGGATAAATGCCGTACCAATTATATCGGACCCTGTTGCAACAGTGTTTGTTGCAGGAACTCCGACAGCAGTTGATGATGAACCCATAAGAGTTGACGAACCTAAAGAGGCTTTAGCTCCGTCAGGGGCATTGTTATAAAAGTTTTGTACAGCTTTATTTAAACTTGCTTTATCTATTTTAATTCTTATTCCGAATGAGATATTGTTAACAGGTTGTATTTTCATTTTTCCTCCAAGTTGCTGGGTTTAAATAATATAACAAATTTAATAAAATTTAAAGTTTTTTATCTGAAATATTGATTTTTGTAAATAAATCATTAAGAGCATGAAACAAAATTATCCGATTTGTACTCCAAACGGTTGATTTTTAATATAAATCTTGATAAAAATACGAAAAATGCATTATTATAAAGTAGAGAGGTTAAAGTTATTATGAGTAACAGTTATTTTCCGCAATATGACTTGGCAGGCAGGATACAGCATACAAAATATGCTTCGGGCTACAATATGCCGAGTATACGATTTGATCGTGTTGAAAAGCCGGAAACGCAAGATTTTAAACAGGTCTTTTCGGGGTTAATAGAAAACTTTAACCAGGAGCTTAATGCCCCTGATGATTTGTTAAAAGATGTTATGCAGGGAAATCAAAATGTCGATATTCATGACGTAATGGTTGCTATTTCAAAGTCAGAAATAAGTGTAAATTTAGCTACTCAAATGGTAGGTAAAGCCATAAACGCATACGACAGAGTTATGCAAATTAATATATAATATAATAAATAGAAACAGACAGTGGGACGGAAATGGATTTTAGTAAAATAACAGAGAACAAGAAATTATTATATGGAATAGCGGGCGGAGTAGTCGCTTTTATTGTCATTGTAATATTGATTGCAGCATTGGCAAGTGGTGGTAAAAGTGATAACGGCGCAACAGTTGTCGGAACAGAACCTTTAAAGGCAAATGTTGAATTATTAACGACTGATAATATCGGTAAAGCGTTAGAAATTCAGGCAATGCTTGCGAAACAAGGTATTACCGCAGAACGTCAATTAGATGGTACAAAATCAAAATTAGTGTTAAATAAAAATAATTGTTCTACTTTGACAAAAAAATGTACAATTACTGACAGGGACAAGGCTCTTATTGCTATTGTGCAATCAGGTCTGGTTGATCAAAATGTAGGGTTGGAAATATTTGATAAAGGTGATTTTACATCAACTAAGGAAGATAAAAGAATTCGTCTTGCCCGTGCCATGAATGGTGAATTGGCAAGACTAATAAAGCAAATACCGCCTATTCAAAATGCTACGGTATTTATATCAATTCCTTCCAACGGCTCAATGTTTGATGAACAAAAGCCGCAAACTGCAACTGTTCAATTAGTTATGCCTTCCGGCGAAAAGTTGGATCAGGGAAAAGTTAAAGCTATAAGTAATTTGTTATTGGGCAGTGTTTCCGATTTAAAAGCTGAAAATATCGCAATTACGGACACTAACGGCAATACATACCACAGCGTAATGGATGCGGAAGATGAAATGCTTCAAAAATTAGAAGAAAATGACAAATATATGCAGCAAAAAATTTCAAAACAATTGGACAGACTTGTCGGTCCGGGAAATTATGTTGCTACGGTCAGTACTTTTTTACGTCAAACACCTGTTGAAAAATTTACTATTGATTATGATCCGCAGAGAAAAACTGCTGTTACCGAACAGTCATTCTCTGAAGGCTTAGGTGATAAGACGCGTGATCAAAGTCAAGGAGTAAATGCCGTAAGTGTGTATTTACCGAACGGCTTGCCAAATTCAGGTAACAGCGCAAGTCAGGATAGAAGTTATTCACGACAGGCAACAGAAACTCAATACGGTGTTACAAAAACTCAAACTAATGAATATATAAAACCGGGTGTCGTTGAAGATATTTCAATTGCTGTTACATTAGACAGAAACAGTATTCCTGCAGATACGACGTTGGAAGAATTAAAAGATTTAATAGCAAGAGCTGCAAGTCCAAAAGTAACGGCAGCAAATGTTTCAATAGCATTTTCAAATTCAAACGATCCGTATTTATCACCTGATAAGCAGCAAAATTTACCGCGCGTAGATGATACCGGTAACCCTTGGTGGCTTGCTCTTGTAATTACTGCAATAGGTATATTAATCACATTCAAAGCGGTTTCAAATAAAGTAAAACAATTACGCGAACAGAATGAAATGGAAGTCGAAGAACTCAGACGCAGAGCTTTAGAGCAAGAACGTCAATTAAATGATATAAATTCGCGTGCAAGTCAATTGACTCAGCGTCAATCAGAATTGGCTCAAGATTTGTTAAACCAACGTCAGAATAATTTGCAGCAAATACCTGTATTTGATGAGCGTTTGTTGACAGAATCTTTGGATGCTATATCCGATCAATTAGGTGAAGAAAATGCTGACAGTATTAAGAGCTGGATAGAAGACGGCTCAAAAAATAATGCTGCGGCAGGTCAAGGGGGTGAACCTTAATGGCTGCAAAAGATTTTGACTATGAAGGTTTTGCTCAAAATTTAGCAATGCAAGCGCAAGAACTTGTTCCGCAAGAGTTTAATGACGAGCAAAAACAATATGTAATAAATACTCTCGGCAATTTTTCAATGATGGCAGGGAAAACGCTTGCTGAGGATAAAAGCCTTAATTTTGATGCTGAACAATCTACTTACATTACTCAAATTATCGCAGAATGGTCTTTTCATAAATCTGTAGATATTATCCGTTCGGGAATTCCGAGACAGTATTGGGATTCTATAATGCAAAGAATCGCATATACAATTTTTGAAATTGCTAAGCAAACCTTTGCTCAAGGCCTTCCGACAGATAAAATTATTGAGCTTATTGAGCACCATGTAAACAAAACTTATGTCGAAGCAATAACCGAATTAAAAGATAAAGGCATAATAGATGAAGGTTTAATGGAATTTGCGGCATCTCAATCTAATATGAACAAGATGGCGCAGGAAATGCAAGAACAGGCACAGGCGCAAGCACAGCAAGAGCAAGATGCTCAAAATCTTCCTGAAGGTGCTCAAAATCCCGTACAGCCTGTCGAAGGAGGTGCTGTTACTCAGCCTGCCGAAGATCCTAATAAGGTTGGTTCAAAATCTTTAAAATTGGCTACTGTTGCAATGTTGTTCAACAGAATGAATCGCGACAGAGTACAAACTATATTGAATAAATTTGACGATGATGATGCTGAAGCCGTTGTAAAATATATGCAAGTACCTGACTTAGAGAAAAAAGTCGGTGCGCAAAATACAATGCGCTGTTTGTATGAGATAAAAATGCATCTTCCGAGCAGTACTGACGTTATTCCTGACAAAGTTGTTAAAAAAATTAAAGAGTTTGCAGCGCAATATTCAGAGCAGGAATTGGAACGGTTATTAATAAAAGAGCGCATAGGGGTAAAACGATTGGTCTTTTCGGCATTGGAAGATAAATTTTATGAAAAGATGCCTCCAAAAGTTGCAAGTATTGTTGCCTCACACTTGCAAAGTATTGTATAATAATGTTGTATCATGATAATAAAAAAGAAAAATATAAACATTCATGGGGCGGAGGTTCAACAGGAACAAGAACTTTCGGCGCAAGAAGAGGAGTCCGTACAAGAAGTTACGAATCAAGTCGAGCCTGAAGAAGAGGAAATCGACTTATTTGATTTGGATAATATTGATTTCAAACAGCGGCAGGAGAGGCGCAGAGGGGATAGAAGACGCGGCTTTCGCAGAATTGATGACAGGAATTTAATTTCTCGAGCAAGAGAAGAAGCTGAATCTATCAGAGAAACTGCAGCAAAGGAAGGCTATCAGGAGGGCTTAGAGGCCGCTAAAAGTGATTTACAGGAAATAAGAGACGCTTTAGGGGTGTTTTTCACTGCAAAACAGGATGTATATGATTCAATTGCTCCTGATGTTTTGGAAATCAGCTTTGATATTGCAAAAAAAATCATTAAAAAAGAAGTGGCAGAAAATCCTGATATAATCCTTGATAATATAAGAGAAATATTGAAAGGGTTATCAAAAGAGGAAGCAAAGATTATGCTTAAAGTAAACCCGTCGCAGGCAGCGTTGTTAAAGCAGCGTGTTCCTGAAGAAGTTTCCAATGCGGGTTTAGAGGCAAAAGTGATAATTATGCCGGATGAAAATACAATGGAGGGCGGATGTCTTGTAACGACAACAAACGGCGTAATTGATGCAACGATTGAAACTCAGCTTGATATTATAACAGAAGTATTGAAGGAATTGTAATGGCAGCACCGGAAGGACAAACAAATCCAATAAGTGAAATTTTAATGGCAGTATTCGTACTGTTCCTTATTGTTATATTGCTTGTAGAACTTCCGACCTGGGTAATTAACATTTGTATTTGTTTAAATATTACACTTGGTATTGTGCTTTTGATGTTTGCCTTGTATGTACAAAAAACTTTGGAATTATCATCATTTCCGTCAATTATTCTTGTAGGAACAATGTTTAGGCTTTGTCTTTCTATAGGTTCAACAAGATTAATCCTTGCTAAAGGGCAGGCGGGTGAAGTTATTCAAGCTTTTGGAGAATTTGTTACGGGCGGTAATATGATAGTTGGGGGTGTAATCTTTTTAATTATTACCATTGTACAGTTTATGGTTATCACAAAGGGTGCCGAACGTATTGCGGAAGTTTCCGCACGTTTTGCATTGGATGCTATGCCCGGTAAACAGATGACTATTGATGCTGATTTTAACGCGGGTTTGATATCGCCGGAAGAAGCAACAAAGCGCCGTGATGATTTATCAAGAGAATCTAACCTCATGGGTTCTATGGACGGTGCTATGAAGTTTGTTAAAGGGGATACCATTGCAGGTATAATTATTACTCTTGTCAACATTATAGGCGGGTTGGCAATCGGATGTTTGATGCAGCAAATGCCTATAGCTGATGCTGTTGGTAAATATACACAATTAACAATCGGTGATGGCCTTTGTTCTCAGGTCCCGTCTTTATTGATGTCTATTGCGGCAGGTGTATTTATGACTCGTGCATCCGCTAAAAGCTCATCATTAGGCGGTGATGTCGCAACGCAAATTACAAGTAAACCTTATGCTTTGTTTTTTGCTTCTATTTTCTTGTTTTTCCTCGGACTTACAGGGAAAACATGGTTTTGGGAGGGAACAGGGCTTCCAAGTCTTCCGTTTATCATTTTTTCAGTCATAATATTTGTTGCAGGATTTCAAGTTCTTATCAATGCTGATGTTCAATCACAATTGGGACAATTGGAAAATGTTAAACAGAATATGCAGGATCTTGTCAACCCGAACAGGATGTATGAACGTTTGGGTGTTGATATTTTGAGTTTGCAAGTCGGTTCTAATTTGTTGGTCATTGCAGACCCTGATCAGGAAGGTCAATTGCTTGCTAAAATCGCCGCACTTCGTCAAAGGGTAACGGATGAACTTGGGTATATATTGCCGAATATTCGTATTATGGATTCTTCTGCATTGGATGCGAATGAGTATATGATACTTATTCGCGGTAATACCGTTGCTACGGGTTATGTATATCCGGGTAAATATATGGTAATTGCAGATCAGTGGGATTCTATGAAAAAAGAAGTTCCAGATGATGCGATTATTGGTATTGACCCGACATATCAAACGCAGGCTTATTGGATAAATCAGGATGATGCAAAATCAGCACGTCTTGTTACGGCTGTTGATGCAACAGATGTTATTGTAACACATCTTCAGGAATGTGTAAGAAAACATGTTGATGAAGTAATGACGAAAACAGATGTACTTAAACTTATGGAACTCGTTCGTTCCCAAGACCCTACTTTGGTTAATGACCTTGTTCCGACTATCATTTCGACAAGCGATTTAAGAAAAATATTTGTTAACTTAATTCGAGAAAAAGTTTCAATAAAAGACATTATATTTGTGTTTGAAAGATTGTGCGATTATGCGAGATTTTCAAAAGAGCCGGATATCTTATCGGAACGTTTGAGAGCTGCATTAGGGCGTCAAATTTGTTTGTCAAATGTTCAGGAAGATAAAGTTTTATATGCTCTTACCCTTTCGCCTGAGTGGGAAAAAGTCTTGGATGACAGCTGTCAAAGAACGGAATTGGGAACAATGTTTTTATTAAATCCCGTACAAGTTCAAGAGCTTATTGAAACAACCGCAACAACTTTGATGCGCGCACATCAAACCTGCGGAAGGCAGCCTGTTGTATTGTGTTCTCCAAGAATTAGGTTGCCATTGTATCAATTACTTGAACGTCATATTCCGACTATTGTTGTTATTTCATACTCCGAACTTATAACTGATATTAAAGTTGAAGCCATAGATACAATCGGCGAAGTTTATATGCAGGAGTAACAGATTCTAAAATCTTCGCACATAATAATTTGAATCGTTTTTTAATTCTGCTTTTATTTGTGATAAATCTTTATCCTCAAAATTATTTGTTAAAATTTTTGCGGTTTTTTCTCTTATTGTGTATTCACCTATATTTTTGGTTTTCATTAAAATCGGTTTAAGTTCTTCAATATTAAAACAGTCAAAAAAGACATAAATTGTTTCTAAACACCAATACAATTTGAACGCTTCTTTGTTGACTTTGTATTTCCCGTCAGAAAAATCGAATTGTGAAACTGTATCGGTGAGTTTTGATGTTAAATTTAATAATTTTGGGCAAAAAATCGAACAGAAATTCTCGTCATTTTTTAAATTTGATACAGCAGAGATAATGTTTCTGCAGATATTCCCATTAATATCAATAATCGCGTCTAAAAATTTTTTGTAGCAGTCGGTGTCTTTAAAATATTTTATAAGTGTGGAGTCTGCCATAAATTCTTTCAATTTTAAAGATACCGCTTCTCTTATTTTTCCATCTTGTCCTGTCAAGTTATCAGTTAAGATTTTTGCATCGCTCTTTGATGTTATAGCATCAAGTCTAAGTGCTGCTATTTGTTTTTGCACAACATTACCGTGTTTAAGCATGTCAATCAGTTGTTGATGGGAATAATTTGTTTCGTAAAATTTCAATGCTTGTTTAAAATTTTCATCTAAAGTTTCATAATAAGTGTTATTCAAATTTTGCACCTGCCAATTTCATAATAAAAATATAGCATAAAGAATATGAATTTAATTGAAAAAATCATTTAAATGTATGTTATCGAATATTTTTGGGTAATTTAATATGATTTAAGGAGAAAATACTATGGGCGATATAATATCTATTTTGCAAGAAATATTTATGGGAAAAGAAAATAATACCTTTAAAGTCGGTTTAAGTGAGTATAAACAGCGTGATGCCGAAATAAGACACCCAAATAATCGCAGGGTTAAAAAGCATAAACCTCAGGAATTACGCATATCAGAATTAATGCGCAGACCGAGTTATTAAATTTTGAATTTCATATTGAAAAATTTTGATATAAGTTTGTCTGTGTAAATATTTAGTTTTGCGCCTATGCCATAACCTTTTTTGTCTGTAATGCAGGCAAGGCTTATTCTTTCTTTATTTATTATGTATTTGCGTATGAATTTTGTTTTGGGATAATCAGTTATAAATTTTTCATTGATATATCTTTTTATATTTTTTATTTCAGGGTTTCTGTCAATGTATCTGAGATTTCGGATAAAATCGCATGGATAATTTGCAATAGCTTTGTCATAACAATTCCTTTTAATTATCGCATATCTGGTAGGGCAATCTTTGACAGAGTTTAGAAATTCCGCATATTTATTTAGTTCATATTTATCTATTGTTCCCTGACTATCGATTAAAGCTCTGGTTGAATATGCGTTTTGAATTATATTTCGAAGTTCATGATTTATTCTATATGTCATATTTTGTGAAAATCCTTTGTCATTATAAAAACTGTGATATTGTTTATTTGCCATTTCTTTAACAAAATTTAATAATTTTTATTTATATAGCAATTTTATATAAAAAATATACTTTATATATACATAGGAGAAAAATTATGAGTATAAATTGGGGAATAAATTTAGGCTCTTTTGGCGCGGTAAATCCTTTTGGTGCTTCCGCTTCTTCGTATATGATGAATTATAATATGTGTGCTTTTAATCCGTTTTTTAACTTTAATTTTTCTCCTGTGGCAATGCCTGTATTTTCAATGCCGACATTTCAGATGCCAACATTTAATTTTACGCTTCCGACATTTAATTTTACATCAACTCCATCAGAGGGATCCTCATCCGGTGATACCTTTACAAGAACCGGTTCAGGGGTAACGGGAACAAAAAGTTCAATAGTCAGCAAAGCTCAGAGTTATAGCTGGGTAAAAAGTGATTATGACGGAAATCGTTTGTTCTCTCCAAAGAATCCTGACGGAAGCGTTAAAACAAATTGGGGATGGTGCTGTGATTTTACTGTAAGCGTTTATAAGCAGGTTATGGGCTCAAAATTCCCGTCCTCTCTGAACACATCTTCTCCGATAGTATTGAAAGATAATGCTGATAAATTGGGATGTTATCACAAATTTCCGTCTTCATCGCGAGCTGAGTGGGCGCAGCAAAATATAAAACCTGGTGATATTTTGATAATGTCTGGCAAGGGACCAAGCAAACATCATGTTGCTATTGTAAAAAGCGTTCATGACGGTAAAATAGAAACAATAAGCGGAAACTCGGGAAATGCGGTAAAATCGGTTACTTATAATGCGTCAAATGCTTCAATGTACGGCGTTATAAACTTGGATAAGTATATGGCATAGTTATTTTAATCCAAGTTATTTCCCAAGGTTAATAATGTAGAATATAAAGCAAAAAAGAACGCTTATTCCGTTGGCTGTAAAAAGCCACCAAAATGTTTGCTTAAATTTCTGTTTAAGGGTTAATTTTATAAACAAACCTTCAATAATTGTATTTATAATTATTACAAGTAAATACGAAACAAGCCAATGACTCCAATGGAAGGTCCCGATACCGAATTTATCATAAGCATGAAATACAAAATCAAATACAAATTCCGCACCTAAACCTGATAGCGGGATTAGTATAATTCCTAAAATTGTTGTAATTAAGTTCATTAAAATAGTAATAATAGATGCTTTTTTCCAATTGAGTTTTGCAAAATATTTTACAAAAAATAATTCCGCAATTAACCCCAAAATAATTACTTTAAGGCTCAACATTCCTTGCGTAATATATAGTGAAGGCCAGATAACGTCAGCGTATGCAGGCATTGCTATTAATATACATATTAAAAAGAATATTATTGTTTTTTTTATGTTCATGTTTTATAAATTTTTATCAATGCTTTTAAAGATTATCGGATATAAAAGAGTTATAAAAAGCCCTGTAATAAACATTGCGAGGAATACGATTTTTGTTGGAAGTTCGTTCATAATAATGTATCCGACAATATTTTTTAGTCCGGCAACAATGAAAATGCTTCCGATAATACCTATTGTAATACGATTTTTGATGGTGGTTTTATGCGGGTCAAATGGGAAGAATCTTCGGCATAAAAATGCTCCGTTAAGCAATCCCAAAAGGTATCCGTATATTACAACCGTTGAATATATAGACTTAGCCGGATTAACCAATAATTCGCCCGAAACATAATCGGTTCTGTATGTGTTAAAACGGCATATATATAAGAGTATCAACGCAACCGTGATGTTTAATATGAACGCTAAGATTAGATATCTGTTTTGCCTCTTTTCTGCATAGTTAATAATTCTGTCTACAATAAATATTGAAGCCAGACCGATTAGCAATCCGCAAACAACATCTTGCGGAGTGTGAACGCCTAACCATAATCTTGAAAAGCCGATAAGTAAAATTAAACATATCAAAAGAATACAAATTATGGGTTTTCGTCTTAAAATGAATGCTGTTCCGCCCAAAACCGAAGAACTCATTGCAGAGTGACCGCTGGGAAAAGAATAGCCTTTAGCAAATGGTACTGCCAGTTTTGACGGATGTATTTTGTCGCTTAAAACCCAAGGACGATAAACGCAGGCAAGCATTTTTAGAAAGTGCGTTATGACAGAATTGAACCCTTCAAGAGTGAATAAATATAATCCCGCTTTAAAATCAATACACCAATAAACAATGGCGCAAATCAAAGTCGGAAGCCAAAATTCCCCAAATATGGTTATTGATAAAAAGAATTTATCAATAAATTCAGGTTGCGCAATTCTTATATTCTGCAAAAACAGTAAAAAATCTATTTGCGGATTTAACCAGCTCGGGTTTGATAAACAGTCAATCATACATGCTATATTACCACAATATTATGATATCTTACAAGTAAAAATGAGTTAAAAGTATAGGTGTATATTTTGAACTGTTGAAAACATTTACTTGGAAGTTTTGGTATATTTCGCCGCATCAAAACTCTCAGGATTTTCGTTTGGAATCGGAGTAAATATTAGTATCTCTCCATTGTCAAAAGAACCCGTAATAACTTCATTTTTTATGGATTTAATTTTAAAAATTTCTTCGGGCTCACGAATCCCGCCAAATCTAAATTTTACACTTTTGTTTGTCTGCACACAAGAAAACGGTAGTCCTATTGCGCGCTCACTTCCTTCTGTATGACCGGAATTCTCGTCATAAAAAATATAGAAATAATTTTGACTTTTTTTATTTGCCGAATAACTTGCATAAACGCCTTTGTGAAAATATGGGGTAATCAATTCATTATCAGGTTTTGTACAACCCGTAATCAAACTTATTCCCACTAAAACAGGCATGATAATTATTGCTTTTGTAAATTTTTGCATAATTTTTTCCTCAAGATAATTATATGCGCTGAAATTCTATAAAGTAGCCTTTTGGTTTACAATATATCAGTTTTACAAAAGTTAACCATGCAGGGCTCTCTGAGTATTTTTGTATGTCAAATATACAAATGTAAATAGACAGATGGTATGGTTTTGTTAGACAGACAGTTTGCACTTTTTGATAAAGTTGATTTGTAACAAATCTGATAAAACGTGTTACAATCAGGCAATTTATGAATAGAAAAATACTTTATATATTTACACAGGGGAAAATATTTCTATGGGATTGGCAAAAATTACATTAAATTTTATAGTTAAAAATAACAAAGGTGAACTTGTAAGAAGTGTACTGTGTCATGCAAGACCTCCTAAAATGGCAATAAATGTTAATTCAAAAATTTTCGGTTATGTTCACCCGAATGGGGAAATATCATTTGAATCAGGTGATAAGGCTTTACAATATGCAAAAAATAGATGTATTCAAGCATTAAATGGTTCATCACCCATTGAAAGAGGAATATTTATAAAAGACAACAGAATATTAAAAGAAATTGATGGAGATGCAGGTCATATTGATATTCCTTTCTCATCTGATTTTACGAAAGGCACAACATTTATTCACGGTCACCCTGAAAATGTATGGTGGTTGTCCTTTCAGGATATCCTGACTTGCCTAAGTATGAAAATTAAAACAATATTTGCGATAACAAAAGAAGGAAAGTATTCCTCTATAACACCAAATCCCGATAGATATATTAATTTCGACAATGGGAATGGATGTGCCAAAATAGGAAATTTAAATAGACGTGCTATAGACATTATAGGTTCAGACCTTATATCAATAGAGGCCAAAAGCCATGCTGCTAAAATTCCTGAATACGATAGAGAAAATGTGGAAAATATGTTTCATTCGATTTATAAAGATAGTGGATATGCAGATAGTTATCGAGTAGAACTCGCAGAACAATTTATTAAAAGAGTTGTGAAAAATGAAAAACTTGAAAAAAGAATAAATAAAATATCAGAAATTTTGGTAAATAAAAAAATGATTATACGAGATGAAATTTTGCAAAAGATCGCAGCTAAATATGATTTTGTTTACACAAAATCTATTAATTAGATAAGATTGTAAATTGGGCATACTTGTCTAACGATAACTTTTGAGTGCAAATATTGGGACAAAATGTGCAAATTGGCGGACATTTTTGTTACCGAAATCGGACATTTCGGACATTTAAACTCAAACTATTTCCGACCTTGCCAAATCGGCAAAAGGCTGGATTGCTTCGAGCTTTCACCCTCGCAATGAAGTAAACCCCTTCCGACCAAATGTCCTGAAAAAAGGTAAATGTCATCGGTCTGTAATTTGGAGGATAGGGGACTTGTCTTGACCTGCTCGCATGGGACGGCTTCTGTGTCGGCAACCCTGTCAGCCGACCGCTTGAATTTGTTGCCGACGACTTCAGCCTCTGCTCGCAGGTCGCCGAACTCCAAGTGGGAGTTCTCGTCCGTCTACCCATAAAAAATTACAGACCGAGAACAAATGTCATCGGTCTGTAATTTGGAGGATAGGGGACTCGAACTCCTGACCCTCTGCGTGCAAAGCAGATGCTCTACCAACTGAGCTAATCCCCCAAGTTTTTACTCGGGCAAACATCCCTTTGGGGTGTCTGTATTATTCATTATACATGAGGATTTTTTTTTGTAAAGGGGTTTTTTTAAATCTTTTGCAAATTATGATATAATCATATTATGAATGACCGCCTGAAAGAAAGTATTAAAATGCTCCCTGAGCTTCCTGGATGCTATATTTATTATAATTCCGATAATGAAATTATCTATGTCGGAAAAGCTAAAATACTTAAAAGACGTGTAAAATCGTATTTCAATCGCAAGCATCATGACAGCGTAAAAGTAAACGTCCTTGTTTCTCAAATCGACCATCTTGAATACATAATTACAAATTCAGAAGTCGAAGCGTTAATTCTTGAAAGTCATCTTATTAAGAAACACAAGCCAAAATATAATATTTTGCTTAAGGATGATAAAAAATATCCGTATTTTCTTATTACTGACGAAGATTTCCCGCGGATTTTGATTGTCAGGAAACGAAATATGAACAAGCTGAAAGGTAAATACTACGGGCCTTATACAAATATCGGTGCTATGCATTCAACGCTTGATTTCTTAAAAAAAATATTTCCGCTTCGCCAGTGCAAACAACCAAGATTTAAGTCGCGTCCATGCTTGTATCATTCGATAGGAAAATGTTTAGCACCTTGCCAAGGGCTTGTTTCAAGTGATGAATATAAAGCTGTCGTGCATCAGGCTGAATTATTTTTATCAGGTAAACAATCAGAGTTGATATCAAGACTGAAAGAACAGATGCAAAAATATGCTGAATCGGAGCAATTTGAAAAAGCTGCACGATTGCGTGACAGTTTCATGGATTTGCAAAAAACGCTTGAAAAACAAAAAGTCGTGTATGAAAATACTAAACTCAATGAAGATGTTATATCACTTATGCACGAAGACGGTATTTTAGTCATTGTTATTATGATGATTAGAGAAGGACGTTTAATTGATAAAAAAGATTTTACATATGAAGTCGAGGCTTCCGATAAAATTGAATTTTTTGAAACATTTTTTAAAGAATATTATTCTACACTTTCTCTGGGGTTTCCGGACAGAATTGTTTCGGATACTCTTGAAGAACTGGGCAATAAATCGTTGTACGAGCAATGGTTGAAAATAATTTCCGATAAAAATGTAAAAATAAGTTACGGAAAATCAGCACAAGGCAAAGAATTACAAAAACTTGCAGATAAAAATGCTCAAGTAATTCTTAATAATGCTAAACTATCGCAAATGTCAAAAATTAATGAAGATTTCAATAATATAGGCTCATACTTAAAAGAAAAACTGCATCTTAATAATTTCCCGTATCGCATGGAATGTTATGATATTTCACACATTCAAGGTACAAATACAGTAGCTTCAATGGTAACTTTTATAAACGGTTTAAGCAAAAAATCCGAATATAAGAAGTTTAAAATTAAATCAACTGAGGGCAAACCTGACGATTTTCTATCAATGAAAGAAGTATTAACTCGTCGTTTATCTCATCTTGGGGATAAAGGTTGGGATAAACCGGATTTAATTATTATCGACGGCGGGAAGGGGCAATTATCAAGTGTTATGCAAATCGTCAAAGAATTAGGGATTGAAGGTATAGATTTTGTCAGTCTTGCAAAACGCCAAGAAGAAGTCTTTTTACCTAATAAATCAAGGTCAATACTTTTGCCCAGAGAATCAAGCGCACTATTTTTAATTCAGCGCATAAGAGATGAAGCGCACAGATTTGCGATTACTTACCACAGAAAATTGCGCGCTAAAAGCAGTTTAAAAACAGAATAATACTACTGTAATCTGTATTTTACAACGGAATTATTGCCTTGCGATGATACGTACAAATAAGAATCCGTTATATACATGCAATACGGATTTTTGATGTCTGTAAGTAATTCTGTAATTTCACCGCCGTTACCGACTTTTAAAACGTTGTTTTTATTGTAGTTAGCAATATAAATATTACCCGATTTATCCATTGCCAAACCAATAGGACCATCTATTTTAGGACTTTTTATATAAACAATTTTTTTGTTATCAGATCCGATTTTATATATTGTGTTATCAGAAAATCCTGCAACATAAAGATTTCCTGCAGAATCAGTTACAATGCCCGTAGGACTTGCGATGTTATTATAATTGGTTATTGTTGCTGCAGGAACTTCAGGATTCTCATTTCTATTAGAATTTAATTTATCGATTTCAGCCAATCTTTGAGCTTCTGACATTATTTTATTTTGCGGTTCATAGACTGCTTGTTTTACTGAATCAATAGCGTTTTGTGCAGTGTTCTGAACTGTTTCTTCCTGCTCTTTTATGGCGGCTTCAAGCTCTTGTTTGCGCTTATCCAAATCTAATTGTATTGAATTTGACAATGCGGTTGCTTTTTGTCCTATCATAGAATCTTGAGGAATTAGGGTTAAATACATTGACGCCTTATCCAATTGACCGATTCGTTTGCTGATTTCGGCAGCTTTATAAACAGCTTCATAATCTTCAGGTTTTCTCAGAATTATCTGTTTAAAAGCGTTCAATGCATCTTCATCTTTACCCAAATACTCCATCAGCGCGCCTAAATTATAGTATGCATCAATATAATTCGGGTCTAAATTTACTGCTTGCCTGAAACTTTCGGCAGCTTGAGTATATTGCCCTAATTGATAGTAATCAATACCTTTATTGTATTGTAATTTAGCATCGTCGCCTATTTGCGCAAAAGCTGTATTCCCAAAGCAGGTAATTATTGAAAATATTACCGCAATTCTTAATAATCTAGAGTATTTCATCGAGCTCCTCAATAATTTTCTTATTTTTATCACTAAATTCTTTACCTCTTGAGATTATAGCCTTCTTTAATATTTGTGGCAAGTTTATTACTTCCATATTTTCAAAATTGTCAGGTAATCTCAAACTCCAATTTCGATCGCCGGAAGTTCCAGGAACATTATATGTTTCAGTCATTTTAAAGAAATCAGTAAAGAATATTTGAATATTTTCTGCTTTACAAGCAAAAAGTTCCACTAACTTAGTTTCTGTCAAAAATTCTGCATCAGAAGTCATTTTTACGATAATATCATCTTTATTATCCGATTCTGCAAATAAATCGTCTACAAGATTTTTAACGTGCAAATATCCTTCATGAGTATTTATCAAAGATTTTGCCCAAACTCTTACCGGTCTGTTGTCGTGTGTTCCAACCATTGCCCAGCATTTTTCCGTAATGTTTTTGCATCTGTACGGATCATCAGGTTCTGTCGGTACGGTAAATTGAGTTAATCTCATGCCTAAAAGTTCATATTTTTTCATTACGGATGCAACAGGATTTGTCAAAGTTCCCAAGTCTTCGCACACTATGGCATCTTTTGTTAAGCCTTCTTCTTTTGCAGCCGCTATTACGATTTTTTCTATTAATCTGCCGTAAAGCTTAATTTGTTCATCCGTTAATGTTCTTACTCTTTTTTCATTATCGGAAGTGAATTCATTATTTAAATCTTCCAATTTGGCTACGGCATATTTGCTTAATGCAGGATGTTCAGGAGATGAATACAATCTTCCTGCTCCGCAATTAGGCATTGGCTTTTTGCCTTTTACATAAACCCAAGGGTCTATCAAACCTACAATATGGTCAATTCTGACACCACCAGGGTTTTCACGGAACATCTTTTTGTATAATTCCTTCATTAAAATTCCGCCTTCGCCGAGTGTTCCGTCTGAATTGAATAGCTTTTCAGGATCCATTACAGGGAAACCCCACGCCTGACCGTCTTTTGAAAAATAATCAGGCGGACAACCCAAACACCAATCCGGCATAAATAATGATTGGTATGCCCAAGAATCTCTATCCGAAAATGCTACCTGTCTGTCTGCTATCATCTTTATTCCTTTAGAGGATGCATATTTACGGGTTTCTTCGTTTTGTTTGTTTAAAACAAATTGTATAAATTTGTAGCGGTCAATTCCTTTTGAATACTTTGCGCTAATTTCGTTTATACGTTTTGCATATTCTATTTTTTCTTCGTTAGATTGTGGGTTTAATAAATTCTTATCAATATCGGATTTCCAGTTTGGCCAATAATCAGTTCCATGCTCTATTGATAAGGCTTCGTATAAACTGTCATTATCAAGCCATGATTTATTTTTTAATTTATACGAATCAAATTCTTTATTTAGCTTTTTATCGTTCCATTTTAGGAAATTGTCATAAGCTTCAGTTAGTGCTTCTTCTTGTTTTTTGGTAATATAAGAATAAGAAGTTCTGTTTTTACCTTTATTTGGATTATTTTCAACAATTTCATTGTATGTTGACTCTGACAAAATATGATTCCATTTTTTTGTTGTAAGTTCTTTTAAATCAATAAATAAAGGGTTATTAGAAAAAATAGTTCCAGTGTATGGTGAAGCATCCGTACTCTTGGTCTTGCCTGCAGGTCCCATCTGAATTGCATCAAAAATACCTTCTGCATAATCTAAGAATTTTCTTCCGCCTTCTGAATTTATCGTGCCAAAACCTGTGTTTTGACCGTTAGCTGCAGGAAAACTTCCGTTGTGCATAATAAATACAAAATTCTTTTTGCCTAAAACTTCTAATGCTTTTTTGATAATTTTTACATAGTTTTTCTTTGATTTTTTTTCTAAAGTTAAAGTCATTTATTTCTACCCCTTATTAAAACTATAAAACACTTACTAAATCTGATTATATAAAGCTTTTGTACTAACTAATTCAATTTGCGGACTTTTATTAATTTCTCGTCCCATTGGTTCTATTCATTTTTCAAAATGTTTGCTCCTGTGGTGCTCGGATAAATCCTGTGCTCCTACGTCGCCTTGATAATGTTCCGCAACCTGCTTGCCCTGTTATTCAACAGGTCAACCTGTTGCTCCACACCCGCTTACGCAAAATTGGGCCCGGTGGGACTCGAACCCACGACCAATTGATTAAGAGTCAACTGCTCTACCAACTGAGCTACAAGCCCATTTTGCTTTGATATCTTTATGTTAGCACGGACATTTTTTATTTGCAATATAAAAAGAACGGAACATATTGTTCCGTTCTTTTACTTTTTTAATATCTTGCCAAATATTTGTCTAATTCCCATTTTGAAACATAAGTCCTGAAAGAATCCCATTCTTTTTTCTTTGAAGTCATAAATTCGCTAAAGATATGTTCACCCAGTGCTGCTCGTGTTACAAGCGATTTGTCCAAATATTCCAATGCTTCAGCCAAGCTGCCCGGTAGTGAATCAATTCGCTGTTTTTTACGTTCTTTCGGGGTTAATTTATAAATATTGCTTTCAACAGGTGCCGGCGGATCAATTTTATTCCGGATACCGTCCATACAAGCTTCTAATATCGCTGCAAATGCCAAATACGGGTTGCACGCAGGATCCGGAGAACGCAATTCGACTCTTGTTGAAACTCCGCGTTTTGCCGGAACTCTTAATAATGCACTCCGATTTGCTAATGACCATGCCAAATATACAGGAGCTTCATACCCCGGAACCAAACGCTTGTAACTGTTTACTAACGGGTTTGTAACCGCCGTGAAGCTTTTTACATGCTTTAACATTCCACCGACAGAATATTTTGCAACTTCAGATAATTGATATTCTCCATTCTCATCATAAAACGCATTTTTCCCATCTTTGAACAACGAAATATTACAGTGCATACCTGAACCGTTTATTCCAAATATTGGCTTTGGCATAAAAGTAGCATGCAAATTGTGTTTTGCTGCAATCGCTCTTACTGCAACTTTAAACGTTGTAACATTATCTGCCGCGGTTAATATGTCGGAATATTTAAAATCTATTTCATGCTGACCGTCTGCTACTTCGTGATGAGATGCTTCAATGTCAAATCCCATTTCTTGAAGGGTTAAAACTATATCTGAACGAACATCTTCCCCTAAATCTTCAGGCCCGACATCGTAGTATCCTGCGTGATCTTGGGTTGTTGTGGTAATATTTCCGTCTTTATCTTTTGCAAATAGGAAAAATTCAGCTTCTGCTCCGATGTTCATAGAAAATCCCATTTTTTCCGCTGCTTCCATTACTCGTTTTAAGTTGCATCTCGGACAGCCTTCAAAAGGGGTTCCGTCAATGTTATATATATCGCATATTAAACGTGCAGAATTTGCGCCGTCTTTTTCCCGCCAAGGCAAAATTTGAAATGTTGTTAAATCAGGGTGGAAAAACATGTCGGATGTTTCAATGCTTCTAAAACCTTTTATAGATGAACCGTCAAGCATTATTTCATTATTCAAAATTTTATCTATTTGCTCTGAAGGTACAGTCATGTTTTTTACTTGACCGTTTATATCCACAAATTGTAATTTTATAAATTTAATATTATATTCGCCGATTAATCCTTTAACATCTTCTTTTGTAAATGTTTTTCCGTCCCCGCGTTTGTGCGTGAATTCTGTCATTCTTGCCTCTTTTCTGTTTGTCGGCTCATGGTAAAGTCGACTCACTCCTTATTTATCCACTATATTAGAATAAAATTTTATTGCTAAAAGGTCAAGTATATTTATAAATTATTAATGTTTTTCTTTGATTTTATTATTTTCATCAACGATTACTACGGTTGGTTTATGAGTAGAATATTCGCTTTCGTCCATTTGGGCATATGTTACTATAATAACTTTGTCGCCTTTTTGTACTTTTCTCGCTGCGGCTCCGTTTAAACAAATACATCCGGAATTTGCCTCTCCTTTTATGATATAAGTCTGAAATCTTTCGCCATTATTGACATCAAGAATTTCAACTTTTTGATATTCTCTCATATTAGCAGCTTTTAATAGAGCTTCATCAATTGTTATTGAGCCGACATAATTTAGATTTGCATCGGTAACGGTTGCTCTGTGTATTTTTGAATATAAAAATTCCATTAACATAATTTTTCCTCGCGTTTATTATATAACAAACATAAATAAAAAACATTTGAATTGACTAATGTGAAATAAAATAATAAAATAAGTTGTAAAGTTCAAAAGGAAGGAGATGTATTATGGAAGGAAAAGAATTAAATAAAGTTTGGTTGGCGACTTTATTATTTTGTATCTTTTTAGGTATATTTGGTGCTCACAGATTTTATGTCGGTAAAACACAAACAGCCGTTGCAATGTTATTAATAACACTATTAACAGGTTGGTTGTTCGGCTTAGGATTCTTTATTACGGGAATTTGGGCTGTAATTGATTTAATTATGATTGCTACAGCACAATTTACGGATGGAAATGGCAAAGTTCTAACTTGGACAGTGTAGCTGAGGTGTTCTAAAAAATGAAGCAGCTCTTTTAGCTGCTTCATTTTTTATTGTAGAATTCGTATAATATCATAAATTTGTTTTAATTTGTGTTTAGAACAGTTGCGCAAGATGGAATTAATATTTGTGATTAAATATTCATCACTTTTGCTGTTTGTTAATAATAGTTCAATCGGTGCAAGATTAAAGCTTTTGCATATTTTATCAATAGTATCTGATGTCGGTTGATATCTGTTTCTTTCCAAATTTGAAAGTCCCTGTATACTTATACCGATTTTTTCAGCAAACTCTTCTTGTGTCAAACCATGTTTAATACGTAATTCTTTAATATTCGTATTTATTAGTTTTTGGTATTTCATAATTAATAGATTATATTATTTCTCTAATTAGTTTAATAAACTAATTAGAGAAATATATGGCTATTTAGTGTAACAAAATGTTAAAAATCTCTCAAAAATATGCAATAAAAGCATATAATATTTTTTATTATATAAGTAAGCGGATTTGTGCTTAGAGAGTATACACACGAAAGGAGATTATTATGTCAATGAATGGTATTAATGGTGATTTAAGCAAAGCACTAGAAGCATTAAAAACTGATAGTGCGAAAGAGGGTGGCAAAATTCAACAATCACCAAAAAAAATTCAAATTAAAATGAACAAATTTGAAGGTGGAGATGCCCAAAGAAAAGTGACGCAGGAAATTATTGACAAGGCATTAAATGAGCCAAGTTCACATAAAGCGCTAAAGCTGCTGCTGGCAAACAGCCCTGTAGGTTTTGGTAATCAATCTTCATCTGTGGAACTTGAAAATCTTGGCTACTTGGACACTGGTATGAGGCAGTATCATTTGGGTGCGCCGGTAGAATATGCGTCTAAAGATGGCGGAAGTGTCAAAGTGTATGATCAGGGGCTTATTGGTAATGACGGTAAACTTCACACTGATGCAGGGCCAAGAACAACTGTTTATAAAAACGGTAATTTTGAGCAAACAATGATTTATGATGAAAACGGTAAGCTAACAGGCGGTAAAATCGTTATTAAAGATCAAGTTGCAGGATTCACAGAAAGGCAAATTGATTTTACTGTTGCGCCGGATGGTAAAATTACAACTTTTGAATAGTTTGTAAATTGGAGCTATTCTAATAATAAGATAATGTTGTCATAGTATGGCAAACATACAATAAAACAGAACCGACCAAGTGGTCGGTTCTGTTTGTATATCGATTAACGTTTGCTGAATTGGAAACGTTTTCTTGCTCTTTTTCTGCCGTATTTCTTACGTTCTTTAACACGTGGGTCTCTTGTTAATAAACCTTCAACTTTCAATACATTTCTGAATTCTTCATTAGATTTCAATAATGCTCTTGAAATGCCGTGTCTTATTGCTCCGCATTGAGCAACAACACCGCCGCCTACTGCTTTTACTCTGATATCATATCTGTCTTGAGTTTCTGTTAAAACTAACGGACGATATACTAACATTTCAATTGCAGGACGATTTCCGATATAGTTCTTCAATGTTTTGCCGTTAACAAAGATTCTGCCTGAACCTTTTACTAATTTTACAACAGCGATGGAGGTCTTTCTTCTGCCTGTAGCCATTATAATATCTTTATTATCTGCCATTATTTAGCCTCCTTCTCTAATACGATTGGTTTTTGAGCTGCATGCGGGTGTTCAGGACCAACGTATACTTTTAATTTTGTAAATTGTTCAGCACCCAAAGTGTTATGTTGTAACATACCGCGAACTGCATGTTCAATAACAATTCTAGGGTCACGCTCCATAACTTCTTTGAATGAAGCTGTTTTTAATCCACCAGGATATCCTGTGTGGTGTAAATAGATTTTATCAGTTTCTTTTTTACCTGATACTCTAACCTTGTCAGCATTGATAACGATTACGAAATCACCTGTGTCAACGTTTGGAGTATATTCAGGTTTATTCTTACCTCTTAAAATGTCTGCAACGCGAACTGCAAGACGACCTAATGTTTCGCCTTCAGCATCAATTACATACCATTTTCTTTCTACTTCAAGAGGTTTTGCTGAATATGTTTTCATATTGCATTTTCTCCATTATCTTGGAGGTTTAGAGGTTTGGAGGTTTGGAGGTTCAGCAATACAGAAACTGCTAAACTTCCAATCTTCTAAACATCTGCACCTCTAGTATTCTACTTTCATTAATGTCAATCCGTACGGACTGACTGTTTGACCGGCCTTCCGCCGGTCTTTGGCTTCGAGAACCTTTAGCATATGCTCCGGTTCCAGATTATGTCCTTCTATTTCTAAAAGGGTTCCGACGATTGTTCTTACCATATTATATAGAAATCTGTTTCCTACAATATTAATAATAACTTTATCTCCTTGTCTTTCGACTTGAGCTTTTTCTATAAAACAGACTGTGCTCGGGTTCAGCGTACCGGAACTCTTAAAACTTGAAAAATCGTGTTCACCAAGTAAATAATTTAGTGCTTTTTGCATTCTATCCGTATTTACTTCGAATTTCACTCTCATCAAATCGCCGTCAAACGCATTTTTGTATCTTCTGTTAATGAATTCAAATCTGTAATGACGTCTTTTTGCGCTTTTCTGTGCATGAAATCCTGCATCCACAATTTTCAAATCACTGACCGAAATATCATTAGGCAATATTTCATTCAATTGATAGACAAATTTTGAAGCAACAATATCTTTGTCGGTATCAAAATGAACAACTTGTCCCAACGAATTTACTCCTTTGTCAGTTCTTCCGGAAAAGACTGTTTTAAATCGTCGGTTATTCGGTGCTCCGCTTGCCCCTTTTTGCGCTTGCAATTCGGGTTTGGCGTTGCTCCGTATTGAATTTATCAATGTACTGAGAGCTTTTTCAAGTTCGCCTTGTATTGTCGGTCCTATTTCGGTTTTACCCTCAAATTGAATTTGGCTTCCTAAATAGTTTTTGCCGATATATTGAACTTTTAAAGCATATCGCATTTTGAAATTACACCAATTGAATCAGTGCCATTTCAGAAGCATCACCGCGTCTTGGAGGCATATGATATATTCTTGTATAGCCGCCTTTTTTATCAGCATATTTTTTGCCGATAACAACAAACAATTTTCTTAATACTGTTTGTGCAGTGAGTTTTTTATCTTTTTGAGGTGCATCAAAAACTTCACCTGATTGCATATCCATATATTTACCTGTTTCTTTGTTATAAATATATCTTGCTGCATTTCTGATAGAGTTTAAGTCACCTTTCTTTGCCATAGTGATAACTTTTTCAGCATACGGTTTAAGAGCTTTTGCTCTTGCCAATGTTGTTGTTATTTCACCATGAACAAAAAGTTCAGTAGCTAAAGAGCGCAATAAGGCCTTTCTTTGGTCTTGTGCTTTCGATAGCGTATGTTTTTTAGTTTGGTGTCTCATTTTTATGTTCCCTTTATATCTTGTCGACTTTTAAATGTCGATTTATGTACTTTGAGGTCAAGATGTCAAGATTGTTTGAAGTCAGGCTTCTTTAATATAACAGGCTTGCCTTCTCGCCTTCAGGGCATCTTACCCTCTATAATTAGCCGATTAAATCTTCTTCTTCAATCGGGTTAGGAGCTAATTCTAATCCGAAGTGATGTAATCTTTCGATTACTTCATCAGAAGATTTTTTGCCGAAATTCTTGATGTTTAATAAATCGTGTTCTGATTTCTTCAACAATTCCGACATAGAATTGATGCTTGCACGTTTCAAGCAATTGTATGCTCTAACTGACAATTCCAATTCTTCGATAGTCATTTTTGGTTCTTCATCAATAATGATTGTTTCTTCCTCAATTTGCGGAATAGAAGTCATTGATGCTTGACCTGTGATTGATGCAATTTGCATAAAGTGTTCAATTAATAAATTAGAAGCTTTACTTAAAGCATTTTGTACATCAACAGAACCGTTTGACCAAATTTCAAGAGTCAATTTATCGTAATCTAATGAATCCCCTACACGAGTGCTTTCTACATTGTAGCTTACACGTTTGATAGGCATGAATGTAGCATCAATAGGTAATACATCAATTGCATCGCCTTTTGCATCTCTTGGAACATCGTGAGGAACATATCCTTTACCTGTTTCTACAATGACATCAGCGTGGAATGAACCGCCATCTGCCACAGTACAAATTAGCCAGTCAGGGTTTACAACCTTAACTCCGGCAGGTAATTGAATGTCGCTTGCTAATACAGCTCCCGGTTTATCTACGTCTATTCTTAAATGTTGAGGTTCTTTTGAATCGGTTTTTACAACCAAACCTTTTAAATTTAAAATAACGTCAATAACATCTTCTTGTACTCCCGGAATTGCTGTATATTCATGAGTTATACTTTCAATTCTTGTTGAAGTTACTGCTGTACCTTCAAGACTTGATAATAATACTCTTCTTAAAGCATTACCGATTGTAGTTCCGAAACCTCTTTCCAATGGTTCAATAACGAATTTACCGTATTGTGAACCGTCAGAATTTGTTGCTGTATCAACACATTTAATTTTTAATTCCATTATTTTTATCTCCTAGTTTTTGTAAAACAATTATTTAGAAGGTTTGAAGGTAAGATGATATGATGGTAGGCTATTTACAAAATAAATATTGCTTGACTCCTATCGTCCTATCTTCTTATCCTCCCTACTTAGAGTAGTACTCGATAACGAGTTGTTCCTTAAGTTCTGGGTCTAATTCTTCTCTTTCAGGAATTCTGTCGAATGTAATTTTCAATGCCGATTTATCTATTGTCATCCAAGCCGGAGCGCAAGCTAAATCAATCATTTCCAATACACTTTGAAGATATTTTGAACTTCTTGCTTTTACGGTAATTTCATCTCCCGGTCTTACTAAGTATGACGGGATATCTACTTTTTTACCGTTTACAAGAACGTGTCCGTGATTAACGATTTGTCTTGTTTGTCTGCGTGTAATACCAAATCCTGCTCTGAATAAGATGTTATCAAGTCTTGATTCTAATAATTGTAATAGAATAGTACCTGTAACGCCTTTTCTTCTTGCAGCTTCGTTATAATATCTTACGAATTGTTTTTCGCTAACAAGATATGTTAATCTGATTTTTTGTTTTTCTCTTAAATGAAGAGCGTATTCAGAAAGTTTTTTTCTTGCTGCACCGTGTTGCCCTGAAGCATTTTGGCGCATAGATGAAGTCAACTTTCTGTTTGATAAATCTTTTACCCCGTAATTACGGAATAATTTTTCACTTGGTCCTGTGTATCTAGACATTTTTTTCTCCTTTTCTTTTTGCGGGGCATCTATGGTTTGTGGATGGACTAAATCCTCAAGCCCCCGCCATTTTCGATGTACCTTTCCGCCTGTGCAATCAAAGATTGCTTCGTTCACTTCACTTACGTTTTGTTCACAACGGCGGTTACATAATGTTCCGTGCCATGCTCGTTTCACTTTTGTGAATCGACACCGGCACTTCACACCGGCTCGCGCAGTCTATACTCTGCGTTTTTTAGGAGGTCTGCACCCGTTGTGAGGAATAGGTGTAACATCCTTGATTAACGTAATTTCTAATCCTGCTGCTTGAATAGCACGGATTGCTGTTTCTCTACCTGAACCAGGCCCTTTGATATGAACTTCAACTTTTTTCATACCTTGGTCAATTGATTTTTTAGCTACCATTTCAGCAGCGGATTGTGCTGCGAACGGAGTGCCTTTTCTTGCTCCTTTAAAGCCTGAAGCACCTGCTGTTGCCCAAGCAATAGCATTACCTTGAGTGTCGGTAGAAGTTACAATTGTATTGTTAAAAGTAGATTGTATATGTACAACCCCTTGCAATACGTTCTTCTTTTCTTTTTTCTTTGTTGTTCTTGGTCTTGCCATTTTTACTTTCCTTTATGTTGTTTTTAATTTCTTATTACTTCTTACCTGCGATTGCAGCGCCTTTTTTGCCGCGTTGAGTTCTTGCGTTAGTCTTTGTTCTTTGACCTCTGCAAGGAAGTTTGCGTTTGTGACGAAGTCCTCTGTATGAACCGATTTCTTGCAAACGCTTGATGTTCATTGTTACTTCACGTCTTAAATCACCTTCAATGTGGTAATTTGATAATTCGTTACGTAATAATTTAATATCTTCATCTGTTAAGTCGTCTGTTCTTAAATCAGGTGAAATACCTGTAGCTGCTAAAATCTTTTTAGCTCTGGTCGGCCCGATACCGTAAATATAGGTTAAGGCGATTTCCATTCTTTTGTTACGAGGTAAGTCTACCCCTACTAATCTTGCCATGTTTTTCTCCTTTTCTTTGGCTTTTTAGATGTCAAGATGTCATGAAGTCAAGAGGTCAAGCTTTTACATCTTATATCTGTAACAGGCTTGCCTTCTTGGCATCCTGCCTTCTTGCCTTCTATTCAATTGTTAGATTTTTTTTGGTATGAGGCATAAATACTTCCTCACCATTTGCCGTATATTTTTAATCTCCGCAAATTCAAGATTCAAATGTCAAGATGTCATGGAGTCAAGAGGTCAAGCTTTTACATCTTATATTTGTAACAGTCCTACCTTCTTGGCATCCAGCCTTCTTGCCTTCCGTGTTACCCTTGTCTTTGTTTGTGTTTAGGGTTTTCGCAAATTACGGCAATTCTGCCTTTTCTTTTAATACATTTGCATTTTTCGCAAATTTTCTTTACTGATGATCTTACTTTCATTTTTTGTTTCCTTTTATTTTAATTGTGAGATGTGTTTTCTTTTTGGTTGTAAGATTGAATAGCTTAATTACCGAGTGTAGTTTTTGTGTATATTTTATGTGGCTTACTAAACACTTTGACTACTCATCTATTCAATTTTTTAACAATGAATTATTTCAATCTGAATGTTATTCTTCCTTTTGTCAGGTCGTAAGGTGTCATTTCAACTCTAACCTTGTCTCCGGGTAATATTCTTATGAAATTTTTTCTGATTTTGCCGGATATGTGTGCCAAAATTTCGTGATCATTTTCCAATTTTACTTTGAACATTGCATTTGGCATTGATTCTATTATTGTTCCGACAAATTCAATTACGTCTTTTGCCATAATAACCTCATTTTCGGCTTGTGTGACTTGTTGCGCAAAACATGCGCTATTATAATCCTACTTGCTGAATAACTCTTTGCAAGCGTTTTTTTTATTTTTTCAAAGAAAAATTCATTACAATTTATTCTTTTGTTTTTATTAAAATACGACTGAACTGAATATTACTTATTTCTACTCAAAGTGTTATGAATTCAACGGTTTAATATTTTGTGTAAATTTTTGTAAAGATTTTAATAAGCAAATTATTAAATAAACATGTATCTCTTAACCTAATTCACACGAGCGCTTTTTTATGATAATATATTTATATGCGTACAGAACTTGATACCGTAAATATTAAACCGATGTCAAAAAAAGATTTGGACGGTGTGATTGAAATTGAGTCAAAGACGTACGGGACTCATCACTGGTCAAAAGAGTCTTTTATGAATGAGTTAAATAATGAGCTTGCTTATTATTATTCGTTATATACAAGTGATGGACATTTAGCGGGATATGCCGGCACATGGCATGTGCTTGACGAGGCTCATATTACAAATATTGCGGTTTCTGCCGATTACAGAAAAAGACATTATGCTGAGGCTTTATTAAAGCGCGTTATAGATGACTGTTACAAAGAAAAAATTAAATATATTACGCTGGAAGTGAGAGTCAGTAATACACCTGCAATTAATTTATATACAAAATACGGGTTTACATCTTTCGGTACCAGAAAAAAATATTATCAGGACAATAATGAAGATGCCTTGATAATGTGGACTAAAAATATATTTTATGATGAATTCAAAATACCTTATCAAAATACGGTAAAAGCTTTAGAGGAGAAGATTAATATCAAATGAGCGAGGAAGTCTTAATTCCGAAAATGAAGAGACTTGACAGAAAACAACGAAAATTCAAGATTCATATTTTGAATTTGGTCTTGATATTGGTTTGTGTGCTTTTACTGGTCGGGTCAACATTTGTAAATATAGATTTAAAGCATTATATAGTTCCTTCCGGAATATTTTCAGGGAAAGTTTTCAAGTATGAAGATTATATATACGGTTTTCGTATAATTCCTCAAATTCCTGTTGTAATGTTTATTTGTGCTATGCTTGGCAAAAAAATGTCATCATCATGTGTCATGTTGTATTTGATATTGGGAATTATCGGACTTCCGCTTTTTGCATTGGGCGGCGGGGTAAGTTATATAAAAGAATACAGCTTCGGGTATTTGATTTCATACATTCCTGCGATTATAGTGGCAGGTACTTTTCTTAATAAAAAATATTCTTTCGTAAATATGCTTTTAGCAACGATATTTGGCGTGTTGATAATCCATGCCGGCGGAATTTTATATATGATATTTGTTGCATTGATAAAACAAGACGGAGCATCATTTATATCGGGTTGGATATCGTCTCAAAGCGGATTAAAAGTCGCATATGATTTGGTCTTAGGTTTTGTTGGAACAATTCTTGGCGGATATATGAATTCTTTTGTAAAATTTATATCTGATTAACAATTTGATACGATAAAAAAAATATGGTAAAATTTATAAAAAGGTGGAGGAAATATGAATATAGTTGAAACAGTAACAGACGGACCTATATTAATCGTAGTTACGACATTTTTATTCTCAATGATTTATTGCTGTGTAAAATATGTTCAGGCAGCAAAGAATTTGAATATAATTATTAAATTTTTGGGAGGTTTTAAAAAATCGGATTTGAATTTCCGATTTAAAGAGATAGATTCGTGGATGATGGCTAATCCGTATATTGCAACTTCTTGGATGGAATTCAAGAATACTTTGGTTTTTTCAGAGTCGGTTGCATTGCGTGAAGGTGCGGAATTCCAGTATAAAGATGTGTCTGCGACGGTTCAAAATGTGCAAACTACTGTAGATCCGCTCTATTTCTTTAATGAAGAAACTCTTGTTACTTCTAAGTTTAATTACAAGATGGTGCAAACAATTCCGACTGTATTGACAGGTTGCGGACCGTTGTTTACATTCTTAAAAATTGCTGTTGCTTTCGGTTTGATTGATTTTTCAAGTAATGAAAAGACTGTTGCTTCTGTATCAAACTTTATGTCAGGCATGCAGACAGCAGCATTGGTATCCGTTATTGCGGTTGGTTCATCTCTTATTTATGTAGTATTGGAAAAGATTTTGTATAACAAATTGTGTAAAGTTCCGCTGGCTCAAATACAAGCACAGTTAAGTGAATTATTCGCAAGTATTTCTTCCGAAAAATTCTTGTATGAATTATTAAGAGAGTCAAAAATTCAAAATAATTCTACTGCTAATTTAATCGGAACAATGCCTGTTCAATTTAAAGATGCGTTTAATGAAACAATGGCTGCAAATTTGGTTCCATATCTTGAAAATGTGATATTTGGCTTAAATCAATTAAATAAGCAATTGAAAGAGGCAGAAAAGGCTGCAAGACGCGGTAACAGCGAAGTAGATGATTTGTTTTAACGTGTAAAAGGGATAAGTAATGGCAATAAGATATAGAAAACACGCGGAAGAAGCCGGTGATAACAATATATTTTGGACGACAATGTCAGACTTGATGTTAGGTTTGGCTATCATATTTATTACGATGTTTGTTTTGGCGATGACGGGTTTTACGCAGGAAAAGGTAGAACAGCAAAAAGTTAAAACGGAAATAGCTGAGCAAATAAGCAAAGAGCTTCAGGAAAAACATATTGATGCAAAAATAGATAAAATGACCGGCGATTTGGAAATTCCTGCGGCTGCATTATTTGGTGTAAACAGTTATGTTTTAACCCCGCAAGGGAAACAATTATTATCAAAACTTGTTCCTTTGTATGTAGATACTTTGTTTTCCAAAAAAACACTTATTGATCAGGTTGAAAGCATCAATGTAGAAGGACATACTGACTCTCAAACGTTCGCAGGTGTCAATTCCAAAGATTTGCAATTTATACGAAATATGGATTTAAGTTTAAAACGTGCAAATACTGTTGCCGAATTTATTTTACAGACAGGGTATGACAAGAAAAATGCCGATGCTTTACGTCGTATGATTGTAGTTGAAGGCAAAAGCTTTAATGAGCCTGTTCTTGTCAACGGGAAAGAAGATTATGTAAAAAGTCGTCGTGTAAAACTTAAATTAAAAGTTAGAGATTTCAAAACAGAAGGTATGTTTGGTTTAACTTTGTTAAGAAAATAAGATGATTGATGTAAATAATATATTGGAAACTATAAATATGATAAAGTTGTACAATCTTGATATCAGGACTGTTACTTTATCGTTGAGTTTGAGAGATTGCATAAGTGAAGATTGCGATAAGGTTTGTGAAAATATATATAATAAAATAAAAAAGTATGCGAAAAATCTTGTTTCTTATGCAGATGAGTTGGCTGAAGAATATTCTATACCTATAATAAATAAACGCATTGCTGTTACACCTGTTTCTTTAATAGGTGAAGCTTGTATAAATCCTGATTATGTGAAGATTGCCAAAACATTGGATGAGGCAGCAAAAGATGTCGGAGTAAACTTTATCGGCGGTTTTTCAGCGTTGGTAGAAAAAGGGATGACAAAAGGAGATAAGTTGCTTATCGAGAGTATTCCTCAAGCATTAGCACAGACGCAGCGGGTTTGTGCATCAGTAAATGTTGCTTCTTCAAAAGCCGGTATTAATATGGATGCTATTTTGAAGATGTCTGAGATAGTTAAGCAATCGGCAGAGTTGACTAAAGATGACGATAGTATAGGCGCAGCAAAGCTTGTAGTATTTTGTAACGCTCCGGGGGATAATCCTTTTATGGCCGGTGCTTTCTGCGGAATCGGCGAGCCGGAATGTGCTTTAAATGTCGGGGTTTCCGGTCCGGGCGTTGTAAGAGCGGCAGTTGATGCGCTGCCAAAAGATTCAAATATGAGTGAACTTGCAAATAAGATAAAAGAAATTGCATATAAGATTACATCAACAGGTGAATTAATCGGTCGTAAATTATCGCAAAAACTAGGAATCCCTTTTGGAGTAATAGATTTATCTTTAGCGCCAACACCTGCGGTTGGAGACAGTGTAGCGGGAATTTTTCAGGCAATGGGTTTAGAACATGCGGGTGCTCACGGTACAACGGCAGCACTGGCAATGTTGAATGACGCTGTAAAAAAGGGCGGAGTTATGGCAAGCTCTCATGTCGGCGGTTTGTCGGGAGCGTTTATACCTGTTTCGGAAGATGCGGGCATGATTGAGGCAGCACAAAAAGGTTATCTGTGTATAAATAAACTTGAAGCTATGACTTCGGTTTGTTCCGTCGGGTTGGATATGATTGCAATACCTGGAGATACTTCAAGAGCAACCATTGCTGGTATTATTGCGGATGAAATGGCGATTGGAATGATAAATAAAAAAACAACGGCTGTGCGAATTATCCCTGCGGTTGGTAAAAATATCGGTGACAGTGTTTCTTTTGGCGGTTTACTTGGAGAGGCGCCAATTATGCCTGTCAGCAGTTTGAGCTCGGAAGCTTTTGTGAACAGAGGCGGACGTATTCCTGCTCCGATTCATAGTTTAAATAATTAAAAGGAAAATAGAATGGCAAATACATTACACGAATTAGCGGTAAAATTACAGGAATCAATCATAAGACAACAGGAAGATGCTCACAATGCAGGCTCTATCAACGTAGCGAAGTATAATAATTTGAAACTTATAATGGATCCTGCAATAAATTATCCGCATATAATAATAAGAATCGGGATATCTGAAGCGACGTATAACTTGAACGACTCCTCAAGAACGGATGGCAGTTTAGGACCTGATGAAAGGTATGTTAGAAGATGGCTTGCAGCAACATCAATAATAAATGATTTGATGGAAATATATAAACTTCTTGAAGAAGGTATTGATGAAGGTGATGATGATTCAGATGTTTCTCAAACTTCCAAAAAGAAAAGACTCAAAAAAGCTGAAATTTCAGGTATGGGTAATGTTAATGCAAATGTTAGCGGGCCAAAATTGATGAGAACTAATTTAAATCGTCAAATGATTCGTCGTGATTTAAGGTCTATACTTGAATCTTCGGTTCGCAGCCGAAGACTATATAAGCCGACAGAGCCTCCGGAAGATTTTGATATTGGTAAAAAATAAAAATTATTCGATAGTATCTAATATGAATTTTCCGATTTTGCCTTCGCGAAAATCGCGAAGAATGTACCCCGCGGTTCTCTCAATATCGGGTTCGCTGCCTGATGTAAGCCATTTTCTTGACGATGCAATATTTTCAATAGAGAGTTCATCACATGAATCAATATTATAATATTGTTTAAAATCGTTTTTTTGAAGGTCTGATAAGGTATTTAAAAGTTCTCTTGCAACGGGTTCGTTTGAATATGCATTATCACCTATTGAGTTTACAAAAGCAAGTTTATTTGCTCTTTGTTGGTCTTCTTGCTTCATTGGAATAATTCCGGGAGTATCAAGCAATTCTAATTGCGGATTTATTCTGACCCATTGTTGTTGTCTTGTTACTCCGGCTTTTGCACCTGTTTTTGTTTTTGATGAACGGGTAAGTTTGTTAATTATGCTTGATTTTCCTACATTTGGAAGTCCGACTACCATAATTCTTGCAGGGCGTCTTAATAGTCCCTTTGCCATAAGAGCTTGAATTTTCGGCTCAGAAAGTCGAATAGCTTCTTTTACTATTATATTTAAATCTTTTGAATTTTTTGAGGTTGTCGGGATAACGGAAGTTTGTGTTTCTTGTTTTAAATAATTGATGAATTTTTCAAGTTCTTTTAAATCAACCAAATCGGATTTATTAATCAACAAAAAACGGGGCTTCCCGTTTAGAAGTCCCGTAATATTGTCATATCTGCTTGATATTGGTATTCTGGCATCTACAACTTCTATCACGGCATCAACTAAAGAAAGCTGTTCTTTAAGTCTTTTTTCCGCTTTAGCTATATGCCCCGGATACCAATGTATATGTGTCTTATTTTTTTTCAATTTTTTCCTTAATACGAGTTGCTTTGCCTGAACGTTCTCTTAAGTAATACAATTTAGAACGTTTAACGTCACCGCGTCTTAATACTTCAATTCTGTCAATTCTAGGGGAGTTGATTAAGAATACACGTTCTACACCAACACCTTGGAATACTTTTCTTACGGTAATAGTTTTATTTAAGCCTGAACCGTGCATTTTAATAATAGTACCTTCAAATGCCTGAATTCTTTCTTTATTACCTTCAACGATTTTTACGAATACTTTAACGGTATCACCTGCATTAAATGTAGGCAATTCGCTTTTTAAATATTCTTTTTCTAATTCATCAATTACAGGATTATTCATTTTTCTGCTTTCCTTTATATTTCAATAATGCTACTTATACAATTCCTTAATTGCGCTTAAAGGATTCTTTCCACATAAAAATCCACGCAACGCACGTTTGCATTTTGATAGTATAATAAACATTTTTTATTTGCAAGTATGCAAAAGCAGTTTTAAAGATTTGTTAATTTAGGATGTGCATAATACATAAGAATACTTTTATGCTATATTGTTTATATGAGCGGTGATTATAAAAAACTGTTAAATAAGAAAAAGAAAAAGTATTGCGATACTAAAACTATGGGGGTAAATATTGACAAAAATGAGTTTTATGAAATTATTTTGTCAAATTCCGCTCATCCTGAAAATATGAAGAAAAAAGGTTAATCTTATATGGCAAACGAGGTTGAAATAACTGATAAGAAACAACCTGCACATAAAAAATATGTGCTGAAAAAACGCGCACCTCAAAAAACAAATTATAAAATAAATTATGAACAAGAACTTAATTCCAAACAACTGGAAGCCGTTATGTCAAATGAAGGGGCATTACTTGTCATAGCAGGAGCAGGTTCGGGGAAAACAAAGACTTTAACTTATCGTGTTGCAAGACTTATTGAAGACGGTGTAGCTCCTGAAAATATTTTGCTTTTAACTTTTACAAAAAAAGCCGCTCACGAAATGCTTTCCCGCGCGACGCTTGTTTTGGATAATCGTTGTGAACGTGTCGCCGGCGGAACTTTTCACTCTTTTGCAAATATTATTTTAAGAAAATACGCATCTGCCCTAAAATTAAAAAATAATTATACAATTATGGACAGAAGCGATTGCGAAGATGTAATAAATCACATTGTCGGACAGATGTTTCCCAAAAAAGAAAAACGATTTCCTAAAAAATCAACTCTTCTTGATATGTATTCCAAAAGCGTTAATAAAGAAACTCCGACAAAAATTATTATAGAAAATGAGTTTCCGCAGTTTGAGCATTGCATTGACAAAATTATAGAAGTGCACAAAGCATATGTAGTTTATAAGCGCGAGAATTCAATACTTGATTATGATGATTTACTTTTGTATTTAAAACTTTTGCTTGAAAATAACGAAGGTTTAAGGCAAAAAATTTCGGGTGAATACAAATACATAATGGTTGATGAATACCAAGATACAAATACGCTTCAGGCTGATGTGATAAAACTTTTGGCATCGGTTCATAAAAATATTATGGCAGTTGGAGATGATGCTCAGAGTATTTACGCTTTTCGCGGTGCTAATTATAAAAATATATTTGATTTTCCGAAATTATTTGATAATACAAAGATTATAAAACTTGAGCAAAATTACAGAAGTACTCAAAATATTTTGGAATTAACAAATACAATTATCGGCAAGGCAAAGGAAAAATATGACAAACAATTATTTTCTGAAATAGTTTCACCTGTTAAGCCTGCTTTAATTTGTGCTAAAAATACTCAAATGGAAGCAGAATTTATCTGCCAGCGCATACTGGAATTGTTGGATGAAGATGTTGAATTGGGTGATATCTGTGTTTTGGCAAGAAATGCAAGGATGTCTTATTCTTTAGAAATAGAATTGTCAAAACGCGCAATACCTTTTCGCAAAGTCGGCGGTCCGAAATTTATGGAAACTGCGCATATAAAAGATATTGCGGCACATTTAAGAGTCCTTGTGAATCCTGATGATGTCATAAGCTTAACGAGAATTTTGCTATTATTAAGAGGAATCGGAAATTCTGCGGTTAATAATATAATTCCCGTAATCAAAGGGAATTTTAATCCTGATATAAAGCTTTTGCCGTCAAATAAAATGAACAGTCTTGCACCGTTATTAAAAGTTTTAGATAAAGAGCGTTCAAAAATTGCAACCAAAAAGCCTTCGGAAATTGTTGAAGAAATTATACATTACTATCGTCCGATTTTGAAAGATAAATATGATGATTTTTCAAAAAGGGAAAAGGATTTAGAACATTTTCAATATTTATCGACCCAATATTCAAATCTTGAGGATTTTATAAGCGATATGGCTCTCGAGCCTCCTGATGCCAGTGTTGAAGGTATGTATAAAAATAATTCAGACGATGATGCATTAACGATTTCTACCATACATTCCGCAAAAGGTTTGGAATGGGACAGTGTATTTATAATTGGCGCGGTTGACGGAAGATTCCCGAGCGCATATTCTTTTAATTCGGAAGAAGAAATGGACGAGGAATTACGTTTGATGTATGTCGCCGCAACACGCGCAAAAAATAATTTATATATTACCTATCCTGTTGATATGTATGATTATTCAATGCATATGGTATTATCAAAACCGTCAAGATTTTTGGATAATATTCCTGATGATATTTTGGAACTTTGGGATATAGAATAATTTTTCCTAAAAAAAGGAGGAATCTGCCGCAGAGAGCACATGCGGCAGATGGGATAGAGAAACATAAATTGTTTTTATAAAATCGATTACATATTATTCATAGCATGTGTGAATGTCAAAAACGGGCGTATTAAAAATAAAAAAAATAATGTTATAATAATATGAAAATAGGAGGATATGTTATGAGCTTTACAGAATTGGCACACGAAAGATATTCTTGCAGAATGTTTTCTGACAAAAAAGTCGAGCAGGATAAAATCGATAAAATAATAGAGGTTGGTATGGCAGCGCCAACGGCAGTCAACGCGCAGCCTGTAAAAATCTGGGTAATGAATACTCCTGAAAGTGTTGCAAAAGTCGCAAAAGCAACAAATTATACATTTAAAGCACAAACAATTTTTGCCGTTGGTGCTTCAAAAGAAAACGGTTGGGTAAGACCTTTTGATAATAAAATATTTAGTGAAATTGACGCAACAATTGTTGCAACGCACATGATGCTTGAAATTCATGACTTAGGTTTAGGTACAACCTGGGTGGGATATTTTGACCCTGCAAAATTGCAAGAGCAGTTTCCACAGATGAAAGAATATGATATTGTCGGATTATTTCCAACGGGATATCCGTCAGATGATGCAAAACCGTCTCCAAGACATACGGAGTCAAAACCAGAAAGCGAAATGGTTGAAATTTTATAAAAAAAGAAGCCTACAAATTTATTTGTCGGCTTTTTCGTATACTCCGTCAACGGGAACTTGGCAGAACTTGCATCTGCCGTATTTGTCAATATTGTATTCAAGCAAATGGTAACCGTTCCTTAATATGACAGCTTCATTACAATTCCTGCAATACGTTGTTGAGGTTTCGGTATTGGTTAAATTCCCCGTATAAACGTATTTTAGTCCGACTTCTTTTGCTATATCATAAGCTCGCAAAAGTGTTTCAAATTTTGTTGCACTTTTTTTGTCAAATTTGTATTGAGGGAAAAATGCACTAAAATGAAGCGGAATACTATCCCCAAGATGTGTAATTATCCACTCACATTCATTTTTAATCATTTCATCGTAATCGTTTTCGCCTTCTATTAAAAGGGTGGTCAATTCTACATGACATGGAGTTTCTTTTACCACATATTCGATTGTATCGAGGACGGGCTGCAACTTTGCAAGACAGTTTTTTTTATAAAATTCTTCACTAAATCCTTTTAAATCAATATTTGCAGCATCCATATATTGAAAAAACTCCTTTGCAGGTTCAGGGTTTATGAATCCTGATGTGACTGCGACTGTTTTTATCCCATGAGTTTGACATAATTTAGCTGTGTCTATCGCATATTCAAAAAATATTATCGGGTCGTTGTATGTAAATGCAACGCTTTTGCAGTTATATTGTTTCGCAATCTCTACAATTTCTTGTGGGGTATTTTTGTTTAAGGACGATACATCAGCTTTGGATTTTGAAATATGCCAATTTTGACAAAACAAACAACCCATATTACAACCCAAAGTTCCGAAAGAAAGAACCCCGCTTGTCGGATAAAATTGATATAACGGTTTTTTCTCAATCGGGTCTATAGCAAGTCCGGTGTTAAAACCGTATGTTGTCAACACAATTTCTCCATTCTTATTTTTTCTGACATGACAAAAGCCTTCCTGTCCATACGATAAAATACAATTTCGAGGACATATTGTACACTGAACTTTGCCGTTTTGTAATATATTTTGATATTTCATAAAAAATATTATAATACTGTTATGGAGAAAATAAAAGATTCATCAATTGCAGGAAGTTTTTATCCTGCCGATAAAGAGGAATTAATAAACCTTATTGAAGGCTTTAAAAATGCCAATAAAAATTATTATGAGTTATCTGCTCGTGCGGTTATTGTTCCGCATGCAGGGCTGATTTTTTCGGGGCGTTTGGCTTATGAAGGAATAAATCAGCTTGATAAAAATATTAAAAACCTTTTTATCTTTGCACCTGCGCATGCCGTAGGTTTTGAAGGGTTGGCTTTAACAGGTTATGACAAATGGCAAACACCGTTAGGCGAAATCCCTATAAATCAGGTAATATGTGACGATATCGCGCAAAATTACGGGGCAAATTTTAATGATGATGCGCATGAACCTGAACACTCAATAGAAATTCAAATACCAATTATTCAAAGCGTGTTTAATGATGTCAATATTGTACCGATTTTAATAGGACGCGAAAATTTTGAAGTAGTAGGGCAAATAATAGAAGAATATTACCAAGATCCTGAAAACGGTTTTATAATATCTTCCGATTTAAGTCATTTTTTAACGGATGAAGAAGCAAAAAAACTTGACAATACTACAGCTCAAATGATTGAAACAGGCGAGTTAAGCGGGTTTAGATACGATCAGGCGTGCGGCGCATTGGGTATAGCAGGTTTGGTAGATTTTGCAAATCGTAAAGGCTTTTCATTAATAAGAATTGATATGACAAACTCAGCAGAGGTTACGGAGGATAAATCAAGAGTTGTAGGCTATGGCTGCTGGTTTTTATATGAAGGCGATAAAAACCAATTTATAAAAAAATATTATTCTGATGCTTTAATTTCTCTTGTGCATCTGGTAATTGAATCAAAAATAAAATCAACAAACGTAACAGTTAATTATCCGCAAGTATTGGATGAATTTGGTGCATGCTTTGTTACTTTGGAAAAATTCGGAAGATTAAGAGGTTGTATCGGTTCAATTATTGCTCATCAACCTTTGATAAATGACTTAATAGCGCATTCTAAGGACTCCGCATTTAATGATTACAGATTCAATCCCGTAACAGAAGATGAATTAAATGATTTAAAGGTTTCAATTTCCATTCTGACTGCTCCAAAAGCTATTGAATTTGATGGGGAACAGGATTTATTGAATAAAATCGTACCGAATAAAGACGGAATTATAATTAGGGATGGCGATTTTCAGGCGGTTTATTTGCCTTCTGTCTGGGAACAATTACCTGATAAAACAGAATTTTTAAATTCATTAAAGGTAAAAGCCGGATTAAGTGCTGATTATTTCTCGGATACTTTTGAAGCTTATCGCTATGAAACTGTATATATAAAAGAAGAATAGTGTATTTATATGAGGAAATGAATTAAAATATTTGTTAAAATTTGGATATGAATAGTATATATGCGGATATAAATAATTTTATTACATCACTAAAAAACAGCGGTCTTGGCGGAATTTTGGTCTTAGCTTTGATAGTTGGAGCTTTGTATTGGTTATATAACGCAGGTAAATCCGTATATAAGGAAATGAGATTAAAATACAATCCTGTGTTTGCTGTTTCTCTGGCTATTATGGCTGCATTTGTTGACTTGATTCAACCAAATACCTATCGTTCACGCACAGCACAGGATATTATTATTCAGTTTGGAACGGTGGTTGTGGCAATAATATTTGCACTGATTATTATTGTACTTGTTTTGTCAAATTGGGATGTTGTATCAAATATTTTGCGCGGCTAATATCAAATTTTTATAAAGAATATAAATTCTTATCCTAAATCTGCTATACTAGTAGTAGAAGTATAGGAGTATTTGTTGATGAAAAAGATTTTATTATGTTTATGTGTAGTTATATGTTTTGCGACGTGTGCTGTTGCAAAAGGTGCGCATTCGGCTTCAGCTCATCACAATTGCGGGAGTTGTCGTTCTCATCATTCTTCAGGGTCATCATCTGAGCATGTTTACTTAACTAATACCGAACATAATACTTATGAACAAAGATTCCCAAACTGTAAAGAACATTATGCAATAACGGAAACTACAACCAATTATTATTCAAACGGAACGAAGAATGTTTTTTCGAACAGTACAATTTATAATTCTGATGGTTCTGTATTGGTTGCCGATTGTCTAAGTGTCGCTCATTTGGTGTATCTTGATAAACATTATTTTATTATTAATAAAAAAGGAAAAGGTTATCAAATTGTAGACAGTCAGGCTAAAGTGTTGACTACTCGTAAATATTCGCGCATGTCGGAAATTGAAAGCGGGAAAATCCTTGTTAAATATGATAAAAAATACGGTATTATAGATATAAATGAAAATGTAATTGTGCCGATAAAGTATCAGCAGATGGAAGTTTTAGCCAAAGATATTTATTTAACCAAATTGAATGGTTATTATGGAGTACTGGATTCGGATAACAATATTTTGATATCTAATGATTGTGACAAGATAAAAAGAGTAAATGATGTTTTGATAATAAGGCGTTATGACAAATATGGTCTTGCAAATCTTGAGGGCTCAATTATATATGATGTCAACTATGATAAGATAAAAAAAATGGGTGAATATATATTAATAAAGCAAAATAAAAAGTATGGAGTTTATAATCCTGAAACAAAAGAACAGTCGAAAATAATGTATACAAAAGTAAAACTGGACAGAAACCACCTGAAAGGACTTGTGGGAGAAGGCACAACAGTCGAGGTAGAATTTGGAAATTCGCTCTAAAACATACTATATAACCAATCCAAAAATTAGCCAAAAATATGCTTGCAATTTTTTGTAACTTAGTGTAACATAATGTTATAAAAGTATAGAAAAAGAAATATTTTGTAATACTTTTTAATTTTTGGTAATACAGATTTAAAGTAAGGTAAGGAATAGGCTATGTCAGAAAATATGGAAATGTCTAACGAAGGGGATAATCGTCAGCGTATTCTTTTAGCAGATGATGAGTCAAGTATCAGAAGAATATTGGAAACCCGTTTAAAGATGGCAGGTTATGATGTATATACCGCGCAAGACGGTGAAGAGGCAGTTTCTTCTTTTAATAAATATAATCCTGATTTGGTGGTATTGGACGTAATGATGCCGAAGATGGATGGTTACGGAGTAACAAGAGAAATCAGAAGAACTTCAGATGTTCCGATAATTATATTAACTGCATTGGGAGATGTTTCGGAAAGAATAACAGGGTTGGAATTAGGTGCAGATGATTATGTTATCAAACCTTTTTCGCCAAAGGAATTAGAAGCTCGTGTTAAAGCTGTTTTGAGAAGAACAAATAACAGAGAAATGACAACAGCTTCAGGAAAAGTTACTAAAAATGTAATTACGACAGGTAATATCAAGATTGATACGGCACGCCGTCAGGTATACAGAAAGAATGAACGAATCAGATTGACCGGCATGGAATTCAGCTTGTTAGAATTATTGGTAAACAATTCCGGTCAAGCATTTTCGAGAAACGAAATATTACAGCATGTATGGGCATATCCGCCTGATCACAGAATAGATACGAGGGTTGTAGATGTTCATATTTCAAGATTGCGTTCGAAATTGGAAACAGATCCGGCAAATCCGGAGTTAATATTAACTGCTCGCGGAATCGGGTATATGTTCCAGAGAATAAATTAAGGGATAAAATCATATAAATAAAAAATGCCGTTGGTCTTGACCGACGGTATTTTTTTGTTATGATAAGAAAGTAAATGAGGTATGGCGGGTGTCGTCAAGTGGTTAAGACCACGGATTGTGGTTCCGTTATGCGTGGGTTCGAATCCCACCACCCGCCCCATAAAAAAGACTACAACTTCTGTTGTGGTCTTTTTTATTTGTGTGGTGAGGATGAGAAGCCACAAATTGTGGGTTCGGCGGATTTTGCGTAAGAGTGGAGTCGAGCCTGTTAAGGCGAGCGGAACTCGAGTATGTGAGGACAAAGATTTGCGACAACAAAGTGAAGCAAATCACTTGTCCGAGAGACAGCAAAATCCAAGACAATCCCACCACCCGCCCCATAAAAAAGGTTTTGGCTTTTGCCAAGACCTTTTTTATTTGAGTGTGTGAGGATGAGTACCTACTAAAATGCGTAAGTATTTTGTGGAGTTCGAATGAATTTTTTGCACCATTTGATACATTTATGAACCACACCAACTCGAGAAATACAATACGCGCAACTCGCATAAAAGGCTTGTTCAACCCGCTATCTCCGCACATAAAAAAGCCCCACATGAAGTGGAGCTTCTTTATGGAGCGGGAGACGAGGCTCGAATACTTATAATTTCTTTTTGTAACTTTTAGTAAGTTGCAGTAATGCTTGTTATTATTCAATTTCGTAAGCTTTTACTTTTGGTATCTTGTTGTAATTTGGGGTAATTTTTTGTAATTTTCGCCCCCCACTCGCCCCCAAATTTCAAATTTTTATCCTTTTATGTCAAGGACACTATATACCACTGGCACATTTCAACTTGGAATAAAACCCATCCATTTTATTGGCAGCCTGTGCCTCTTTACTTTTTATCATATGAGAATATGTGTTCAGGGTTATACTTTTGTCTGCGTGACCTAAACGGCTACTTACAGTTACAACATCTTCGCCAGAGGCTATTAAGATACTTGCATTAGTGTGTCTTAATTGGTGAAATGTAATTCTCGGCAGGTTATGTCTATCTAAGAAATTAACAAACCATTTATAAGGCAAATTAGTGTTTATCGGAGTTCCGTCATTGTGTACGAACACATAAGGCTCATTTTTCCAAGCAGTTCCTAGTTTGAATTTTTGTAACTTTTGCTTTACTTGATACTTTTTTAGCAGGCTTATTACTGTTTTAGATGCTGTAACTACTCTTGTTCCTGCTTCTGTTTTAGGTTTATCTTTTATGGTTCCATATCCGACAACATAATGCCTTTGTTTATTTATACTTATCTGAGCTGTTTTGAAATCAATATCATCCCATGTTAAGCCTGTCAGTTCTCCTCGCCTTAATCCGATGTCAACAGATAAATACACCATTGTTTTAAGGATTAAGGGTTCTGAATCCAAAGCCTCAAGCATTTGTGTAATTTGTTTATCATCATAATATTTTGCTTTAGGTTTTGGGACTTTTTTCATATCAATTCTTAGCATAGGATTGTCTTTTATAACATTCCACTTTAAAGCTGTCGAAAGAATTGAACAGATAATTCCCATATGATTTTGCACTGTTTTTTCAGATAATGTTTTTTCATTTGTTAGGGTAAACATTTTATTGAGTTTTATATTCAAAGCCGTACATAATTTTTGAGCTATCTCATAATTAGTGATTAATCCTCTTTTCAACCTATTACAGGACTTTGGTGATAAGCCAGTTAATTCAACTAATTGCATACGTGAATAAGATTTAAGCACCTCTACAAGCTTTTGTGTTGGCTGGTACTTACTATCAAGTCTTATATTTGACTCATGCAAACTATTATAAAACTGTAATAAATGTGTCGGCTGTAATTTGCTTATTACTATATGTCCCAATGCGGGTAATATTCTATCATTTAACTTTTGCTTGTATGCTACAAGAGTTGTAGGGGATAATTTTACCTCTGCATAATTCTTTAACCAGTTTTGGGTGAATTCTGCAAAAGTTAATTTCTCCCCATCAAGGTAAGTTCCACCTATAACCTCTTGTTCAAAAAGTACTAACTGGCGGTTTAACTCTTTTTCACGTTGTGCAGGAGTGAGTGAATCGTCAAGCTTGATGGTCTTACGCTTACGCACTCTCTTACCTGTTGAGTCCAATCCGGTATCAACGACTAATCTATATGTATTCTTTGTCCGATGTTCGTAATGTGCCATTTATAATTATCCTTCAATTTTAATTATCACTCGTTTTTGGGAACTCGTAATTATTTTCTTAACTTTGTATGAGAGATGTGAAATTACTGTGTGTAAATCTGTAATCAGAAGGGACTATATGAACTTGTAACACCTCATGATTTATTGAGTTAATCATTATAAAAAATAAAAGTTGACCCATTTTTAGCTTTTACAATTCTTCCGTAACCCCTACGAGATAATCTTTCCAAAGCATTTCTTACCTTATCAACTGATTTGAAAAAACTTTCATTACTTTTATATAAAGCTGTTGGTGTAATTTTGGTTAAATTTTTTGTAATTAAGTAACTTATTATTTTTTCGTCAACAGGATTTCTGTTAATATTATTTTTTACAATATTCATATAACAAGTAATAAAATATTTACTTAATTCAATCGCTTTTATGACTGAATCTTCTGATATTACTGTACTTTTGTAATTGTGAAAACAGTTGTGTATTAAGGCAAATCTTGCAACATAATTTGTTTGCTTTTGTAAATAAGATTTGTCTAAATCGGTTAATTTAGCGGACGATTTTGCTTTTACAATATTATTGCAAAAATTTATAAATGTAACCCTAGCCATTGAACTAAACTCATATAAGGTTGTTTTTTCCGGATTCAAAATTATTTCTGTGAAAAGCTCCTTACAGAATTCGCTAAATGCTGATATGTCGCAGTATCCATTACTATTTATATCAAAACCTTTTTCATTATAATCACTACAACAAAATAACCAACGTTCTATCATGCCATTATATAAATCCAAACTGTTTTTCAATAATGTTTCTTGTAATACCTTTGGTTGTATAGAGCCAATAATATTGTGCCCTATTTCAATGGTATAATCAGTCTTACTACTTTTGCGAACAATGTTTTGTCTTGCACGGCTCCAAGACTGGAGATAATATTCTATATCATTACCACCACCACGCTTATATTGGTTGAAACCTTTTAATAAATAAGATAACTCATCCAAATAAAATGCAACCCCTAAGTGCATTGCGGAATTTGCATTTACTATGTATGCCAAAGATTCTGTTGTCGTATTTTGTGTAGTAAGACGAGCTCTTAAAGGTTTCTCTGGTTCTGGAGGAATATCATTAATATCAATAGAGGTATCTCCTTTTTTAGCCTGCTTTTTATACTTATTTATCTGTAATTTTCTGTACTCTTCCTTACGTTTATACTCGGTCATATTAGTTTCGTAAATACCATTTAAGCCGATTTCTATATCGTCGATTATTTGTTTTCCTAACTTCAAGCAAGGGGATTTTTTCTGTGACGGGGTTCCTACAATGGCAATCCACAATATGGGGTATTCTGTCCAGTTACTATCTGAATTTGCCATAATGGTATAATGCCCATCAATCAAAATACTTATTACTGATATAAAAACGCAAGCTATGTATTCTATTGGAGCATCCATTCTTATGTGTAAATCTTCAATAAGTTCCGATATTTGTGAGGGGAAAAATTCCAATGGGAAATTGACTGGTTTAGGTTTTTCAGACAGTTCATTACGAATATCTTTTAATGTCACTGTTTTAGCTTGTTCCATTAATATCTTAAATTGTTTTGTTTCATTAGCAACAAGGTAGTCATCTAAACCTTTTGCATCACCTTCAGGAAGTGTTATTATTCTCACCTTTGCTTTCTTTTCATACATAAGGTATGCTGCAAGACAGTATAAAGCCTGCTTGACTTGTAATTTACTCCACATATCATTGTCATAGCATAGGAAAATTTCTTTATTCTCAAAATTTGCATTTGCAATATCGGGAATAATGTCTGCTTCACAAATTATTTCTTCCCACTTGTCAGGATTAAAGATATCGGAACTTTCTAACTCTTTCTCTGGTGTTCGTTTCCAAGACCAAACCCCGCCTAATGAAAGACAAGGGAATCCCTCTTGAACAGCTTTTATTGCCTTCTTATCGCCTTCGGTAAGAATTATGGCTTTCTTTGGGTTTCGCAAAATATCCGGAGATAAATCTAGTGGACGAAACAATCTAGATGTTTGCCCTTTAGGCTTAACGTATTTCCCCTTATTTGGATTTGGTTTTTTATACCTAATATTCCAATAATCAGTTATCTTATTTTCGTAAAGCTCTGGGTAGTGTAATTTCCAATAACTTTCCGTTTCAGTTAAATACCCCATATTCTGATATTTTTCAATTGTTTTAAGACTTATTCCACTGTTTAGAAAATCTTGTATCATAAAACTATTACTATCAGTGTAAGTAGGATTTGTTTCCTCAGAGAGACTTTCATTTAAGTTAATTGCCTGCATATATTCCTGCCTTTCTTTCTAATACATCATTACTTTTTGATTTACTTATAAGTGAATTATCTCCGATGTTCAGGTACTCAATAAGGTTTCCAATATTTATAAGATATTTTGCTCCTGCTCGGATATACTTTACTCTGCTTTGTAAAACTAACTGTCTTACGTGAAATTTTGATAATCCTGTCATTTTTGCACATTTGTTTATCGTGCCAAATCGAGGCACGTCAAATTTACCTTCCATAGAAGTTTATCCTTTCATTGCTTGTAAAACCTTTGTGTATCAAAGGTTTGGCTTTAATTTATTTTTTACAAAGACAAAATAACCGAAACAAAATCACACTGCAAGAGGGTTTTGAGTAATTTGGCAAATATTACAAATTGTGAACTCTTAGTCCGGATTCCTCGTCCGGACTTGTGATTTTGACTATATTGTTACAAAACGTTACTTGCATATAAGTTTATTTGTGCATTTGAGAAATATGCGGAAAACTATATAAACATTATGTAAATAGGGCAATATATTTTCTCAAATAAACTCCTTGTAAAATTAATTTATATGAAACCACATCTGGAATTATTTTACCGACTTATAGAACCGATACAGAAGCTCTATATCAACTTTTTCCTCTTTTATTGCCTCAAAAAGTTCCCTTTTTAAAATTTCTTTATCGTTTTTATGATTAAAATCAAAGAGGTCTTTTGCCTCAACTTGAAGTGCAGATATTATTTTTGATAAGGTTTCAGAAGTTACAAAATTATTCCCGCATTCTATCTTGCTCAGGTTACGCTGTCCAATGCCGATTTTTTCAGCTAATTGTTCCTGAGTTAAATCTTTACTTTCACGAAGCTCTTTTATTCGTCTGCCTAAAAGTTTTTTAATATCTGCGTTATCTTTCATACTGTCCTCACAATTTATAATAAGCTATTTTCACTACAAAGATAACGTAGCAAAGAGATGTAGAATTACTTGCTTTACATTCTTAAAAACTGTATAATAGGCTTATAAGTTCTTGTAAGTTTGGGTAAGAGGGCTTTTAGTAACGTAATAGGAGAGAGTTATTATGAAAATTGAAAATGAGATTGAAAAGTTAAAAGAATCAGGCTGGCTTGGAACTTTTAAACCCAGTCAACAATTGAAAAAGTGCATAAAAGGGGTAAAAGGGGTAATAAAACCAAAACAAGAAGATATATTTAATGCTTTTGATAAATTAACTCCTAAAACAACAAAAGTGCTCATACTAGGTCAAGACCCATATCCAGATGAAGGTAGAGCTCATGGCTATGCATTTTCTTTTGGAGACAATAAGAGACCCGCAGAAGACTCCCTATTAAATATTTTTAAAGCTCTGCAAGCCTATAAAACAAATCAAGCCTTTGATAAGATTGAAAATAGTGAAGTCGAAAGCTGGGGTACTAATTTAGCTACTTGGGCAAATAATAATGGTATTTTATTATTGAATACAGCATTAACCTATGAGAGCAAAGAAAAAACTGATACCCATATAGAAGCTTGGAGACCATTTATTAAAGAAGTAATTAAAAATTTATTGACTTGTAGTAATGATAAATTGGTTATTTTTCTGTGGGGAGACAAGGCAAAAGCTACTTTCTTTGACTTAATCAAAGAAAAGAAAACCTATATGTCAATCCAAAGGGAAATGCTTGTATTAATATCTAATCATCCATCCAATTCGAGCGTGAATCGTGGTGGGAACTTCCCAATACTAGCACCTAATCATTTCAAAGCTTGTAATGATTTTCTCGGTAATGACGCAATAAAATGGGAAGATATCTAATTCCGATTTTTACCCATTTTAAGCTAAAAGCATTATGCCAAGTGTGTTTATAAAAAACGAGTTCTGAAACTTCTTGTCCCCCAGTTAAAACGATGAAAGCGTTTGGGAAATTTTTGAAAACTGTTTATAATGCAAATGGTACAAGAATTGAAAGGAGACCATTATGCAACAGTATGAGTACGATTGTTTTGTCAGATTAGAGAATGATAAATATGCTCCGCAGAAGCATATTACTATTATTGCCAGCAATGCTCACGAGGCAAAAAGTATAGCCGAGGCACAAGGTTACAGAGTGTATCACGTTCAATCAAAAGGAAGGGCAGATTAACACACAACAAAATAAGGATTAAGCAAAAGGTCGGATAAATAATCCGACCTTAGATTTATAACTTTTTTACTTTTACATAATGCCAATATATAGATAAGCTACAAAAAATTCCTTATGTCAGTATAATCTACACCAATCATATCAGAATTGGTAACAGCCTCAGATATGCCTTGAATACCTTTGCATAAGGCTTTGTCAATAGTATCAAAAGCCGGTTCTGTATCAGAGTGATTTTTTGCTTCTTCAAATAACTTATCATTAGGAATAATAAGAATTGCATCAATACATTCTCTAAGTTTCTCCAAACCTTGTTCCGCTTGTGCCTGTCTTTTTCGACCTTCCCAAGAAAAAGGCTTTGTAACTAATGCTATTGTGAATATACCCATATCTTTTGCAAATTTAGCAATAACAGGTGCTGCTCCTGTACCGGTTCCCCCTCCAAAGCATGCAGTAATTAATACAATATCTGCACCATTAAGAGCGACTTTTATATCCTGTTCAGATTCTTTGGCTGCTTCTTCTCCAAGTGAAAGGTCTCCACCTGCTCCGAGTCCTTTTGTAGTTTTTTTACCTAGCAAAATCCTATTCTCGGTATGTCCCATTTTGAGCATCTGTTTATCTGTATTTAGCACCCAAATTTCAGCACCTGTCATACCGTTTTTAATCATTCGGTTGATAATATTTGTCGCACCACCGCCAACTCCGAAGATTTTAATTTTTCTCTTTTTTACCATATCGTTACTCCTTTTTTCTATATCAACTTTTTAAATTCAAATTCATTATTATTATTTTCAGCCAAGATATAGCCGTTACCAATATTGAAAACATCGTTGCACATTTTAGCGTGGTACAGGATTTCACCTTGTGTGTTAATTACATCAGCCCCTTTTTTGTAGTCATAGTAATTTGCAACGGCTAGACCTCCGTGAAATCTTAAAGAATGTTCACTATACCTGAAAGGTACAACGACTTTGCCTTGTTCATTTATATATCCGCAATGTTTTCTATCTTCACCCGCCAAACATAAACCACTCTCAGGATACGGACTTATACAATAATATTCTTTTGTTAATTCCCTGTTGGCATAACTCAAAAGCACATATTTACTGTTTTGTTTTTGTGCACAAATTGTATTGTGGTATGGCTCCAATTGTTTGTATTCACAGGGAATTATTAATTCGTTTTCATAGCTGAACAACCCTTTTAATCCGTCTTTTTTGACGGTTAAATACGGCAACCCGTTGCCATCCATTTCTATCTCATCATAGATAAATGGTACAATTACATTGTCGTTTATATCAATTACCCCCCATTTATGATTGAGTTTTGCTCCAATATACCTGCCTGTGCCAAGTAATAACCAGTCATATTTAAACGGCAATACAACATTATTATTCAATTCAATTATGCCCCACTTTTCCCCTTTTTTAGCAACAGTTGCGAGCAAACTGCCGTTATGGTTCACAAAAGAGCTGCTACTGTTGTATTTAACAGGGTTTTCTTCATCACAGCAAAAGTCGGGCATATCATATTCAAAAGGAATAACAATTTCATTGTTTTTATTTATAAATCCCCATTTACCGTTTTGTTTTACGCAGGCAAAACCGTTTTCAAATGCACAATAGTCATTATATTGAGGTTTTATAAATTCAACTCCATCTGCATCAATAAACCCCCATAGCCCGTTTTTCTTAATTGCAAAAGTACCGTCTTGAATTCCGTATTCAATCCATTCAATTTCATGTAAAACATCATAACTTAGGTCAGGATTAACCCGTACTATTAAATCTTTTCCATCCCAATTATTGTCTGGCAAGGATTCATTTATTTCAAATAAGGTTTCGTTTTGCTCCCACAATTGCTCTGCTCTCATCACTCCTGTACTTGCAAAATGAGCTTTGACTTCAAAATCATTATTCAGAAAAAAATATTCGTGATAATATTCTGAGCCACGCTTTTCGTGGTCACAAAATATACTTATCAGCCCATTAATATTACTTGCCATTTCAACATTTTTAAATTTTATCATTTTCATTTTCTTCAACATTTTCTGTATAATCTTGCCCATCAACGAGGATGCTTATTTTAAACTTTTCCCCTGTCGCTAAATTTTTCACAGTTAAAAATTTGTATATGTTGTAAAAATCTTCGTCAAAAATCAATTCATATTCGCAATTATCAGGTGTAGTTTCAAAAAATTCAGATAATCTTTGCACATCCTGTTTTGTTATTTTGATTTTATTAACGAGGGTGTAAACTTCTTTGTTAGCGTCAGCTTTTTCATACGTGTAGTAGGGAATTTCATCTTGTGAAAACACTTCAACTTTTTTCATATTTGCAACATCTATCAGTTCCCATTTGTCTTTTACTCCGTACTTTTTACAAAGGGAGCCGATTCTTGGGTCGTTTGTGTATATTTGTATTCCGAATTTTTCTTTTATTTTTTTTGAATTTAATCCCATTTTTATCCCGCATAAAATTTTAAATTCATCTTCCGTCAGATACATAGCGACCTCCAATTCTAAGCAATATTCGAGTATGAAATAGTTCCCCAACATTATCGAATAAATCTTTTATTGTGATGTTATTAGCATTGTCTTGCATAAATTGTTCGTTATTTAGAACATCGTAATCTTCGACATATTTTTTCAATTCATTAACACCACTTTCTCCGGCATTCATACGAATTTGACCTTCAAAGGGAAAAGGAATTGTGACAATTGCAGAATTTTTTATACCTGAGGTTTTTAAATATTTTGCAATAACAGGGGTAGCTCCAGTTCCAAAACCTCCGCCGAATGTCGATATTAAAATTACCTTATCAGAATCAGCAAACCCTGAAAGTTTAGCTATTCTTTCAATATGTTTTTCAGCTAAATATCGACCTCTGTTTACATCTCCTCCGCAACCCAAACTTTGTTTTATTGCAAAAATTTTATCAGTTAAGAACTTTAGAAGTATTAAAACCTTATTTTTAGGTAATATTATGGCATTATTATCAGTAACTAAGATTGCTTTGGTTTTTGCAAAATGTAGAATTTGTTCATCAGAATTTATCGAAATTAAATTTACATTATGCATTCTGTTATGAAGATAGTTTACTATATTTTGTCCTCCACCTCCTATTCCAATTATTGTAATTTGTTTTTGCTTTTTGTTTCCAAAATTTTTAATCATTGTTATACCTTTCAAATTTATCACTTATTTTTTATTTTAAATCTTTTGCAATAATTTCGCATTCAATTTCATCGTTTTGTCTGGGGTGCAACGACTTTCAAGCTACAAATCAGATAATTACAGTCAAGTCGTCATTAATTTGCTTAATCGGAATTAATTTCGGCTTTTCAAGAAAAGTATTTATCTGAGCATTATTAAAACCGCTTGGGTGAGTCGGGGTCATATCTTTATTGATACTAAATGCATATATCTTATCTTTGAAATATGTGTTTATTGTTTGACAGTATTTGTTAAAGCTATTGATACTTTTATCAGACCCCCATGCAGCTAAGAAAATTGTATTTTCTTTATCACAATGTTTTAAAAACCCGTTAACAAACATTTCGTTATATCTTTGCTTCTGTTTATCCAAATTGTTTAAAGCAAGTTCTTTTTTGCTGTTTATAACAGGGATAGTGTTTAATACAACTACTGACATAATGCCGAGTGCTTTTGCAATCTTCATAACATTAAGTATGGTATCGTCAATATTTGAATTGTCATTCTCACAAGGAAAAGTTTCCGAAGGATTCATTAAAAGTGTAATCAATGTTTTATCGTTATCAATGCCACAATGATTAAGTTCCAAACAATAGCGATTATCATTTACATCAGGATTTGGAGAATCGTAAATTCCGAACCCCCATATATTATTTTCACTCCCGACAATGTTTTTATCCTTTACAACAACACGCCAATAAACTTTTTCACGAATAAAAATTGTTGTCATATCCAGTAATTCTTTTACACTCATATTTATCTCCTTTCAAGTTTAGTATAAATTCCGACTCCGTCATGTTAGGTCGTAAAAGCATAATTGTATTAAATACAAGAACTCATAAGCCTACTATACAACAGGGTAAAATTTTTACAAATCGTTTTCGTGGTTTTGGCTGGGGCACAATGATTTTCAGAGTTCAAATTGCCAAAAGCAAATAATAACAATAAAAAATCACCACATAAGAGGTGATTTTTGAATTATATATTTAATTTTTATTTTACAGCATTTTACCCCAACCGAATAATGGTTCAGGTACATAATTTTCAACCTGTTCTTTAAATATTTTACTCGGGATAAATACAGGGATAGTAGTTTCAGGCAGCCGAATAACCTTGTTTTCATTGATATTTCTTGCCGTTCTTGATGCACGATGCTGAAGTTTAAATACTCCAAATCCCTGCAAGGTGACCTTTTCGCCTTTTGAAACAGTTTTTTCAATCGTTTCTAACGTGGCATTCAAAATTTTCTTTGCATCAACCTGCGTGACCTTAGCCTTGGCAGATAACATTTGTACTAATTCTTCTTTGTTCATATTATTTATTATACAATTTAGCCGAAATTATGCAAAATGTACCAAGACTTGCAGTTTGATTAATATAAACAGTAAGTTTGACAAACTCCCCAGGTCGGAAACGAACCAATGTGATTATTGCTTATAGGGGGGACGACGGAAAACGAACCCGAAACTCTCAATTATGATTTTTTGAAATTTGCAACTTTCAAAAAATATTTTTTACATTAATACTTTAACTCTGTTTTAATCACATTTCAAGTCCCTGAACATCTTCTTAATATCTTTTAATAATAATTATGCAAAAGGCAGTTTGTCATACACTCATTATGTTAGAGGCAAATTTTTGAAAATTTTGAGAGCTAAAAACCATTGATTTTTCGTTCAAAATCTGCATAATTATTACGAAGAAATGTAAAATGCATAGTCTCAAGCAACTTAAAATCTTTTGTATCGATTTCTTATTTCTTCAATTGTTTTAGGAGGATTCTTTTCCTTATGTATCATTGAATGACAGTTAGAGCATAGCGGAACCAAATCTGTCTTTGGATTTACTGTATATTCGCCCTGTGATACCGGCTTTATATGATGAACTTCAATAAAATCTTTTGCTAGTTCCTCACCATAAAAATCATTAAAATTAAATCCACAAGCGAGACAAGTTGTTCCATGTATTTTGATTGCTTCGGCTCTGTTTTTAGGATTTCTTTCATATCGTGTTAATTTGACAACTGAACTTTGTCCGTCAATGATATTTAAGTGAACATATTCTTGTTCTTCAAAAATATCATCTTCATTTATTTCTTCTAAATCATTTATGTCTGATTGGTCTTGGATACTGTTATTTTCACTATTTATTTTTTGAAAGTTATTATTTTTTTCATAATCAATGTTATTTTTGTTATTACCATAAAATAATTCTAATTTATTATCGATTACAGATATAAACTTATGCATAGTATTTGTAGCCCATTTAATATTATATTTTACAGTACTAATGTATATAACAGTTTTTGTTTTTGTCCGTCCCACTATCAACGTTTCGTTAAAATCTCGTTTTAATTCCCTTTCAATAGAATCAAAATATTTAGTTAATTCCGTATTATTACTAAATTCTAATATTATTTCTAATGAATTATTTCTAAAAGACCAAACATAATATATGTTTTTATACTTTGTTTTTATTTTTAAGCTCGAAGAATTTTTATTAATACTTGAAATTTTTCCAACAAAATCGGTATATATTGCCTCGAAGTTATTTTTTATTAATGTAAGATTAAAAATTTTATCGTGAGAATTTTCAATTGTTATTAAATCCGTTTGGTTTTTATATTTGTAGTTATTTATTATATCATCATATGATTCCGGTTGTTGAGATGGAAATTGAGTATTTGCAAATTTAGAAGTTATATTTTGTTGTCTTTTTTCTTCGACAATTCCTATTTGTAAAATTTTTAATCGGTTTTTTATAGTGTTAATCAATTGTTTCTTATCGACAATCTTTTTCTTCTGAATTTTGCGAAGAAAATGTAAACACATATCTTCATCAATTAATTCCGTTGGTATATACCGAATATTTTCGATATCTTGATGTAAAGCAATTGAACATAAATGTTTATTTTTAACTTGTGGCGGCAAATGCTTAAAAACTTCTTTATTGTTTTTTATAAGTACTGCTAAATCATTTTCATTTTGCAAAGTAACTAATGAGATAGCATGATAATCTTGTTTTACTGCTTCTACGATAATATTTTGTTGCTTATAATTATCTGGGATATATTTTATTGATAATCCATTCTGTTTTACAGCTAAAAGGCATAATTCTTCGTTTAATAATTCTTTAGGAACTTGGGCAATAAGTTCACCATTATTCCTAACTGCTTTTTTACACATTTCAAAAGTTTTATATTCATTTGGGATATGTTTAAAATTATCATAATTTGCCAAAAATGCCTTGTTACACATATCTTCTGTTCGATATATATTCGGAATATGCTTTAACTCTTTAGAATATTTCTCAAAAAATAATTCGGATAATTCTTTTGTCTTAAATTTATTAGGAATATCTTTAAAAGCTAATAAGTTTCGTTCTACTGCTTGTTGACAAATTTCTTTTGTTCTATACTTGCTGGGAAAATATTTTAATGCTAACTCATTTTGCTCAAAAGCAATCATACAATTTTCTTCAGTTTTATATATATCTGGAATAAATTCCAAAACTTCCCAACATAGCTTTAATGCATTCTCATACAAATATTTTTCCGTAATATTACTATCTTCTATTACAGGTATATTAGAAATTTTGTTACTTGATGCAACCTTCTTTATAGAATAGTCTTTTCGTTTGTTATCATATATTTTTATATGTCCATTTATTTGCCCATCGATAAAATCAATTTCTTTGAATAACTTTCCGTTAGTGTCATATATACAGACTTTCCCATTTATTAAACCATTTTTAAATGGGCATTTTAATCTTATTTTCTCATTTGGGTAATAATCTATTAATTCCTGAAAGGTATTTTTATTAATATCATTCTCACATAATCTAAATAATCTTTGGTAATTCTTATTAGTAAGATTTAAGAGTTTAATTATATCTTTTCTATTAGTATTCTTTATAACTAAATCTGTAAACTTTTCTTTTAATCTATTAAAAATTTCTTCGTGGTAAATTGAATTAACTATCTGTACAGTATCTTTTTTTATTTTTAAATTGTAACAAATATCACTTATCGAATTTCCCATTGCGATTAATTCTTTTATATTTTCTAGTTCTTCAAACGATATATTTGGGATTTGTTTTTTTATTAGATCAATTATTATAATAATATCAATCGAAAAATAATAATATATATTTTTTAAGCATACATAACCTACAAAATTTTTGTCATATTTTTGTTTAAAATAAATCCACTCAGTATTTGTTAATTTAAATAATATGCCGCCATTAAATGATTGTGTACTTTGGTAATCAAATTTATTAATTTCTATGAGTAATTCACTTAATACCTTATATGATTCAATATTTTCAATTTTTTGTTTAGAAGTAAGTAAATCAAAGAGTATTTTGAATTCTTTAATATCATAAATATTTTTTACAAGATTTTGCAGTTCAAAAATATAAATCATAATTTCCTACTATTTACAATGAATTATATAATAAATAACGAAAAACTAAAAATTGCTAGAATTATTCAAGTATTAAAATATTGACTAGACTTAATTTTACCTATAAAATCAGTAATATGAGGATATTGCTTGATACAAATATTTTGATTTTACGTGAAAATTACCATGTCATTCCTGATAATGTAGCTAAACTGATGAGCCTGCTGAATGGACTAGAGAACTGTTCAGTTCATGTTCACCCATTATCGGTTGCAGAAATAAAAAAAGATGGAAATAAAGAAAGACAGGAAATTAATGTAAAGAAAATATCCTCTTATGCTATTATAGAAGATTTCCCTACTTATGACAATGATATTAACTTTATAAAAACAATTGGTACACCACAAAATACTAACGATATCGTTGATAATCAACTATTGTATTGTGTGTATCGTAATATTGTTGATTACTTAATAACTGAAGATCAAGCATTATTAAACAAAGCTGATTTGTTAGGATTAGAAACAGTTATTAGTATAAATGAAGCTATAGCAACATTTGAACAGTTTTATCCTCGAACGGATATTGCATTAATTCAAAGTTTTGTTAAAGATAAAGCATACAATTTTGATTTAAATGACGATATTTTCGATTCATTAAAAGCCGAATATGAAGAATTTCCAAGTTGGTGGAAGAAAGTTGCTAATAGGGATGTGTATGCTTATAAAAGTGATGAAGGTAAAATAAATGCACTTTTAATACCAAAGATAGAAACAAATGAAGTTATTGATTGCATTCCAACATTAAAATTTGAACGAGTTTTAAAAGTGTGTTTATTTAAAGTTGCCAGTAATGCTCGTGGCTTGAAATTAGGGGAACGACTCTTAAAAATTGCATTTGATTATGCAATTTTAAACAATATTGAAGATATTTATTTAACACACTTTTGTCAGGAAAAAGATTATTTAATATATCTAATTGAAAAATTTGGATTTTATAAATACGGAGAAAATTCAAGAGGTGAAGGAATATTCATCAAGCGAGTTGCAAAAAACAACAGGGATGATAATTCTGATATTACTTACTTGAATAAAAAATACTACCCAAGTTTTTGTTCTAACTTAACTGTAAGTAAGCATATTGTTCCAATACAACCGGCATTTCATAAAAAATTATTTCCAGATTATGTACCCACAACTCAACAAATGAGTATATTTAGAGATACTTCTAGCGAGGGCAATTCTATAAAAAAAGCATATATATGTAATGCCAATACTACAAAAATTAAACCTAACGATATATTATTGTTCTATCGTACTCATGACATCAGGAGTATAACTACGCTTGGTACAGTAGAATCTGTTTACTATAAACAAAAAGATCCAAACGAAATAATGAAACTTATTGCTAAACGAACAGTATTTACATTTGAAGATATTTCAAATTTATGTAGTTCTGATGTTCTTGTAATACTGTTTAACCAAAACTTCCATCTAAAAAATGATTTTTCTTATGATGAATTATGCAAAAATCAAATTGTAGGGGGACCAATTCAAACAATTACTGAGATAAAGAACGAAGATTACGAAAAAATTATAACAGGAAACATAGATGAGCGTTTTATTATCAATTAAACCAAAATATGTAAAAGAAATAGAAGACGGAGCAAAATTATACGAATTTCGTAAAAGTATATTTAAGCAAGAAACAGATGAAATATGGGTTTATGCTTCGGCTCCAGTAAAACAAATTGTTGGGAAAATATATATAGACAAAATCATTGAAGATACCCCTAAAAACTTATGGTCTAATTGCAAAAAATACGCAGGCATCTGTAGGAGTGACTTTTTTAAATACTTTGATGGGAAAGAAAAAGGGTATGCTATTAAAATCAAAGAATATGAAATTTTTGAAGAACCCATTGATCCGTATATAGAAAATAATAATTTTACTCCACCTCAATCTTACGCTTATTTAGACAATATTTTGCCTCAAATGAGTGTTATCTCAGTTAATTAAATATGTTCTTTTGTAAAATCTTTTCTGTTTTTTCGCTTTTCTAATTCCTTTCATGTATTGTGTTTCCTGATATTAGGAGGGGATTATGGAAGAAGCAGGATACAATATTACAAATAAAGAATTTAAGCAGATTAGCAAATGGGCAGAGAATATTTATAACATAGTAGTCGTTATTGATTATTTTGTTGCAAATCAACCTGAAATTGAGGAATGTTACAACCTCGCACCGGTTATTAAAAGTTTAAGAGATAACGCAGATTTATTAAATGCATTTTTTATTGATAATGAAAAATGATTTTTTTATCATCACATCGCCGTAAAATATCAAACTAACCGTAAACTATCAAACTGCCGAAAAGTATTGAAAATAAAGTGAAAGTACTAGCAGTTAAAATGCAGATAAAGTGCAAGAAAGATTAGTTTGATATTTCCATAATTAAACAACTTCCGACCGCCAAAAGCCCTACAACGAGCGAACTTTACAAAAAATTATCAAACTAACCATCTCTGTCAAACTGATTGTTTTACTACACAAAATATTAACTTTTAACCAATGCTTTTAAGGTTTTCATGCAGGGGTATAATTTTTAAAGCCCCTTTAAAAGGGTTATAAAATCAACACTTTCATTTTTCCGCCCCCAATTTCGCCCCCTTTTGGGCAAAATTTGAGCAAATTTAGTTAATTAAAATTCCCCGAAAACGCATTAAAAAAGAGCCTTTCAAGGCTCTTTTATTAAATGGAGCGGGAGACGAGGCTCGAACTCGCGACATCTTCCTTGGCAAGGAAGCATTCTACCACTGAATTACCCCCGCATATTTGCGATACCTCTCTATAATACATGCTAAAAATTTTTTTTCAAGTACTTTTTATTAATTTTAAAAACCCCTTTTTGATGTCTTCAAAAAGAGGTTTATGTATCCGAATCTGTTTCGGTGGTTCTTGTCGCCGGCTTAAATGTTTCAGTTGTACTGTCCCAAGTATATTCTTTTTCAACCTTGCCGTCGGCACCTTTTTTGACCCATTTGTCTCCTTCTTTTACGATGCCTAAAGTTGTCGCTTTTTCGTTTTGTTTTGCCGTATCAGCAGCTTTTATATCTGCAGCACGTTTTCCTGCACCATCTTTATTGTTCCTTGTCGCCAATTCATCTGCAATTTCATCCAAGGATGCATTACTCAAAATTATTTCTTCGTTGCCGTATTTGTCTCTGACGGTATACTTTCCATCACCCGTTTGTGCAATTTTGTAATCACTGTATATTTTTTGTAGTCCTGCTAAACTTTGTGCATCGCTCTGCGGAGTTGTAGCAGTTGAAGCTATGCCTTGTGCTCCACCTTGCATTCCGAAAGACCCAAGTCCAAACGGGCTGAAACCGCCCATGCCGAATCCGCCAAACATTCCGGGCATTCCGAATCCGCCGAAGATACTGCCCATCCCGCAGCCACCGAACATCCCCGGCATTCCGCAACCGCCAAACATTCCGCCCATACCGAATCCACCAAATATGCTGCCTCCTGTCAAGCCTGTTAATAGGCCTTGCCAGAAATTCATCTTAGGAGGTGTCGGTCCCTGCATAATAATGTTTTTCTGTTCAATAAAGACATTATTTCTCGAACCGAAATGACCGCCGCGTACTTGTTGTCTTGTATAGTTGATGTTGTCAAATCTCATGACTGCTCTCTCTATTATTCGTACTTATATATATAAAGTATATACGCAATTAAAAATTGCGTATATACTAATAATGTTTACAAAACTTTACTTAATTTATATAATCAGAATCTATTGCCATTCAGGGTTATCTGCGCTGCCTGCGCCCATTGGTAAATACTGTTCTCCAGCAGGTTGCATTAGTTCTAATTCCCCATTTTTCTTTTGTAAGAAATATGTTTGGCTTCCATTGACTGATTTGTAAACTGCGACTCCGTCTTTGATTGAATCTAAGTTATATGATATTGTTTTTCCGCTTCTTGTTAATGTTAAACTTTTCGGGAAATTACCTTTTTGACTATCATGATCACCAACGCTAGTTAATGTTGCGCCTCTTATTGCTGTGCCACCGTTTTCTCCATAATCTGTAACTTGAATATCTGCACCTGCTTTAACGTCTATTGCTTGTGCTGCACTATTTTTAACTGACTGTGGTGGGCTTGGGATATTCGCTACTCCGGTACCTGTTCCTGCGCCTGCAGGTCTTTCGCCTGCTTGCGGTTGTGCTGTACTTTGTTGTGTAGGTGTGTTTTGTCCTGCTGGTGTGTTTTGTTGTGTTGCTGATGCGTCAGTACTTTGTTCTTGTTGTGTTACAGGTTGAAATTCTCCATTTTTTATTTCGTACTTTTTACTGTGGTCATTTTCTTCAACCCAGTCGTTGCCGACTTTTACTAATTTTGGATTATGCTCGGCAGCTTTTTGTTCAACGGTTTTACCTGCAGCTGCGCCTGTATTCCCTTTATGTCTTGCTTCAAGAGTTTCTGATATTTCATCTAATGATGCATTGCTTAATATTACTTCTTTATTACCATCTTTTGCTCTTACTGTATATTTGCCGTCGCCTGTTTGTTCTATTTGATATTCGTCATAAATTTTTTGTAATCCTTTTAATTTATCGGCATCAGTTTTCCCGCTGTTTTCACCTTGTCCTTGAGATGTAACTATTGGATAAGATCCCCCACCACCAAGAAATTGATTTAATATTCTTGTAAGGAAACTTCCAAATCCCATGCCAAATCCGCCCCAAAAGCCTATTAGCGGTGCGCAAGGCATCATCATAGGGCCTCCCCCGATGATATTCGTCGTTTGTATCGTTACGTTTCGGTGAGTTTTCATCTGGTACCCTGCAAGAGCTTTCGGGTAGTTTGACATATCGGGTCTGAATCGAATAACCATAATTTGCCTCTCTTTTTTTATACTTATATATAAAAAATATATAAATATTAAATAATTGCGTATATATTTTGAAATGTTACAAAATTGTTACATAACTTTTGTCAATCGGGAAATTTTAATTAATTGCTTTGTGCTAAAATTTTTATAGAGGATTTAAACAGAAGGGATAAATTATGGCAAATAAAGTTGTTGTTGGTGCTCAATGGGGCGATGAAGGGAAAGCAAAGATTACGGATTTATTGGCAACAGATGCTGATTTAATTATAAGATATCAGGGCGGTTGTAATGCAGGGCATACGGTTGTCGCAAACGGTAAAACTTTTAAATTTCACCTTATTCCCTCGGGAATTTTATATAAAGGAAAAACCTGTTTTATCGGTAATGGCACAGTAATTTTGCCTGAATATTTTGAACAGGAAATTGAAGGGTTAAAAAAAGAGAATATTGATTTATCGGGTTTAAAAGTAAGTCCGTTGGCAACGATTACTATGCCATGGCATACGGAAGTTGACGGATATTCGGAAGATAATGCTCAAAAAGGCAAAATAGGAACGACAAAAAAAGGTATTGGTCCTACATATACTGATAAAATGGGTCGAATTGCATTAAAGATTGAAGATTTGTATTCACCTGAAGCTTTATCGGAAAAATTGGATGTCATTTTGCCGTTAAAAAATAAACAATTAAAAGAAGTTTACGGTTTAAAAACTTATACAAAAGAAGAAGTTATTGAGTTGTGTAATAAATATGCAAAAATATTTGAACCTTATGTATGTTTTGATTGGCAGGAGATGCTTCATAGTTTCAAAAAAGATGGCAAGAAAATCTTGTTTGAAGGTGCGCAAGGTGTCATGCTTGATGTGGATTTTGGAACATATCCGTTTGTTACAAGTTCAAATCCGATTGGCGGCGGTGCGTGTACAGGTTCAGGGTACGGGCCGACAGTTATTGACGAGGTAATTGGAGTTGCAAAAGCTTATGTAACGCGTGTCGGCGAAGGGCCTTTTGTTTCCGAGCTTTCAAATGATGTAGGGGACAAAATCAGAGAAGTCGGGCACGAATACGGCGTAACAACAGGCAGAGCGCGCAGATGCGGATGGTTTGATGCGGTTACAATGAAATATGCATGTCTTGTTGGCGGTCTAACTTCAATTGCATTAACAAAAATTGATGTATTTGATGAATTTGAAGAAATAAAAGTCTGTACCGCATACAAAGATGTTCGCAACGGTAAAATTTATACATCATATCCGACAGATGTTTATATTCATAAATTTTTAGAACCTGTTTATGAAACTCATGCCGGGTGGATGTCAGATATTACGGGAATTAAAAAATATGAGGATTTACCTTTAAATGCCCGTAAATATCTTGAAAGATTGGAAGAAATTTTAGAAACTCCTATATCAATTGTTTCCGTCGGGCCTGACCGAGAACAGACTATTTTTAGAAATTAAAAAAATATTACGATTCTAACAGAAATAAAATAACCTTTATATGTAGTAAATATGCTGATAATTGTCTGAAAGATTTCACTTAATATCTTTTTAGGTGAAACTATGCAGGCTAAATTCAACTATAAAAAAATGCCGATACAAGAGCTCGTTGTGTTATCACAAAACGAGGATTTAAAGGCATTGGAAGAACTTATACGAAAGGTGCAAAAGGATGTTTTTGCAACTTTATCTTATATGCTAAAAAGTAATGAAAGCCTTTATGATTTAACTCAAGAAGTTTTGGTAAAACTTGCAAAAAACATTTCTAATCTTCAAAAGCCGTCCTGCTTTCATGGATGGTTGAATCATATTATTGCAAACACGTATTATGACTATTTGCGAAAGGAAAAGAAAACTCCCGAGACGGTTTCTCTGGAATATTCTTGTCCTTCCCTTGATTTAACAATAAAAATCGATATTCCTGATTATCACGGAAAACCCATGGAAAAATGTATTACAAGCGAGTGCGAAGAAAATATAAAAAAAGCAATTCGTGGCTTACCTGAGCCTTTCAGGGTAGCAATAGTATTAAGAGAATTTCAAGGATTAAGTTATGAAGAAATTGCCAACACAACAAATTCAAGTATAGGTACTGTAAAATCAAGGATTTCTCGCGCAAGAATAAAATTGCATGAAGTTTTACAAAGTTATACGGGAGGTTAAATGAACAAAAATTTAACGTGTAATCAGGTTGAATCACTGATAAATCTTTATGTTGAAGGCAAATTGAGCACGCAGATGCTCAGGTGTGTCGATTTGCATTTAATAAATTGCTCGCATTGCAGAAAGAAAATAGAAGATTTGAAGTCTATAATTTCAAAATCGGATAATGCAAAGGATGAAAATTTTGCTAAAGAGGATATCTTTAGTGTTGAGTTTATAAACAATCTGTCAGCCTATGTTGACAATGAATTGACTCCAAATGATAATATAAAGATAAAAAAAATGGCAATATCAAATCCTAATGCACGCGAAAAATTAGAAAAAATGTATAAGTTTAAAAAATTGATGGTGTCTGCGTACGAAAAAACAAAAAATGATTATAAAAACGATATTTCAAAAATAATAATGGCTCAAGTTCTTGAACACAGTCCATATTCCACTGATTGCTTTCAAAAACTTATAATTTTATTTTGCATAATAATATTGTGTATTCTTATAGGTTTTTTGTATTTATACCTTTAAAGAGCCGTTGGTACGGTACGGATTAAATGCTTTAATATTGTTTTGTCCGTAATTTTGTTGATTTGGCTTTTGCAAAGGTTCGTTTTTATTATTCATTTTAGCAATTTGTGTTTGTTGACGATGAGATGCATACAAATTACGCACTAACGGCGTGATAAGATTACAAGAAATTATAGAACCGATTGTCGTTGCCGTAACATCCATACCATGTTCAAATCTGCCATAGCTTGTTTTTATACGACTTGGCATTTGTTCTATTATGGTTTCTAGGTTGGTGTTTAGTTTTCCGATTTTAGCACCAAAACCTTTTTTTACAAGATGTTTTTTGACATTTTCAGGTAGCCATTTGCCTGTTGAAACAAGCTTTTTGCCGACTGCAGAAAAAGTCTGTGTGACGGCGTAAAATGATAATATATTTACGCAGGCATCCGCAAATTCCTGCGGAATCATAAACATTTTTTGTTCTTTAGGTATTTTGTCGTTGATGGCAATTGCAAAAATTTGAGCGGCAGAAGATAATGCCCATCCTATTACGCCGGTATGAATAAGCATTTTGCCCATACTTCCGCCGTAGGCTTTATATAATTTGTCAAATATTGTTAGCGGGGTTTTAGCACTTGTCATTATTTACCCCCTTTACATTATTTGCACTGCTTTTTATAAATTCATCCAAGCTTTTTCGCGGAAGATTTATGGATTTATTTTTAAGTGCTTTTTTATTATCAATATTACTTATAAATTTATTGGTCAAAAATTTTGTTAGCGGCGCATCAATTAAGAAGTTTGTAAACATCATAACTCCTAACGATAATGCCGTTCCCATAAAATTAATATATTTATTTAATTTTTTCGTGGTAATTTTTGAATTTATAGGATAAAACAGTGTAGATAATTTTTTTACTCCAGGTCCGGGTTTGTGTGTAAAAGCGTTTGCAGCGGCAATACAGGCATATCTCACTATTACGCCTGTTGTTGTGCCTGCAATAATTTTTGCTACCGTTCTTGCTGCTGAAACTTCTTTCGTTCTCTCATCTACATGTCTATTGTGTAAATCAATGAACGGCTGACTCATTAATGCCGTCACACCCAGAATTAATCTGTTTTCAGGTGAAGATATGTGTTGACCGACCCATTTTACGGCATTAGTCATCTTTCCGTTAGTCTTAAATTTGACCGGCGGAATTGCTTTGACAATTCTATTCACAGTTTTCTTTGCGACAGTTCGCAAGGGGTTAATGCCTATCATTGTCATGATTTACACACTTTCACACATAAATATAAAAGCATTTTGTGAATAATATTTGCGCAAAATCTTTATTTCTTCATAAAAATTTACAAATATTCATTGTTTAATAAAGTATTTATTATAATTGAGCCTGTTAAAACAGTATATGATATAATAAAACAAAAGGAGAAATTATATGAGAGAAGAACTTTTATCTATAATTGAAAAAAATAGCAGAATTGGCATAAATGAACTTGCAACAATGCTTGGTAAGGAAGAAATTGAAGTAGCCAATGAAATTGCTAAGTTGGAAGAAGAAAGAATTATTTGCGGCTACCATACACTTATAGATTGGGAAAAGACTTCGATAGAAAAAGTTACGGCGCTAATAGAAGTTCGTGTTACTCCGCAAAGAGGACAAGGGTTTGATAAAATCGCGCAAAGAATTTATAATTATCCCGAAGTAAAATCTGTATATTTAATATCCGGCGGTTTTGATTTGCTGGTAACATTAGAAGAAAAAACTTTAAAAGATATTGCGGCTTTTGTTTCGTATAAATTGTCAACATTGGAAAGTATATTAAGTACAGGAACGCATTTTATCCTAAAAAAATACAAAGACCACGGAACAATATTGGATAAGCAGGACGAGGATTCAAGAGAGGTCGTAACCCCATGAGAAATTTCTTATCAGATAAAATTCAAGAAATAAAACCTTCCGGAATAAGAAAATTCTTTGATATTGTGGTGGAAATGAAAGATGCCATATCTCTTGGTGTGGGAGAACCTGATTTTGATACTCCTTGGCATATACGCGAAGAAGGCATATATGCTTTTGAAAAAGGAAAAACTTTTTATACTTCAAATTCAGGATTAAAACCATTAAGAGAAGAAATTTCAAGTTATATAAAAAGATCTCAAAATATTGAATACAACCCAAATGACGAAATTTTGGTAACTGTCGGAGGCTCAGAAGCAATAGACATTGGTTTAAGAGCAATTTTAAATGACGGAGATGAAGTTATTATCCCACAACCGTCTTATGTTTCTTATGCACCTTGCTCATATCTTGCAGGCGGCAAAAATGTTATAATTGATTTAAAAGAAGAAAACCATTTTAAATTAACCCCTCAAGAGCTCGAAAACGCAATTACGGATAAAACAAAAGTTTTGATTTTACCGTTTCCTAACAATCCGACAGGTGCGATTATGGAGCGGGAAGATTTGGAAAAAATTGCTAAAATTATTATAGATAAAGATATTTTTGTCATGTCTGATGAAATATATTCCGAATTAACTTATGATAAAAAGCATGTTTCAATAGCAAGCATAGAAGGCATGAAAGAACGAACACTTCTGATAAACGGTTTTTCAAAGGCTTATGCAATGACAGGCTGGCGTTTGGGTTATGCTTGCGGACCGAATGAAATTATAAAGCAAATGACAAAAATTCATCAATATGCAATAATGTGTGCTCCGACAATAAGCCAATATGCGGCGGTGGAAGCTCTGCGTCATGGTGATGATGATGTAAACATGATGCGTCAATCTTACAATCAACGCCGAAGATTTTTGATAAAAAGATTTAAAGAGATGGGCTTAGAGTGTTTTGAACCGTACGGCGCTTTTTATGTATTCCCTTGTATAAAAGAATTCGGTATGACAAGCGAGGAATTTGCTACAAAATTGCTGCTAGAAGAAAAAGTTGCCGCAGTTCCGGGAACGGCTTTTGGGGATAGCGGAGAAGGCTATTTGCGTATATCATATGCTTATTCTATAGAAAAATTAAAAATAGCAATGGAGAGATTAGAAAATTTTATCACCAAGTTAAGAGCCGAAAAACGAAAAGCCTTTTAATTTGCTTAAATTTAAAATCAATGGTTCTGAATTTTTTTGAGTAAGATTACTTACAGTATTAGCAAAATCCTCAATATATGTGCGTTTTAGGCCTAAATGCTTAAATACTCCGTTTTTGTATAATGATATCATCCTGTCGACATATTTTTGAATATTAATTCTTGTTTCAGGGTTTTTCTCTATCCAAGTTGCGAATGACGTGTTTGATTTTTCGGAATTTGTGCTTTTAGAACATAGTCCGTAATTCCCTAAAGAAGACTTTCCACCGCTTTTTACCGGCTTTAAATGGTCAATAGAGCATATTGCTTCGGCAAAAATATTATATCCTATTTTATCATTGGTATCTCCTGATGTTTTTACGATGAAAGCAGAAATATCGTCTTTTGCTCGAGGTAATTTTACTGCAATTTTTTGCATTTCTCTTGCGAGTTCTTTGTTTTCCAGAGTATCTGTTATTTTGCTCAAATCATGAATAAAAGGTTTTCGTTTAAAAGGTTCAATTGTAGGAAATCCGTATATCCTTGCTCTTGCATCTTGAAACAATTCGCATAATTCTTTGTTATCTTTTAGGGGGGAAGTTTGAAAATATTCATGCATTTGGTTAAGTTTAGTTGTATTTCTTTTTATTGCGGATGCGGATTTTTGATTTCTTACATATTTCTTTATTTTAGAATTTTTTATAACAAAACGCGATGTAGGTTTTTCCGAATCAAATAAGTATGAAGCCATTCTTTTTAGTTTATTCATTGCAAAGATTTCTTTTTTATCGTTTTTTGCATCAATTTCATGACTTATATGAAATAATTTATATCGGAATTCTCTTTCACTGAACGGCAAAATAACAGGATTATTTTCAAGCTTTTTAGATGTAACATTCATCAATTTCATAAATTCGTAAAATCTGTCCTTTGGCATTTTGCAAGCAGTTTGGATTAATTCTTCAAAAATTGGTTGTTGTTTTGACAATAAAATCTTTTCGTATTCGGGTTTAATTCTTTTAAGGATTGATTCCAGCGTGTCATGCGGAGTCTTTTTAGCTTCTTTTTCAATTATTGAAAAAGCTTTTGCTTCGATAGGAGCCAGGGTTTTCTTGTAGTGCTTTGTGATTTTAAGAACCTTTTTTATGGGTTTAGAAAACAGATTTGTTTTTTGCCATTGTTCAAAAGTTTTTGAATCAAGCATCATTCTGCCTGTGTACATATCTGGAACTCCAAATGCGGTAAGCTTTTTAAGCAAAACTCCGCCATGTCCGACAGAACAGAATGTTATCATATCACAAGGCCGTTCGAACGTGTTGTAATTGTATTGTTTTACTATGCTTGTGTTTGTCGGTTTGTTTATTGGTAAAACTGATGAACTAATAGGACTAATATTCATATTCTTTTAATTCCCCAAAATCTATTTTTTGCTTATTTGTTAATAAAATGTTACTAATTCATTTTTCTTTTTAAATCATTGCGAAAATCAGTTAAAGGGCCTGAATTAGGATTTTTTATAATCTGAAAATACTTTCTTGCATAGGTGAAAGGATACTTTGGCAGCCAAGTAAATTTTTTATATATGGATATTGTATCAGCACCATGCGACAGCATTAATTCATCTATTGTTTCTTCGTGTGCCGGTGATATAGAAGAAATCAGCTTTATAATGTAATCAGATAACGTCAAAACAGAATACCCGGAAACAACTCCGGTATCTTTTACAAATTTGTATAAGTCTATTCCTTCGGTGTTATAAATATTTTCAAAAGCGTCTTCCGGCAAAGTAAGGGTTTGTGCATTTACCTGTTCAATTTGGTACCACTCGCCTTTGTATAATATACGCATAACGTTTCTGGATGGCATATAAATATCATCATAATTGTTTTCTAAAATTGTTTTCCCATCAAATCCGATAATGCCGTATTTGTAATTTTTATAAGTTAAAAACATTTGTCCGAATAATATGTCTATTTTGGAATATTTGTGGGGTATAAGTAATTCTCCAAACTCATTATATAACCCGTAATCCGTATCGTTCCCGAGTTTTGCATATTTGCCAAGTAATCTGTCCGCATGGCGATATTTAATGTCAATAATTACATTGCCTACTTCGTCCGTTATTCCAAACTTGTCGTTTTTACCCTGTACAAGCCAAGTATGGTAGCCTATTCGTATCATTTTTTTGTAAATAGGTTCGGTTAATATTTCCCCGTTACAATCTTTTAATCCCCATTTCTCATTTTCGGAGTATAAAATAACATCATCATTAGTTATCCCGTCAGACGGGGACGGCGCAGAAGCAAATACCGGTGAAACTAATATTAACAATAACCCTAATACAACAAACCATTTTTTCATATTTTGATTATAACATAATAACGTAATATAAAACAAATCCTCTCTTGTATAAAGAGAGGATTTTTAAGTGAGAGAAATTATTCAAACAAAGGTTTCTTTTCAGGGAAAGCAAATATTTTTGGCGGATGATTTTTTCTGAATTTTTCGCGCCCTTCAGCCTTCATTTTTTCTAATTCGGCTTTTTGTTTTTTGTTTAAGATTTTTTCAAATTCTTTTCCGTTTTCTTTTCTTATAGCATCCGCTTTTTGACGTAAGTCTTTTAATTCTTCTTTGATAGGAGCTATTTTTGCAGTCTTTTCTTCTTCTGTAAGGGTTGTTGAATCTTTGATTTCTTTTAATTCTTTAAATTTAGCTTTAGTTTTTTCCATAATAGGTTTCATTTGTTCGTGGCCTTTTTGATGGATAGCTTTAGCTTTTTCTTTTTGTTTGTCAGTTAAATTCAAACGATTTTCGAAATCGCGTTTGATTTTTTCTTTACCGCATTTGTGGCAAGGTGCTTTTGCGTCTTGTTCGGACGCATAAGCCGAACCGATGCTCAATAATGATACCATCAATAATAGTGTTAAAATTCTTTTCATAGTTGTCACCTTTCTTTTTTTATGTATCTAATAAATCTTTTAATTGAATTGCCAATTCTTTTTTTGCATTGAATATTCTTGATTTAACGGTTCCGAGAGGACATTTTAATTTTTTTGCGCATTCTTCGTAGGAATAACCGTCTATTTCGCAAAGCATTATTACTTCTTTGAATTTTGGTTTTAAGCCGTTTATGGCTTTTATTATTTGTTTTTGTCTTTCAAGCTTGATAACTTTATTTTCAGGTGTAATTGAGTTGTTTTTTATATTATTTATGACTTCTTCATCAGAAGTTGATGAACTTATCATTTTGTGGTAGGAGGATTTCAAATAATCAAGCGAAGTATTCTTTGCAATCATTGATATCCAGCTTTTTAACGAACCTCGTTCGGAATATTTATCAGAATTTTTAAGTATCTTCAGATAAACTTCTTGTTCCAAATCTTCATTTTCTTCTTTTGTAATAAGTCTTATTATATTTTTAATATTTTGCTTATGATTATTTATCAGTTTATTAAAATCCATCTATTCAACCATAATTAGACCGTACGAATCAACAGGCAGTCCCAAATCTTCTGCACTTAATACCTGTCCGTAGGTCAGTGTATCCGTTATATCAGTGTTTGTACTCAATATTCCGACAGTTGCACCGCAGAATATGAATAACAAAAGCGTACACGCAATTTTTGCAATCTTAAATTGACGTCTTTGCTTTTTATAATAAGGTTTTACTTCTTGAATTAAAGCTGACACCTTATCCATTTCATCCTGTACTGCTGCGCAATCAGGGCAGGCTGAAATGTGTTCATCAAGTTCTTCCTGATTTCTAAACATAAATAATGATTCGTATTTTGTGCATTTTTTATTCATAGTTTTTGTCCTTTACATGTATTATAACGAGTTTGAATAAAAAAAGTTCATTTTCTTATAAAATAATCATTATTGTTTACTTTGCGGGGTTGAGGGGTAAATGATATGGCGCTTTAGTTGTGTAATATTTTCCAAGAGTGCGTAGTTGTTGAAACCGCACTAAAAGTTTTTGTCTTAACAGACAAAATATAATAACGTTAAGCTGTCTTTTACAATGCCCGTTGACATTGTTATAATAAATAGCATTAATTTGTGTTAAGCTTATTGTATACAAAATTGAAAAACTCGCATGTTTTTCATAAACTTTTGTCTAAGGGGTATGAAATGACTATTATTAATGAAAATTTTACTGTACATACGAAAGGGAATACGGATATTATAGATATAACGCCGCAAATCCGTAACCTTGTATATAACCATAGTTTACAGAATGCGGTGATATATATTTACGCTCAAGGAAGTACGGTTTCTGTAACAAATATCGAATTTGAACCGGGGCTTTTAGTTGATTTTCCGGAAATCATGGAGCGTATTGCTCCTTCTGATATGCAATATCATCACGATGAAATGTGGCATGACGGAAACGGCTATTCGCACCTAAGGGCGTCTATTATAGGAAATTCTACGCATATACCTTTAATTGACGGAGTACTGCAGCTTGGACAATGGCAGCAGGTTGTACTAGTCGATTTCGATAATAAAGCAAGAGCCAGAAAGGTTCATGTACAAATTCTGTATTAAGGTGTATAATATATCTTAAAGATATTGACATTTATATGTAATATAAATAAAATTATGGACATAGGGGTTTAATGTATTATGGAACAAAGAAATAGCGGAATTTTATCAAGACTTGAACAAAGAACAAAGGATTATGGAGATCGTGTTGCGTTAGGGATTAAAGGGCAATATGGATGGAAAGAGGTTACATATAAAGGTGTAAGCCTTCTTGCTCGCAGAATTGCAAGATATTTAATTAATGATTTGGATATTAAAAAGGGCGAGTGTCTTGCAATATTATCTGAATCAAAACCGGAATACGGAGCTTGCTTGTTTGCTTCTGTATTAACAGGTACAATTACTGTCCCTTTGGATATAAAATTGTCTGAACATGAATTAAAATCTATTTTATCGGATTGTTTACCGACTATAATGCTTGTTTCACAACATTATTTGCAAACGGCTTTGAATTTGCAAAAAGCTATACCTGAAATTAAACATATTATATTGATAGATGAACATGCGCACTATGGGGAAATCCCGAACATATATGATTTCCCTGAAAAATACGATGGCATTTGGCGTCAAAGGAGTTCAAAATCTACAGCGCTTATTATATATACATCAGGCACAACAGGTGCACCTAAAGGAGTAGAAATCTCTTTCAAAAATATCAATGCGCAATTGGAAGATTTAACAGATCCTATCAATGCAATATTACCTGAAGGACAGCATATTTCGATTTTGTCGATTTTGCCTATGAATCATTTATTTGAAATGACAGTAGGTTTTTGTACTTTCTTGAATTTCGGACATACTGTTTATTATACAAACAGTTTAAAACCGAAAGATATTTCGGCAATAATGTGTGATAAAAAAATTCAATTTATGATTGTTGTTCCCGCATTTTTAAAACTTTTAAAAGCAGGGATTGAAAAACAGATCAGTACGGCTCCGAAATTGACATCCGTATTATTTAATGTAATGTACAAAATTGCAAAATTTGTACCGTCATACAAAATAAAACGAATGATGTTCAAAAAAATTCATGACAGTATGGGCGGTCAATTCTTCGGGTGTATATCAGGCGGAGCGCCTTTGGATTTAGAGGTCGCTGATTTCTTTGAAAGAATAGGTATTATGGTATATCAGGGCTATGGTTTATCTGAAACAAGTCCTGTAGTATCTGTAAATATTGACCAACGTAACAAATTGGATTCAGTCGGGCGGCCGTTGAGACACTTTGAAGCAAAAATAGTTCCGGAAACAGGGGAATTATGGTTACGCAGTCCGTCTGTTATGAAAGGGTATCACAATCAACCCGAATTGACGGCAGAAGTAATTGATCAAGACGGTTGGCTGCATACAGGTGATATTGCTCATATTGATAAACGCGGACATATTTATATTACTGGGCGTATTAAAAATATGATTGTACTGCAAGGCGGTAAAAAAGTATTCCCTGAAGAAGTTGAAGCAGTATTGGAAGAAAGTCATTATATTGCAGAAACTTGTGTCTTAGGAACTTCAAGGAATTTTGGGTCTAAAGACGGAACTGAAGAAGTAACTGCCGTTATTGTTCCGAAAGAAGAACTTTACAATAATTATTCAGACGATGATATTGAACGCATGATAAAACTTGATGTTAAAGCATTATCAGTAAATCTGGCATCATATAAGCGTCCTACTAATATTATTATTTCTCGAAATCCTTTACCAAAAACTACAACTCTGAAAGTAAAAAGGAAAGAAGTACGAAGCTTACTTAACGTATAATTATGCCGACTTTGGAAAAAACAAGCATTACACTCAAAAAATTATGTAAAGAGCTTTCAATATCAACGGCTACGGCACGAAATTGGATTAGACTGGGTAAACTTACTCCAAAATCTTTTGAAGACGGTATTGCACTGTTTGATGATGATTATGTCGAACATTTAAAATCAGAGCTTTTAAATGAAAATTCTCAAAAATTGAAAACTCGAAGAAATAAAACTTTTTCATCGGGAACAAAGTTTTATGATGCATATGTCTCAAAAAATTCTCCTAATATTTTGACTATACATGGAATTTCTGATTATTTTATTCAAAATGATATAATTCCGCCTGTTGAATTGGTGCAATTATTGCTTGCTGATTGCGCAATAAAATTGATATCAAAGAAAAACAATTTAAATGAAAATTTAAAATCATTTTTGTTTGAGGGGGAATTTTCAGACGAATTTAATTGGCTAATAAATGATTTATTACCTGATGAAAAATACTTTTATCTGATAGACAAATATGAGTCTTTGTTTAAATATGAATATACTTATTGCGTAAATGAAGATACTTTAGGTTTGATATATATATCTTGCCGAAATTTAAAAAATCGCAAAGAAAATGGGGCATATTATACTCCGGAAAAAACTGTTAAAAAACTAATAGAAAATTTGGATATAAATTCTGAGCACACAGTTTTTGACCCCTGTTGCGGCTGTGGAAATTTTTTGCTTCACCTGCCTGATCATGTAAATTTAAGAAATATATATGGCAATGATATTGATCTGCTAAGTGTTAAAATAACCAGAATGAACCTTGCAATAAAATATAATGCCCCTGATAAAAATATTCTTTATAAAAATATAACATGCAAAGATTACTTAACGACATATAAAGACATAAAATACGATTATATAATAGGCAACCCCCCGTGGGGAGCAAAGTATGACGAAAAAACTAAAAAATATATAAATGAAAATTATAGTTGCGCAAAAAATGATAAATTTGAATCCTATGATGTGATTACCGAAAAAGCGCTTTCAGACTTGAAAATCGGTGGATATCTTTCTTTTGTCCTGCCGGAAGCCATATTAAACGTAAAATCTCACAAACCTGTCCGTGATATTATTTGTGAAAATAATTCCGTTGAATATTTGGAGTATCTCAATGAAGCTTTTAACGGGGTCCAATGTCCTTCTGTTATTTTGAAAATAAAAAATACGCAACAGGCTTTTGATGGCAAAAACGTTATAGTAAATGACGGTATACGAACTTTTAAAACTACTTATAAAAAAACGGATAATTTATTATATGTCGTGACGGATGAAGAATATGCAATTATCCAAAAAATAAACGGCAATAATGATAACAGAATATTTTTAAAAAATAACGCAGAATTTGCTCTCGGAATTGTTACGGGCAATAATAAAGAATTGCTTGAATCTTCACCGTTTGAAGGTTCTGAAATTATTTTAACAGGTAAAAATATTACTAAATATAAAATTTCTGCGCCGTATAATTATATAAAGTTTGAGCCTGATAAGTTCCAGCAAATTGCTCCGATAGAATTATATCGAGCAAAAGAAAAACTTATTTATAAATTTATTTCAAATGAACCTGTATTTGCTTATGATAATAAAAAAACTTTAACTCTTAACAGTTGCAACATACTGATTCCCGACGTTGACGGCTATGATATAAAATATTTTTTAGCTGTATTAAATTCAGATGTTATATCGTTCTATTTTAGAAAAATTTTCAAATCCGTAAAGGTATTACGTTCTCATATAGAAAGTTTACCTATTCCGAGAGCGGGTTTAATTCAACGACAAGAAATATCATCATATACTGATAAATTATTAAAAAATTATGATGAAAATATACGCAAAATTTTGGAAAATAAAATCGCCCAGATGTACTGTTTAACGCAAAAAGAACATGAATTTATATCCCAAAAATAAGCAAAAATTTTAAAATATTATAAAATATTTCAATTTGTAACATTATTCAACAGGACTAGTTAAATAGTATTATATTTTTTAATCATTTGTGGTATATATATATTGTACATAAATGAATTATATTAATAAATATAATTTTGAAGATTGGAGGCAATTTAAATGGCAACAGGTCAATTTGTTTTTATGTTACACTCACATTTACCTTTTTATCGTAAAGCAGGTATGTGGCCTTTCGGGGAAGAAAACCTTTACGAATGTATGGCAGAAACCTACGTTCCTTTGGTTAACGCTATTTCAGAACTTTATTACGATGAAGGCATAAAGGCAAAATTAACGGTCGGAATTACTCCAATTTTAGCTGAACAACTTAATGATGAACATTTACAAAACGGATTTGTTGAGTATTTGGACGAAAAAATCAAAAGTGTTTCAAAAGATTTGGAAAGATATCCTGATGAAAAAGTTCCTTATTCTCAACATTTGAAATACCTCGCAAAATACTATTTTGATTGGTATTCAAATATTAAAAACTCATTTGTAAATAAATACAATAAAGATTTAATATCAGCTTTCAAAAACTTACAGGATTTAGGATGTATAGAAATCACAACTTCAGGTGCTACACACGGGTTTTCGCCATTATTGGCAACCGATAATAATTTGAATGCTCAATTCAAAGTAGGTTCTGATACAACAAAAAGATTATTCGGAAAGAAAGCAAAGGGTGCTTGGTTACCTGAGTGTGCATACCGTCAAGGTTATGAATACATCGGTAAAGACGGTCAAAAACATTGGCGACCTGCTATTGAAGTTACGTTGCAAAATAACGATATCGAATATTTCTTTACGGAATCTCACGTTATAGAAGGCGGAAATTCAATCGGATGCAGACGTGTTGTCGGTGTTTACGGAAATATCGAGTATATTCCGTTGCCTGACAGAGAACCGACAGGATATGATACATATTCTGCATATTGGTTACCTGATGCGCAAGTTGCAGTTATGGGAAGAAACGACAGAGCAGGATACCAGGTTTGGTCTGCTGCTGACGGCTACCCGGGCGACGGATGTTACAGAGAATTCCACAAAAAAGACGACAAGTCCGGTATGAACTATTGGAGAATAACTTCACCTACAACCGATTTGGGCGATAAGATGTTATATGATCCTGTTTTAGCACTAAATCAGGTAAATTTAAATTCAGACCACTATACAACAATGCTTTATCACTTGTTAAACGATTACAAACAATCACACAACGGTAAAGAAGGTTTGATTATGGTATCATTTGATACGGAATTATACGGTCACTGGTGGTTTGAAGGTATTGAGTTTATTAAGCAAGTTATAAGAAAACTTAATAACTACTTACCTCAGATTGAACGTATGACAGCAGGCGAATACTTAAAAGAACATCCTCCTGTTGAGGCTATTCAAATCCCTGAATCTTCTTGGGGACAAGGCGGTCATTTCTACGTATGGAACAACCATTTAACTGAATGGATGTGGCCTATTATTCACTCTTGCGAAAAACGCATTACAAGAATTGTTGATAGATATGAAACAATTCCTGAAGATAAGTTATTACACAGAGCATTGAACCAATTAGCAAGAGAAAACCTGTTATTGCAAAGTTCGGATTGGCCTTTCTTGATTACGACATGGCAGGCAAAAGATTATGCTACAGACAGATTCAGAGAACACGTTGACAGATTTGAATTTATTGCGGATATGATTGAATCAGGAAATATTGATGATTCTAAATTAAAAGAAATTGAAAGCATTGATAATTGTTTCTCGGATATTGATTACAGAGTTTATTTATCAATTGAAGACGGTGTCATACCTCAACAATCAAAGAAATTAGCTCCGTTATATACGGATTAGTATAAAAGACTTTTTTACAATTCATTTTATATTACATGCCTTGATTATAATCAGGGCTTTTTATTTTGTTTGAATTATGCTCTGCGAGGCAACATAAGCACCGGACCAGCAGTTTTGTAAATTAAATCCGCCGCAAAAGCCGTCAATATCTAAAACCTCTCCGCAAAAATACAATCCGCTTATTGTCTTATGCTCCATTGTTTTAGAGTTAACTTCTTTTAAATCAACCCCTCCGCAAGTAACAACTTCCGAATCAGGAACTTTTCCTGTTGTAATAATTTCAAAATCGGTTAGCGCCGAATATATTTTATTGCGCAGTAAAGAATTTATTTTATGACAAGGCGCGTCTGGCGCAACGCCTGCTTCATTTAATAAAAACTCGCTCAACGAACGAGGTATCATTTTTGCGATTAAATTTTTTATTTCTTTATGAGGATTTTTATTTAACAGTTCTTGGAAATTAAAATCTTCAACGAACTTAACTTTTATATTATATGGAAAATTTTTTCTTGCATAAATTGAAGAAATCTTATAAATAACAGGTCCTGAAACTCCTTTATGAGTGAATAACAAATCGCCTTTATATTTTTTATCATCAACTGTCAGCATAACATCTTTTAAACTAACCCCCGCCAACGATGATAAATCTTCCTTCGTTTTCAAACCAACAAGTGATTGGGTAGGCGGGATAATATTTACTCCCAAATCCTTTAACAAATTGAAATTTGAATGTCCGCCTATTGATATTACAACATAATCAAAAGCATAAGAGCTTTTATTGGTAACTATTTTAAAGCAATTATCCTTTTTTTCGATTTCAAAAACTTCTTCATTGACAAAATTACAATTTAAAGATTTTAGTAATTTTTCGCGAACTTCCTTTGAAGAATTTGAATTTGGAAAAATTCGCGAATCGTCTTGCACATAAGTTTCAACACCTATATCTTTAAAAAAATCAATTGTATCTTGAGTTGCAAATTGCGAAAAAACAGAATATAAAAATTTTTCGCCTCTTGGATAATTCTTGGCAAGCTCTTTAAAATCATATTCGCAATATGCCAAATTACAACGTCCTCCGCCGGTTGGCAAAATCGTATTTAAAAATTTGTTTTTATCAAAAACTGAAACATCTGCAAAATCTTGTAAAAACTTTGCGCAAGCGCAGCCTGCAGGGCCTCCTCCTATTATGGCGACAGATTTAGATATCGACTCTTGTGCCATATAAAAATACCATTTCAGGATTCTCTAAATCATTATGCATTTCAATTATGGTTTTATGCAATACAGGATGAACAAAATCTGCATTCAATTCCAACATAGGCACAAGATTAAATGCGCGCAGATGTACATATTTGTGCGGAATTGTAAGGTTATCTTCGTTTATTATGTCGTTATTATAAAATAATATATCTATATCAATTGTTCTGTCTTCGTAATCATTTATTGTTTTATGCTCTCTGCCCAGCTTTTTTTCTATTGTTTGGCAAAGATTCAGCAAATCTTGCGGAGAATATTTTGTTTTTACTTCAACAATAGCATTCACAAACCAGTTTTTTGTATTCATGTTCCAAGGTTCTGTTTCATAAAATGCAGAAGTACGAACAATAGAAATCCCATCATCAGCCCCCAAAAGACTTGCGGCCTGCTGAACATATCCTATTCTGTCACCTTTATTTGAACCTAAACTTATATAAACTATCGCCATAATTAAATTTTATAGGTTTTTACACCCTATGTCAATATAATAATAGCAAAAAGCACAAATATTCGTAGGAATAATTTGTACATATTATCTTAAATTTATTGTTCATTTTTTCTTTTTGTCTTGAAGCAAAAGCGGATTGCGAGCCTAAGCCGTAGCCATTTTGTTTGTGGCAAAAGCCACATAAACAAAATGCGAAGAGCTGTCGATGGCGAGCAACCAAGTAAGAAAAAACGAACCAAAAAAGAAAAACTCGCTAATTCACAGCAATGCCATAAGGCATTGCACAAGACCGCTTGCGCGGTAAGATGTGTTTTTGCCTAAATAGGCAAAAATCTTACAGCGCGGCTAAAACAACGCCGCGCGTTTGTAAAATCCGGCGCTGCATGCGAACCGTTTTTTAGGTTCGCTATAGATTTTGTCCGACAGGACAAAACTTACGAGCAATTCTGTTCAATATTATTGCGCGGAGCGATGCCTTTTGGCAGCGCAGTGAAAAGCGTGTTTTTCCTTTCGGTTCACTTTCCTTTTTGCATCGCAATCAAAAAGGAAAGTGAACAATAAATTTGAAAAGCGTGCATAAATTTAACGTACGAATAATTTGTGCATTTTATTTTTATATTTGGTTTTTAGTTTTTATGACGTTTATTATATAAAACAGAGGAAATTAAAGCCGCAACAATAAAGAACAATCCTATTAAACCCGTAATAACTTCCGGAATTTCATGAACTGTAGTAATAAGCATTATTATCGCTAAAGCCCCTATCGCCCAATGCGCACCGTGTTCTAAATACCTGAATTTTGAAAGTGTTTTTGTTTCAACAATAAGCAACGTTAACGACCTTACAAACATTGCGCCGATACCCAAGCCGATAGCAATTATTATAACATCATTACTTAAAGCAAAAGCACCCAATACCCCGTCTAAAGAAAATGAAGCATCAATAAGCTCCAAATAAATAAAACTTATTAAACCGGTACATTTGACTGCATCCGTTGCACATTTTGCAAGACGCATTTGCTCGTGTCTTTCCAAAAACGCGCTTAAACCGTCTATAGCTAAAAATGTAATTATCCCGAAAATTCCTGCAATGATTACGGAAACTTTTTGTTCTTCAGGTATAACTGTCTGCAAAATTACCAATAATATTAGTGATATAATTATCTCAATTCCCCGAATATGATCCAAATATGAAACGGGAGCTTCTATAAATTCAATCCAATGGACTTGCTTTTCGTGATTAAAGAAATATGTTAAAAACAGCATTATCAAAAATAATCCGCCGAATGTAACAATCGGCGCGTGAGCTCCCTCTAAATAATGTGCATATTTAGTCGAGTCAGAAATTGCTATATTTGCAACCGTAAGCATATCCAAATGTGCAAAAATTGAAACGACTAATATCGGGAATATAAACCTCATTCCAAATACCGCAATAGCAATACCCCAGGTAAGAAATCTGTGCTGCCAAACTTTTGACATATTTTCCAGTTTCATTGCATTCACAACGGCGTTATCAAAAGATAAACTTATTTCTAATACTGCTAGTATTGCTGCAATAAATATTGCAACCAATCCGCCGCCGGGTTTTACATGTTCGCCCCAAAAATATGCGCCGGCTATACCTAATATCGTTACGATTATTGAATCTTTGAAAAATTTTAACATATACTATCCTTTTTGAAAAAATCATAGCATACACACACATTAAAAACACCCTCTAAAATAAAATATCATTTTATCGGAGGGTGTTTTTATACTTGTTTAAAATATTTTACTATCTGTTAATATCGCTTGAGCTTGGTACATAGTATTGGAATGTATCAGGTCCATTTTCAGGGAATATTAACCAGAATGGTTGGTTTTGTCTGATTAAACCTGCGCCGCCTTTGTAGTATGCAGGATATTCTTTGTTAACAGGCAATTGTTCTTCCTGAAAGTTTACATAACTTACAGGAACAAATGTAAATCCGCCGTTTTGAGGAACTACTTTCCCTGTAACCTGATAACCTTGGAAAAGCATCAAGTCGTAGTCTAATCTTGTGTTTGCATTCATTTGAACGTGTAATAATTGAGGAGGATTTACCGTATTAAAATCTTCCAATGCAGAAACTTGAATAGTCTTTGCTTGTACGCTTTGTGCTAGAGCAAATACTGCTACTAAACCGATAATTGCACTTAATAATTTTTTCATTTTATATTACTCCTTTTCTAAAGTATATTACGGTTTTAAACTGTTTTTGACTTTAGTATTATTGAATACATACAATCAATATAATAATAATAAAACATAAATATAAAAATTTTTGCTTCATATTATTCCAGTTTATAAATACATATTAACAGATTTTTTAAAAAAATCAATCATGCTTATATTTTTTTAAATATTTTGCCAAATATTGCCCCGTATATGAACTTTTACATTTCATAATATCATCCGGAGAACCTTGTGCTACAACAGTTCCACCTTCGCTACCGCCTTCCGGCCCTAAATCTATTATATGATCGGCAATTTTTATTAAATCCAAATTGTGTTCAATCATTAAAATAGTATTACCTTGATTTGCAAGAGCATGAAGGATTTTTGCCAACTTATCCAAATCGGCCCAATGTAATCCTACAGAAGGTTCATCAAGCAAGTATAAAGTTTTGCCGGTAGAACGTTTGTTGAGTTCAGAGGCCAATTTTATTCTTTGGGCTTCTCCGCCTGACAATGTGGTTGCACTTTGCCCCAATTTCATATAGTCTAATCCGACATCATTAAGTGTTTGAAGTTTTCTTTTAATCCCCGGAATATTTTCAAAGAATTCTAAAGCTTCTTTTACGCTCATATCCAAAACATCTGAAATGGTTTTTCCTTTGTATTTAACTTCCAATGTTTCTCTGTTATAGCGTTTACCTTTACAAACATCGCATTTTACATAGACATCTGACAAGAAATTCATTTCAATTTTTAATAAACCGTCCCCTTTGCAGGCTTCGCACCTTCCGCCCTTAACGTTGAAACTGAATCTGCCCGGTTTATATCCGCGAACTTTCGCTTCTGTTGTTTTGGCATAAACATCTCTTATTTGAGAAAATACATCAGTATACGTCGCAGGATTTGAACGCGGCGTTCTGCCTATCGGGGATTGGTCAATATTTATGATTTTATCAACATTTTCAAATCCCAGAATATCACCTACTCCTTGCGGTTTTGGCTTGTTTTTTCTTAATTTATGGAGCGCAAACTGATATAAAATATCCTGCATCAAAGAAGATTTTCCCGAACCGGAAACTCCTGTTAATACAACGATTTTTCCGAGCGGAATATCAACATCTATATGTTTTAAATTATTCAAATATGCATCTTTTATTTGTAAAAAGTTTCCGTTTCCTTCTCTTAACTTCTTTGGAACGGGAATTTCTTTTTCTCCGCTTAAATATTTACCCGTAATAGAATTTTTAGCAGCTATAATATCTTCAACAGAACCTTGTGCAATAATTTTTCCGCCCGAAGCTCCCGCCTTTGGTCCTATGTCAACAATATAATCGGCATTCCTTATCGTATCTTCATCGTGTTCAACAACAATAAGTGTGTTTCCTAGATTGCGCAATTTAAATAATGTTTTTATCAGCATGTCATTATCGCGCTGATGTAAGCCTATTGAAGGCTCGTCAAGAACATATAATACTCCGCTTAACCCGCTTCCGATTTGAGAAGCTAAACGAATTCTTTGCGCTTCTCCGCCTGATAAAGTACCTGCCATTCGTGATAAATTCAAATAATGTAAGCCTACATCTATCAGGAATTTTAATCGTGCACGAATTTCATCTAAAATTTGCTTTGCTATTTTTAATTGATATTCGTTTAAGTCTAAATACAAATCTGTAATAAACTTAAATTCATCATCAACAGACATTTGGGTAAATTCGTATATATTTTTATCTTTAATTTTAACTGCAAGCGGAAATTCTTTTAATCTTGCCCCATGACAAGCACTGCAAGGCTTTGTTGTCATAAACGGTTCGATTTCGTCACGCCAATAGTCACCGTTTGTGTCATTGTAGCGCTTCTCCAAAAACGGAATAACCCCTACAAAAGGCATAACTTTGGTTTGATAACGGCTTGTGCCGAAATCTTTAATTTTCATTCGGATAGCTTCTTTTGAACCGTATAAAATTATATCCTGATGCTCTTTAGAAAGTTTTTCAAAAGGGGCATCCATATCTATATCGTATGCTGAGCAAACAGATGACAGCATGTCTTTATAATAGGTTGTTGCAGGTCTGTCCCATGCGTATATTGCATTATCATTGATTGATTTTGTTTTGTCCGGCACAACCAAATCAGGATCAACAATAAAATCAGCTCCTAAACCTCCGCAACGTTCGCAAGCACCATAAGGCGCATTGAATGAAAAAATTCGCGGAGTTAATTCTTCAAAACTTAATCCGCAATCGGGACATGCAAGTTTTTCACTGTATATGTGCTCACTTTGACCGATAACATCAACAATTACCACGCCATCCGCTTTTTTTAAGGCTATTTGAACGCTGTCTGCAATTCTTGATTGCGCACTTTCTTTGACCACAATTCTATCCACAACTACAAATATATCGTGGCGCTTTGTTTTTTCTAATTCAATTTCATCTTCATCAAGGTTATAAATTTCACCGTCAACCTTCACTCTGACAAAACCTTCATGCATTAATTCTTTAAAGGTTGAAGAATATTCTCCCTTTTTACCGCGAACTATGGGTGCCAAAATTTGAATTTTAGAACCTTCACCAAATGCCATAATCCTATTAACAATTTCATCAAGAGTTTGAGGTTTTATTTTTCTTCCGCATTTTGGGCAGTAAGGAGTACCAATTCTTGCATACATAAGACGCAAAAAGTCATAAATTTCAGTAATTGTACCAACAGTTGAACGCGGATTGTTACTTGTAGATTTTTGATCTATCGATATTGCAGGAGATAATCCGTCGATATACTCAACATTAGGCTTGTCCAGTTGCCCCAAAAATTGTCTTGCATAAGTTGATAAGCTTTCTACATAACGTCTTTGACCTTCCGCAAAAATCGTATCAAACGCCAAAGAACTTTTCCCCGAACCTGAAACTCCGGTAAATACAACAAGTTCATCCTTGGGGATTTCTAACGATACGTTTTTCAGATTATGTTCTTTCGCTCCCAAAATTTTTATTTTATCTGCCATAGTAAATACATTATCATACGGATAATTAATTATTTCAAATAAAATATGCAATGAACTTTACATAATTTAGAAAAAATGTTATAATACAAGCGTATCAGCCGAAATGTTTTACTGTATTGTCCTTCCGTACGGAAAGGATAAATTTATTATGGGTAAAAAATCAAAAGCTCCGCAATATCCTGAATATTCAAACGGAGCAGTAACAATTAATGGCAAAAAAGTGGCCACTGCAACAAAAAAAGGTAATACAGTCAGCACAAATTACAACATGTCAAAAAACGAAAAGAGTATGCTAAATTCTATTCAAGGGAATATGAACAATTCCCTGAAAAATTTGTTTAATATTTCTGACAACCAAAAGAACTTATGGACTCAACAGCTTGATGCAATGAAAACTCAAGGTATAAATTCCATAAATGAAATTTATACCCCTATGGAAAACAATTTAAGAAATAATGTAGCATCGCGTTTCGGTAATTTAGATAATTCGGTATTTCTAAATAACTTAAACAGAATAACCGATAAACGGGCGCAAGCTGCCGCAGATTTGAGTAACACGCTCATGGCTGCGCAAAACAACTTATACAATGAAGAATTGTCAAACAGAATAAACACGCTCTCATTCTTAAGCGGTCTGAATACTCAGTTAAATAACAACATTCTCGGATATCTCAATGCGGCATCCGCTAATGCAGGGGCTGGTAATTCGTACAACCAAAACGCATATCAGGCACAATGGAATGCATATAACGCAAATCGCGGGAATTCTTTTTTGGATACAGCACTAAAAATCGGGACAACCGCGGCTTCATTTGTTTAGTATTAGTAAAGGTGCGTTATAATAACGCACCTTCTTTCTTTACAAAATATTGAAAATAAAACCTTTTTTTGCTATTATCAGTCAGGAAAGAATTTACATAATATAAGGGGATATAAACATGTCAGGACACTCTAAATGGGCAAATATTAAGAATAAAAAAGCAAAAACAGACGGTCAAAAAGCCGTTGTGTTTCAAAAATATTCAAGAGAACTTATCGTTGCAGCAAGACTTGGCGGTCCTGACCCTGCGGGTAATTTCCGTTTAAGAACAGCAATTGAAAAGGCAAAAGCGGCCGGTTTGCCAAATGATAATATTAAACGTGCGATTGATAAAGGTGCAGGAGCAGGTGCTGCTGATAATTATGAAGAAATTACTTATGAAGGATACGCAGCAGGCGGAGTTGCCGTTGTTGTCGAAGCGATGACGGATAATCGTAACAGAACCGCAGGTGATGTTCGTTCAATATTTTCAAAATTCGGCGGCAATTTAGGGGAAACAAATTGCGTAGGTTGGATGTTTGATAAAAAAGGCTCAATATCGTTTGACAGCGAAAATGTTGACTTTGACAAACTGTTTGAAGCATCAATCAACCTTGACGCTGATGATGTCGAAGAAGATGAAGATACATATCGCGTTTTAACTTCTGTTGAAAATTTCCAATCTGTTGTAGAAGGTTTGGAAAAAGAAGGTTTTAAAAGTACGACTGCAGAATTTACAAGAATTCCTAAAAACACAATTGATGTCACTGATGAAAAAACCGCTCAATCCGTTATGCGTTTAATAGACAGATTAGAAGAATTGGATGACGTACAAAACGTGTATGCAAATTGCGAAATACCTGATGATATTGCTCAGAAATTAGAGGTTTAGTATTGCTTGATAAAATCTCAAAATTATCACATATTTTAAATGAAAGCTTCAGTGAGAAATCACTGGAGTCTTCTTTGAAGAGCTTTTTTGAACAAAATTTTTCAACAGGCGAAGTAAAAATTGAAACAGATAATAATAAGTTTCAAGAGTATGAGGGTTATGTTTTCCCGTTGTATAAGCATAAAAAGCATATTGCTAATCTGGAATTCAGCAAGCGAACAGATGAACTTGATAATTTTTTGTCAATCGTCGGGCAATTTATATCATTAAAGATTCAAAACATTATCTTGAGCCAAAAGATGCAAAAAGATATAGATTTTCACGATATGATGAAAAATATTGCCAAAATTATTGAAACACAATACGAATTGAAATATATAGTTCCGCTGATTGGGGAAATGTTGGATAAATTTTTTGAAGATTATCTTTCATACATATTTCTAAAAAAGGAAGAATCCGGCTTAAATGTTTTAGTTTGGCCAAATGCTTGTAATGACAGTAAAATCACCGGAGTTATTCAATATACGGATAAACAAATATTGTCTGAGGATAAAAAAATATGCGCAATCCCGTTGGTATGCGAGTCGAAAATAGTCGGAGCTTTGGCTATAAAAAGCACAGAAAAAGAGATATCCTTAAAAGATATTGAATATTTAGAACAATTGTCCGCGCAGATTGCAATTACAATAAACAGAGCAAATGTTTATGCCGAAATTTTGAAACACGCAACGTTGGATGCTTTAACGGGATTTTATAACAGGCATCAGTTGGAAGTACGTATGAAACAGGAAGTCGCTAATGCCAAACGTCAACAAGCTCCATTATGTGGAATTATGACTGATATAGACTTTTTCAAAAATGTGAATGATACATACGGCCACGCGGTTGGTGATTTGGTTTTAAAAACTATTGCAAAAGTTATCAGAGGACAATTGAGAGAATACGATATTGCAGGCAGATACGGCGGGGAAGAATTTTCGATATTATTACCTTTTACTGAAATTCATGAAGCAAAAATGGTAGCAGAACGTTTAAGATGCGCAATTGAATCTAAAACAATAGATATTTCAAAAGTTAATCCTGATATTGAAACCAAAAATATAAATATTACAATCAGCTTAGGAATATACGAACTAAAGGAAAACGATAATGTTGAAGACTTAATTATAAAAGCTGATAAAGCATTGTATCAGGCAAAAAATACCGGCAGAAACAAAGTGGTGGTGAATAATGACTAATAAATATGAAAAAATATGCAAAACTCTTGATGATACAAAAGAATTAGCGCAAAAATTTGCACACATAATTGAAGATGACGGATGTTTCATAAATTTGTACGGTGAAATTGGTGCGGGTAAAACCGCATTCGTAAAAGAAGTTGCATCTGCAATCGGCATAACCGAAAAAGTTACTAGCCCTAGTTTTGTTATATTGAACGAATATCACAGTGCAAAAATTCCTGTTTACCATTTTGATTTATACAGATTAGAAAACGAAGGTGTGAAAACTATTTTTGATGAACTTCGCGAATATTCAGAAGGAAAACAGATAACTTTTGTTGAATGGGCAGAATTTTCTCAAAATCAAGTCCCGTTTGAACATATAAAAATAAACGTGACTTATGATGATAATGATTACAGGAAATATTCTTTTGAAGGTTTTGGAGATAAATGCAAAGGCATAATTGAACAATTGAGAGGATAATAAATGAAAATTTTGGTTTTTGATACCTGTTTGGATAAGATGTATGTTACATTAGCAGAAAATGACAGAATTTTAGCTTCAGAAATTGTAGAAAATAAAGACAATAAATATCATTCTGCCTTTTTAATTTCGACAATAAAAAATATGTTAAAAGCTAATAATGTGACTCCGCGCGATTTAGGTGCAATCGGGACTAATGTCGGGCCGGGAAGCTTTACAGGGATAAGAGCCTGCACAACAGTTGCAAGAATTATGGCTCAACAGCTGAATATACAAGCTGTTGGTGTTTCTTCTTTAGAGGTACTTGCAAAAATTTTTCCGGATAAAAAAAATCCTGCGGTAGCACTGGATGCAAGAAAGAATTGTGCATATCTTTATATTGATAACGAAATCAAAGGAGCGGTACAATTAGAAGAAGTTAAACAAAAATTAAAAGAAAAAGAATACACGCTTATAACTGATGATAAACTTCAACAAATTCTTGGCGGAACATCCTATCAGCAAAGTCAATACCCGTTGGGAGAAATACTTGCTAATTTGGCTTATGAAAAATTACAACATAATAAATGTAATTGGCAGGATGTAAAACCTTTATATATTCAGCCGCCTCCGATGGGATAATTTACAAACACTTGCAAAATTTGAAAAAAAGTGTACAATGAAGATGATAATGGTTTCTTAATAAAACCAAAAGTACACAAACCAGGAGAAAAACAATGTACGAAGATGAAAAGTTAGTATGTGAAGACTGTGGTTGCGAATTTGTCTTTACTGCCGGAGAACAAGAGTTTTATGCTGAAAAAGGTCTTGTAAACAAACCAAAAAGATGCAACGAATGTAGAAAAGCACGAAGAAAACTGCACAGGCGTTCAAGAAAGATGCACGATGCGGTTTGTTCAAAGTGCGGAGCTCAAACACAAGTTCCTTTCAAACCTGTTCCGGGCAAAGAAGTTTATTGTAAAGAATGTTTTAAGCTAGTAAATGAAGAAGCTCAAACCGAAACTGAAACCGTTTCTGCAGAATAAAATATAGTAAAAAAGAAGCACCTTTTGGGTGCTTCTTTTTTATATTGTAATACAATTATTCAAGAATTCTATTGTACTGACTTTTTCATCGTACAAATATTTTATGAAATTCAAATACGCTCTGTCACGAGAAGATATTACAAGATTAATCTCAAAACCTTCAGTACAAAACGGTTCATAATCATATACAACATAACTGTTATATTTGCTTTTCCATTCTTTACGTTCAATTTTACATTTGTTTTCATCTATTATGTCTTCGAACCAACCAAGAATATTTTTATCTACATTTTTCATTTCCAATTGATTGTATATGCAATCATGACAACTATTTCCAATAAACATAATTCATTTACTCCACAATATCTGTCTATTAAAAGTTTATATTGCGCGTAAAAAAAAATAATCACCATAAGAGGTAGTAGAATATTATCTTTATTGCTGATTTATTATTGTTTATTATTTAACTTATCTTTTGAAACCACTAAACCGCAGTATTTACAAGCAAACATTTCATTGGAAGAATCCAAAGGCATAAAAAAATGCTCGCAATCTTCAGGGGTTTCAATAATATTTTCCTTATAATCAGCTTGATACGGAAATAATTTTTTATATTTTTTTCCTTTAAAAATTTTTGTCAAAACTTCAAATATATACATTATAAATTAAAACTTTCCGGCAGTAATTGAGCCAAAGTGTATATTTTAAGTTCATCACCGTTTTTTAGAATTATATCAACATCTTCATCACTGTCGCAGAATTCATGCAACACCTGTCTGCATGCGCCGCAAGGCGCGCAATTATCTTGATTTGGAGAATATATTGCAATAGCTTTAATTCTTTTTTCGCCGTCTGCGATGGCTGAGCCTATTGCGTTTCGTTCAGCACATATTGTCATTCCGAAACTGGAATTTTCAAAATTACAGCCTGTATATATTTTACCGCCCACCGTTTCAAGGCAAGCTCCCACAGCAAATTTTGAATATGGGGAATAAGAGTTTTTTGATACTTCAATCGCTTTTTGCATTAATTCTTCATAAGTCATAGTACAATTTTCCTTTTGTTTTATCATAGCATTATTTAAAATTTTTATATCCCTTAAGTGTATGATTAAACTTTTTTTACATATTGTTTTAATATGCAATCTGTTTATGATAAAATTTTCTTGCGGAGTATAAGAGAGAAAATTATGAATTTTGATAAACAAGTAATAATTGACAGTATAAACAAACTTGCCGATAAAAAAGTCTTAATTATCGGAGATTTAGCACTAGATGAAATGATATACGGAGATGCGGAGAGAATTTCAAGAGAAGCTCCTGTTTTAATTCTTCAGCATACTAAAACAAGACATATATTAGGCGGTGCCTCAAACGCTGCCCATAATGTTTCAACATTAAATAACGGTAAAGTCGGCGTTATCGGGGTTGCCGGAGATGATTATCATTCAGGCTTTTTATTTGATACATTTAAAGCTGCAAAAATAAACTGTGACGGAATTGTTATTGATAAAACACGAAAGACCATTGTTAAAACAAGAATTTCAGGCGCAATAACAACTTCCATTACCCAGCAGATTGTAAGAATTGACAGACAATCAAAAGGCTCTATATGTGAAGAAACAGAAACAAAAATTCTTAGAAAAATAGATGAACTGTTGCCGTTATACGATGCTGTTATTCTCTCAAATTATCATATCGGGACTTTGACTGATAAGATTATTAAATATACGATTGATTTGGCTAATAAGTTGAATAAAGTAATTGTTGTGGATGCTCAAAGGGATTTATCTTCATACAAAAAGGTAACTTCAATGACTCCAAATTTGCCTGATACCGAAAAATCAGTCGGTTTTGAAATCCATAACGAGGAAGATTTAAAACTCGCAGGTGACAAATTATTAAATGAAACCGGCGCTAAAGCCATACTTATAACCTGCGGAGCTGACGGAATGTTTGTTACCAAACCGAATAATGATTATACAAAAATTCCTGTATTTAATAAATCGGAGGTTTTTGATGTGACAGGTGCTGGTGATACGGTTACTGCGGTGTATTCCTTAGCTATGGCCGCAGGTATAGATCCTGTCTATTCGGCAATTATCGGAAATGTTGCAGCAAGCATTGTCGTAAGACAATATGGATGCGCTACAACAACAATCAACGAATTACTTTCTGCCGTTGAAGAATTATAAAGGAGATGTTTCATGGATAAAATAAAAGAAATATTGAAAAAAATCAGATTAGTTGATTTTATCATAGTCGCATTTTTTATTGTAGCGTTAGCTGTTGGAGGCTATACCTATAAAGGATTCAGACAAACTGCGGATAAACAGATTGAAGCAACGTCAAAAATTGTATTCAAGGTTTATATGCGCGGAGTTACATTTTCAGGTGACAAATTACCTATCGTAAAAGGTGAAAAAACTTTTATAACAATAAGAAACGTTCCGTATAATGATGTTGATATTGTTGATGTTAAAGCAGACAGAAGAAAAATTGTTTTACAACCGTTAAGCAGTAAAAAAGTTGTTATTGAAGTTGAGGATGCATCACAGCCTGATTTGTATGATGTTGTCGTATCTTTAACTGATGTTGCAAAAATTACAAAAGACGGGGCAATAGTCGGAGGGAACAAAATTAAAGTCGGCTTACCGATTACAATAGAGGGGGCTGATTACAGATTTACGGGTTCTGTTTCAGACGTAAGGATAGTTGATGCCGTTGCGGACCAAGCAGTTAATAATGGTATGAATACAACAGATGATGTTCAATAGTATTTTTAAATTTTTTCAGGACAGATTAGGGATATTGTACGAGAACAGCTTGCTTTTACAAAATATTGACAAGTTTATTTTGACGTTCATCTTAATTACTTATGTATCTTCAACCTTTATGAATTCCGATTATATAGGCTTTTTCGCACTAATCGTAATATTTTTAACCGCTGTAAAATTATTTATTATGCCAAAAACAAAATTAGAATTTAATCATTACGAAATATGGCTGATTGCATATTTTATGATTGTTGTAATAAGTTTATTCGGTTCAAGCCTCTTTGCATTAAGTTTAAAAGGTTTCTTTAAGACTTTTATATATATAACATTTTATTTTTCAGTAGCTTTGCATTTAAAAGACAATATGAAAAATATTCCTTGGGTATTAGGTACAATTGCACTTTGTGTCTTTGGTGAAGGCTTGTTAGGAGTTTTTCAATCAACACTGCATCTTGAAGCTATTTCCACATGGCAGGATACTTCAAACTTAAACCCTGAAGATGTAATTTCAAGAGTTTACGGCTCTTTAAAGCCTTTAAACCCGAACTTATACGGCGGATATCTTGTTGCAGGACTGCCGATAGTAATAGGTTCCGTATTTCATTTTCTTAATAAAAAAGCTTTCAAGTTATCATTATGTGCAGGGTGCGCTTGTCTTGCCGTAATTTATGCAATATTACAAACAGGATGCAGAGGCGCATATTTGGCAATGATTTTGATTTTCGGATTGGTATTTTTAATCTCTGCGAAATTCTTCTGGAAAACTTATAAAAAAATATACATAACTCTGATAAGTTCAGCCATCGGATTATTTATTTTAATGCTTACATTTGTAAATTCTTTGCGTTTAAGATTTTTGTCCATTTTTGCAATGAGAAATGATTCATCAAACTCGTTCAGATTTAATGTGTATCATTCCTGTATTCAAATGTTTAAGGACAATTGGATTCTTGGTATAGGTGTAGGAAATAAAAATTTCCGCGAAATATACGGACTTTATATGAAAACAGGGTTTGACGCTTTAAGTGCATACAATATATATTTAGAAACTGCGGTTGAAAGCGGGATTTTTGCACTTATCGCATTTTTGGGATTTTTATTTACTGTTTGCTATCAAGGAATAAAATTCGTTTTATCTTCCGAAAATATTGAAAAAATAATATACATATCCGCTTGTATTATTGCAATTTTTGCAATAATGTTTCACGGGCTTGTCGATACGATTTATTTCAGACCGCAATTACAATTTGTATTTTGGACATATATAGCGGTAATAACAGCCATATTATCCGATAAAAATTAGAGTTTTAGTCCTAAAAGATTAAAAAATCCGTTTATATTTAACACGTTATATTGCAAGATAAGTCCGACAATCGTACCTATAATTACAAGTGTTGATAAAATTATAAAAGTATCTTTTTTATCGCCGTTGCGTCTTAATAATACCAAAATACCAAGACCGCCCGAAGTACACAATCCGGCAACAAGAGAGCCAAAACTTATGGTATTTTTAATGAATAATATTGATAACATAACCGATATCGCGCAATTCGGAATTAAACCGACTAAAGATGCCATAAGAGGCTGCAGCGGCGAATTCATCAAACAATATTTTGCAAAAGCTTCTTCAGAACCCGAACGCGACAATAAGAACGCCAATGCAACAGAAATTATAAATATAAATAAGAAAATATTTAGTGTATGTTTTAGAGGATGAAGCCAAAAATCTCTTTTTCTTGCATCTTTTACAATATGATGATGGCAGCACCCTTCAATTTCTTCATGCTTATGTTCAATTACCGGCTCTTTTGCATTGTATGTAATAACCCAATCTACAATATAGCCGACGATTATTGCTATAATAATTTTTATAAGGATGATAGGCAAAATAATATATGCTTTTTGCGGATTTGCAATCAAAACGGGGATAGCTTCATCGGATGTTGCTAAATATACGGCAACCAAAGTCCCTCGGGTCAATAATCTTCTTGTATAAACCGTACTTGCGATAACCGAAAATCCGCATTGAGGCAAAGATGCCAACAATGACCCAAACAAAGGTCCGACTTTTTTTATCCAAAAAACGAATAAATGCCTTTTCTTTGTATAATAGCGCTCAATTATTTCTATTAAAACAAAAATTATAAATAAAAACGGAATAAGGCTAATACTATCAATCATAGCATCTTTCAAAAAATCCGGCAAAAATTCAATCGGTTCAATAAGTTCTTCCGGTAAATTCCAAATAAATTCCAAAACTTTTAATACAGCTTCCATAACTATCCTTTAATTTAAATAATATATCTTATATTATCATAAAGTTATTTTTATCTGTATCAATTAGTTGTAGGATTCATAATAGAAGGCACATTTTATAAGTAAAACACTTTATAAAATATGCCGGCATATTTTGTATATTAAGACCAATTTGAATTACCAAAACTTGAAACCCTGTAATACTCCAGCTCATAAGGAGCCTCAGATGCGGGTTTTACAATAACTTTTGAAGCCACATTATTGTATGGAACTTCTTTGAACTCCAGTTCGACATTGTTGTTATGTCTTTTCTTCAACTTTTCTATTCCTTTAGCAAATCCTCTGTAATTTTGAATAATTTCTTTAAATTCTTTATCAAGCGAATCTGCAACGGATTTAACAGATTCATTGAAGAATCTTTCATTGGCATGAGGGGTCAATATAGCCATTGCGTTCTTTTTAATTTGTTCTTTCATTGCATTACTTTCAAGATATTGTACTTTTTTAGAACCTGATAATGCGCTTGTTATCATATTTTCCATGTTATATAAAGTTGAACTTGATATGTAAACACGATGATTATGCTGTATATTTTTTAACATTGTCTCTAATTCGGGAATATTAAAAATGCCATCTTTTTGAGCTTTAGATATTTCCATCATTCTGTCTAATTGTTTTAATGCAGCTTCTTGTCCTTTTCCCGTAAACAAGAAATCTTCCATACTCTTGTATGCTTTAACTCTGTTTTCAATTATTTCATTAAGTATTTCTTTTGCTCTTTCGGGCAAAATTACGCCGACTTCTTCAACTGATTTAACTTTTGTCATCGGCTCATACTTTTGTACATATTGCTTTATTTCATTGAGTTCCTTATCTTTTTGTGAAATTTGAGAATCCTTATTTTTTATAATGTTTTGATAAAATTCTCGCATTTTGTTTTCTGCTTTATAAACGGCATCATCTTTTTCGTTCGGGAATTTTCTGATTTTTGCTTGAGCTTCGTTTAAACGTTTTGCATAGTCATTTTTTTCTTTAAAAAACGTTTGAATGTTTTCAATGAAAGCTTCAAAAATATCTTTGGCATTTTCTGTTTTAACGCCAAAAGTTCCTTTTATTTCTTTCATAATGGCTTCAGGTTTTACATCAGCGCCTTTTATGATATCGCGAACAATAGCTTCTCCGCGTACACCTTTAAATTGAATATTATTTTGTTTTGAATTTGTGCTAATTGCAGGGTTAAATGATACGTTCATAAATATTCCTTTCTGCTTTATTGTGAATAATGTTCGTAAACATAAAAGTTGCGTATTAAACACGGATTTTTACAAATTTTTACAAATATTTACGAAATCTCCCGTAAAAAATCCTTCTTTTGGTTTATTACAAAAATTTCTTAAATGCTAAAATAGAATTTATGAAAAAGATTTTAATTATTTTATCAATATTAGTGCTGAATATAGCATTTACAAATCCGTCACATGCAATAAAAATTGGACTTTTGACTGAAGTAGATGAAGCCGGCGTCGGAACAGACATAGCAGGACGTATGATCAGCGTTCATACAAACAGAACAGTTGCAACAACAGAAGCATTGAAAGGGTACATACTTGTTCCGTATAACGGCAGCATTGCAATAAGAAGTGCCGGTAAATATTTTCCGCTGAATACGGATTCGCTTGTGTTACGCCCTGATAATGACGGTTTTGTAAGTACAAAAGGCAGATGGTATCGCGGAAAACTAATGGTAAAAAATGTTGGCGGCAAGCTGACAGTAATAAACGATATAAATTTAGAGGAATATTTAAAAGGTGTTGTCCCGTCCGAAATGCCTTCTTCCTGGGAATCAGAGGCATTAAAAGCTCAGGCTATTGCTGCAAGAAGTTATGCCTTAGCTAATTTGGGAAAACAATCAAAATACGGCTATGATTTAAAAGATAACACGGAAGATCAAGCGTACGGAGGGGCATCCTCAGAAACTTTAAAAACAAACAAAGCAGTTGAAGATACATTGGGGCTGGTTTTAACTTATGATATGAAAATAATTTCAGCCTACTATTCCGCATCTGCAGGCGGCATGACAAACACAAGCTCTTGGGGAGGGAATGTTCCTTATCTTCACTCAGTATTTTCATTTGATGAAGAATACGGTAAAAAAGGCCATGGGATAGGAATGAGCCAATACGGCGCAAACAATTTGGCAAAGCAGGGCTATAACGCGTATCAGATACTCCAATATTTTTATAAAAATGTAAAATTTGCAAAACTTAACGATTAAATCGATATAAGCAATTTTTAATGACAAAAATCCTTTATATAAATATAGGTAGATTATAGTGAAGGAAATTTGTTATGGAATCAAATTGGGTAATGGCATTGGATAATTTAGCATCAGGCGGTGTAATTGATTTTGATGCTGCGGCATTCTTGTTAGACAAACCGGCACGATTTGTCGGTCATCCTGACAGAGAAAATTTACCTTTGGAAAACATCAGCTATCTTCCCAAAGGTACAAAACTGAAAGACTTGCCCAATATTGACACCTATGAACACCCTGAAGATGGTGATTTTATTCACAATCCGACATGGAAAAAAGTACTGGTGGGAACAATTCTGGGTGCTGGAACATTAGGCTTGGGTTTAGGTATTTTATCAAAATTAGGCAAACTGCCGTTTAAAATGCCAAAGATTTTAAGCATGCCTAAAATTAAGCTTCCAAAACTTAAAATGCCCAAAATAAATATGCCTAAAGTAAAACTTCCAAAAATTAAAAATATTGGCGCAAGTATCAAAAATTTATGGGGGAAAACTACAAAATACACTAAAAAAATGATTTCCGCAGTGGCGTCAAAGTTGAAAAAAGTCCGTATATAGTTCAAAAATAGCGCAAAATGCCTGCCAAAATAATTTATAAATACAAAATAGTCAAATTTAAGATTTGACTATTTACTTTTTTTAACAATTATACTATAATAAGTACGATGTTGGTTTACTAATAGTAGTAGAAAGAAAGAGGAAGTAAAAAATGAAAAAATTATTAGCAGGCTTATTAGTAGCAGGTATGCTTTCCATCACGACATCTCCTGTTTTCGCTTATGCAGGAATTAATGATGTAAGCAAAGATTACTGGGCTCAAACAGAAATCGCAGCAGTAGTTAAAGATTCTGTTATGTTTTTAAACAACGGTAAATTCAATCCTGAAGCTAAAATTTCAAGAGTTGATTTCGTTACTGCATTATTAAAAGTTTTAGGTGACGATCAAGCAAAAATCAACACAACAGTTAAATTCTCTGACGTTGCAAAATCTGGAGCAACTCATGACGCTGTTGCAAGATCTCAACAAATCGGTTTAGTTTATGGTTATCCTGACGGAACATTCAGACCTCAAGGTTCTATCTTGAGAGATGAAGCTCAATCTGTTATGAGCCATATCACTATTGACGGTACTGTAAACAACAATGTTTTATCAAGATACACAGATGCTGAAAAAGTTCCTAATTGGGCTAAAGCAATCTATGCTAAAACATTATCATACGGTATTTATGTAAATCATCCAAATGAATTGGAATTGAGACCTACCGATGAATTAACAAGAGCTGAAGCTGCTGTATTATTATACAGATTAAGCCAAAAATTACACTTAGTTAAAGCTCAATACAAAGGTGTTACAGAAACTGTTTTAGGTACTGAACACTTAAACGTAACTAAGAAAGCTCCTTGCAACGAAGTTACAGTTACTAACTTAAGAAATATCGTTAAAGAAGGTAACGTATTAGAAATTGAATATACTGACAAATTCAAATCTAAATTAGCTTCTGCCGGTGATACAGTTACATTCACTAACCCAGAAGATATTGTTACAGAAGAAGGTACTGTAGTATTCCCTGCAGGTTCTACTTTCTACGGAACAGTTTTGGATATTCAAGATCCACAATGGTTCAACAAAAACGCAAGAGTTTATACTCAAATCACAAAAGTAGTTCTTCCTTCAGGAAAAACTGTTGATATGAACGCAAAACCATTCTACAAAGATTATGCTTTGAAAGAAGGTCCTTGGATGACAGCTGGTAAAGTTGCATTGTACACAGTTGGTGGTACAGCTGTTGGTACAGGCGCAGGTGTTGGTTTCTCATTCATTCCGAAACCTGACAAAGTAGGTACCGGTGTTGCTATTGGTACTCCGGTTGGTGCAGGTGTTGGTTTAATCACTGGTTTAGTAACTCCTGGTTTGAACTATGTAGCACACGAAGGCGAAGAAATCAAAGTTATCTTATTAGATGACGCTAGCGTTTCTAAATAGTCTTTAAACAACAAATAAAAAGAGAGGTTCTGGTAAAATTATCAGAGCCTCTTTTTTATTGTGTCCGAATTATTTAAATAGTTTGTCCAAGAAACATTCCGCCATTTTACTAATGTAACTCTTTTTTATAATTTATAAAATAAAATTGTCAGCCAGTGAACTAATGAAAAGGAGGTTAATATGAAAAAGATATTATCGATAGCAGCATTATTTGCATTTTTAGCAATCCCTCAAGGCGCATTTGCATGGTCTTATGACGGATTAGGCAGCTTAAATCCGTTCACTAATTTTGGAAGGGGCTTTGGCGGAGACAGTATGTGCGGATGTAAGGTAGAACGTTGTCACAGACCAAAATTAACGAAGTGTGAGAAACTGCATGGCGTAAAGATTATTCGAGGAGAACCATGCGGATGCGCAGCTCCTGTAGAGCCAATTTATAGGGACAATTGTCCTAATTGCCAAAGAGCATTTTAGAAAAAGCGGAGTGCATAATTGCACTCCGCTTTTTTAATATTCAATATCTCTCAATGTCTTAAATATTCTGTCAGTAATATCTTGGATATATTGCTGGCTTACAAGTCCGTTTATTACGGCATCTGCTATTTGATAAGTTGGTCTGATATATTGCTGAGCAGTTTTATTAACATCTGCAAACTGCATATCAGCTGCTGCACCTTCTTTGCCGCGTTCTTTTGCACGCTTATACCAACGTTCCTTTATGACTTCCAACGGAGTAAATACATAGACTTTTACATCCATTATATCCCTAATGCCTTCGTTTAAAACATACAAGCCTTCAGTTAAAATTACTTTTGCAGGCGTTTTTTCATCTCCTTCAGGATGTGATTCACAGGTAACAAAATCATAGCGAGGAGATTTTATTGTTAAGCCTTCTTTTAATGCGACCAAATGCTGTTTCATTAAATCTAAATTGATTGCATCCGGAGTATCAAAACTAAAGCCAGTTTTAAATAATTCCTCATAACTTCCTGCATCTTTTAATTCTTGAGAGGTGTCTTTATAATAATCATCACATCTTATTACTGTATATATACCTTCTGTTTTATCCTTGACACAAGCTTTTATCGTATTATCTACAAAAACCGTTTTTCCGGAAGCGCTTTCTCCTGTTATACCGATTAGAAAGGTCTTTTTCTTATCTTGAACAACTTTCCTTGCAATATCCATTATTAAATTATCAGAAATACGCAAAAATAGCGGCTGTTCTTCTTTTTTATCTTCTTCCAAAATTTTATTCAATGCATCAACAATCGTTGATATTATTTCCATATCACGACGGCTTGAGTAAAAATCATAATTTGTCAATTCGTAATCCCGTAACATAGTCTTCCTCTAACAATATTCTACTATTTTACTTTAAAATATTTTAAAGCTCTATAAAAAATGAAATTTTGTAACAAAAAATTAAAGATATTAAAGTTTTTTATAAAAATTGTCGAATAAGTAGATGTAAAAGATTAAGAGGAGCAATAATTTATGTACAAAGATGAAGTTTATGAAAAAGCATTGCGAGAATCTAAGGAAGAAAGTTATAGAAATTTGAAATCTGAAATAAAAGGGATGGAAAAATTGATTGAGAACTTTTTAACTCAAATATTAGAATGTTCATCAACAATTTCCGAAAGAGATTTCAATGCATGCGGTATTTAAAATACAGGAAATATAAAAGTCGGTTCTTGTAAAAGAACCGACTTTTATATTTATTTATTTATTTATTATACTGCTTGAGGGCGAGTTAAATTCTGTGTCGGGTAATTAAATCCCGAATAAGAAGTGAACGGATTTGATGATGCAAACGGATTCACTCCGGAATATGAAGTATATGGAATAGCAGGCATTGCCATCGGATTATACATAGACATTCCATATAAAGAAGCTGATGTTCCCGGTAAATCATCTTGCACTCTTTGGGAGTGTTGTGATGGTGCTTGTGCAGAAGTTGCCTGAGCTAATGTTTGAGTTTGAGCTTGGGTTTGTGTTAAAGGTTGAGAAGCTGCAGTTTGCTGTTGTGCATCTGTTGATGATAATTGTTCCAAATCTGCTTTTATATCAATCTTTTCACCAATCAAGTTTTCAAGAGATTTTTTAGCGGCTAAATCATCTTCAGAGAGTTCACCTCCGTTTTCTGCTGCATTTTGTAATAATTGATTATATGCTGCCTGTGCGATTTCAGAAATTGCGCTGTCCCCTTGTGCCGTTGCCTGCTGAGCAATCTCTCTTGCTTGCTCTTCTTGAGCTAATTCTACTTCAGAAGGGCCGACAATAGCATCTGCAGCTTTTGAGCATAAGAAACTTCCTAAGAAACCGCCGACTACGCCGACAATACCGCCGATTGCTGCACCGACAGGCCCGCCGACACAAGCTCCGATTGCAGCACCGGCTTTTGCACCAAGAGCAGAACCTGCAGCCCAACCGCCGACTTCTGCACCGGTTTTTACGGCAGTTTTTCCAAGTTGTTTAAAACCTCTATCTGAACCCAGCTGAAATGCCGGAATTACATCTGTTAATACTCCTATGCCAAAAGATATACCAGCGAACCAAGCGTTACCTTTAATACCTTTTCCAATAGTCTTAAGGATTCCTTTTCCGCCTTCTATAGCCTTTAAGCCTTCAGCAAAATTTTTACCGGAAGCTAATACTTTTTGTGCAGCTAATGCTGCTGAATCTGTACCCTTTGCAAGAGCCTCAAGTTTTCCTTTGCTTACAATTTCAGCACCGCCGTTCCAAAAATTTTTAACTGTGTTCCAAAAACCTGAACCTTTTTTTGCTGCCCCTTGCATAAGTGCTTTATGTGCATTCATTTCATCTGTTAAAGCCTGTAATCCTGCACGATAATTTCCTCTGTTTTTCCATGCCCAGACTCCGCCTTTTAATCCTGAAAATATCGCGGTTCCCGCAACTATTCCAGAAGATTCACCGTTTTGGTTTATTGCCGCACCTGTTACATATTTCGTTAAATTAAGTACGTCTGTGGATCTTTGTACCCCGTTAACAGTCATTCTAATTTCTCCTATAAATCCCCTATATTATTTAAAAGTATATTTATTACTTGTAATTGCTTTATTTTTCGGAAATATTACAAAATATTAAGAAAGGGTCTTTACAAATATTTGTAAAGACCCTTTAATTATAACGATATATTATTATGCTACTTTGTTAAATCTCATTTGCTGCATCATAATGTCATTTGCATATGGAATATTGCTATAATCTAAATTTGTATTAAATCCGTAACTGCCGAATGGATTTGGTTGATTTTGATATTGCGGTTGCTGTGCTGTTTGGGTTTGATATTGCGGTGTCGCCGCCATTTGTTCTAGCACGGCTTCATTATATTGTTGTTCTTCTTCCGCTTTCTTTTCCGTATATGATTTACCAACGACTTTGCTTGTAAGCCATTCACCTGCAATCCACCCGATTAAACTACCGATACCAGGGCAAATTGCCGAACCGACAGCTGCACCCAAAGCTCCGCCTGTTAACCTTGCACCGGCTTTTACGGTTTCCTTTGCTCCGCTGAATAACCCTTGTTCTTTGGTTGCTTTGAATATATTAGGCAATTCAAATAGCATCATTGCCATTGAACCGATAAACGGCAGTTTTGACCCTATGCCTTTATATAAACCTTTTGCGCCGCCCTTTAGTTTTGCCAAACCTGTTAAGCCTTCTGTACCTTTTGATATAGCTTTACCCATGTCAGGTAAAAACTCTTTGCAGTTTTTCAAGAAACTTTTAAAGAAGCTGCCTTTACCTGCTTTTTCCATTGCACGCCAGCCGGCTTGTGCAGACTCAAATAATGTGCCGCCGCTTTGTTTGGCAGCTCTCATTGCCTTACCTGCGGCTTCTGAACCTGTACCGAAAATTAACTCGGGAGTTGCTTGAGCAAATCTTTTAGCATACCCGTAAGTCGTTTTTAATGTGCTTGTGATACCAGAAATACTTACCATAATTCTCCTACCTATACTAAAATAATTAACCTACTACTATATAAAAGTTTTTTTATTTTGAAAAATTGCACAATTGTAAACTTTTGTAAAAAATAATTTATTTTTAACTTCAAAAATTAAAGATTACAAATAAAAATGCCGTAATTAACAGTAAATACGAAAATATGAAAGGAATACCTTACCGACTATGGGAATGGCAGCATCACAAGGCAGATTATTAATGATGACAGCAAGACTATCAAATAATGAATTTGAGCAGCAATGCGTTGCATATTCAAAGCAAAGGCTTGCTGACGATTCTCTTGATGCTAATGACAGATATTTAGATGCTATGAATGCAACTAAATATCAAATTATCACAGGATATAACGGAACCAATGCTACATTTGAAAATGTTACATACAATCAATTAACAGGGTTCAATCATGTAGCAGTGGGCAAACAATATATTGTCAGTGATAATCAAGGGCGTATTGTAGTTTCCGACAAACTCGCTCAGGCTTTTGAAGGTGGTAACGGCGATTATAACAAATTCTTAGCAAAAATGGGTATTACACAATGCGATATTGATATTACGGATGAAGAAAATGCTGAACAATTAATTCATGAAGCATGGGACAAATATTTAGTATCAGTTTATGACGGTAAAAATGATAGACCTGATATAGAACATATTTCATCCTTTGGTTATGAAACTTTTAAAAAAGAATCTAAAGATCGATTCGATGGATATGCAATATATGAGATTGCCAAATTTTCGGACGGTACAAACGAATATCCGGTATCAAAAGGATTTAAAAACAATCTGCCATATTATTATATGGAAAGATATGAAGTAGTCCCTATCCCTGTTGTCAACGAAGATGGATCTGTTAGCGGATATCAAGCTATGTACTTAGATTCCGATAATAATTATCATATATTAGAAAATGTTGATGTTACATATGATAGCGAACAAGAAAGATACACATACAAATATAAGAATGAAAGCGGAGAAGAAACCACTGCAACCTCAAATGCAACTGTATTATATGTAAATAGAGATGCAAAGGATAAAGAAAACCCTAAAATATATACCAATAAAGAAGAAAAAATGGTAAAAAATGATGAAGGGAAATATCAATCCGAAGAAACTGCTTCTGAAAGTGCTGATTCCTCAGAAACTGGCGGTGATGAGAGCAGTGAAGGGGCAGAATCTGAATCATCCGGTGAATCAGGTAAAAAATATTTAACTTATGATATGAGTACTGTTGAGCATGCAATCTTCTATGACGGAGCTACAGACGAGCAAAGAAATCTGTATGACTATGCTTTGTCATTAACCGAAGCATTTTATCATTCTCCTGATAATGAACTGAATAATGATGCTAATATGCAGGCATATTACAAAAATATTTATAATCAAATGACAACCAGAGGTTACACAACATATAACAGAATGATAAAAGAAGGTTATATGAATGCAACCGAAACTGACGAAGGATCTGTATTTAAAGATGATCAATGGCTGATAACTCAACTTAAACAAGGAAAATTAACAATATCCTACTATTCTGCAGTTGATAAAGAATTTATAAAAACGACATTAGATGATGACGAATCTATTACAGAAAAAGAAGATAAAGCAAAAATCAAACTTGCAGAGCAAGTTTATAATACAAGTATGGACAGAATTGAAAAAGAAGATAAGATGTTTGACCTAAAATTAAACAAATTAGAATCCGAACATTCAGCTCTTCAAACGGAATACGAATCCGTAGCAAAAGTAATTTCCAAAAACGTAGAAAAATCATTCAGCACATTTAATGCATAAAATTATAACTACCTATATTTCCCCTACACACTTATTTTCGTAAATTTTCCTCGCCGCTGCAATCCCAATTGAGCGGCTTTATTTTATCCGATTATAAAGGAATGGAACAAATAAGCAAAAACAATTCCATATATTGCGCCGACAAAAACTTCAAAAGGAGTGTGACCCAATAATTCTTTCAATTTTCCGCCAACCGCACGCAAATCATGGTTATAAAACTCTTCCATCATTTTATTCAAACTTGCTGCTGTTTTACCGGCCGCACGTCTTAAACCGGCTGCATCATACATTATTACAAGTGAAAAACCTAATGCAACGGCAAAAGATATAGAATCATACCCTTCTAATATTCCGACAATTGTTGATAAACCCATTACTCCTGCGGAGTGAGTACTTGGCATGCCGCCGGTCGTTGTAAATATTTTGAAATTTATCTTTTTGTTTTTTAGAGTAAATAAAAGAAATTTTATTATCTGTGAGGTAAGTGCAGCCAACAATCCGCAAGCTAAAACTTCATAACCGTTATTTGCCATAAGCTGTCTTATTGTATCTAAATTCATATTTGTGTTCTCTTTTCTATGTCTGTAATAATATTTTCAAATATTTCGGAATCTATGCCATGTAAGGACATTATATCACGGCAGTCATTCAGTATGCAAGAGAGTTTACATTTTGCGCGCTCCAAACCGTACAAAGTTACATAGGTCAGTTTCCCTTCTTCTTTGTCTTTGCCTAAAGTTTTACCCATTTGCTCAAATGTAGAAATCTCGTCTAATATATCATCTGCAATTTGAAATGCAAGTCCGAATTGTTTTGCAAATTCTGTTGTAACATCCAATTTTTCATCATCTGCTCCTGCTATTATGGCACCTGTTCTCATTGCTAATTGGAAAAGGTCGGAAGTTTTGTGGGTGTGCAGATATTCCAATATTTCTTCTTTATTTTCAAGTTTGGTATCATTCTCCGATTCAATGTCAACAACTTGTCCAGCAATAACCCCTCTTGCGCCTGCATAATTAAAATATTCGTTTAAAACTCTTATAATCGTTGCAGGAGATAAATTCTTAGAATGTTTGGTAACTGTTTGCGGTGCATAAGTTAATAACGCATCTCCTGCCAATGTTGCTATAGCTTCCCCGAAAACTTTATGATTTGACGGTTTACCGCGTCTGAAATCATCATTATCCATGCAAGGTAAATCATCGTGAATAAGCGTTTGAGCATGCAGCATCTCTATTGCACAAGCAGTAGGCAGTGCATCTTCTATTTCGCCGCCAAAAATCCTGCAGGTTTCAAGACACATAACAGGCCTTAATCTTTTTCCCGGAAGCATTACGGTATATTTCATTGATTTAAAAAGGCTTTGCGGATACTCTATCTCAAGGTATTCGTTTAATTTATCCTCTATAAGCCCGATGTAATCATTCATCTTCATTTTCTATTTCCTTATAAATCATTTGTTTTGCATTGTTGCGTGAAGTCTGACGTTTCTTTTCGCTTATTTTTACCATCGCTTTATTGTTATGAAATTTCTTGTGCGTTTCGGTTTTAATTCCGTTATATTTTATTTTTTCCTTATATTCAAAAGCTTCATTCAAAAATTCAAGATAACTTTCATAGCGCGATTGCGGTATATTTTCAAGATTTTTTAGTACTTCGCAGCCTGATTCATTTATATGTAAGCAATCAGAAAATTTGCAATTTTGGGAATATTTTGAGATTTCCTCAAATAATGTATCTACATCTTTTGGTAATATGAAATCAAATTTCACATTACTGAATCCGGGGGTATCTATAATATTAGTATCCTCATAAACGGGGATGATTTCGCAATGTCTTGTAGTGTGTGTGCCACGGCTTAATTTATCGCTTACGCTTCCTGTTTTTAGTTTAATATTCGGATTGAGTGCATTAATCAAACTTGATTTGCCGACACCGGAATTCCCGCATAATGCTGACAATTTACCCTTTAACAATTTTGCGAAATAATCTGTCCCTTTGTTTTCTGTAGCCGAAGTAAATGCTATCTTATAGCCTAAATCTTTATATATTTCTTCAATTTTATCCTGTAGACCGTTTTCTATTTCTAAATCTTCCTTGTTAAAACATAAAATGACGGGTATTTTATAGTATTTTGCAAGAGAAATATAGCGATTTAATTGTACAAAATCCAAATCAGGCTCTTTAAGAGCGCTTACAACAACGATTTGATCAACATTTGCTACCGCAGGACGCTTGATATAACTCTTTCTTGGTAAAATATCAGTTATAACATCATTTGAAAATTCAACGTAATCGCCTGTTACAACAGAAGTTTTTTGTTTTTTTATGACTTCTCTTATTTTACAAACATGAATTTTATCATCACTTTTTACATAATATGAATCCGAATATATTTTATAAATTTGCCCTTGCATACTAAATAAGTTTACTAAAAATAAATGATTATATCAATGTGATTATTTTATGACTATTAAACATCTGTCAATTTTTTCTTCTAAAGGCAGATCATAATTTATTATACCAATAACTTTTGCATTGTTTTTCTTTAGAATTTTTTCTGCAAGATGAATTTCTTCAACTGCTTTTTTTGATTTGAATGTTACTATATATCCGTCTTTTTGAAGCTTTGGAAAAGCATACTCACAAATTTTATCCAATGATGCAACTGCACGAGATGTTACAACATCAAATTTTTTATTATAATTTTCGACTCTTTCACAGACAGGATTCAAATTTTTTATATCAAGTTTCTCTTTAAACGTTTGTACTGCTCGGATTTTTTTTGAAATACTGTCAAGTGCAGTTATCTGAATTTCAGGATTAGCAAGGGCAAGAGGAACTGAAGGAAATCCTCCGCCTGTACCAATATCCAGTAAAGTTTTTGGAATGCCGTATTTTTCAAAAAATAATTCTAAAGCCAACGAATCAAATATATGTTTTTCCCATAAAAACTTTTCTTCGTTTTTAGATATTAGATTTACTTTACTGTTTTCTTCCAAAAATATTTTTATATATTCGGCAAAAAATTCTTTTGTTTTCATTGTAAGCCCATCTGTTTTTTTACATAATCTATTTTATTTTTTATTTTATCAGCATTATCCTGAGAAAATGAGGTCATTGCAACAGTATATGCTTCTTCAAAATATTTTAATGCCTGTTCAAAATTCTTTCTCAACATATAAAAATTGCCTAATTCCATTGAACTTTCAACCATATAATACGGTTCATTCAATTCTTTTGCATATTTTTTTGCCAATTCAGTATATTTTAATGATTTGTCTTCATCTTTTGATGAATAAATTTCGGATAAATGACGTGATGTTGTATATAAACCGTTATAATTTTTTTGTGCATTATCTATTTCCATACTTTGGATATAATATCTGATGGCTAATTCTGATTTTCCGCCTTCGTCACATAATTCTGCTAAACTTGCCAATGCTCTTGATAAATAATTGTTGTCCGTTCTTATTTCTGCGCATTTTTTATAATATTCCAATGCTGTCTTTAAATCATCCTTTTCGTCATTAACGCCGGCATATCGGTAGTATAACTCTGCTGTTATACTCTTATCTGTATCTATAGACACTAAAGGTATTGATTTTTTATAGTATGTATACTCTTCATTTAAGTTGTCTGATAATTTTGCCAATAATAAATTGACACGAATTCTTAATTCATTTGGCAAACCCATAACTTTTTCAAGTTCTTTTAAAATATATTTTGCATTATCTTGTTTATATACTATGAAATAAATATTTGCAATTTCAAGCTTCAATTCTGCAACCTTTTGATTATCTGAAACATTCTCATAGTAATCTTGGGCTTTTGTGTAACAGTTAAGGGCTTCATACCATTTTGACATTTGCTTATAAACTTTTGCTAATCTGATGTAAATTGTCGGCATAAATTTATCAAAATTATCATCGTCGGTTTTAGTCAGTGCACTTTGGTATAAAATCACGGCATTACTGTAATTGAATTGACTTTCCTCATCTTTTGCTTTATTTAGAGTTTGTGTCAAATCCAGCTTGTTGCTTTCTGTTGCCAATTCATTTTTTTCGGCAGCTTCAGTTATGAAAGTATTTATGGAATTGGCAATATTATCTAATACGGCCTCATCGTCAAATATGAAATTAATCTTTTCAATCTTTTCTTCTTTTGTTTCTTCTTGAAGCGGAGTTGTATTTTGAACGTTATTTTGCTCAATTTTTGCCGTATTAATTTGCGGTAACTGCGGCACAATCAAAGGCTGAGTTGTTGTTATTTCTACTTTCTTCGGAAGAAACATTGAGTGATATTCAATCTCGTTTCTCATTGTTTGTCGGGAAATTCGCAAATCTCTTTCTAAAGGCTTTAACGGCAATTGTGTTTCATAGAGTTCAACACAAGCTTTGTGCAATTTTAGCATTACGCTGTCTTGAATTTGTCGCTCAATTATTTCGCGGTAATAATCTTTTAAATATATGCACTCTCCGTCAACTGACAAGATATAATTATTTACAAAAAAATGTATTCTCTTTTCGTCGTACATATGCAAAGATTTTAACAAATTTAAGTGTATCGGAATACGCATTACTGCCAATAGCCTAAAAAGATGCAAACTGACAGGATCAATTAATGATAAGGCATCTTTTATAATAAACTCATGATAGCCAACCAAGCTTTTTGAAAAATTTTCAAGGAGTTTCCCTATACCTATCTGTCTTAATTGCATTATACGCATTGTCAGATTTAAAAAATGAAAATATCCGCGTGATTGCTTATACAATTCGTTTGACATAATTCCGATATTTTTTATATCATTGTCGCGCAAAAGTTTTTCAAAATTATCTTTTGTGAGTGCTAAAATTGTTGTTTGTGTATAATCTGCATCTTCAAAATTTTCGAGTTCAAAAACTCGACCTGTTATTATTATTTTTATATTAGGAAATTTTGCCAAATGTTTTATAAAATTCAAGACTTCAGGTTTGTTTTCCTTCAATATAGTATGAAAAGAATGAATTTCTATCAAAATCGGATTTGTTATAGATTGAAAATACAAGTTAATTTTTTGAGTAAAATTTTCTGCCTTATGACGCGGGTTATGAATTTTTCCTTTTATAACAAAATTCCTGAAGGATTCAAAAAAGCTCAATAACATATCATCTAAGATTGTTGTTTCAAAGCAGGTATATTTAATCTGCAAAACCTCTTGATTGATTAGTGTTCCGATGAAATTCACAAACGGCTTTTTCCCTGCACCCATATACCCGTTAATAAGCATTATTTTTTTATCGCTTTGCAAAAATTCGCAAGTCTGTTGTATCTGCCTTTCATTATTTGTTATAAACGATGGCGGGAAAGGCAAATCCTTAGGCAAATCTTTTATGTTGAAAGGTTTTGTAATAAAATCTTTATTCATTATCAGTTAACTCTGTTTCTACCGTTATTTTTTGCATTATACAATCTTTTGTCAGCGCTTTCTATAATCTCAGACGGTACAGTGCCGTCGGCTCCATATGTTGAGACCCCGAGACTGACGGTGACATGGCTATCTCTGTTGTTACTTAATTTAAATTTATACTCTGCAATTATGTCACACAGTTTTTGCGCAGTATTAACAGCTTCTTCGTTTGATGCATTTGGTAAAATTATACTGATTTCTTCCCCGCCGTATCTGCAAACGATATCGCTTGAGCGTACATTCTTTTTTAATAACGCTGATACTTGTCTTAATACTGCATCTCCGGATTGATGACCAAAATTATCATTAAAATTTTTGAAAAAGTCTATATCAAGAATAATGAGTGAAAATACCGTCTCATACCTTTCGGCATTCTGACAATACATTAGCATTTGTTCCTGAAAATACCTGTGATTATACAAATCTGTTAATCCATCAGTCGTCGCAAGTTTGTATTGCTTATCAAAATCTCTTGATTTAGTCAGATATTTATATATAACAGCGATAATATAACCTGATAATGCGTACAAAATAGGAGATATTAAAGGCAGCCAGAGATTATATTTTGCCATCAAGAAATAAGAGAGTGCAATATATGCGATTACGGTTACAATTATTATAGAGGTTGCCACAGTCATAGAACCGATAAAAAGCAGTGCTGAAATAGTCAATAGTACCAGTATTATATCTATTGTAATTTTAATCGGTTTTGTTGCTTTTTTAATCAGGGTACTGTCAAGCAAATTATTTACATAGGTTGCCTGAACTTCAACTCCGGGATATACCTTATCCACCGGAACAGTTTTTATATCAAACAAGCTTGAAGCTGTAGCGCCAAAATAAACAATTTTGTTATGGAAATCAAAAATTTTATTGCTTGGCTGATTTCCCTCTACAGCATTTATTAATTCATGCAAAGGAATATAGGTAAAAGTTTGTCCGGGGCCATACCAGTTCAGTATAGTAGTCCCGTCAGATATTAAAGGTATTTTGTGTGTACTATCAAGTATTAAATTACCTTTTTTATCAATGACAAAATCTTTTTTATCTTTTAGCCCTAAAGCATCTAATGCCACTTTAAAGCCTAATTGAGGATAATATTTACCCTTATACTTGTATACTAAAGGCATTTGGCGCAATATCCCGTCATTTCCTCGTAAAACATTTATTACGCCGATATTGCTTGTTGCATTCATTATGCCATCCAATATCACACGGCAATTAGTATATTCAAAATAATCCAAGTTTACTTTCTTTGAATTATTTTTAATGTTAATGGCGAATTTATCGTTAAGTTCAACAGGATCTCTCAAATTTTCTTCCTGATAGTCAAGATTAATTGCGGTATAAACATTATCGAAGTCTTTAAATACTTCGACTAAAGCATTATCTGCTTGTGGAGTGCTTCTCATTGATTTTACAAACATCAAATCGTAAGCAATATTTTTTGGTTTTTGACGCTCTATATAGCGTGTAATTTTTGCATAGATATCACGTCTTAACGGCCATTCTCCGTATTTATCCAAAACATATTCATAACTTGCATCATCAATTGCAATAATAACTATATCTTTATTATGCGGTTTGGCGAAACGAGAAAAAGCCAAAACAGACTGGCGTATATCAAATGTTTTATTCTCCATAGATTCAAAAAACGATTCAGAATACTCGTCTTTTAATCCGAAAAACAAAAATAATACAATAATACAAAACCAAAAAATAAACTTTTTTAACATATCTAATCCAATCATTCTACGTTATTAGTATAGTTTAACATAGAGAGATTGGCAAGGATGTTTTTTAATACAAATTTTTCTTCCAAGATTTTATTATTAAGTTTCAATATTTCAGTAGCGTATGATAATTCATCAGGATTTTTCAGATAACGTAAAAGACATTGCTCGTGTAAATTCATATTCTGTCCTCAATAAAAGTGATAACACTTTAATTATTACAAATTTCGTATAAATATAAATCAACTTTTTAATGAATATCTGAAAATTTTTATCGTATATATGTATGAATTATTCGTAATACATATAATTTTTCAATTTCTCAATGTATTTCTATATTATTAGTTATGTAATCTATGCAATCTTAAAAAATTGTAAAGATAGTATATATTAAACTATATTTTATTGTATAATCATTTTGAAGTTATTATGAGGTGGGATATATGGAAATGACATTATCAAGAATTATCGAATCTGCAAAAGAAGTATTGGAAATTGAAGCTAATTCAATTTTGAGATTAAAAGACAATATCGGAGAAGATTTCGACAAAGCAATCGATATTTTGTACAACTGCAAAGGCAGAGTAATAGTTACCGGTATGGGAAAATCCGGAATTATAGGTAAAAAAATTGCAGCAACAATGTCATCCACAGGTACTCCTGCTTATTTCCTTCACCCTGCCGAAAGTACCCACGGTGATTCGGGAGTTATTACCCGTAATGATGTTATTATTGCCATATCAAACAGCGGCGAAACTCAGGAATTGATGAATTTGCTTCCGTTAATTAAACGTTTCGGATGCCCAATGATTGGTATGACAGGTAATGTTGAATCAACGTTGGCAAAAACAAGCGATGTAGTTTTGGATATTTCGGTAGAAAGAGAAGCTGATACATTAGGTAAAGCTCCAACGGCAAGTACTACAGCGACATTAGCAATGGGTGATGCTTTGGCAGTTTGTTTGATGGAGAAAAAAGGCTTTACTAAAGAAGATTTTCTAATGTATCATCCATCAGGCAAGTTGGGAAAAGGCCTGACTTATAAAGTCAGAGATTTGATGATAACAGGAGACAGAATGCCGATTGTTTCCGAAAATGAAAGTTTTCAAAGTGTTATAAAAACAATTTCCGAATATAAATTAGGGATGGCAATGATTTTAGATTCATCAAAACAATTAATCGGAGTATTAACAGACGGTGATATCAGAAGAACAGTTATAAAATATTCTGATACTTCAAGTTTATCGGTAAAAGACGTTATGACAATAAATCCGAAACGTATAACTGATGATGCTTATGCAGCATCCGCTTTGAACTTAATGGAAAAATATTCAATTACGGCATTGGCGGTAGTTGATGCAAATAACAGTCCGATAGGGGTAATTCACGTTCATGACCTGTTAAGAGCAGGAGTTGCGTAAGAGATGAAAGATTTAAAAGAGACGGCTTCAAATATTAAATTACTTGTATTCGATGTTGACGGCGTTATGACTGATGGCAGTATTACTTATGATGAAAACGGTGTCGAATATAAAACGTTTAATGCAAAAGACGGTCATGGGTTGGCCAAAATGTTAAAATACGGCTTTTTGACCGCCGTAATTACCGGCAGAAAAAACGGAACAGTCGAACGCAGAGCTCAAGACTTAAGATTTTCTGAAGTTTATCAGGGCGTTAAAAACAAATTACCTATATTAGAGGCAATTATGCAAAAATATGAACTTGATTTTTCTCAAGTATCATATATGGGAGATGACGAACCTGATATTCCTGTATTGGAAAAGGTCGCGATAGCTGCTTGCCCTTCTGATGCGGTTGACAGAGTGAAAAATATTTGCAACTTTGTTTCTTCAAAAGAAGGCGGCAAAGGCGCAGTCAGAGAATTATGCGATTTTATTTTTGATTCGCAAAGAAATGAAGAATAAGAGGAGATAATATGTACGAAATTAAAACACAGGCATTTTTTTCAGCCGCACATCATTTGCTGAATTACGACGGAGCTTGCGAAAATCAGCATGGTCATAATTGGATGGTTGAGGCATTCGTTCGCGGGGAGGCTTTGGATAAAAGCAATATTTTAATAGATTATAAAGTTTTGAAAAAAGAATTAAATGCTGTTTTAGAAACATTAGACCATCAGGATATAAACGAATTGCCTGAATTTAAGGGTGAGAGTCCTTCAAGTGAAATGATAGCTTATTACATTTATTCAAAAATGAAAGAAAAAATAGTTCAATTAAGCAGAATTTCCGTTTGGGAAACACAAAATTCTTGTTGTTCATATTTTGAGGAAGAATAGTTATTTGGTCGAAATGTTAAATAGTTTTATTATTTGCGATTTTACCGTTAAACTTTTCAACTGTTCAACCTTTCAATCGATATAAGGAGTGCATAATGCCGATAATACAATCAATATTAATGGGGATAGTTCAGGGTTTGAGTGAATTTTTGCCGATTTCGAGTTCTGCTCACCTTGTTTTTACGTCTAATTTTTATAAAATTTTAAAAGATATTCCGATTTCCGAGCAATCAACACAAGAAATTTTCTTGGATATTATGCTTCATTTAGGTACATTGATTGCTGTATTGATATTTTTTAGAAAAGATGTTTTTGATATTTGTAATGCATTAATAGAATCGTGCAAAACAAAGGATTTTTCGACTGATAAATCAAAATTAGGTTTATACATAATTTTAGGAACAATAATTACTATTATGCTTGCTTTGCCTTTGGAAAAAGCGGCTAATCACCTTGTTTTCCACCCGTCAATTGTGGGCGGATTACTTATTTTGACAGGCTTTGTATTGTTCTTTAGTGAATATTTATCAAAAAAGCGTGAAGATAAATTTGATAAATTAAACTTAAAACAGTCAATATGCGTCGGTATTGCACAGGGTTTAGCGGTATTACCCGGGTTTTCGCGTTCGGGGTGGACTATTGCAACAGGGTTATTTACAGGCTTGAACCGTGAGACTGCAGCGAGATATTCTTTTTTATTGAGTATACCGATAATATTGGGTGCATCTATGGTGTATCCTTTGATGAAAATTGATGTATCCGAAGCTGTCGGATATAATTGGGTATCGATTGTTGTTGGGACTTTGGTTTCAGCAATAGTAGGGTATTTATGTATAAAATATTTTATGAAATTTATTTCAAAGTTTTCATTAAATATTTTCGGATGGTATTGTATTATCGTTGGAATAGCATCTATGATTTTTTTCTCTGTAGTTAAATAAATTTGTTAAAAAATGTAAAATACTCAACTTTAAATAACAAAATTTTTTTTGACAGGCATTCTAATAATATCAAGCGGAGTTGTCATGATTTTACCGGTTAGTGTACACAGCAATAAAAATATAAATTTTGGGGAAACTAAAAAGGAGATTCCGAAAGGGGATACTCTGTTAAAAAACAATTTTTCCACAAGAGCAAGGATAGGTCTTGATAAGTTTACAAAGGCCTTTACAATATATCCGGCAAGAGGTATGAAAGGGAGTATTAATTCTGATTTTTATGAGTTTTTAACAATGGGAACCGTACCTTATGTTATAGGAAGTGCAACATTAATGGGAGTTTTTAATTATTCCAATAAGGTTGCGCCTGAGGCTGCAAAATTAGGTAAGAAAATGGCTTTAGGGGTTTTATTATACGGCTTATTTAAATCTTGGTCAAAATCCTTTGTTAATTTACCTGTAAAGTGGATTACGGGTATTGATACGCAACTTCCGTATTTAAAAGTAAATCACCAATTACCTGAAAATAAAGATGATTTTGATTTAACAAGTTATGAGTATCATAAAGTCGGAGAAAGCGTTGAATTCACCCGTTGGGATTTATTATACGGAGAGCCTAAAGATAAAAAATCACTAAATGCAAAATATGACAAAATAGCTAAACGTAATGGATTGGGAACTGATTTGAACGATTCCGATCAGGAGGTAAAGCCTATATATAAAGAAGTATTGGTAAAATCAACATTAGCAAGAAGTCTTTCTTCATATTTATGGGCAGCTGTCGGAGTTGGTTTAGCATTTCAGGATGCGTGGGATGAGTATTTTAATGCTGCTACATTAAAATTTTGGGAACCGGAGAAATTTAAGCATTCAATGAAAATCCTTGCCGAAAGTATAAAAAATAGCGCTAAAAATTTTTACAAGCCTGAAATTGCAGATACAAAGCTTGAAAAGTATGCAGGAAAAACTCTTTTATTTTCAGCGCTAGCTTTGACTGTTTTGGGAGTATTAAATACAATTCATATTACGCAAAAACCGTCAAAAGTAAAAGAATCCGATGTTATGAATAAGAATAAAGAAAGTGTGGTAGGATAATGAAAACAAATCTTATTCAATCATACTTAAATAACTCAACCAATTTGCAGCAATATAATTCAGATAATGCAAAGAAGAATTTTGATGTTAATAAAGAACTTTTGAACCGAACATTTATAAAGCCTTTACCAAGTAACGGACATTTGGTAAGAAATACAATTTTTGATTATCCTGCGGAATTTTTTAAGGATATAAAATATAAGGCAAATGCTCTCAAGCATTCTGTGCAAGGTAAAGCTAACGACAATGAATTAGGTAGTTTGAATGATGCAGGCATGAAACTTGGCGGGCTTGCTATCGCAACTTATCTTTTAACAAGACGTCAAACCCCGTTGACCAAAGCCATGGAATTTGTCGGGCTATGTTCATTTTTTGGAGCAATGGAAATTTGGCCAAAATTGGCACTTCAGTTACCGGCATATTTAATACACGGGTTTAATATAAGACAACAATACCGCGACAATTATGATACAAAGAAACCTGTATTTTTAGATCATCAATTTATACCTTGGGATTTATATACAGATGAAGAAATAAATAAAATCGGCGATAGAATGAGAGTGCCTAGGGATATTAAAAATCGCAGAGATTTTATACAAGAAAAAATGCGCAAGATTGCGCTTCAAAATAATACCTTATGGATGCTGACGGCAGGGTTTGCGACTCCTATAATGAGTGCTTTGATATGTAATGCTTTAGAGCATCCTATATCAGATTATCAGGATAAAAAATTAGCGCAAAAGGCAAATGATTTGTTGAACAAATTTAATGAGAGTGCTAAAAAATATGATTATTCTGCAAATGTTTCTGAACTTGAAAGTATTTTAGAAACAAATAAAGGTAAAAATGTTTCAAAAGAAATGATAGATTTGATAGCTTCCAATTTATCGCAAGATTTTGATAAGGTTACATCACAAGCTATAAGAAAAGATATAAAACGTATACTTGGCCAAAATAGCGGATATGATATTACAACGGACGTACTTGAAAGAATTTCAAAGGCAATAGGTGATGATTATTCAAAATTAAAGTTAGATAAATCCGTACTTGATAAAGTTGTCCCTACGGCAAAAGATTTGGCGCAGGAATTACAAAGGAACGGTTTGTATGATGAAGCTTCCGGAGTCAGGAACGGAATAAATGACTTCACTCAGTATTTAAGAGTGATTTCAAATATTGGTAAGGCTAAACTTGAACAAAGCGATGTATCTCAAGAAATTAAAAATAGGTTAAAGTTTAAAGCATCAAATCAAAATATCTCTCATAATGCGGATATTGTAAAAGCCTTAAAATCTGTTTCATCAAGTAAATTAACCGAGCAGACAGTAAAAGACATAAAAGGTATTTCGTCAGAATTGATAAAATTAAAAAGCCATCTTGCAGTTCTTGATGAATATGCGTATTTAAAAGCTGCAATGGCACCTGAAACAGGGCTCGCAAACGGTTGGAACGATTTGATTTCAAAGGATTTGCTAAAGATTTTAGGCATAACAAATAAAGAAGTCAAAGAAACCAGATACGACGAAAGAATAGTTGGGAATTTAATCCGAGAAAAAATAGAGACTATTGTTTCCGATAAAGACGGCTATGAAGCTGTAATCAAAGCATTACGCGATAAATTGTCAAAAATTGAAGAAAGAACTCGTTTTGCAAATATTGATATAAATACCAAAAATGCTGATACTGATAATACATATAAAAAATGCGTAGATTCAGCTTTTGAAATGATATCGGAACCTTTGCAAAAATTAAAAATGAATTCGACACTTCAAAGATTGTTCGGATATGAAACGAATGACAAATCATCTCTGAGAAATATTCAATTATCTTATGTTATGGATAGGGTAAAGGGTGTTAAAGGTGCATTTTATCGTATGATGAATGCTTTGGATATGTTCAAAAGGATTACCGAACTTGAAAAATCAGAAAAAACTCCGTTAGAGGGTCTGCCAAGAGAAGTAAAAGAAGAATTGGTAGAAATGTGTAAACGCTTAATGCTTGGCGGACATAGCTCGGATTATGCGGTTAAATTCTATTCAAGACGTAACCCTGACTTAAATCCGAGTGCAGAAAATATTGATAAATCAGAATTGGAAATAAAAGACGGAAAAGTTGTTAATAAATACGTTGGACATCGTGATTCCAAAATGCTTGCGGAAAACGGGCATGACAGAAATTTCTACGAACGAGCAATGAAGCTTATGTATAATGAAAAATTGCATCCTGATACTTCACGAAATTTAGAAGGTTCTTTATTCTATGAAAATTTCGATGCATGGAGAAAGAATGTATTGCGGATTTTTGGCGGAGATAAATATTTTGTAAGACAAAACCATCTGGTCGACGGAAAAGAAGTAGGCAGCACTTCAAATGAAAAATTTTTACAATTAGGAAATGCATTAGATGATATGTTTACTAAATTGTTCCGCTCTCATTATAACAGTAACAGATGGTTAAAATTCTTCTCTGCATTTGGCGCAGGATTGCTTGGCATAACGTTATTAGCTCAGTTTTTCTTCGGACATATGCACACAGACAGGTATGAGGCAAAACAACAATGATAAACAGTGTTTCTTCAAACTTAATTACGCAAAAAATAACAGCCTTTAAAAATAAATTGCAGGCTCAAAATAGTTTTACCGCTCAAAATACTCAACCGTCTTTTGGCTCAAATTTGATATCGCAATTTTTAGAAAATCAAGCTGTAATTAATACGCCTGTTGTAAAACCCGTAGAAAATAATCCTGCAACAAATTATAAAAATGATTTAAGAACATTATTCTTAACAAATAGTGTTAAAATGCTTGCAATGATTCCGCGTACGTTTAACGCGAAAGATAAAGACGGCAATGAATGGATTGATGAAACAGAGCAACCAGGAACGTTTTTAAACGCAATTGATCGATTGGATGAGATAAAAGCTCAAGGAGTAAACACGCTTCATCTTCTTCCGATAAACCCTCCGGGTAAAGAAAATGCTATGGGTACTGCAGGTTCTGTGTATTCACCAAAAGATTTATTAGAAATTGACCCGGTATTGGTAGACAAAAACGATCCGCGTTCTGACAAAGAGCAATTTAAAGCTTTTGTAGATGAATGTCATAAACGTGGTTTGCATGTAATGGTTGATATGCCAAGTTGTGCGTCTTACCAACTATATAAAGAAAAGCCTGAATTGATGGCAATAGAAAACGGCATTCCTAAAACTCCTCAAGGTTGGGAGGATATTAGAATGTTTCAGCCTTGGGATGATGAAGGTAAAAGAACACTGAATCCTGAACTTTTAGAATACCACAGACAATTTGTAGATATGTTGATTGATGCGGGAGTTGACGGCATAAGAGCTGATGTTGCAAGGGCAAAACCTGTCGAATTTTGGGATATAATTATTCCTTATTCCCGCAAGAGGGATCCTGAATTTGCGTGGCTTGCTGAAACTTATACTTATGAAGATGCTTCTCCGCAAGCAAATATGCCTTATGACAGGCCTGAAGATTTACTACGCGCCGGATTTGATGCTTATTACGGTCAATATCATATCTTTCATGAGTGGCAAGGCGCACAGCAATTGCACGATTATGTCGTAGATAATTTAAATATGTCTTATCGTGTAGGTAACGGGAAATCTCTTATCGGCTCATTTGCTACGCATGATGACTTATCGCCGATGTTTCATGGCGGAACGATATTTTGTAATCTAATATCAGGGCTGCAGGTGACATTGCCTATGATGAACCCGTATTTTGTTGACGGTTTTCAATCCGGAGACTATTACTTATATCAATATGCAAATAAGTATAACGAAAAAACAGCAACAGATAATCACATAATGGATACTCATGAAGGAAAACTTGATATTTTCAATCTTTCTCGTCAGCCGGGCGGAAAAAATCCGGAAATAGGCGAATTTATGAAGAGTGCTCTTGAATTTCGCGACAAATATGCCGATGTTTTAAAACGCGGTTCATACATCATTCTTGATAAGGAAAAGGATAAAAACGATCAGGTTATCGCTTTTGCTCGTCACAGACGCGGAAGAACGATACTTGTATTGGCAAATAAGGATGTCAATCGTTCTGTCGCATGTAAAGTAAAAGTTCCGACATTAAAAGAGTCCCAAAAGCTGACAAATTTACTGCCTAAATATGGTGAAGAAAGTAAGTTTCAGGTAAATGACGGAAGTGTATCGGTGGTTCTGGGACCCGGCAGAATTCATGCGTTTGAAATAGATACCCCGAATATCGAAATATACAGTGACAAGGTCTATAAGCAACATTAGTTGCAGCTTAATGAGCAAAAAAAATATAGTGCTTGACAAAGTGTTAGGCTTGCCTTACAATTGTTATATCAAAGGGTATTTTATGTTGCTACAAAATAAAGAGAGTAATTTAACTTCAGGACTAGAAGATTATATTGAAACTATTTACATGTCGCATTTAAATGATACTCCGTTAAAAGGTGCGGAACTTGCAAGACAATTGCGTGTTTCAAGAGCTTCGGTATCAGAAGCGTTATCTAAACTGGTTGCGAAAGGTTTAATCAGATATAACAGTTATGAATCGATTGCGTTAACTCCGCAAGGGATAAATGAAGCAAAAAAAGTTTATAACAAACATCATATTCTGAAGAAATTTTTTGAAACAGTTTTAGATATTTCGTCTTCAGAGGCCGGTGAAAATGCTTGCAAGATAGAGCATATAATATCAGAACATATATTAAGAGAAATAAGCAAATTTACTCAATACTGCGAGCAAAATACTCAATTACTTGAAAATTATAAAAAGGAAAAATAAGAGAAATGACCCCAATAAGAGCAATAGGTAAATATTTAGATCAACCCCTTTTAACCGCAAAAATCAATAAAGTTATTCCGGCCGTATTATTATCGGGAGCTGGTTTTGTACTGCATGAAAATATAGAGAATACTCCAAAGAGTGAACATAAAAAAACGGTAATAAAATCCTCAGCGGTATTATTTACAACGGCGCTTTCGGCATTAAGCGCTCCTAAAATCGCATCAGCTATAACCGGCAGGAAAGGTGTTAAGACGCTTAAGCAAATTATAAATTATAATATAAAAACGGTGGATGATTTCTTGAAAAATAATCATGTAAATTCAAATCTTGAAAAAATATTGCAAAAATCAAAAACAAAAATTTTATCTTTGAAGGAAGTAAATGACTTGTTTTCGTCTAAAGAGACCGCGGATATCGCAAAAAAAATTATTCCGCCGCCGGATAATATTAAAGCCAAAGACATATTCAGGGAAATAGGCTGGTTATCAGTATACGGTGCAGTTCCTGTACTCGGAGGTATAGCCGGCGGAATTTTGGGTGATAAATTTACTCATGAAAATTGGAGGGAAGGTGTTCCTGACAAAATAAAAGAAGGAACGTATCAGTATCTGGCAAATATTTTCTTATGTAATATTGGAGCAGGAGCTGCGCTTGGAGCTTTGGAAAAACTAAATATTACATCCAAAGCTGCACGATGTCTTGGCATGATAGGTGGAATTTTGTTAACAGGTGTTATCGGCGGAAGTATAATAGCTAATTTTATAGGTAATAAAATACTTAATCCTATAATGAAGCAGGATAAGAAAGAAACCAGGACACCTGAATTACTTGATTTAACTTTGCATACCGATGATATAGCTACAGTATCGCTGTTGTCAGGTTTAAAATGGATAGAGCCTTCATTACCTTTATTATATTCAATATCCGGTTATCGTGCCGGTATCGGTTATCGTAATGACGACAAGTCGAACAATAATAAATCAAAATCTGTTTTTTTACACAATAAGTGTTAGGGTCACCTAACAGCTTATTATTATAAACCGCAACTATACATTGAGAGGCAAAAGCCTCTTTTTCTTTAATTAGTTCAATATAAAAAAAGAGGGCTAAATAAATTACCCTCTTTTATCAAATTATTTTAATTCATATCTTTTAAACTTCATGCTTGTAAGCCATCTCTCAGTTGAGACTTTTTTGCTTCCTGTAATATTTTCTCCTGTAAAATACGGATTTTTTACATATGAATTTGGAACAAAATATGTTATATCTCTATAAGCACCCATAGCCTGATTAGTTTCTTGATATATAATAAAAGGAATGATTATTTTATTTTTTAAGTTGTCGCTGTTTTTTATCAAAAATGATTTAACAGGCGGAGCTGTTATACCAAGCGGAGTAGGAGTTCCTACAAAAATAATTTTATACGGCTTAAGATTAGGAAAACTTGTTTTTAGAGGTACTATTGTTCTTTTTTCTCTTTCCTCACTAACTCTTTTTGTATAAGCTTCTTTGTCTGCCGGATATGCTATTTCAGGTTCTATTTTTATCATATCACCTCCGACAAGACTATGAATGGTATCTGCCATTTTGCTTGTATCATTCGTTCTGGTGTAATATGTAATTAATATTTTTTTCTTTGACATCTGGGCGATTGATAATGAAGTTTCGCCATTTAAGTATGCACGATATCCGAAAACAATAAGCAATACTATTACGAGTAGTGCAATGCCTGTAATTACTAAATTTTTAACTTTCATATAAAACTCTCCTTTAAACTGATATATTTTTTATTATATTACCATAATTAACATAAAAAGTAACTATTCTATATGAATATTTACATATAGTATTAAGATATGGTATAATCATAATTTGATAAAGGAGTTTCATATGCAGATACAACAAATCAGAAATGCTACAATTGTGTTATCTTACGGAGGTAAACGCTTTTTAATCGATCCTATGTTTGCTCCAAAGAATTCATATGCGCCGATTGAGATTGGCCCGAATCCTGAATTAAATTGGCCGACTTGTGATTTGCCAATGGAGCCTGCCGAGATAATCAAAGGTTTGGATGTAATAATAATGACTCATTATCATAATGATCATTTTGATCAAGCTGCGATTGATAATTTACGTAAAGGTGTAAAGGTTTATGTTCAAGATCAAACGGATAAAGAGATTCTTCAAAAATCGGGTTTTTCCAATTTGTCTGTATTACAGGAGGATGGAATGTCATTTGCCGGTATTTGGCTATATAAAACACGCTGTCAGCATGGTGTTCGTTCAAAAGCAGAACCGGTATTTAATTCATTTGGTATGAGGTATGATTCTATGGGGGTTGTTTTTAAGCATCCTGAAGAGAAAACGGTTTATGTTACGGGTGATACTATTTGGTGTGATGAAGTAAAAAAAGTTATCGATGTTCATCAGCCGGATTATGTTATAGTAAATTGCGCAGATGCTCAAATGAAAGGATGCGGTTCAATAATTATGAATGCGCAGGATGTAAAAGAGCTTCATACATATGCTCCTGATGTGACTATAATTGCTTCTCATATGGATACTGTCGGACATGCAGCGTTAAGTCGAAAACAGTTGCAAAAATTTGCTAAAGATAATAAGTTCGCCAATTCTATTATTATTCCAAAAGATGGTGAAATTTTGAAATTATAATTTATTTTGAGTAATATGTCCCTTGCAGTAAATATTTTTTCTTTTGGGGATTGTATGAATATATGTTATATTTATTGCCTTTTGTAGATAGTTTTATTGAGTTAAGATAATCTGTTCTGATAATATTTGTATCTCGTAAAACATCTAAGGTTCCCTTGTTAGGATGTCCAAAGTGGTTTGTGCCGGTAGAAATTAGAGAAGTTTTTATGCCAAGTTCATTTATCATTCTTTCGTTAACGACATTTGGACCTCCATGATGTCCTACTTTAAGTATCTCAATATTAGTCGGTAAATTACCCTTTATTTGTTCGTAAGCTTCTATTCCTCCGTCACCCATAAAAAGCATATTAAATTTTTTGTATGTTACTAAGGTTAAAATTGAGTTTTCGTTACTTTTATTTTTCCCTTGAGCATCTGCTTTATATGTTTTAATGACAAAATCAGGCTCTTTGTATATAACTTTGTTATTTTGCGCAATTATAAGATTTTGGTTTATTTCTTTTGCTGTTTTGAATATATTACGGGCAGTCATCGTTTCGGTATCTCGAGAATTCAGGTATAAAGTTTTAACATTGGTATTTGAAATGATATCAACAACTCCGCCAGAGTGGTCGTTATCAAAATGTGTTACAACAACTCCTTCAATGTCTTTTATCCCTTTATCCGCAAGGTATTTGAGCATAATTATCTTTGCTTGTGAATTCCCGCTTTTATACGGAGCTTTACCTGTATCTATAAAAAAGTATTTTTGCTCAGGTGTTTTAATTAAAAAGCAATCGGCATTTTGCACGTCAAAAGCTGTTATTGTCAAATCTTTGGTCTCAATGCGCGCAGTGGTGCATAATAAAATTAATGATGTAACTCCTAGCACACAAAGAGCTTTTTTGTATTTGTCAAATTTTATCAAGTATGTTGCACAAAGAAGCATAGTATAATAGATTAATATTTGAAATATATTCGGATGTGTTGTTTGGATAATACAGTGCGGCAGGCTTCCAAAGAAATCAGAAATACTTATCAGAGTTATTAAAAAGTAATTAAGTATAAAATCAAAACTCATACACATAATATCCGCAATCGGTTTAATTATCGCAAGTATTGAACTTAAAAATCCCATAAAACTTATGACGGAAAGTAGAATTGATGATATGATATTTGCAAATACAGCATATAAGCTGATGGTATTAAAATAAAACATTTGGATAGGTACAACCCATATTTGAGCTATAACGGGTATTACAATCATAGCTTTAACCCAATCCGGAATAGCACTTGGAAATTTTTGCATAACCGTTTGGGCGGTTGTTATCAAGCCGAAAGTTACAAAGAAGGACAATTGAAAACTGACATCGTTTAAATATGCCGGATTATATATGAGCATTAAAACTGCAACAAGTGATAATAAAGAAACAGAATGAGCATCTCTGTCTATAAGTTTCCCCGCTAAAACAAATAACAACATTAAAGCGGCTCTTATTACCGAAGGACCTAAGCCTGTCATAAGTGTATATAATATTACAATTAACATTCCGGATAGAATTCTTGTTCTGTACGGGATTTTTAAACGCTTTAACATAAATACCCAAAACGCGAAAATAAAACCTACATTCATTCCTGATGCTGCAAGAATATGAAGCAAACCTGAATTTACAAAAGATTTTTTAATGTATTCTGGCGGAGGTACTGCATCATCTCCAAATACTATTCCTCCGAGGATTTCAAGATTAGGACTTTTCAGATATTTTGAGTGGACTTTTAAAATATCTGTTCTCATTTTGTTTAGTTTGTTCATGAACTCCCATTTTGCAGGTTGCTTTTCAGAAATTATTTTATATGTATCCTCATCGTTAACATATAAAACGGAATAAATATTAAAGTTTTTTAAATACGAACCGTAATCAAATTGTGACGGATTTGTTGATTTGAACGGAATTCTTAAACTTCCTGAAATTTCAATAATATCTCCGATATTAAATGCGGTATTTTTAACTTCCGGCATCATCACCAGAGTTTTACCAGAAATGTTTTGGCTGTCAACCTTATTTACTTTGAGTATGAATTTTGTTTTTCCCGCCCCGCCCGAATTCGGAATACTTACTATTCGCCCTTGAAATGTTGAATTAATTGGGGCTAACGGAACTAAATCATCATAATTCTTAACTTTTATAAAGGTAATTATATATCCCAAATAAAAGATTAATATTAAGGCAATTATTTTTTTTATTGTAAAGATTTTTAAGTAAAAAATGATAACAAGTAATAAACTAAAGATAAGAGCTATAATAATTGGATTATGACTAAAGAATGTAAAAATACCAAGCATAAATGTTATGCAGTATAAAAACATAATAAAGTTTTTGTTTTGTAAAATATCATTTACGGCATCAAAATTCATCATAATTCCAACATTTAAATAATAACATGCATATATGGTTGTGCAAAAATAAAAAAAATGATATAATTTTCTGTAAATAAGGAAGAGGTATTATGAGCGAGAACAGCAATTTTTATATAGAAGATTTTTTGCGTCAGGCAGTCAATATTGGTGCATCTGATATACATATATGTGAAGGCGAGCGTCCTGCAATAAGAGTTGCCGGTCAAATTATGCGTATCAATTCTCCTGCATTGACAAGTGAGGATATGGATTTTGTCATAAAGACAGTTGCTCCTGAACATTTAAAGGATAAAATTGCTCAATTTTTTGACATTGATTTTTCTTATGAGATAGTAGAATGCTCAAGATTTCGTGTAAATTTGAGTCATCAATTAGGAAAATTAGCCATTGTTTTCAGAACTATTCCTTATTATGTAAAAACCTTTGCAGAATTGGGCTTGCCGAAGAGTTTGGAAGATTTTGCTAAATACAATAATGGCTTGGTTTTAATTACAGGACCTACCGGTTCGGGTAAATCTACAACAATTGCAGCCTTGTTAGATCATATCAATATAAATTATTCAAAGCACATTGTAACAGTGGAAGATCCGGTCGAATTTATGTTTACGAATAAGGCATCAATTATTTCTCAAAGACAGTTGTTAATCGATACGCCTTCATTTACTGATGGCGTAAAGTATGCATTAAGACAAGACCCTGATGTAATATTCATAGGTGAAATCCGAGACAGAGAAACGATAGAAGCTGCGTTAAATGCTGCAGAAACAGGACACCTTGTTGTTTCAACAATTCACACAAATGATGCTGTACAAACTGTAAACAGAATAATAAACTTATTTGAACCGGGAGAAAGGGATTTTGTAAGACATCAGGTTGCCGCAACATTAAGAGGTACTGTTGCACAAAAGCTGGTACCTGCTGTGGAAGATGACAAACGTTTGCCGGCTCCGGAAATTCTTATTAATACTCCTACTGTTCAAGACTTTATTATTAAAGATGAGCTTGAAAAAATTTATGATTTGGTAAAAACAGGCTCATTTAATAACATGACAACTATGAATATGTCTCTTTATAATTTGTATAAAGATGGCAAAATTACAAAAGAAACAGCTTTAACTTATTCAGACAGCAGTCAGGAAATGGAACAAATGCTTCGTGGTGTTTATCACGGAACGGGTTCTAATTAGTAATATTTATGCAAAATAATTTTATAACAGATGCTATTAACCTAAAGTCTTACAATTTGAGTGAGTCTGATAAAATAATAGTCATGTATTCAAAAGACAGAGGGTTAATAAGGGGGGTGGCTAAAGGCGTTAAAAAGCCTAAAAGCAAGCTTGGCGCAAGGATGGATTTGCTTGTTGCCAATACTGTTATGCTTCATCAGGGAAAAAATATGGCAACCATTTGCCAAGCTGAAGCATTAAATACCTTTAGCAAAACTCGTACTGATTTAGATAAAATATTTTATTCAATGTATGTAACAGAAGTTGTTCACAATTTCGGTTTAGAAGATGATCCGGGGTCAAAAGATGTATATGCCCTATTATATAAGGCATTAGAATCGATTTCTGCAGCAGATAATAAGGTTGAAATAATGCTTGCTGTTATAAAATTTCAATTAAAAATGATGATTATTTCAGGCTTTTCTATAGAATTTGACAGTTGTTTATGCTGCCACAAAGATATTGATGATGAATCAATGTTTTTTGTTCGTTCAATGGGTGGTGTTGTTTGTTCTCATTGTGCTTCAAAGATTTTTTCTGATAAAAAACAAATGCCGTACAAGCTCAGAGATTTTTTCAAGCAGATGTCTGAAAATGATTTTGAAACAAAAGGTTTTTATGAACAGAAAGCAAGTGATAAAGTTTGCGAAGTTTGTTTTAATGTTTTAAAAGAATATATTGAAACAAAATCTCCAAAACATTTTAAATCTACGAATATAATAGACGAAAAGCTTTGCTTATAGATAGCATTTTCTTTCTTCGCCTTCAACGCCTGCATATAATTCAACAAATTTTTTAGCAGGGCTTACGTTAATTTTTTCTAACAAAACTTCTTCAATTTGGAAGAAGCCGACTTCTGATGTCATTTCAATATCAATTTTTATAGGTTTTCTTTCACCGTGATGTATCCCAATCCATTTTATTGCATTTGCACTATATTTATGAATATCTCCGACTTTAGGTGCTGTATTTATCGACAGAGGGATGCGAGCTCTGCCTTTAGTCATGTCACATCCGTCTGCTATAAGAATAATGCCGGCTTCAATTGAATGAATTTTATGAGAAGACATGTGACCAATAATACATTCGGTTGTCATAGCTCTTATTACGGTGCGTTTATGCAAATCGTTAGGAAACATGTGCATCAGTGTTCTGGCAATAATCGGTTGCGCAAGCAGAGCTGACATTTCTTCGTGACTTTGTCTGCCTATTGCCATACCCAAATCGTGCATCAATCCTGCCATAATAACCGCACACATACTATCTTCAAAAGTTCCGACTTCTTCTTCTTCTAAAGATGTCTTAATCCCGCAATCATTTAGGATGTTAAGCATTTTTATTGCATTCCCGACAACCTGACGCATATGAACAGGGCCGTGGTCATTATAACCAAGTCTGCGAATGGATACATTATTTGCATATTCTTGTAATTCTTGCAATTCATCATCATCAAACAGATAATTAACAAGCTCTAAACACAATGGGCGATTTTTAAGTCTGTTTTGAATTTTAGATTCTGTTGTAAGTTCTTTAACCGATTTCATTGTATAAATCCTCTATATATTCATGATAACTTATTTTTATCAAAAAGTTAAGTGTATATTATAAAAAATTGTTAATTTTTGTGTTGAAAATGTCGATATAGCGATAACGCGTATACCTATAGTCTGTTTAAATTAATAAATCAACCATCCTATATATAAAATGTATCATATTATTTTTTCAAATAATTCGAAATTTTATTAAAAAGCTTATTTATAACCGAATCATCTTGTATTGAAAAATCTTCTATGTCTTTAGGTAATTTTGATGACAATTCAAAAGAATCTGAAGCCATTTTGCTTTTTGCAAAAATATTTTCTTGTTCTTCTTTTTTGCGTTGGTGTCCGCCGCCCATCATATATCCGAGATTACCACCGCTTCCGCCGTCGTTATTGGTGTTTGCTGCTGCTTTGATTACAGGTTCCGAACGTCCTATATTTACATCAAAACTCATTTTCCCGTTTCCTTATATTTTTCCCTTATATATATAAAGTAAATTAAGCTTAAAATTTTGTTACAAAACATACATTTGTTACAAAAGTTTTACATAAAATATTGTTGGTAATAATTAGGCGGCGTGTAAAAATCGTAAGTTGAAATTTCTTGTTTTTTAGGTGAAAGGATATTTATGATTTAATCAATCGTCTTACTATTAGTGTGTTAACTTCTTTTTATATAATTTCACCATTTAAATACCAAGTTTTGCATCCTGTTATCTTTACATTGATAAATTCGCCTGTTAAATCTTTATCATAAGGAATGTGAACGATTTTATTGTTTCTTGTTCTGCCTGTAATTATGTTTTTGCCTTTGTGGTTTTCAAAATTTTCTACCAAAACTTCCATCGTTTTGCCGATAAATTTTTTATTGGAAGCAAGACAGCATTTTCTGTTTTGTTCGTTAAGACGCGCAAGTCTTTCAAATTTTGTATCTTCGTCAATAAATTTATCAACCCATTTTGCAGCAACTGTTTTTTCTCTCGGTGAATACGCTGCTGTATTTGAATAATCCAAGCATAATTCATCCATTGCTGTTAATGTTTCAATGAATTGTTCTTCTGTTTCTCCGGGAAAACCTGCAATAAAATCGCTTGTTATTGTAACATCAGGAACCATATTACGAATTTTTTCCGCTATCTTAAAATATGTTTCTCTGTCGTATCTGCGATTCATTTTCTTTAATACTTTGCTGCTTCCCGATTGCATCGGGATGTGAAAATATTCGCACACTTTATCCAATTCAACCGCTGTTTTTATCAAATCATCCGTAATATCTGTCGGGTATGAGGTAACAAATCTTATTCTGAATTTACCTTCGATGGCATTTACTTCTTTTAATAAATCCGCAAGTCTGTAATCTCTATCTTTAAAATCTTTTCCGTAACTGTCAACGTTTTGTCCGAGCAGGGTAATTTCTTTATAACCTGATTTGAGTGCATCTTTAACTTCTTTCATTATTGTTTCAGGCAAGCGCGAACGTTCTCTGCCTCTTGTATAAGGAACTATACAGTAAGTACAAAAATTGTTGCATCCTTCTGTTATAGGAATCCAGGCATTAACCGACTTTGCTCTGTTAATGTTAAATTTTACCGCTTCTTTGTCTTCTGTTGCGTTGGTTTCTTCGCATTCACAAACTTTTTCGCCTTTATTTATTTTTTCGATAATAGAAGGCAGAGAATATATTTTGTGCGTTCCGAGTACAAAATCTACATAATGAGCGCGTTTAAAAATTTGCTGTGCTTTTTGTTGAGCAACACATCCGCAAAATCCTATTTTTAAATCAGGTTTTGTTTTTTTCCATTTTCCCCACAGTCCGATAAGACTGTATGCTTTATCTTCGCTTAATTGTCTTATCGAGCAGGTATTTACCATGAGTAAATCCGCATCTTTAGGTTCGTTGGTTTCTTCGTAGCCAAAATTTGACAACATACCGAACATACGTTCGGTATCCGATTTATTCATTTGGCAGCCCATTGTCTCTATATAAACTTTTTTCATTTGTTATTTCCTCTATTCTTATTAAATAATATAGCATAAAGGAATAACAAAAGTTTATTCTATGCGCTGACTGTTTTGCGTTGCTTATATTCAATCAAACATTTTGCTAATTGATCAGGACAGCTGGTTGGTTTGGGACCGCAGGTAAGTCCTTCAAGTCTGGCGATAACTTCGTCTACGTTCATTCCTTTAATAAGTTCTTTTATGCCTTTTAAATTGCCGTTGCAGCCGCCGTAAAATTCAGCGTCCACAACTTTCCCGTCTTGTATTGCTACTTGCATCATTTGACAGCAGGTGCCTGTTGTTTGATATTGTATTATTTCCGGTTCGCTCATAATTAAAATCCTTTCTCTTAATATATTATTGTAATTTATCATATTTTTCAAAAATAGTATCCATTATTAAACTTTTCTTAATATTTAATAATACATTTGGCAAAAATATTTTTTACGTATTTTAAAATGTACATGAGAATATATGGAGTAAATTCAAATGTCTTGAGCTTTAAAGGGCAAAGACAAGACAGAAAAGCTGTTGCCCAGCTAAAAGAGGATAATTCATACGATTTGAATATCCCTAATCAAAGACGCATTAATAAAGCATTGGAAAATCTTTCTACTGTCCCTGGTGAAGATAATTTAAGATTTTTATTGGATGTTTCAGACAATTTAAAGTACGGAACAAATATTGATTTAAATAAAAGTGCTTATAATGATTGGCATAAGAAATTGTTGAATACTGCTGAAAAATCTTTACGCATATCTGATGCCTCAGTACAAAGCAAATATTTGCCGATATTAAAGCGTCTGCATGAATCCCCTCGTATTCTTACTGATGTCGAAAAAGAAATTTTGAATCAAAAAGATTTAATTTTGTCTTCGGTAAATAAAAAAGATTTACAAAATATTAAAAATCGCAACATAAGAAATTTAGAAAATAATTTGGATTATTTTATTATATCCTCGGAAGTTCCAACTTCGCAAAAGCTCTATATACTAAAGCGTTTATCTTATTTTATGAGTGATGATTATGAAATAAACGGTCAATTAAAAGATAAAAAAACTCAAGCGCTTGCGGAAATTGTAAATGATATAGTGGTAGATACTCCGGAATCAAAAATCCCTAATATAAAAGCAATAAACCAAGGTCATCATGGTATTTGCGCGGCTATTTCAATATGCCGTAAAAATCTTGCATATGAAGATAAAGCAAATTATGTTGATATGATTTTATCAGAGCTTGATAACAACGATTATATGATGATATATGATATCAATAAACTTGGCTCTCATACAAAAATTCCGATGGAAAAGACTTATATTGATTTCAATTATGCTCTGTCGCGCGGATATCGTATTATAGATACTTCTGCAATGTATTGGATGCATATTGCAGACCACGCAGGTGCGACAAATGAAAGGGTAGGTCACTATTCCGCATTTGATAAAAAGAATTTTGATACTTTTGATGATATACATATAAGCGCAGATATTGATAATGAATCTGCGGTTGTAATGCAGGATTATTACAGAAGTTTACTAAAAGCAAAGAATGAATTGGCTTCTTGTAAAAAGAGTCTTATTGAAAAGCAGTATAATCGTTTAATCAGAACCCAAGAATTAAAAAATAATTATAGTATCTTATCAAAAGATTATCAGTATTATTTTTCATTGATTTCAAAAATTGCTCCTGATTTGTCACAAGCGCAAATTAGGAATACCGCAAATACATTATTAACTTTACAGGTTGAAAATTCGCGTAAAGCCTCGCAAATAAATGATTACAGAAGAGATTATATCTATATTGAAAAAGAATCAGACTCTCAAAAAGCCGAGAAAATAAAAGGTTTTTTGGAAGTTATTCTGGATGATAAATTGGATAAAGAAGTTTTGTCTAAAAAGATTAATGAAATAGTCGATATAACAAATAATTTGCATGCGCTTAATTCCGGTCGTTCTTCCAGCTATCAGGGACGCATATTGTCAGAGGCCAGAATGTTGTATAATGCTGCTGCTGCATATAGAACTCAAGCAGATTTTGAATTGGATGTACCCGAATATCTTTATTCAAAAATGCTGGCTCTAAATATCCCGGATAATGAAACAACTCTTGTTCAGAATATGGAAAAATTGATATCAAAGGCAAAAGCGGGGAAGCTAAACCCTGCATTGCGTTCAAAGTTGGCAGTCAATTTTAATGTTGAAGATACAAATGAAGAAGTATTAGCGGCATTGGAAGAAAATCTTTCAACCGTAAAACTGGTTATAACCGGTTGCTTTGATGATATATATTCAGCGTGTGCTGTAGGAGACAGGAAAAATGCTCTTGCTATAAAAATTGCAAATACCAAAAAAGAAATTGAAATCTGTGAAGATAAAAATTTAATATCGCAAGTGGCAGAAGAATTTGGCGTAAAACCGGATAAATATGCAATATTAGATTTGTTAAATAATTATCAAAAACAAATTGAAGATAAGAATTGTACGCACGAGCAATACACGGATATATATAATAAAATGGGTTTTAAATCGCAAATTACGGATTTAAAAAATGTAGTAGAAAATATTTCAAATTTGATATTTGCGCAGAGTGAAGAAGGAGAGCAGCTGCGATTAATTTTTAATCAAATGCACGGCTTAGGTAAGAATGCTCCAATAGAGGAAACTGCCAAGGTCTATAATAAAATAGCAAAGAATTTTAATGACATTTCTCAGTTGTTGACGGCAATGCATCAAGCTTTGCATATTGAAGATGAATACGGTAATGTATTGAATACAACAGATGCCAAAAGTATTATCTTAAAGAAAATGGAAAACGAAAGTGAAATACCGTCAATTAGGGAACTTGTAGCTTTAAGAGAAAGATTCAATAAAACAGACGAGTTGAAAATAAGTTCTCCGGAGGGCGCTATTTTGTATAAGGACATGCCAAAAGAATATACAACCTTAACTCCGTTGGAAAAAGAAGCATTACAGAAATACAAAAAGCATATAAACGGCTGGTATTCGAAGGTTATACGAGATTTGTCCGATGTTTATGAGTCATTGGAAGAACCGTTGAGTGAGATGCACAGAGTAAACGGTGTTCGTACGGGCAGAAACTTCTTATATGACAGCAATCAAGGTCTTAATTCAAGACAAGAGATAAGAATTATTGAACACATGACCGATAGACCGTACTATGCAGATACAAATATCAATCGTGCCGTGCAAAAAATAAAAACCACGCCATATTCCGGTATATCATCCACTCATGTGTCTTCAGATTCGTTCAGCGCTCATGCACAGTATATAGCGGATATAGTTCCGTTGGCAATGAAAGATAAAAACGGAAATATGGTAATGCAGGATACTATATTTCACGATAATACCTGGGGCGCAATCGAAAGAGATAATAATTGGACGGATGTAAACGGAAATATAAGAACCGATTATGATGGTAATTATGGTGTAGGCGGGAAAGGTTTTATAACCAATGATAAATTCTTTGATGGCGAATATGTTAAGGAATTGAAAGATGCGGTAGGCGAAGTTGTACCTAAAAATATTCCATTAAAAGCGTATAAGAAATTTGACGATTATGGTGATGAGGTTATAAAATACCAGTTATTCAGCGATATAATAACCTCAGGCACAGACCCTTCAGTAAACGGTGCAATCAGAACCATAAGAGAGAATTTGTTATATTCTCCATACAGATATCTGGATGATTTGGAAAAACTTGCACAGGGAATGACAAGAGATGAAATAAAAAGAGAAATTTTTTCAGCGCATAATGCAGGGCTTTCTACTTTTGACATATATAATAAGGTAGAAAATTTAGTAAAAGGTGACGGAGTTTTAAATAAAGGCATTAACAGTATTGAAGAATATAATGCTCTGCCTGATGACAGCCTTGTAAAAATACAGTTTGAAAAAGCCGCGGCTTTGTTATCTTACGATAATATGCCTGCCGACGGTAAAATGTTATATAAAGAATTTGATGTATCAAATTTAAAATATTTGAAAAAAGAAATTCTTAAAGAAGCGCGTAAAGATTTTGATTATACTTTTGCAAAAGACATCAAATTCGCAGTATATGCTTCAGAAAGTGAGAGAAGCAAAATTTACGATTTGGTCGAAGTTATGGCAAAAGATAACAATATTACCATCCCGAAAAATACGGTTACCAAAGCCGTAAATGCAATGAAAAAGCCTTCAAAGGATGATTTTGACGGAAGCCTGGAACATACGATTGATTTAATGGTATCCGGTTTTAAAAGTTATTTAAGTGATAATATTGATGATTTTGAAGGTAAAGATAAATATCTTGATTCAATTGGTTTAATATTAACAAAAGACTTAAAAAATAATACTTTAATGACGGTTGAAGATTTGCATAAAAACTTTAATTCACCCCATTTAGTAAATATTGCGAATTGGATTGATGAAGTATTTTCTCCTGCAACAGATGAGGAATTTGTTGATATCTTTAACAGATTACGTAATATGACGCGTGAAGAATTTGAAACAAAATATGCATCCTTGATAAATGATAAATCTCTGGGATTAAAAAATATATCGGGTTATGATGTATTAAAAGATTTTAAAAATGAAAATGAATCTGTTCAAAATGTTGTGTTTAACACTATTTATTACCAGCAATATGCAAAAGATGTAGAACAGAGCAAATTACGTGCATATTATGATTATGACAAATTCGACAGAACCTCTCGCGGCGCTGTCTATGTCGGAGACAGAACTTTTAATGATATATATTCGGATTATTATTATTCATTATTAATGCTTACCCGAATGAATAATCGTTCAAAGCTTTCTAAAGAATTTTTCAGAAGATACAACATATTTCAGGGATATCCTAAGGTAGAAATATCCGACGAAAATGCAATTGAAAATTCAATGTCGTCGCTTAAAAACAATATTGACGATTATATAACATATATTGGAGCATATAAAACTCAAAAGGCTTCTATTGATTTATGTGAATCATTAAGGAATAAAATTGAACGTTATGCACAGAAATCTGATATGTTAAATGCAAAACAGCGGTCGTTATTGTTAAAAGATATAGAAGCATTGTTATACATTAATGCTGATGATGAAACAATGGCAGATTTGGTGCAAAAAATGGATGATGTCTTGATAACAAAACCAATGACGGTTGAATTTTATGACAATTTTATAAAGGAATTGTACGACAGATTTATAATTTATTCTCGTACTGTTGACGGTTCGACAATGGAAGAAGCCATTGCAACTAATCTAAAAAATATAAATTACTACAAAAAGACATTTATAAATGGTGTGTTCCCACAAAAATATCAATCAAAGGCTGCAGAATATTTAAATAGTTGGATAAATGCAAAAATAAAATCAAGCATGGAGCCGGCTAATCAATACAGAGCAGCGCAAGCGGAACAAGCGTTTGATAGATTTAAAGATTTTTATATGAAACATAGAATATTTGTGAAGCCGGAAGAAGTTTTAAATGAGTTTTTATTGTTGAGCGCAAAAGATTCCGATCCTGCATATACAATGTCTAAAGATACTCCGCAAAAGGTAATAGCTTTGGCTCGTGATAACAGAAAAAATTCAATAAATATTCATAAAACAAATCTGAAGGGACTTTTATATAAAGCCTCATTATTGGATTTGCAAACAACTCTTATGAATTGTGCAAGAAAATCTAACTTGAACTCAGTCGGACAGGGTTTTATTAATTCAAAAATCAAGTTAAAAGACGGTTCATATCTGGTGATAAATTCAGAAGAAGGTTTGAGTACAATAATAAATCCGTTACTAATGGAAAAGAGTTTGGATACAGCAGCTATCTTCTTCAATCAACTTGGATTAGCAGAACGTATTACAGAGTTGACAACAGGAGAATATGTTTTCGATAGGGCATATAAAAACATAAACAGGATAAATAATATATTGCAAAGTATTGATTCTCAGGCTAAATTTGTTTATGAAAATCTCGAAGAATTAAAAGATATAGATGCGGCCCCTGATTATGAAGCAAAAATTCTTGAGCTAAAAAATAAGATATTGCAAAAGACAAAATCGACAAACTATCGCAAAGCCGGCGAAATATATTCTGCTGCAATAGATGATACATTATCAGAAATTGCTAATCAACCCGACGGCTCAAAATTTTTAATACTCCAAACCAATATGCAGCAAGCTATAGACGGAGTTAAAACAGTTGTAAGTGCAGATATAGAGATTCATAATGAAGAAATCAGAGCAATTCAAAATACGGCGAAGCTGCTATCAAAATTAGAATTGCCTGAGCACTCTGAAGCAAGCAAACTCCGCGACAAATTTTATGATGAAATAGCAAAATTAATCGAATACCAAAATAATCAAAAAGAGGAATACGAGTACATAGGATTATGTCGAACGGCAGAATAGTCGAATTTTATGCAAAATAAAACGATTCAAGCTTTTTGTAAAGTTGAATCGTTTTTTGTGAAAATTTATATCATAAATGATTATCCTTTTTTAAGAAATTCCGGTACATCCAAATGAATTTGCGGGAATTCAAAACTTGAAGAACTTGAAGATGTAGTTGCTGTTGTATCGCCTTTAAAGTATTCTGCAGCAGACATCTGCAAAGCTCCTCTTGTTGATTTTTCGGCAAAACCGGTTGCAATAACCGTTATTTGAATTTCGTTTTGCAGCGATTCATTGATTGAAGTACCTATAATTACATCAGCGTCATCTTTCACAACATTATTTATAACGTTTGTAGCGTCATTTATTTCATACAATGTCATATTAGAGCTTCCCGTAATATTAACAATAATACCTGAAGCGCCGTCAATTGATGATTCTAATAACTTAGAATTAATTGCCATTTCGGCAGCCTTTATTGCTCTGCCGTCCCCTTGAGCTCTGCCGATACCCATCAATGCCGTTCCGGAATCTTTAACAACTTTTCTGACATCAGCAAAGTCTATATTTATCATTCCAGGGATGGTGATAATATCAGATAAACCTTGAATACCTCTGTATAAAACTTCATCAGTTACACAGAAAGCTTCTCTTACTCCAAATTGACGTTCAACAACTTGTAATAATTTATCATTAGGAACTATTAAAATGGCATCAACGTATTTTTTTAATTTTTCAATACCTGCTTCAGCCTGTGCCATACGCTTTTTGCCTTCCCAGCTGAAAGGCTTAGTAACAAAAGCCATTGTCAATATTCCTAAATCCTTAGCTATTTGTGCTACAACAGGCGCTGCACCTGTTCCGGTTCCGCCGCCCATACCTGCTGTTATAAATAACATATCTGTGTTGTCCAGAGCTCTTGTAATTTGTTCTTTGACTTCTAATGCAGCTTTTTCACCCATATTCGGATCTGCACCGCAGCCGAGCCCGTTTGTTGTTTCTATGCCTAATTGCAATTTGTTCGGCACATCACTGCAGCTTAATACTTGTAAATCAGTATTCATTAACCAAAAATCAACACCTGCAAGTTTAGCATGGAACATTCTGTTGACGGCATTTCCACCGCCTCCGCCGACACCTGCAACTTTTATTCTTGTCGGATTTATATTCGGTCTGTTATTGTCATTTTCATAGCTTGAAATAATATTTTCCATAGAGCCTCCTACTAATACACAAATATATTTTATATTATATTACAAAAATTAATAATGACACATTTTGTAATAATATGTTGCAAAAAATGACAATAATTTAAGCGCGTAAATCTAATTTATTTCCCGTATTCTTGTTTTTTAAGGCAATAGCCTGCATTTTTATAGCTTCTGCTGTATTTGCAACCTTGTAATCTTGAGCAGACGGATCAGATGGTGCTAATGCTGCCTTTATGACAGTATTTGCGTGGTCGATTGTTGCTTGAGGATTTCTTCTGTTTAATACAGGCATCTGAATCGGTACGTGGCCCGATACCGGTATCCCGTCCGAATTTCTTTCAATAGAAATAGCTCCGGCATATTGTCCGCCTGCAAGTTTATGCGCCATTTCATGAGAATAAATATGATTATAATTTTTCTTAATTAAATTTTGTTTAGCAATATTATCAACTAACATACACACCTCTGCTACAATTATAGTAGTTATGTAAATTTTTGTCAATATTATTCTTATAAAATTTATTAAGGGTGTTGACAACAATAAAAAAATACGATATTATACTATCAAGGTAGTAATAATATGTGTAATTTATTTTTAGCAAAATCTAATAACTCCTCCTCCTCAAGCAAGTCCAAAACGGAACTTACTTGAATTTTTGATGTGTGTTATTAGAAATTATAAAGTGTAAAAGAGTTCCGTTAGTTTAACGGAACTCTTTTTTTGTGGAGATAAAAGGATATGGAACTAACAATAAATAATGTGAAATTAAATAAAAAAATATACAAACCGGCTTTTAAAGGACCTTTGGGTGGTGCATTGACAGGCGTGCTTCGTACTCTTGATACTAATGCAATGGCAAATGCTGCTGTATTGGATGTAGGTACTATGGTTATCCCTCGTACTTATTTTGATACAAAAGACAGAAACAAATATGCCGGTGGTGAAACTTTTATTAGAGAAATTTGCGGAACATTAATAAATTGCTTTGCTGCTGGGGCATTTGGAGTTTTAATTTCAAAAGCGGCAAATAAATTAGTCAATAAAAATGTAAAAATAAATACTAATAGCTGGTTTAGTGAGGATTCTTTAGCATTATTAAAACATGCTTGGGACAATAGCGGTAATAAAACTCAGCGTTATGTTGAAAATGTGCTTGATGCTATAACAGGTTATGATGGAACTAAAAAGACAGAATTCAAAAACATTGATTGGAATAATGTTGAGTGGTACAAAAATAACAAATGGGGTGAATATCTGTGGAAAAATCCGGAATATAAACATTTTGAAAACAGAATAAAAACAAAAGACGGGTTTATAAAGAATTTTGCAAGAGTTATTCTTGATAAAGATATAGATAAGCAGGATAAAAAACAAATTTTTGAAATCTTTGAAACGAGATTAACAAATGCACTGAAAGCAAACCGAGATGTTGAAGTTTGTTTTGGTGATAAAAAATTAAGCGGGACATTAGGCAATATATTGCGTGATACTTATGATATAGCCCATGATGTATTTACAAACGATAAAGCTGATGTAAATGCTGTATTAAAAAAAATCAAAAAAGTGAATAATATAAAAATTTTTGGTGCTCTAACTTTGGCATCATTAATTGGTATAAATGTTCAAAGATTTAACAGAAAATTAACAGAAAAAAGAAGCGGTAAAAAAGGGTTTGTCGGCGATGTTGATTATATGACAAGGGATAACATAACCGAATGTAATAAAGCTGCAAATGACAAAAAAGGATTGACACTTAAGAAGATACTTGCAAGTGTCGGTATGGTGGCAATGGTTTTAGGTGTAATGAAGGTTAAAAATCCTAAAGATTTTGTGAAAAAACTTCAATTTACCGGTCCGGTATCGACGGGTAATGCTATAAAAACAGTTTATATGGCAACAATTTTAGGAAGATTCTTAGCAGCTGATAATAATAATGAATTAAGAGAATCAGTAGTACGTGATTATTTCGGTTTCTTGAATTGGCTTGTACTAGGCGGATTTGCCGCTAAGGGTATCGGCAATATTCTAGATCCTAAAAAAGAAGCTTTGTTTAATATAAATAAAGAAGGAAAAGGTATTAAACATTGGTTAAATAACGTTTCTCTAAAAACACACGAAGAAATCGCCGCGCACGGTAAAGAGTTTGCAAAGAAAAATCTTTGGAGATTGAATGTAGCACATATAGGCGGTCTGGCATATTCTACATTGATGCTTGGTATGATTTTACCGAAAATTAATACAAAAATGACCCAGCATAAAGCAAAATTACAACAAACTCAACAAAATGAACAAATAAATGAACAAAAATAATATATCGGGTAAATTATATTGCAGGCTTAAAATAAGCCTGCTTTTATTTTTTTGTACTAAAATATAAGTATGATAAAAACAAATTTTGATTTTTTAAAAACGGTAGATAAAGATTTATTTGAAATAATAACTGATGCCGAAAAACTTTATAGAGGAGAGTTCTTTGAACAATGTATGGGGCAGACAAGGCGTTTTGGCGAACATATCTGCCGCAAGGTTTTGGGTTCAAAAAGGACAACGGAAGTAACTTTTGACGAGATGCTGGCAACGTTAAAAGATAAGGGTACAGGCGCAATTGTTGAGAAAGAATTTATAGACGATTTATATTTCCTGAAAAAGCAAGGAAATTTTTCTGTTCATTCTGGTGCTGTAAAAAAAGACGGCATGACTGCTTTGGAATGTTTGCAGCGTTCATTTGAAACTGCATTAAGTTATGTTGTTTATAATAAAAAAGGAAATCCTGATTTGTTAAAATTAAGATATGATGCTGAACTTTTGGTGACAGGAAAGCCTTCAAAAAAGACATTATCAGAAAAATATATAGAAGAACGGGAAAAAGCGGAAGCTTCATCAACAAATTCAAAAACTAAAAAGACAAAAACGGTTACGAAACCTAAAAAGACGAAAACTCAAGTATCGTCTATGAAATCTGTTCCGCGCAAATCAAAAATATCCAAATTTTGGATCGTTGTCGGGGTATCGTTTATAATTTCATTATTTATGATGATTTTTATTTTATTGTAAGTCTTTATGCGTAAAATGCTTTATGCCTTTTGCGTAATCATCAACAATTTGTCCGTGTCCCGTAAGTTTGTATTTATATATGGTTAATCCTTCCAAACCGACAGGTCCTCTTGCGTGGGTTTTATTTGTAGAAATGCCGACTTCTGCGCCAAATCCATAGCGAAAACCGTCAGCAAAGCGTGTTGATGCATTCCAATAAACCCCTGCAGAATCAACTTCATTCATAAATTTTTCTGCGTTTTCTGTATCTTTTGTAATAATACAATCCGTATGCCCCGAACCGTATTTGTTTATGTGTTCGATTGCTTCTTCAATCGATTTAACCGTTTTTACGGATAATATTTTATCCCCGTATTCAATATCCCAAGACTCAGGATTTGTGATAAGTTTTATCCCCGATAGTTCTAATGACGCGAGCAATTCGTCTTTATTTTGAAAATTTTCGTGTATAAGTAGAGTTTCAACAGCATTGCATGCGCTTGGGTATTGTGTTTTTGCATCGATAACGATTTTTGATGCCATATCAATATCAGAGGATTCATCAACAAAAATATGGCAAATTCCGCTTGCATGCCCTAAAACGGGAATATTTGTATTTTCTTTTATGTATTTAACAAGTTTATTCCCTCCGCGCGGGATTATTAAATTTATGTACTCATCGCACTTTAGCATTTGAGAAATGTCATCATGCGAAAATACTTGTTGAATCACGTTTTTAGGGAAATCTTCAATTTTATCAAGCGCAGAATTTATTATTTCCATAATTTTTTTATTGGTATTTACGGATTCTTTTCCGCCTTTAAGAATTACTGCATTTGATGATTTTATTGCAAGTGCTGAAATTTGCGAGATAACATCAGGTCTTGCTTCAAAAATTATCCCTAAAACACCGATGGGGCAGGAAACTTTTTGTAAAACTAAACCTTCGTCCAATTCTCTGTTTAGCAGAACTTTTCCAATCGGGTCTTCAAGGTTAGCGATATCGCGAACCCCTTGAATCATATCGCGCATTTTATTTTCATCAAGCTTTAAACGATTGTATGTAGAATTTGAAATTTTACCTTCTTCAACAAGTGTTTTTGCATTTTCAAGGTCTTGTTTATTAGCGTCAAAAATTTCTTGTTTATGCTCTTCAAAAGATTTTGCGATACAATTTAGCGCATCATTTTTGATTTTGACATTAAGAGCCGATATTTTTAAACCTGCTTCTTTTGCGTTTTTTGCAATCTCAATAAAATCCATAGGGTTAAGCCTTCCTATAAAATGGTTATGTTATCTCTTGTAATAATGGCATCATAGTTTTTATAACCCAAAATTTCGATTATATTATCTGAATGTTTGCCAATAAGCTTTTCACAAGAGTCAGAATCGTAATTGATTATTCCGCGGGCAATTTCATTGCCTCGTTCATCAAGAATTGATACAACGTCCCCTTTGTGAAAACTGTTTTTAATTCCCGTTACCCCAATCGGAAGAAGACTCTTTTCTTCTAACAATGCTTTTTTTGCGCCGTCATTTACAATAATTTTCCCTGTAATATTTGTTGCATAACCTATCCAGCGTTTTTTGTCTGATAAATTTTCACTTGACGGTAAAAACATTGTACCCAGATCTTCTCCATTAAAAATACGCTTTATTACATAAGGTAATTTGCCGTTAGCAATCAAGACTTTCCCGCCAAATCTTGTTACCAGATGCGCAGCTTGAAGTTTTGTTTCCATTCCGCCTCTGCCGCCTTCCGAAACTCCGGAAGCCAGTGCCAGAATGCTTTCATTAACCTCTTTTACTTCTTTTATAAGCTGCGCTTGCGGATTTGTTTTCGGGTTAGAATCATACAATCCGTCAATGTCAGATAAAATTATTAATAAATCAGCATCTAATTCGCTTGCAACAAGGGCTGATAATTTATCATTATCAGAAAAACATACTTGTGTGTCGTCTTCTGCATATCTCGGCATTATTTCCAATGTTGAAACTGTATCATTTTGGTTTATTATCGGGACAACACCCAGTTCAATCAGTTTATTAAATGTAGTTCTAAGGCTTAGATACCTTTCTCTGACTGAAAAATCGTCTTCTGTTAAAAGAATTTGTGCTGCACATATTCCGTATGTGTCAAAACCGTTTTCGTAAACAGACATTAGTTTGCTCTGTCCGATGGCTGCGCAAGCTTGTTTTAATGCTGTTCCTTTTGTGTCGGGAAGTCCTAATTTCTTTTTCCCCATGCTTACAGCGCCTGAAGTTATAACGATTATTTCTTTTCCTGATTTTACCAAGTTTGAAATATCTTCAATAAAAGTATAAACCCTCGGTAATGAAATATTGCCTTCATCAGAACGCAGAACATTTGTCCCGAGTTTTATAACAATTCTTTTTGCGTTTATAAAATTTTTTCTGTCCATAGCCTGCATTTTACCACAAATTAGCGAAAAAGTTTAATTAATTTCGCCGTAGATATTCCCGTTTTCATATTTCGTTAAAATCACGTTTTGTATTGTATTATATATTTTTTCATTATCGGAGATTATCTGAATCGGTAAATAATTCCTTGTGCGTCCTTTTAAATTGTTTGTGTGTTTATCTCTGTGCTTTTCAATTAGAACTTCCTGTAATGTTCCTATATTTTTTTTAATAAATTCTGTATATTTTTGCTTTGAAAGAGCTTTAATTATATCTGCACGCTGTCGTTTTATATCATCAGGAACCTGATTTGGCATGTCAGCACCTACTGTTCCTTTTCTGATAGAATACGGGAATGTATGGATTTGTGTTAATCCCGATTTTTCAAGGTTTTTACGCGTAATTTCAAAATCTTCATCTGTTTCGCCTGCAAATCCTGTTATAATGTCACTGCCTAAAAAAGGCAAATGGAATGTTGAATTTATTTTTTCTATTTGTTCCAAATAAAAATCAGCTTTATAATATCTGTTCATTGATTTTAAAGTCTTATCATTAGCAGATTGCAGAGAAAGATGAAAATGCGGACAAAATTTTTGCGATTTTGATAAGATTTCTAACAATTCATCATTGATTTCTGTCGGATTTAGTGAGCCGAGTCTGTATCGCGGAATATTAGTTTCGTTTTCTATTGCATTTATAAGGTCGATCATTGTTAAGCCGATGTCTTTGCCCCATTGACCGATATGAATCCCCGTTAATACAACTTCTTTGAAGCCCGTTTGAGCAAAATGATTTATTTGATTTACAATAAAATCCAAATTCGCGCTTCTGCTTTTCCCTCTGGCTTTCCATATAATACAATACGAACATCTGTTATCGCATCCGTCTTGAATTTTTAAGCTTGCTCTTGTTTTTGTTGTGTCATGCAGTATTGCCGGAGTAAATTTTTCCTGATGCATAATGTCTTGAGTATGAACTTTTGTATCAGAGTTTATGTAATCATAAAGTTTTAATTTTTCATCATTGCCAATGACATAGTCGATATAATCTTCTTTTAAGAGGTTTTCTTTTTCTATTTGGGCAATACATCCGGTTAAAACAGTAATTATTTCCTGATTTTTATTTTTTGCTGCTCTTAAATTGTATAAAGCTTCGTTATCGCTTTTTTGCGTAACAGAACAGGAATTCAGAATATAATAATCAGCATCGCAAATATCATTCGCTTCAGACATTCCGTTTTTTATTAAGTTTTCTTTTATTATTGCACCTTCAAATTGGTTAGCTTTGCACCCCATTGTGTGCAGGTAAAATCTTTTCATATTCTGATAATATCGGAAAGTTTTTGCATTGTAAATATTTATAAAGATATTTAATTTAAAGTGGCAAAAAATTTTACTTTTCGTTTTTACATGTGTATAATAAGTGTGAAAGCAGGTGTGTATGCAAGTTAATTCAGTTTCTTTAAACGGCAGGGTTTCCAAGACTTCGTTTGGTGATAATTCCCTACAAGAACGTTTTGCGTCATTGAATGAGAATGAATTACGGCAATTAGCTTATGCAAAGTCATCCCATGAAGTGAATGACAAAAAGCATAAGAGATTAGACAGAGCGATTATCGCTTCTGTTCCGTTGGCAGCAGGTATTGCTGCAGCTGCTGCACCAAAGAGCATGTCCCGTATCGGGCGTTTAGCATCTTTTGGTTTGGGGGCTGCAAGTTGGATTTTACCGTTTGCTGTTGTGGATGCTGTATTCGGAGCAGAGAAATTAGCAAAGAAAAACAAATCCGTGAAAGATTTTGCAAAAGAACATCCTATGCTTACCGTAATGGGAACTTTTGCAGCCAGCATTGGCGCTTATTTAGGGCTAAGACACGGTGCAATAAAAGGTCTTAATAAGTACGGTGATAAAATTTTTGAAAAGGCTTCTCCATATATGGATAAGTTAGCAAAATCATTAAATGATAGTAAGCTTTTAGATAAGGTTTCCGCAACATTGGAAAAAGTTCCTTCATCAATAAAAGAATTTACAAAAACCGCTTTAAATTGGTCGCCTTGGGTATTATTATTAACAAGTATTACTCATACATTCAGTCATGATGATGCAAGGGCAAAAAACTTTTCTCAAAACCTTGAAGAATTAAAGATGGCTCAAAAACTAATTCGTCAAGACATAATGGATGGGAAAACCGAAGATTTGTTAAAACATGCTAAAGAGATAAACGAAAATTTATAAAATTAAATAAATCAAATTGTTAAAAAGCGTTTCAATTTTGTATTGGAACGCTTTTATATTTATAATGTATTTATGAAGGTAGTAATTTTAGGTAAAGGTATAATGCTGGCCAATTTAATTCTTGGAGCCAGAGCTGCGGGAGCTGATATTGTCGGAGTCTTCAGATATGAGTATACTGAAGAGTCAAAATTAAAAATACTTATCAGTGATTTTTTCAAACCTGCTCCGGAAGTTACCATGATTAAGGAATTAAAACTGCATCAAATACGAATGTCCTCGGCAAACAGTGAATATTTTCAGAAACTTTTAATCTCATTAAATCCTGATTTAATGATTGTTGGAACATGGGGAGAAAAAATTTGTGCAAAAACATATAATATCCCCAAAATTGCAACGGTAAATGTTCACCCATCGTTGTTACCGAAATACAGAGGGCCGAATCCGTATATGCAAGCTATATTGCATGGAGAAGCTTATTCGGGTATTACTATTCATTTAATGAACGATAAATTTGATTCAGGAGCAATATTAAAACAAGAGAAGGTAAGAATTTTTGAAACTGATACTTCAAAAGAATTGCGAGAACGAACGGTAAGAGAAGCTCGAAATTTGGTAACAGAATTAATTACTGATTTGAACCAAAAAGTTTTAATGCCGATAAATCAGGATGAACGTTATGCGACATATTTCCCTAATATAACAGGGGATGAAAAAATGCTTGATTTTTCGATTCAAACAGCTGAAGAAATTTCTGCAACGGTAAGAGCTTTGCATCCTTTTTTGCCGTGTTATATCACACATAAAAATAAATTTTTTGTTGTTGATCCGTATAATATAAAAATTTTAGGTAAATCTAATAAAAAGCCAAATTCAATAATTGCAAAAAACGATATAAAATCATCTGTTACAATTGTTTGTGCTGATCAAAAGGCTGTACAATTTTCAAATTTGAAATTATACAAATCTTCAAATGTAAAAAAATATATAAAAAATAAGGTCAAGCTATCAAATTAAGTTTATTAATAATAATTTTAGTAAAAAAATATTAACCCTGTCATCCGATTTATTGTTTTTTAATTTTGACTATATACAATTGTATAGAGAGGGGTACGGATGATAAAATTAGATTTCCGCAGAGCCGACAGTACCGTTATAGGTGAACAAAACGGGCTAAATATTAAACAAGAATTTGAAAACTATAAAGAGCGCATAGCCGAAATAATTGCGGATTTGAACAAAAGAAAAGACAAACCCGAGCAAGGTTTGCAATGGATGAATTTAGGGTATAGCGAGGAAACCGCGTGGTATGTAAAAGAGTATGCCGCATTGGTTCAAAACCGCTTTGATAATATTTTGGTTCTTGGTATAGGCGGTTCAGCCTTAGGCGGGTTGGCAGTTACTCATGCATTGTTAAGACCATATTGGAATTTGTTATCAAAAGAGGAACGTAACGGTTATCCGAGGATTTTCTTTTTGGATAATATAGAGCCTGATTCTATGGCTTCTCTTTTAGAAATATTGGATTTAAAAAAGACTTTAGTTAATGTAATTACAAAATCCGGCGACACAGCAGAAACAATGGCTCAATATATGATAGTCAAAGACATGCTTGAAAAAGAATTGGGGGATGACTATCGTAAAAATATAGTAGCTACAACTGATAAACGAACAGGAATTTTGCGCCAAATCTCAGAACAGGAAGGCTATAAAACTTTTGTAGTTCCCGATGATGTAGGAGGAAGGTTCTCTGTATTTTCTGCCGTTGGCTTATTGCCTTTTGCGCTTGTTGGAATAGATATAGATGAAATTACAAACGGTATCAAGGATATGGATTTAGCTCTTAAAAATACCGATATATATAATAATATTGCAGCACAAAATGCATTAATACATTTCCTCTCAGATATAAAAAACGGTAAGAATATTACTGTAATGATGCCATATTCAAGCAGGCTGCAGTATGTATCCGATTGGTTTGTTCAATTGTGGGCGGAGTCATTAGGTAAAGGTAAAAATCTGCAGGGCGAAAATATTCAAACGGGTCCAACGCCAATCAAAGCTCTTGGTGCAACGGATCAGCATTCCCAAATGCAATTATTTAATGAAGGGCCGAATAATAAGATTATTAACTTTATACGCGTAGAAGAATTTCATAAAAATTTAGAAATCCCAAAAATTTTTGAATATACAGGCATAGGTTATTTGGGCGGTAAGACGATGAATGATTTATTAAATGCCGAGGCTGATTCTACTACAGCTTCATTATCTGATTATTCAAGACCTACTGTTACAATAACATTGCCGAAAATTGACGGATATCACATTGCGCAGCTGCTATATATGTTAGAGGTTCAAACAGCTATTGCGGGAGCTTTGTATAATGTTGATACATTCGCACAACCCTCAGTTGAGCAATCAAGAAATTATATATATGCGCTAATGGGCAGAGCGGGTTATGAAGAATCAGCCAAAGCTTTGCAGCAAAAAATGTCGTCGGTTCTTTGACATTTTTCCAAAATTTCTTAAAATAAATGTATTATGAGCAAGTTAATTAAATTTATATTATTATTTTTTATTACTGTAATATGTTGCTCTGCTTCGTTTGCGCATAATGAAACTACTGTTTTGAGCGGTGAAGTTACAATGATTCCGAGAACTTTTTACGGTACATGGCGTGTTGTTTCTTCAAAAATTGATTCTGATTCGAACATTTTTAAAGAAAAAAGTTTAGATATATGGAACTTATCTCGTACGGGTAACGTCATATCTTTATGTAATCCGTTTAACGGTGCAAAAGCTGAAATTACAATCGAAAGAGTTGAGGCAAATGATATTGTATTTACAAAAATAGGGAATTACGGTAAAAAAATCTTAACGGATAAAGTTGAATTAAGTATTGATAACGATAGTTTTACCGGTACTAATACAATTAAATTAGATACCTATTCGGATGGAAAACTTATAAAAACCGAAACTGCGACATATAAAATAAGAGGGGAGAAGATAGCAGGCGGTGTTGAAATAGAGTAAAGGGGATTTTTAATGCGAGAATATAATTATGATGTTATTATTTTAGGGGGAGGGCCTGCAGGATTTAGCGCGGGGTTATATTGTGCAAGGGGGGCTTTAAAAACAGCCATAATAGATATCAGTATGCTTGGGGGGCAGCCTTCAAACTATTTGGAAATTGAAAATTATCTTGGCTTCAAGAAAATTGGCGGATATGATTTGACGGAAAAATTCGAGCAGCATTTGGATATGTTTGGCGCAGATAAATATCCAATGCAAGAAATTTTGTCTGTGGATTTGGTTTCAACGCCGAAGGTAATAAAAACAAAAGATGGATTGTTCAAATCAGCATCTGTTATTATAGCAACAGGGGCAAGTCCGATGAAACTCGGAATAAAAGGAGAAGAAGAATTTTTAGGCAGGGGAGTCAGTTATTGTGCAGTTTGTGACGGGAGTTTTTATCAGGATAAAGTTGTTGCTGTTGTTGGGGGCGGAAATTCTGCAGTAGAGGAAGCAATATATTTAACAAATTTTGCATCAAAAGTTTATATCATTCACAGACGGGACGAATTGCGAGCTGATAAAATTATTCAACAAAGAGCTTTTAACAATCAAAAAATAGAGTTTGTATGGGATTCTGTCGCTGAAGAAATCAGGGGTGAAGATTTGGTAAAAAGTATATTAATTAAAAATACCAAAACAGGTGATATTTCCGAATTAAATACTGACGGAGTATTCCCTTATATAGGAATTATACCGAATGTAAATTATATAACAGGACAAATAGAGCAGGATAGTCGCGGTTTTATCCAAACTGATCTGACTATGAAAACTTCGTTAGATGGAGTTTATGCAGTCGGGGATGTAAGAAATACTCCTTTGCGTCAAGTGATTACAGCGGTATCTGATGGTGCAGTTGCAGGGGTATATTGTGCAAAATATGTTCAGGCTCAAAAAGAAGTTACGGTTTAATTTTTTTGATATAATTATTTTATGTTAGATTTTGTCAAAAAAATGCTTCCTGTAAAAAAGCCTATAATAAAAGATAACACGTTTCTAATATGGGAACCTTGCGGAAAAAGTCATGCGGAAGTCGTACCGGGGTTTGCAAAATACCTTTGTGATTTGGGCTATCATGTTTCAGTAATCGTTTCAAAAAATGCTTATAAAGAAAATTTGTTTTCTCGTATTGGTGAAAATTTAAATATTTCTTATAACAAAATGTCAAAATATCAGGCAAGAGCATATTTTAAACAAGCGGATTTAAGTGATGTAAAAGGCTTATTGGTTACAACCGTTGATAAATTATGCAAGGCTCCGCACTTTGATAAAGTATATGAAAATTTTAGCAAAAATGTGGATAAATCAAAATTATTTTTCGTAATTCACGATATAAAAAAGCGTGTTTGGGCAAATGCGATGAGTGAGGATTTAATTTCATTAAGGGAATTGAATTTTGAGCAAAAAGATTATAAAACGGTAGTTGTAAATCCGCATTACTTTGGAGATGTAAAGATTACTCCAAAAAGTGAATTAACGAACTTTGTAACGGTAGGAGAACTGGCTGTCGGCAAAAAGAATTTTGATTTATTTGTGAAAACAGTGCAAAAACTTGTTAATAACGGCATTACAAATTTTAAAATAACCGTAATCGGAAAAGGTAAAGTTGAAAACTTACCACCGGAAGTTGTGCCTTATTTTGATATAAAGGGGCGTTTACCGTTTGATAAAATGTTTGAAGAAATAGAAAAAGGTGATTTTATATTGACTTCATACATTGATGAAGAAATGCATCTTCGCTATATTCATCAAGGCACAAGCGGAAATTTTCAACTTGTGTACGGATTTCAAAAACCGATAATTATTAAAGATAATTTTGCTCCAATAAACGGCTTTAGTGAGAAAAATTCCATATTGTATAAAGATGATGATGATTTTTATAACGCTTTGATAAAAGGTATAAATATGTCGCAAGAGCAGTACCAGAATATGCAGGAAGATATTAAAGCTTATGCACATAATTTTTATCAAATCTCAAAATTAAATTTAAAATCTTTGATAGATTCAAGACAAAAAAATAAAAAGGATAATTTGACAATTGGAATACCTACATTATTAAAAGATGCAAAGATATTAGGTGAACTTTTGGATTCTCTGGTTACCGACAATGTAATTAAAAAGATAATTGTTATAAATAATTCTCAAAAAGAATTTAATTACGACAATCCGAAGGTCGAAATTAAAGCTTCCGAGGAAAATATGTATGTAAATCCGGCATGGAATTATGTAGCAGAAATTGCAGATACCGAATATGTCGCGTTATTAAATGATGATATTAAAATTCCTCAAAACTTTTGTTCTCAAATATTGGCACTAATTGATAATAATACGGGGATAATAGGGATTTCTCCCAAAAATGTAACAAACGCTCGTAATGAAAATAATGAAATTATTAAAGAACCAAAAGCCGAAGATTTAATTTTGTCAAATAATATTCAATTAAAAACAACGCCTTATAAAACTGAAGATTTTGGTGTGTTTATGTTGTTTAACAAAAAGAATTATGTAAAAATTCCCCCTGAATTTGAAGTCTATTACGGAGATGATTGGATATTTAATAAAGCTAAAGAAGCTGGTAAGAATAATAAAATACTAATCGGACAAAATATTTGGCACTACGGTTCAATGACTTCACATTCGATCTCTAATGATTTTATTCATAAAGAAACAAAACATTGGAAAAAATATTATTCTACTCCATGGTATAAAAGAATATGTTCTGTTTCGATTACCTCAAGACACTACAGCTGTTATATTTTAGGTATTCATTTCGGTATTCGCAGAAAATATAAATAATCTTTGATATAAAGAAAATATTAATATTATGTTCAGGATATAAAGATTATGTAATGAAATCTTAATTTGTTAAAAATTTCATTTATAATTAGAATGTAATTTAGAACAGATGGAGATTTCAAAATGTCAAACATAAATGAAGTATTAAATGAATTAGAAAATGTAGATAACACAACAAAAAATAAAGTTGAAAACGAATTAGTAAGTATGGGAACATCAGTAGTTCCTGAATTGGTAAATCAATTACAGGTTATTCGCGGAATTAAAAGAGGTGTTGTTGCGATGACGCTTATCCGCTTGGGTGATGTTTCTGTTAAATATTTGCAAGATGCAGCAAAAGATAACAAAGATTTTGAATGGGTTGCAGAATATTTAATCAGAGAAATAAAAGGTTCAAAAGCTGCATAAGCATAAAAATAAATTTAAAAGAACTCAATATAATTATATTGAGTTCTTTTTTTATGAAATTTTTCTTATAGCAAAATATATTTTTATGTTATTTATATAATATTATGATTAATCGGTTATTACCCTCAATAAAAATTCCCTATGAACTGTCAAAAGGTTCTGCAAGTCAGCGGGCTCAAAAGGCGGAACAATTCACTGATAAACTATATCATCGGACTTTAAAATCTGTTTCTGATGGTGGAATATCTTTGAATAAAATAAGAAATATTATATATAAAATGGTCCCGCCAAATATAAAAATTTTTGTAGCAGAAAATAGTGACAATTTCTCTAATGCTGCAAATGATTTTTTATTTAACGGTAATAATGATATTTATGCGATGACATTGGAACTGAAAACAAAAAACGGCATATTCCCTCAGGAACATTTGGTAGATATTTTCCATGAAGGAAGGCATATCGCAGACGGCTTATTCAATCCTAAATATTATTCAAGGTTTCAAAAAATGGAGAAAAATGGGTTGCTTAACTCAAAGTATTTTAAACTATATGATGATGAATTGTATATCAGAGAGTGCATGGAATATAAGTCAGACAAAAAAATTGTAATGAAACTTTTGGAGCGAAAAATTCATAAAGTATTAAAAGGGCGCAGTATTACTGATAAAATCGATATATTGCAAAATCTTCGCTACAATTTGGAATCGGAAAAAAATGCTTTTGCATCGCAATTAAAATATGCTAAAAAGCTAGAGGATAAGGGTATTATAATGACAGATGACAGAGGTACAGATTTTAGTGAAGAGTTTATTTTTGAAGATAAAATAAATTTAATAAAGCGTATGGCATTTGAAATAATTCAGAAAGAACGCACTACACATGCGGCAAAGCTTTCAAAAGCTCATGTAAAAAGTAAATCTGTGAAAAACAAAAAATCGTTATCTAAGTCGGCTTGACCTGATTATTTTTAGTGAATATAATCGTTTTATGGCAAAGGTTAAATCAAAATGGGTATGTCAATCTTGCGGATATGAAACGGCAGGTTATTTGGGTAAATGTCCGGAATGCGGCACGTGGGGAAGCTTTACCGAGGAATTACAAGGCTCAAATTCTCAAAAAATTGCGTTGATTAATGACGGAATAAAACCGTCGCTAATCTCAGATATAACAGTTGGAAAGGAAATTCGCGTCAGCACGAATATATCAGAATTTGACAGAATATTAGGCGGCGGATTAGTTCAAGGTTCTATTGTCCTAATTGCTGGTGACCCGGGAATAGGGAAATCGACTATTTTGTTGCAAACTTCAGGTGAACTATCAAAACAAGGGAAAAAAGTCTTGTATGTAACGGCGGAAGAATCTTCAGGACAGCTAAAACTGAGGGCTGACAGATTAGGTGTAAACGGCGAAAAACTCTATATTTATCCCCAAACAAATCTTGAAAATATAAAAGCACAAATAGGAGAAATTTCTCCTGAATTTGTAATAATAGACAGTATTCAAGCTATTTACACACAATCAATAACAAGTTCTTCAGGCAGTGTTTCGCAAATAAGAGAATGTTGTAATATTTTGATGCAGATTGCGAAAACAAAAAATATAACAATACTTGTCATAGGTCATGTTACAAAAGACGGAAACATTGCAGGACCGAAGGTTTTAGAACATATGGTAGATACGGTTATTTCATTCGAAGGCGATAAGTACAAATCTTATCGTATGCTTCGTTCAATGAAAAATCGATTTGGGAATACTTCCGAAGTCGGGATTTTTGAAATGGGTTCAAATGGTTTAACGGAAGTAAAAAATCCCAATGAATTGTTTTTAAATGAGCGTTCGCAGGAATCTATCCCGGGTAGTGCTATTATAGTTACAAATGAAGGCACACGCCCGTTGCTTGTTGAAGTGCAGGCGCTTGTCGGAACGACTCCTTATCCTTCTCCAAGAAGGGTAGCAAACGGTGTGGATTTTAGCAGGCTATTGCAAATTCTTGCGGTGCTTGAAAAACGTGTCGGATTGAATTTATCAAAACAGGATGTTTATATAAATGTAATGGGCGGAATAGAAGTAGATGAGCCGAGTGCGGATTTAGGGATTGCACTCGCTATTGCGACATGCGCAAGGGATGTTGTTGTGGATTCTCAAACAGTTATTATCGGGGAAATTGGTTTATCAGGTGAAATTCATCCCGTAAATAACATCGATAAACGTTTAAACGAAGCTGCAGCTTCTGGATTTAAAAAAGCTATTATACCATATTCAAATCGTAATATAGAAAATGAGAAGATAACAACGGTTCCCGTAAAACGTTTAATAGATGCGATATCTGCGTGTATTTCCCCTCAATAGAAAATTAGGACTTAGATTTATGCTTTTAGAAGAAGAATTAGGCTTATTATTAAAAGAAAAGAAATTGACAGTTTCGACTGCGGAATCTTGTACGGGCGGATTATTGAGCTCTCGTCTGACTGATGTTTCAGGGAGTTCTGATTATGTAAAATTAAATTTTGTAACCTATGCGAATGAAGCAAAGAATAAAATTCTTAATGTAAGTTGGGATATTTTGGATAATTACGGTGCCGTGAGTGAACAATGTGCTCAAGCAATGGCGGAAGGCTTGGCTAAAGCGACTAATTGTGATGTGGCAATTTGTACAACAGGAATTGCAGGTCCGACAGGCGGAACAAAAGAAAAACCTGTAGGATTAATGTATACTTCCGTATATTATAACGGAATTGTCGCAGTCAAAGAGGTAAGACTTCCGTCTAATATTGAACGAAAAGAAATGAAACAACGTTTCGCTGATGAAGCGCTAAAACTTGCTGTTTCTGTATTGAATAATAACAGAATAAGTTAACCCGCGATAAATTTGGCAATCATTTCAGGGAATTTTGTAATAAGAGCCTGTGCAAATTTTTCGGTATCAATTTGCGTGATAACTACGGATAGTAAATCTTGCGGTAAGTTTCCCATCATTTTGTGTAAGTATTCCGGTTTAATAACTCTCATAGCTTTTACTGTGTCTTCTTTTTCTCGTTCACGCGAAATCATTTGAGTATAGGCATCTGTGTTAAAATTCAAATAATACTTGTTATCTGTTGAAGTTATTAATAAAGTTAATTTTCTTTTTTGTGTAACGTCGAGATTTCTCAATGCGTTTTTGTAGTCCAAATCGCCTAATTGTCCGATTTGAACTATTAAATCGGCCTGATTACCTTCGGCTTTTTGTCCGGTTACACTTTCGAGCATTTGTGCTAAAAATGTTTCCGGAATTGCTTTCAAATTCTTTAATAGCAATTCTTTATCCATATCCATACCTGTAAGAACTCTGTCTAATTCTTTTTCAGGCATTAATGCTATAACCTGCCGCTCAGAAAACAGCTCAAATACGACTTTCAAGAGTTCTTCTTTCGGGATTTTTTGAAGCATATCCATCAATGCATCCATTGAAAAATATCTTAATCCTTGCACTAAATCTTTATTTTCCAATAAAGGTACGAGTTTTTGTAATTGTGAGGATGTCATTGTTTGAAGAATAATAAGCTTATTATTCGGATCGGCAAGTTGAAATAATTCAATCAATTGTTTCGGATTGGTAAACATGTCGGCAGCAAGTTGTATTGCAGCCTGATTCCCCATAGCAGCTTCTGCATCAATAATCTCTTTGACACTTTTATTGCCATATTCAAGCATCCTGCTCTCAGGTATGCTCAACCGCATTCGTAAATATTCTAATGTAGAATCAATTGTTAATGACATGCCAAATCCTTAAAAGTATACTCTCGTACATATATAAACGGATTTTTTGAATTAAAAATTTAATAAAAAATAAAAGTTTTACAAAAGTTAACAATTGCTGTGTCCCTTCCCCGTCGGAGGGGAAGGCTGGGAAGGAGGTCTGGGATAAGAAATTTTACGAGATTGAAAATAAAAACTGTTTTGGAATGAAACAGGCGAAACAGACTGTGCCACTATGCATCTATTCTTCTATACCTCTGTTATTCGCTTTCCGTTTAACACGCTCTTTGTAAACTTTTGTAACAATTCCAAAAGTTTTGCCCCAAAAATGCCGATATATATAGTGTATAAAACAAAGGAAATTCAATGGGTTTATCATCAAGTCAAGCAAGATTATTATCAATAACGGCACGGCTTACGGACAATGAATACCGTACGCAGCGCTTGACTAATGCACGTTTGAAGCTGACTGATATTTCTGATGCCGCACGTGTGCAGTATCAGAATGCCTTGGATTCCGATAAATTTGTGTATATGGCTTTTGACAGTACGGGAGCGAATGTAAAAACTGACTTGACGCCGGCTGTCTTGTATCAGTATCAACCGAGTAAAAACCAGTACGCTCTGGTTAATAATGCTAATAATATACTGGTGTCCTCTTTGGATGCAAAAAATTTCCGTGAAACAGACAACCTCGCCGAATTCCTCAAACGCTATGACTGCTTAGATAATTACCAAACAAGTGAAACGGTCATTGAAACCAAAAAAGTTCGTAACAAAGACTATGACAATTGGGTTGCTCCGGAACAGCCGACAGGACCGTTGGAATTAAATACTGATGAATTGTCACAGATATTTAAAAGTGGATCTCATAAATGTTTTGAAGAGGCGCATAATGGTGCTGGTAAAGACTATTCAGACTGCTATTTGCATGTATTAGCTTCCGTATTAATATTCTTAAAGAATGAAAACTATGAAGGTCCTGGAGATCATCAATTTAACAATGGACCTTTTACAACTTCAGATAATGGCAGAGTATACTTTGCGGAAGAAGATAATACAGATTCAGATGCATTCAAGAATGACTCACCTTGGAGTTGGGTTTATGGCTCACATATTTGGCCCGCTAACGATCCGGGAACAACTGATAAAATGCAAATAGTGTCAGATGCATTACAAAACGGGTATCAACCGAAAGAGTACGAGGGCCAATATACAGTCATGGCACATGATATAGAAGATTATTATGGTATAGATGGATTTCTGTCCGGAAACGAATATCTTGAAAATTTTGTCGGCGATTATTACTTTACCCATGAGTCTGTGAATCCGGATTTATATAATGCAGATGGAGATAAAGTTCTTAATAACGCGGACAAGTTTCATAAATTAATCAGTAATTATTATGTAACCGAAGATGGAGAAGTAAAATTAAAGACATTACAGCAAAAGGCTATTGATATATTTTATCTTTTGTCGGATTGGTGGATAACCAGATATAAAAATGACCAGTCTTTCTTTGATCATGATCCTCAATATAAACCTGAGGACTGGGATCATGAAATCGCTATATTTGACGGAGATCCTAATTATAATTATTACTATTCAGAAGATATTTATTATGATGTATATTTGCCATTGATAGATACATTCCAGATTGATATGGAAAAACTATATTTAATGGGAAGCGAACCTCAGGAAAATCCGTATGAAGAATATAGATATGAGCAAGTACCTGTAACAAAATATACTGATAAGCTTGTTATAAAAGACCCTGAAAAGGCACAGTGGTATACTAACCTCTGGTATCGTATGAATGGAATGGATGAACCCGAACGCGTATACAAAAATACAACGGATATTGTAAACGACAGACAAGAAGAACAAGACAAAACCGAGTATTTACTAAAACTCTTTGATATTGAAAAACAAACCCATTTCAAATACTACGACGAAATCGATCCAAGACTGGCATCAAGCAAAGATTGGCTAAATAATGCACTATCTCAAGGACTTGTAACAATGCAAAAAGTTGGAGCAAGCCGTACAGTTGGTAATGATAAGTTCAAATGGTCAAGCATTATTTACACAAACGCAACGGATATTATTTCTCAAAAAGACGATACAAAAATAGCTCAGGCGGAAGCTCGATACACGCAAGTTTTATCGGAAGTTAACGCCAAAGATAAAGTCTTTGAAAACAAAATCCGCAAGCTTGACACAGAACATAACGCACTTCAAACGGAATATAATTCCGTCAAAGCTGCTATGGATAAAAATATAGAACGTTCATTCAAAGCCTTTCAGGGGTAGGGGTAAATGTAGTTAACGGTGTTGCGTGTAGTGCGTAATATATTGCGTTGGCTTGGGTAGGGGTAAATCAGATGCGTAGAGGATTAGATGTGTGGAAGTTGTAGTCTGTTATTACGGAAGCACAGATGTTGCGAAGGCAAGAGGGCTGAATGCCAGAAGCCAGAAGCAGGGTACGTTTATATGCACCTATGAACTGCAGATATTTATCTTGATTGTTTTGAAAATAGTAGGTTGGATTTCACCCTGCAGGATAACTCAATTTTTAATAACATATTGATTTTATCTTTTCTTTGTATTACTATAATCAGGTCAGAAGTTAAAATCCAATACGTTTTACAAAAGGCTCGGCGGGAATACCCGAATACAGCTTATTTTTGTCGTATTGAAGAATATATGAGAATCTCTCATAAGTAAATTGTAAAAGTATTACACTTAAGAAAGGTAAAAATCAATGGAAAACAATGAAGAATTAAATGTTGAAGAAGTTAAATCGGAAGAAACAACTTCAACAGAAAACGAAACAACAGCAGAAGTTAGCGCTGAAGCTGTTGAAGCTGCAGGTGCAACTGAACAAGATGCAAAACCTGCAAAAAGACGCGGTCGTTCAAGAAAACAAAAAATTGAAACAACAGAAGAAAAACCTCAATCCGAATGGAGTGAAAATGTTGTTCAAATCAGCCGTGTAACAAAAGTTGTTAAAGGTGGTAAGAAATTATCATTCAGAGCTATTGTTATCGTCGGAAACAAAAAAGGTCAAGTTGGTGTAGGTTGTGCAAAAGCATCCGAAGTTATCATAGCTATTCAAAAGGCTATTGCTGACGGAAGAAAGAACGTTATTACGGTTCCTATATTCAAAACAACAATACCTCACCCTGTTCAAGCAAAATCAGGCGCAGGCTGCGTAATGTTAAGACCTGCTTCTCAAGGTACAGGTATTATTGCCGGCGGTGCTGTTCGTTCAGTATTGGAACTGGCAGGTATTGAAAATATTTTGGCTAAATCATTAGGCTCAAAGGCTCCTTTAAACGCTGCAAACGCTACGTTAGAAGCTTTGAAATCATTGTCAACTTTTGGTGATATGGCTAAAAAACGCGGTCTGTCAATGGCAGAATTTTTGAACTAAGTTAATTAATAGAAGGAATAGAAAAATGGCAAAAAAATCAGCAGATAAAATACAAATTAAACTTGTAAAAAGTTTAATAGGTTCATCCGAAAAACAACGCAGAGTTGTAAAAGGCTTGGGCTTAACAAAAAAAGATCAGGTTGTTGAACACGCTTCAACTCCTACAATTTTAGGTATGGTAAACAAAGTATCTCACCTTTTAGAGATTGTAAAATAGTTGCCAGACGTAACATAATATTATAAAGTCAAAGAAAGAAGGAAAAAATGTCAAATATAACATTAGAAGATTTAAGACCTGCAGAAGGTTCTACATCTAAATCAAAAAGAGTAGGCAGAGGCCGTTCTTCAGGACACGGTAAAACTTCTTGCCGCGGTCACAACGGCGAAGGACAAAGATCCGGAAACTCTTCAAAAAGAGGTTTTGAAGGCGGACAAATGCCTGCATACAGAAGATTGCCTAAATTGAAAGGCTTCCAAGTATATTCTCACGTTGAATATGCACAATTAAATGTCGGAAGAATTGATGCGTTGAAATTAAAAGAAATTTCAATGGAAACATTAAAAGAAAAAATGACAATTCATCCATCTTGCGTTGGGTTAAGAGTTTTGGGTAACGGCGAATTAAAATCAAAAGTTACCGTAAAAGCATCTTATGTAACTCCATCAGCAAAAGAAAAAATTGAAGCCGCAGGCGGAAAGGTAGAAATAGTATAATGGCACAACAGCTAAGAGCACCTTCAACAGAACAGGTAATGTCGATGTTGAATGCATCAGGGTTAAAAAAGAAAATTCTTTTTACATTTCTGATGATTGCAGTATGGAGATTCGGGGTACAAATGCCTTTATATGGTATAAATAACCAAATCTTTGCTAATATTGCAAGCGGTAACAATATCATAGGGTTCCTTGATTTATTTACAGGGGGCGCTTTGGGTAAGGTATCTATTCTTGCTTTGGGTATCGGACCGTTCATTACTTCATCAATTATTATTCAGTTAGTCTCTGTTGTTATTCCTGCATTGGAAAAACTTCAGAAAGAAGAAGGTGAAGAAGGGAGAAGAAAATTATCGCAGTATACTCGGTTGTTTACTGTTGTATTGGCGATATTTCAAGGCTTTATTTTCATGTTGTTCTTACATCATTTGCCGGGAGCAATAATGCCAGGAGTAAGTTCAACTGCCTTTTATATCAATTCGATATGTATATTAACAGCAGGCGCAGTCCTTGTTATGTGGATATCTGAATTGATTACGGAAAACGGAATAGGAAATGGCGGTTCTTTGATAATCTTCTGTGGTATTTTATCCGGAATACCCGTTTATACATCAAGGACATATCAGCTTGTTAAAGCCAGCCCTCAAATGCAAATGGGGTTATTGCTTTTGCTTACTATATTTTTCCTTGCCACAATCCTTATTGTTATTATGCAGGAAGCCGTCAGAAAGGTTATAATTGTTAATCCGAAACGCCAAATTGGTAATAAAGTATATGGCGGTATGAATTCTTTCATTCCGTTTAAGCTTAATCCGGGAGGCGTTATGCCGATTATCTTTGCTATTGCAATATTATTGTTCCCATCAACTATTTTGGCAATGGTAGGGCAAGCTAATTTTAAATCGGCGTCAATGAAACATTTTATAATGACTTTAAATAATTATTTGAGTCCGAACGGTATTACGTATTATTTGCTGTATATAGCATTAATTATTGCGTTAACATTCTTCTACGCATCTATTATGCCAAATATGCAGCCAAAAGATATTGCGGATAACTTAAAGAAATACGGGTCATCAATCCCTGGTATAAAACCCGGCAGACCGACAGCTGAAGCTTTGGATAAAATATTAACAAAGACAACATTCATTGGAGCAATCGGCTTAGGTATTGTTGCATTGGTTCCGTCTTTCGGAAGTTATGTAACGCATATTGAAACTTTGCAAGGTATAGGTGCTACATCATTAATCATTATGGTTGGTGTTGCGCTTGATTTAATTAATCAGGTTCGTTCGCACTTATTGGCAAGAAATTATGAATCTTTTCTGAAAGATGATTAATAAATATAACATTAAAAAAATTGCTCAAGAGGTTCTCTTGGGCAATTTTTTTATTCGCTTAGGATAGAAATGTTTGTCATTTCAATATCGTCATAATCGATTTTGTCAAAATTAACGATATTTTGTCCTGTTTTAATTGTAACTTGATTTTTTGAGTCGGCTTTAATTAGTGAGGATGGAATTTTTATTCTTTGCCCGTCGCCATTAATTTTTATTTCCCCAATTTTTGAACCGTTAAAGAAAACTTCAGCGGGACTGGAGTATATTCCTGATTTAATTCTGTTTTGTCCCATTTGGTGCGCGAGTTTTGTGTCCAAACCTACAATTGACCCTATAATAATATAGTTTGTACTTTGCTTTGCATTATCTGTCATAATAAAATCTTTTGAATAGTACGGTCCCATTGATTTTATTTTAAATTCAGAAGCGTTTGCAGAATTTTTTGAAAAACTATTATCGCCAAGGTGCAGAATTTCGCTGTCTAAAACGATATCAAATGGTTCAGATTGTGCAATTTCGATTTGGAGTGGCGAATTAAGGCTTTGCACATTATTTATTGTTAATGAAAATGGTCTGTATCCTTCCTTTTCAACTTTTAATAAGGTAGGTTCGTTTATCCAAATTTTGGGAAGTTCAAAATTGCCATTGGCATCTGTGTATGTTCGGAACTTTTTCTGTGGTATTGATATTTTTGCAAATTCAACACCTTGTTTGGTTTGTGCGTTGATAATTCGATTGCTCTGCGCCTGATCAACTTTGGTGACTTCGCCTGTAAATGTGGTAGCAAGTGTTGGTGTAATATTGATTAAAGAAAGAATTATAAAATATATAAATTTGTTCATACATTTTATATGCAATATTTTAAAAATATTTTTATCCGTCGAAGGAATGTTTAATAATAATAATTAGAATTTGGTATTGAAAAATAATATTTATTTGGTAAGATATTTGTACGTTAAGCCATAAGCCGGTGTGATGGAATTGGTAGACGTGCCAGACTCAAAATCTGGTGGGGTTCACGCCCCGTGTCGGTTCGACCCCGACCACCGGCAAATAAAATAATTGTTCAGATATTCATGCAATATCTGATTTTTTTTTGAAGGTGGTCAAGTGGGGAGAACCGACGTTATTTTGGTTCGGCGCAAACCGAGCAAAGGCTGAAGCCGTCGGCGAAATAGTCAAGCTGTCAGCAGGACATAAGAGCCGACGCGAAAGCCGTCTAATGTGGGGTTAGTAAGAAGCCCAGACCACCGCCAAATAAAATAATTGCTCAGATATTCATGCAATATCTGATTTTTAAAATTTGGTATAGTAATATTTTGACTCAATGATATATTAGGTATTAGTTTTGTTTTAGGTTAATACTTTGTAATTGTTCTTTAATGAGTTTATTTGGAGTTTCTTTTATCCCAAAAGCCATAAGAAGCGCTTCCATTCTGTTTTTTGCGTTAAATTTAAATAGTAAAGATGATATATGAGCTTTTACTGTTGATATTGTAATGCATAATCTTTCTGCTATTTCAGGATTGGATAAGCCCTCTTTTAGGCAATATAACACTTGAATTTCCCTTTCAGATAAAAGCTTATCTTCTATTGTCTTATACATTCTTATAAAAATCCTCCACTGATAATTTATTCAATATCTTAATATTACTTACTGAAGTCCTGTTGGGTATTAGACAATGGTACTATTTCGCAAAAAAAAGACGAACTTTTGTTAAAAAGTTCGTCTTTTTAGAAGTTACCTGTATATTATTCAGCTAATTTTTCATGTAATACAGGAAATGTTTGTGAGCTTGGAGCTTTAACAGTTCCATTCATTTTTGCCGCTTTTGTTCCGACGTTAATAACTTTAGTTTCAGTATCACTTTGTAATAATGAACCTGTATTCAAGTTAACGCCAGCACCGGCATTTCGAACTCTTGCTCTGCCGCCTGTAGATTTAACCGTGCCGTTAATGTTCAAGTCACCTTGATGGCTTACAACAGCAGCTTGACCGTTTGTAATGTTGATTGTGCCGTTGTGTGTCAAACCGTTTGCACCTGAGATGTTTTTAATCAAAACTTGGTCAGTTCCTGTTGCGCTAAATTCTGCTGTAGTTTCCAAACCTGTTGCATTTTTTCTTGCAACGGCATAGTATGGAGCCGCATTATTAACTTTTTGGCTTAATGTTAGCTTACCTTTGTTAGCAACAACATGTGCCGTTCCAGCGTTTGTTAATTTGCCGCCGACATTCATTGCGCCTGTTCCGTTTTGTTTAATATTAGTAACAGGAGTTCTCAATTCTTTGGATGCTGTGCTTGTATTAACAATTTCTGAGAATACATCCATCTGACCGCCCTTTTCACGGTTGATGATGCCAAGTTTGCCGTTTACTATGATGTTACCGTTAGTTGATAAATTACCGCTTGTATAATTATTAATAGCAGTTTCACCGGTACCGTTATTTCTGATTGTTGCATTACCGATAGTTAAACCGTCGTTACCTGTTGCTTTACCGTTATTCTTAATAGACAAGCTTCCGCCTGCAGTTGCGATTACCGCTTCATCCCCGATATTTAAACCGGTTGAATTACCTTTATTAAATACGTACAAGTTAGAACCATTATTAGTAACAGTACCGTTAACAGCTAATTTACCGCCTTTATTATAAACATAAGTAGCGCCGTTGCCTGTTATTGTGCCGTTAATAGTTTCTCCTGCAGCTCCGTGATTAACAACTTTTGTATCTCCATTATTGTTTTTAATTACTGCATTTTGTGCAACAGTTAATCCGCCTGCAGATGCTCTGTTTACAATACCTAAATTGCCTGTATTTGTAATTTTAGCTGTTACATTCAAGTCGCCGGCATTAGTGTTGGAAATAGCTGTAACATTGTTGTTCTGTACTGTTCCGCCAAGTTCCATGTTGCCTGTACCTTCGTTACGAACAATCAAGTTACCGCCTGTGTTAGCAATAGTACCTGTATTTGTCAATGTTGTGCCATAATTGTAAATTGATGTCTTGCCTGCAGTAGAGCCGACATTACCGCCGATAGCTAAAGCACCTTTTTTGTTATACAAGTATGTTGCATTCTTTCCTTGAGCTGTACCGTTAAATGTTAGACCTGAGCCGTTTGAGTTTACAATGTGAACTTCATTTGCTTGAGCTTTTGAACCTGCTTCAAATTTTAAAGCTCCTGTACCTCTGTTTGAAATAGCTACTTTTGTAGGTGAGTAAACTTTACCGGAAATAGTCTGAGCACCTTTTTCATTGTTCAATAAAACCGTTGCATTTTGACCTGCTACTGTTCCTGATACATTCATACCTGCACCGGCTTTATTGGTGATAGCCAAATCATGATTCTTATCAAGATTTATAACAGAACCTGAAATGTCTATACCGTCTCCGCTGAATGATTTTATCAATAATGCATTACCGTCTGTTATCGTAGTAGTTTTTGCAGGAATGCCTTCAGCGTTTACCAAGGTTGCAAATAAATCGTCAGCAGCAGCCTTAGTAGTCAATTTAGCCTGATCTGTAACGCCGTTTACAATCTTACCGGAAACAGCAATTGTGCTTCCGCGTAAGTCAGCTCCGCGATTTGTATAAATGTAACCGTTTACTGTAATTGGTCCGTTACCGTCCTGTTTAAGCTTAGAAATTTTGTTAATTTCAGTATACGCATCATTAGCATAATCTGAAACTAATGAATTGTACTTTGTTGCATTAGGTGTTGCGACCGATAAACGTCCAACGTTTAAAACACCTTGATCTCCTACAACCATGCCGTTTGGTGAAATAAAAATGGCATGACCATTGAAGAAGTTGCCGTTTGCATCGACAGAATTCAAGATACCGCCGATATTGACCTGCTTGTCTACAAGGTTAATGAATGCTTCTCTGCCGTTAAAGTTCAGATTTGCGACATGCCCTTGATCCAAACTAAAGTCTGTGTACTTCCTGTAGGCAACGTTTTGACTTGCCTTTTCAGGATTGATTGTGTATGTCGTGCCGTTTACCGTAGCTCCGGTAATTGTTGTAGCATGCACACACTGCGCAGTCAAAACTGCGATTGCTGCTAATGTAATTAAGCATTTTTTTCTCATCTCATTACCTCTCTTTGTACTATTACGCTACAAATATAAAAATACTTTCATAAATAAATAAACGGTTTTTTTGAGAAAAAACTGCAGTATTTTTTGATAAAATTTACAATACTTAATATTTATATAATATATATATGTATATAAATATAAAATTAAATTATTAGTTTTTGAATATCTTTAAATTGAGGGTGTTTTGAAGATTTTAGCCATTGGAACAATGCAATTTCAACGGTTATAACCTTTATGCCATACTGTTTTAACAGCTCCAGTCCGCTGTTTTGTTCTTCTTCACTTCGGGATGATACGCAATCTTTTAATACATATACTTCGTATCCGTTTTTGTATAAATCAATGGCTGTCTGCAATACACATATATGAGCTTCTATACCGCATAAAATCACTTGCTTTCGGTTTAAACTATTGATTTTTTGTTCAAATTCGGGTTCTTTAAAGGCCGAAAATGATGACTTTTCCATGATAAAAGCATCGCTTCCGGTTATGCTTTCAACAGTTGCTCCCAGTCCTTTTGGGTATTGCTCCGTTATAATTACAGGAATAGATAATATCTGTGCTGCTTGTGATATTTTTGAAGTATTAATAATTGTTTTTTCTCCGTTAGAAGCTGCCTTTACTAATTTCTCCTGAATATCAATTATTACTAATATACTATTGTTTGTATCAAGCATGTTTGTTCTCAAACTCCTGTTTTAATTTTTTTAATAACTTTTGTAATTCTTTATCCGTCAACTTGTTTATTGGCAAGAAATCTTTTGAATTTTCACAAGTGTCCAGACCTTTGTGAATTATTTCAATAACAAATTTTGTATATCCGTCATATCGAATAACTAACTCACTGTGAGCTTCATTGCTTTTTAGTGAAAATACGCTTTCAACTTTATTAGAATATTGATTAATGGTGATATGAGGGTTTTTACTTTCATATTCTTTTTGATAACGATAAAAATTTGGTTCTATTACATGCTTTAATTTATTAGCAAAAGCTGTATTAAATATTTTGTATTGTTTAGGCTGTTTTATTTCCTGTTCATTGTCAGATAGCCATTCTTCCTGTGAATTATATTTATCAGTTATACAGTAAAGCAGTTCATCATTTTTTTCTGCGGATTGAAGGCTATCAGATGCATTTTTGCATATTGATTCAAAATCTTGTATTCCGATTTCGGATAATCCTGCATGTATTTTGAAATCTTTCCCCATGCCGTCTTGAATTTTTTCTACGACAGTTTTTGCACCTTTTATATTTGTATTTTCAAGGATTAAATATATTTTTCCGTTGCCTGTTGCTGCAATGTCTGTTGTTCTGATGAGTTTTTTTACAAGCAAATTTAATCTGTTGGATGAAACTTTTGTTTTTATTTCATCCTCTAATTTAAGAATGATAAAAATACCGTTTCTGATTTTAGGACTTTGCGCGATTTCATCAAAGACTTCTTTTATGTAGCGGTATTGGTATAAATCATTTTTTGCAGATAGTATACCTTGATTTTTCAATAAGATTTCCATTCTTGTATTGCTTGATTTTAAAGCTTTTAATCGCATACAATTAATTAATTTTATTGTTATTTCATAATTTTCGCTGTCAGCCGTTATAAAGTCATATATACCTTTATCGTAAGCATTAAGCATTAGTTCTGCTTCAAGTCTGTCTGTATACAGAATTATTTCAATTTCAGGATAATTTTTTTTGATATAATCAATATCTTTAAGCGTTTGAGAAGCATCTTGATTCATACAAAGAACCAAAATATCATAAGTTGAAGCAGCTAAATACTTTTTTACATCTTTGTTAGAACAATTATTGATTTTGTCGTATTCGCGCAGTAATACAAATTTCTTTTTTAATTCATCAACTAAATTTTTATTATCCCCTGATAATAAGATATTATTTGCCATATTCTATACCTGAAGATGTTTTTTTATACATAGGAAACTGCCTACCGCACCAAACAAAATACTCATAGCAAACATAACTGTAATTACGATATTTTGTGCCATTGGCGGAGAAGGAATCATAAAGAATTTGTGCATATTTAACAGCGCGTTTTGGATATATCCGAGCGGTAACAGTGCTAATAAAGAACCGCTAAATCCGTAAAAAGCTCCTTGCATTATAAACGGAAATCTTATATACCAGTTGCTTACACCCATTAAACGCATAATTTCAATTTCTTCTTTTCTCGATTGAATAACAAGTTGAATAGTATTATTAATAATAGTAACTGTTAATAATGCCATAATGAGAATAACTGCAATTGTAATTGTTTTTACAACATGGTTTACCATTTCCATTTTGGATGCAAGTTCTTTCGGGTAGCTCATATCTTCTACCGATTTAACTTTTTTTATCTCATCATATACAGTTTGCAGATTCTCAGGATCATCGACTTTTACATGCAATGTGTCCGGTAGCGGGTTGTCAATATTAGGCAGGCTTATTTCATTCTTTAATTTCTGCCATGAATCAGCCTTTGGTATAATTTTTATAGCCTGAACATGTTCCATTTTAGAAACCTCTGTTTTGACATCAGCAGGATTAATTCCGCTTTTTAAATAAACGGAAATTTCTAAAGCGCTGCCAAGTTCTTTTGAAAATGACGAGATTGATAGCGCTGTTCGGAAGCATGCCGCAAATATCATTAAAATTGCAGCCATTGTGGTAATTATAACGATATTGACCCAGCCTGTTCGTTTAATATCATTACAGGTTTGAATTCCGAGCCGATATAGAATTCTTAATTCGCAAAGCCAATCTTTTGGTATATGTTTTTTTACATTTGATTTTAGATTATTCATAAGTACCTGCTTGTGTATCTTTTATTTTTTCTCCGTTGTCCAGTTTAATTACTCTTTTGCGGAAATAATCCACCAAATTTTGATCGTGAGTGGATACGATAACAGTAATTCCGCGTTGATTAATTTGATCAAGAATTTGCATAATTTCCATTGAATTTTGCGGGTCTAAATTCCCTGTCGGTTCATCCGCAATTAAAAGCGGCGGGCCGTTTACAATAGCTCTTGCTATTCCAACTCTTTGCTGCTCACCTCCGGATAATTCCGCAGGTGTTGCGTGTCTTTTGTCATATAATCCGACAATTTTTAATGCACCCTGAACTCTTGCATTAATTTCTTTGCTGCTTATACCTAATGTGCGAATTACATAAGCCACATTATCAAATACTGTTTGGTTTTGAAGCAGTTTATAATCTTGAAAAACTATACCCATACATCTTCTCAAATTAGGTATTTTGTCGTTTCTAATATTGGCAATATTTATTCCGCCAATTGAAACATAACCTGTTGTCGGTTTTTCTTCTCCGTATAAAAGCTTCATGAGTGTAGATTTTCCGGCGCCTGATGCACCTACAAGAAATACAAATTCTCCCGAATTTATCTCAAGACTTACATTTTTTAACGCATAATGATCATTTGGATATTTTTTTGTTACATTTCTAAGTTTTATCATTATTTTGTACCGACTTCCTTCATATACATTGTTCTTATTCTTTTTACAAGTGCTTGTGAATCCAATCCGTAATATTTAACGAGTTCATCTGATTTCCCGCTTTGTCCGTACTCGTCGTGTATTCCGATTCTATATACTTTTGTAGGATACCTGTTACATACAACTTCACAAACAGCAGAACCCAATCCGCCAATTGTAGAATGATTTTCTACAGTAATAATAAATTTACATGTTTTCGCGCAATCAATAACTGTTGTTACATCAAGCGGTTTTATCACAGGAACATTTACAACTTTTACGGAAATTCCTTCTTTCTTTAACTCTTGAGATGCTAATATGGCTTCTGCCAAAGTTTCTCCGTTTGTAAACAGAGCAATGTCTGTACCTTCTTCAACGACAACAGCCTTGTGAATATTAAAATGATATTTTTCATCAAATATATCAACAACATTACAACGCGAAATTCTTATATACATCGGTCCGTCGTGTAAAGCTGCATATTTAATTATTTCTTCGCATTCTCTGCAATCAGCAGGAACCATTACGGTCATGTGCGGAATTTCACGCATAATAGCGATATCTTCCAGAGCTTGATGAGTTGCACCGTCTTCGCCTACAGTAACCCCGCCGTGTGTACCTACTATTTTTACGTTCAATCCGGGATAACAAACAGAGTTCCTTATTTGGTCATATGTTCTTCCTGTAGCAAACATAGCAAAACTGGCGGCAAATGGTATTTTACCTTCCGAGGCCAGTCCGGCTGCGGTTGCGATCATATCTTGTTCTGCAATTCCGCAGTTAAAAAACCTGTCAGGATATTTGTCTTTAAACATTTTTGTTTGTGTTGAGCATGCTAAATCGGCATCCAAGACAACAATGTTCGGGTTATATCCGCCAAGTTCGGCAAGAGTTCTGCCAAAAGCTTTTCTGATGGAATTTTTCTTTGTTTTATCAATATTCATTACTGCCCTCAATTATGCTCATAATCCCTAACGCTTATGCTTATATATTAGCATAAAAATTCAATATGGTCGTATTGTAAAGAGTATATCTCTATAAATTTATATACTTTATTCCGAATATTATTGAGTTTTGGGCATATAATGTAAACTTTTATTAAAATAGTATATATTTTTAGCAATATTTTTCCTTCATTAGCTTTTTATGGGTAGAATGGTAATAGACTCAAATTTTTATATGTAGGAAAGGAAGAATTATTTATGAATCAAGTTCCATGTGTGCCGCAAGTTAGCCCTGTTATGCAGCCTCACTATGCTGCAGCTCCGCAGCCAAGCTATAATGCGGTTAAAATTGATATTTTAAACCCTTCAATGGGTACCCCGAGCATGGCTCCTGCTATTGCCCCGCAACCACAATATGCTCCGGTGACTGCGCCGATGTATAATTATCCTCAGGCTCCTGTTTATAATTATCCTCAAGCAGATCCGGCTCAACAAGTTTGCTATCCGGTACAACAATTTCCCAGTTTAACGACCGTGCCGCAACAACAAATGCCGCCGGTCCAACCTTATGTTGTACAACCTCAACAAGTACCACAGGTTATACAGCAACAAAATAATAATGCTCCGGCTCAACCACAGATTGTAGATAATGCACCGCAGGTGCCTCAACCTCAGGTTTCAAATGCTCCTGAAGTAGTACCTCCGGTTACTCCTCAGCCGCAAGTTGACTTGAACGCATTTATTGCAAGATTAGCTAACCCTGATTTTGAAGGACAGGCTTCTGCAATGGAAGAAATAGCTAATATGGTAAAGGAAAATCCGGATAAAGCTACAGAATTGGTTGATACTAAAGTTTTTGAAGCTTTAAATAATATTGTAAAATATGATTCTTCAAATTTGGAAGGTCCAAGTCAAGCTCAAATTGATGCAAGACAAAAAATAATGGAAAACAAACAGGTTACTGATGAAGAAAATAAATTAGCTAATACAATGGCTCCGAAAGAATTAGCAGAAAGAAATAAAAGCTATGCTTTGTTCACAATTGCTATAATGGATAAATTGTATGCTGATGAGGTAGCTAAATTATCAAACAACACAGTGCCTTTAACAGAATTGCCTGAAGCAATTACAGTAGTTGACCAATTAAAGGATAACCCGAATCCGATGGTTAGAGCGTCAGCTATTGAAGCTTTAAGCTATATCCAAAATCCTGAATACAAAAAAGATTTAACAACGTTATTTACCGTTGCTAAAAACGATCAGGATGCAGGGGTTGTTCAAGCAGCAAATGCAGCTCTTGAAAAATTAAATCAAATATAACACAGAAATAAATAATTCCTTTCTTTAAATAACATAAAAAGAGCCCGAGAAATTCGGGTTCTTTTTATGTTATTATATTATATTTTATACTTCTATCGGTTCTTGAACTTTTACTTCAGGTTTTGGAACGCAGTTTTCATATTCTGCCATTTCGGATATTTGTTGTGCCCATTGATACATGATTTCTTCGTCTGTAAGTTTGTATGAAATAGGTTTGCCTATTTTTATTACAACGTGTTGCCTTTTAAATGGCCACAATTTCAAATATCCTGTCCATTCTGCTATTGCAACAGGCACAATATCTGCTTTCGCGAATTTTGCAATTTCCGCAAATCCTTTTTTGATACCCTCTAATTTGCCGTAAGGTCTTGTTCCGCCTTGCGGGAAAATTCCTAATGACCAAGAGGTTTTTAAGATGTCTTTTACGGTTTTAAATGTGGCGATTTCAGGCTTTGTGCGGTCAACGGCAAAAGCTCCTAATCTTTTAACAAGCCAATTTATTTTACAATCATCTTCAAATAATTCTTTTTTTGCCATAAATGCAATTGGACAATGTGTAGCCATTACAACCATCGGTGGGTCGAATTGAGAAACATGATTTGCCGCATATATGTATTTCCCTCTTTTTGCAGTTTTAGACGGTAAATTTTCTCTGCCAATTATTTTATAGTCGTAAAAAATATTATATATTCCATAAACGACAGTAAAAAGAAAACTCATATAAAAAGCAGTTCTAAACCAATTATATTCTTTAGAATATCTTCTGTTAAAATTTCTTTTTTCTTTCATTTATAAGTTACCTCCATTCTTGACTTCCAAGGGGGTATCTATGTATTTAAAACCTGTTAGTTGTTGAATTTGTTCTATCCATTCATTTTTTACTTTTTCTGTATCTCTGTCATATGGAATTACTTTACCTATTTTTATTATTATTTTTCCTGAAAACGGAATTCTTTTTGCCTCGTGCGAACCAACAATGCCAACAGGTAAAATATCACATTTGGTAAGTCTTGCCAAACCTGCAAAACCTTTTGTTACGCCTTTTATTTCGCCGGGAACTCCTCGAGTGCCCTGCGGAAATATGCCAAGAACCCAGTTGCTGTTCTTGATTTCTTCAACCGTTTTAACAGTAGAAGGTCCCAAGCTCTCTCTATCTACCGCGAACGCGCCTAGCCAATCAAGCCACCATCTTAATAGCGGAATGTTAAACAGTTCTTTTTTTGCCATAAAAGCTACACTCCGTGGCATAATTGCCGCTATCATCGGCGGATCCAATGTGGATAAGTGGTTTGGACAAACAATGTATCTGTTATCTTTCGGAATGTTTTCTTTCCCGTAAATTTCTATTCTGTATACAAGTTTTAGTCGTAGCATATACAAGCCTTTACAAACAATTATTTGCCACATTGTGCGAAACCAATTGAATTGAGATGCTTGCTTTTTTGAATATTCTTTCTTCTTTGACATTTTCTCTCCTAATCAATAAAGCCATTATACATTAAAAATGATTAAGTTGCTACCTTTTATTATTTTTTATTGTATATTGTTCTTAAGGAGACGGGGATTATGTTAGAATTGAAAAAATCGCAAAATATGTTAGAAAACGAATTATTTAAAAGTGTTTATGATAAAACACCAGATTATATAAAGAACTTAAATTTAATGGTTTTTTCCAATAAGGGTGAATTTACTTTTTTATTAAAGAAAGAGTATTTAAAGCCGTATGATTCGAATAATAACCCTCTTGGCTTAAATCTTGAGGAATGGTTTGAGAATTACGCTAAAGAAGCCAAAGTTTCGACCGCAGGGATAAGAGGTCCGCAAAATATATTACAACCTCAAGACACAAGATTCCCGATAAATTTGGTAGGAATTGTTCTTGCAACTTTAGCGAAAGCTCTTGTTGCAAAAGAAAAATATCCAAATAAGAGGATAGTAAAAGTTGCAGGCTGCGAAGTTCGCTATAATTCCAAATTATTTTTGGATGCTATTGCAAGAATTCAGGCTGCACAAGGTATTGAAACTCTTGTTCCTGAAGGCAGAAAAACTATTCCGATATGGCTAGCCTCATTTTTGGCGTTTAAATTGGATTTGCTTGGCGGAGAATATATAACTTCAAGTCATGGTATTTCTGTCAAAAATGCCACGAAAGATTTGAACTGTCAGGGCAGCCAATATTTGCCCGAAGAATCCATGGAATTTGTAAATAAAATTCAAGAAATTTTTGATTACGTAAATAAAAACGGCAGTTATGAAATAAGAATTTCTGCAAGTGACAATCCGTTGATAAATGAAGAAGCAATGTCAAGAATAAATGACGGTGTAGATTTATATGTCGAATATTTAAAATCAGGCGTTGCGCAAGATGTAAGTATAAATTCAATAAAGTCATTTGACAGTAAAATAATAATAGAGAGTGTTGGCGGTTCCGCGTACAGAACTCTTTCAAGGGTATTAGATAAACTTGAAATTTCAGATAAATTTGATTGGCTTGATACCGAAGAAGATCCGTTTTTCCATTCGATAGGTAAGTCAGATATTACTCCAAAAGGTGAAAAAGCATTTTATGATTATTCGGTTGATGCGACAGTTCTTGCAAAAAAAGCGGACGGAACAAAATATTTCCCTGTAATTGAAACAATGAATTACGGTGACCGTTTAAAAGAATATCCCGTCGGAACCGCGGTTTTGATTACTGATCCTGACCATGACAGGCTTACTGTTACTCAGATTGAAAGTTCTGACAGAATACCGTTTTTAAAAGAATTAGGAATTGATTATGTTTGTTTGAATGATAACAGGATTTTGACGGTATTTACAGCAAATCAGGCATTTTTGATGCTTATGGATTTTTGGGCAAAGCAATTAAAGATGATGAATAAATGGAATAATCACCCAAGATTTATGATAAAAACAACTGCTTCAGCGTTGTCTTGGGATGAATGGGGTAAAACTAACGGAGTAAAGGTTGTAAATGTTCCTGTCGGGTTTAAAGAAATTGCTAATATTATGAAAAAGGTTGAATTGAAATTGAAAACCAATCCGGCAGAACCTGTTATAATCGATGATGTTCTTGGGAACCCTATAAATCTCGGAGTCAATCCGCGCTTGTTATTCGGGGGTGAAGAATCAGGCGGAATGATAATGGGTACCGAAGAACTTATAAAATCTCAAAACGGAAGATTGGCAATCGCTATGCGGGAAAAAAGCGCAACGGAAGCAATTATTGTAGCTTCTGCCCTTATTGCAAATCAAAAAGACATTCCGTTATCTGATTATTTAAAACAGGTATTTGTTGATAATAATATAATAGGCAGATATGATACAAGAGTTGATATAGCTTATTATAACGAATCTGAACCTGATATAGAAAAGTTAAAAGCTGATAAATCAGCAGGGGAAGAAAAGCGTACTAAAAATGATATTTTCTATCTTTCAATGGCAATAGCTTTGCGTGCAAATGCTATTAGTGTCGATGATATAAAAAATATTTTAAATGATAAATTTAATAGTGAAGGCTTGACTTTTGACAATTTGAAATCAGTCAAATTCGTCGGCGACGGAACATATTTGGAATTTGGTGATAAATATATCGAAATCAGACCGTCAGGTACGGATGCAAAAACAAAAGCGTATGGCGGCGGGTTAAATAAAGACGATATTGAAAAATATGCTGCAATTTTAGGAAATTATTCCGGCGAAAGAACCGAAATGCACCAAAAATATATTCCTAATGAAATATATCAGAATGCAAAAGATATGGCTATGGAGTATTATTTAGCATTTGTAGAAAAAGATGCTAATAATGAACCGTTTAATGTTCCGGAATATGATTTTTAAAACTTTATGACATAATTTCATAACGATAAATAATTTATCCTTTTTGTTTTATAATATAAATACATTTATAATATGAGGAAGATTATGTTAAGAGATTATTTTTTAAATAAAGTTGAAGAAGCTTTGATAAAAGCAGTCAAGGCAAATAAATTAGGACAAATGAACGAATATCAAAAAGGGTCGTTAATCGTTGAAAAGCCTAAAAACCCCGACTTTGGTGACTTTGCAATAAATGTGTCTTCTCTTGCCCGCAGCGCAAAGATAGCTCCGCCTATGATTGCTAATGCTATTGTAGAGTTTATAGAAAAGGAAGATAATGAATACACTGTTGTTGCCGGGTTTATAAATTTCAAGGCCGGCGAAACTCTATTAATAAATTTAATCAAAGAAATCATTGATAAAAAATCAAATTTTGGACGCCCTGAAAATGTTGAAACCGAAAAAATAATATTAGAATACATTTCTGCAAATCCTACAGGACCGTTCCATATAGGACACGGTCGTTGGGCCGCTATGGGAAGTGCGTTGGCTAATTTGTTAAAATTCTACGGGCATGAAGTTTATCAGGAATTTTATATTAATGATGCTGGTTCTCAAATTCAAAAACTAGGGCGCTCATTAATAATAAGAGTGAAACAAGAATTGGGTGATGATATTGATTTTCCGACAGACGAAGAAGAAAGAAAAAATTACTATCCGGGAGATTATTTAATTCCTGTAGCGCAAGCATTTTTGCAAAAATATCCTGATACGACTCTTGAAAACATAGATAAAATTGAGCTTTCTACTTTTTGTGATTTTGCAAAAGAGTACGAGGAAAAAGTACAACGCGATTTATTAGATAAACTTCACGTTGAGTTTGACAATTTTTATTCCGAATTAACATTACACAATTCAGGTAAAGTAAAACATTACGTTGATAAATTAACTCAATCGGGTAAAATTTATGAAAAAGACGGTGCTACTTGGTTTAGGTCATCAGATTACGGAGATGATCAAGATAGAGTTATTAAAAAAGTCGATGGTTCTAATACATATTTAACTGCGGATATTGCCTATCATGCAGATAAATTAGAACGCGGTTTTGACCGAATGATTGATATTTGGGGGGCGGATCATCACGGATATATTCCAAGAGTTAAGGCTTCGTTAGAGGCTTTGGGGTATGACCCGAATAAGCTAGAAGTTTTATTAGGACAGCTTGTAAATCTTGTAATTGACGGTAACGAAGTTCGTATGGGAAAACGCAAGAACATGGTTACATTAGAGGATTTGGTTGATGAAGTCGGGGTTGATGCAACAAGATTTTGGATGTCTATGAGAAATATTGATACGACATTGGATTTTGATATTGAATTAGCTAAAAAATCTTCTGATGAAAATCCTGTGTTTTATGTGCAATATGCGCATGCAAGAGCTTGTTCAATTATAAGAAACGCTGTGAATGACAGAATTGATACTCAAAGTGGTGAAACAATAAAAGCTGTTATGTCTGAAAGCGATTTTAACTCATTATTAAATAATTTCAATCAAGATATTGTTAAATTAACGCTAAAGGAGGCAAGAAAAATTATATTAAAGCTTGAAGAATTTAAGCATTTAATCGTCACTTCGGCTCGTGACAGACAGGTATATACAATTTGTCGTTATGTACAGGATTTGGCTGCTGAATTTCATTCATTCTATAATTCTACAAGGGTTATAACAGATGATAAGTCTTTAACATCTGCAAGGTTAGCAATTGTTTATGCTTTTAAAACGGTATTGGCAAATGCTTTAAGGATACTTGCCGTAAGTGCTCCTGAAAGAATGTAATAAAAAAAAGCTATGCACTTTTTGTGTATAGCTGTTGATTAGGGATATGTGTATCTTAGTCTCTAAGGAGTATATTGTTATAATAGCACTTTTTGAAATTTTTAAATCCTACAAAAACATGAGATTTTAATATAAATTTTAAAATTTTGCCCATATTTGTTATCGCTGGTATAATATAAATTAAGTGGAGGCTTTATTAAAATGAAAAAGAGTTTATTAGTTTGTTCAATTATATTTGTGGCAACAGCGTTTTTGACGTCTGCTTTTGCGTCGGAATATACGAAATTTTCAAGAAAATTTATAAAAAAGATGCGTGATTGTGACGCTTATGAGGAAACGATTACTTCAACTTATGACGGAAGTTCGTTTACTACTCAGAGAAAAATCATTGGTTGGCGTAATGGTTTTTGCCAATATCAGGAAATTATTTCGTCAACAGATGGCAAGTATAAACTTGATTGCGGCTTTTCAGATGCTCAGGTGGATGATTTGTATGAAGCAATGAAGAGTCGTTCTAAAACACCTGAAAAATATACACTTCAGTTATTTGAGCCTAAAACAAATCCTAAAACTGGGGAAATTACTTATGTAAGAGGTGGTACGACTGTAATCAAGGGTAATAAGGCGTATATCCAATGGGCAAAATTACAGAATAATCCTTATTTTTGCGTTCCGACGAAATTATAATAAAAAAATAACGGTTTATAACCGTTATTTTTTTAAGCTCAATATTTTGTCCAATTTAATTCTGTAAAAATCTACGTTAATATGGAGTTTTTCTCCTATTTGCAGCAATATATTTATAAATTTAATATCTTTATCTCTTTGTTCGTCTTTGTTGTTTTCTATAATATCTCCAATACGGTGATAAATTTTATTATAATATATGTTTTGCGCCTCAGTTAAATCTATCTGTAATTCTAATTTTTCCATAATATCAAACAGGTCGGATATCGCTTCTGCCTGTTGAAATTCAAAGCTTTTTGTCAGACGATTAAGGTTTGTAATTAATTTACGGCCGAAATTTTTGTTTGATGTTGTCTTATCAATATCAATACCTATTCGCTTAGCCTCATAATTTATTGCCATTATTTGTTGAATAACCGGTTCGTCAACAAATCCGCTTGAGTCCTTTAATAAATCGTTATATCTGTGTGTTAATGTATAGCCTGCTGAAATCTTAAACTCATCAGGAACTTCCAAGCCCAAACTTTGCATATGATATATTGAACTTTTTCCTTGGTCGTACATTTCTTCATATCTGTTTGCAAATTTTTTCAATTGGTCTTTTAGAAGAATTTGAAGAATTTTCTTTCTTTCCTCTATAAATATATCTTTTAATGTGAAATATTCTTTGCCAAATTTTTCATCAATTGCTCTGATTATCTCGGTCAGAGGGAATAGGGCAAAGGTTTTGATTAGAGTGTTTTTGAGTTCATTATACTCTTCGTTATTAGAAAATTCTTTTATTGCGCAATGAAAATCACCATCAGGGAATTGCATCAGTGCAAATATTAAATTAGAGCGTTGAAGTGTAATTTTTGAGGTTACTTCTATATTTCCTATAATAAAATTAGAGTTCCCTTTTTCTACCATCTGGTAGTGATTTCTTTTTACACTGTAACAATATACGTCTTCTTCCTCTTCAAATTCTTGATATAGAGAAGATACAGCCCATAAACAAGCAACTTCTTTTAAAGATACAACAGAAGGTTTAACCCATTTTTCGTATATATCTTTACCTGAACCGAGTTCTTTAATATTACTTTTTGCTTCGGATAGAATATTTAAAAATTGTTCTTCATAATTTTCCGAGGAGAAATTAGCGGCTAATTGCATTGCTCTTGCTGCATATTTCATTATTTGAACCGTTTCTATTCCTGATAACTCATTAAAGAACCATCCGCAGCTTGTGTACATTAAAAGAGTTTGACGCTGCATTTCCAATAATTCCATCCCTCTTACTCGGTCTGTTTCGCTTAAGTCAGGATTAAAATTAGCTTTTTGAAAATTCTTAATTGTTTTATAGTTTCTGTTAAGAATTACATCAATGTACTTGTTTCTGACATCCCAAGCATCATTGCTAAAATAGTGTTTTCCTTCTTTTTCAAACAATTCAGCCAATCTGTCACGGAGATAATCCAAGGCATTTCTTAATGGTTTTCTCCATTTTTGATTCCAACCCGGTTGTCCGCCTGTCGAACATCCGCAGTCTTCTTTCCATCTGCCGACGCCGTGGAAACAACTCCAAGAAGAAGCTTGTTTTATGTCAGCTTCGTAATCGCTTTCGCATTCTTCAAGATATTGCGCATAGTTTGTTATAATAAATCCTTCGTCTTCCGCTTTTAGCTTTAATACATAGGATAGAGCCATGTCTCCGAATTTTGTGTGGTGTCCGTAGCTTTCACCGTCAGTTGCAATATTTACTAATTGCGGATAATTTCTGTCTTCGGATACCCCTTCTTTTAGACGCTTTATAAATTTATTACCGTCTTTTAATAATTCATCAAAAGCAACGGAACGAGAAATTGCTCCGTCATAAAAGAACAGATTGATGCTTTTTGTAGAATCAGATTTTAAGAAATATTTATATGAACGTGCAGGGTCAATATTCCCCCAGCTTACGTCCTGCCAGTCTTTTTCTCCTTGTTCCCTGATTTTTAATGCTTGGTATGGTGAAAGTATTGTGAATTTTATTCCGTTATCAATTAAAACTTCCAATGTTTCATCATCTACAGCGGTTTCCGCTAACCACATTCCTTCGGGCTTTCTGCCAAATCTGTACTCAAAATCTCTTATTCCCCATTTGACTTGAGTTTCTTTATCTCTATGGTTTGCTAACGGCATAATTATATGATTATATACCTGCGCAATTGCATTTCCATGTCCGTTATGGGCAGAAATGCTGTCAATGTCAGCTTTTATTATGCGTTCGTATGTAAGCGGAGCATAATTTTCCATCCAAGATAATAAAGTCGGACCAAAGTTAAAACTCATATATGCGTAATTATTTACTATATCGAGGATATTATTTCTGCTATCAACAATTCTTGAAACAGAATTCGGAGTATAGCATTCGATACATACCCTTTCATTCCAATCATGGCAAGGGAGAGCACTTTCTTGCAGCTCTACTGCTTCAAGCCAAGGATTTTCTCTTGGCGGTTGATAAAAATGCCCGTGTATAGTCAAATATTTCTTTTGTTTTACTTCCATTTTATTCCTCGAATATATTAAATTTTTTATTCAATAGTTTTTTCTTCTTTTTTGGGTTCTTTTTTTGCGGTTAACACTTTAAAATCATCAACATCCATCCAGGCATCTCCCAATGCTGAAGAAAATATACGTCCGCAAAATTCGATTTCGTCGCCTGCATCCAAATCAATGTGTTTTTCTGCAATTTCTTTTTTTAGAAAAATTTTTAATTCTGATAATGGAATATTGTGATTTGGAACATCCGGCCTTTGAATTAAAAACGAAATGTATTTATCAGAAGCTCTCATTGCCGGCGGATAGTCAAGCCCCAGTGTAGAAAACTTGTCAAATTTCCCCTTTATTTTAATGTACTTATTCATATATTTATGCGGTGCCGAAACCACATCCAGTGCCCCTACTTGTGTGTATTGTATTGCAGGAGAAACAGCAGGTCGAGAAATAGTTGAACTTTGCGCAAAACAATAATGATTTATTGTTGTTCCCGCAGTGATTGAAATCGCAAGTGTCAAAAATATCGTCTTAATTTTCTTATTATTCATAGTAACCTCTTATCTAAACATTCACCTATAGTTTAGCACATAATTTAAAATAAGGAAACTATCCGCCTATATATTTTTTAAAGCAAAAAGCCTTGCAATTATTTGCAAGACTTTTTACTTTTTCATATCAATCAGCTGTTTATTTGTTGAATGTTATGTTTTGTGTTCTTTCATCAAGCAATACGCTTAAGTACAGAAGTTGGTTTGCAGTTGACGGGTTCAGGTTGATGAACTTAGCACCTGCTCTTGATGTTGTCGCAGTTACAATTTTTACATCCGCTTTGATGTCCAAATCGCCATATACAAGATGTACAGGAACTACGTCGCCAACCTTTAGATTTCCGCTGTGGTTAAGAGCAACCCCGCCTCTTGAGACATCTATCAGAGAGTCAACTCCGTTATTTGTTTTTTCCATTGCAACCGGAAGATTACTTTCTTTGATGTTAAATCTCATATACTGACGTTTGTCTATTGAATCGACGCTATTATCATCAATTTTGCGGTTGTACAGAGCTCTGCCGTCTTCATTTGATGTAATAACTTCATCATCGTCTGTATCTGTGTCCGTATCAGTATCCGCAGGGATTGGCTCGTCGTCATCAGTATCTGTGT
>DESZ01000022.1 GCA_002361485.1 Cyanobacteria bacterium UBA3301 | reverse complement strand
GACACTCCCACCGTCTCCAGATTATTATGCAATATGATTAAGTTTATTTAGATAATATATCGCTTACTTGAAGATAGACAGGAGTATCCAATTTAAATATAATTTTATTTCCTGCTTTTAATTTATAGTTTAATCCTTTTGCCATTGAGCTTATTAATAGTCCAAAACCTCTGCAGGTTCGTGGTACTACAACCAAACCTACAACGGTTACTGATTCTATTGCAACAGCAACAACACTTAATGCGGAAAAAGTAATGATTCCTATACCGGCAGGAAGAGCTCTTAATGTATTTAAAAATTGAGATGATTTCATATCACTTCCGCTTTTAGGTTCCATTCTTACTGTGTAAACTTTTTCATTTGGGAATATTATTTTATCAATTATAATGTAAGCTCTTGCTCTTTTAAACAGCGGTTCACTCTTTTTGATTTTTTTGAATTTGCCCGCAAATCTCGTATGTTCTGGCAAGTACATTCCGTTAGAAGCTTGAACTTTTGAAACTAAAGTAAAAAATATTTCATCATTAACATTGGTTTCGTTAATATCCAAATCTGATTCTAACTCAAGCACATATTTGCTTTTTGGACTTAAGAAAACTGTTTCTTCTTCAATTGCGGTCGTAAAAACAGGAGATTCTTGGTCTTTGTATTCATTTATGTCTGCAAATACAGAGCTTGTCATAAAGAAATTTATAATTAAAACTAATACTAATGCTATAATCTTTTTCATAATACCCTTCTTCTTATTCTATGAAACTGCTATTTGTCTTAGTATATTATTAAAAACAATAAAAGTAAAGTTTTGTGAAACGATAAAAGATAAAGAATTATTGTACATTCGCATGCAGGTTGATAATTTATAACACCTATTTTGAGTATCTATTTAGAGTGAAGGAGGAAAACGAACCCGAAATTCTCATTATGATTATTTGAAATAATATTAAATAAATATTAGTTTAAATTATTCAAATGCAAGGTGTTGATTTATAATAGCTTATTAAATTAGTTCTTTTGTATATTCTACCCATTTGTCAATATTGTTAGTGTATTCATCCATAGTAAGATTTTCAAGCCATATCGGTAAATCTTTCGTTACAATCTGCATTTTAGAACTTCTTTTGCCTATTTTTATTCTGCCGATTTGATAATCGTTATAAGTAAAATTATATGTTCCGTCTTTTAAAACGTCATATTTGAGAGTGTCAATATTCAAACCGCTATCAATAAATTTTTTGTTTACTGCCTTTATAAAATCATCTATTGATAGATTTTTAAAAACATCTGCTGGTGTATTTTTTATTCTTTTTTGCTCTTGTTCAAGATTTTCAATATCAGAATAATTAAGATTTAATGCTCCGCTTTCATATAAACATAAGAATATAAATGCTTTTTCTAATATTTTTCTATCAATATTAGCACTTACCCTTTGACAGAAAAACGGTACGGCATTTCTTGGATTTGACCCCATAATATTTGTATATATTGCCGTTGCTTTAACATCTTTTTCATACAGTTTCATACAATTTGGCAATTTAAACGGCAATTCTTTTTCAAGATTTATTCTGAACTTCTTTTCAGGCGGATTATTCCAATCACAGTTTAAACCTCTGGATACAAGTTTATTTTGTTCATATTTACACATCATTTGATATGCTTCGTCTAATTTATTTTCTAAAATCAAAGAATAGCAATTATTCTCAAAATCAACATCATTGGCTATTATAGGTTTATATTTTCCTATTTCTTGAAATCCTTTATCAGTTACAACAAATTTTTTACCCTGATTTTTCGCTAATTCACTTTTTTGTTCTTCCGTAAAATTTTCTTCAATCCGTTTTGCTAACTCTGATTTTGTTCCGCTAACTTTTAGATTTGCTTGTTTTAGTGCTTCTTTTAAAATATCTGATGTTAATTTTGAAAAAACCGTACTATATTTAATTTCTAAATATCCGTTTTTGACAAATTTAGATATTAAGTAATTGCAATCTATAAAATGTTGATAGAACCAATACATAGCAATTTTAAAATCATCAACAGATTTAAAATCACAATATAGCAAAAAAGCTTTTTCTATACCGCTTAAATGTTCAACAATTTCAGCATTTTCAATATCAATTTTATTAAAATTATACTGTAATAATCTATCTAAATTTTGATTTATTCCTATATATGTATCTTGATTATATATTTCAGGATTTGCAGCGTTTAGAAGTTCTTTACGAGCAATAAAACATTCTTCACATAATCCATACTTTTTTATTTTTGCCGTTTTATGACATCTTGTACAAATCCCATGTGTTTCAGCTTCGTTATAATTTTCTATTACTTGATTTTCTTGTATATTATTCTGATTTGTTCCAAAAACTAATCCTTTTATAACATTAAAAAAATTACTCATTATTTATCCTTTTCTTGAAATTCTTTTAAAAATTCTGCCGTTAAAATACTTGTCGGAAGTGCAAAAAGCATAATACCAATTAAAACAATAGTTGCAGATAATAATTTTCCAATAGGTGTAATAGGATAAACATCTCCATACCCAACAGTTGTAAATGTTACGATTGACCACCAAAAAGTATCTAAAATATTATGAAATGCGTCTGGTTGTGCTTCTGCTTCAGCATAAAACATAAAAAATGAACTTAAAAATATCAAGAATAATAGCACTCCAAAAATGCTTATTAACTCTGTCCTTTTCTTATATATAACTTTTCCTATCATTTGCAGGGCTTCAAAATATCTTGCAAGTTTGAAAATCCTCAATATTCTAAATAATCTAAAAATCCTTAAAATTCTTAAATCTAACCTTAATAAAGGTAAATAAAACGGCAATATTGCAAGTAAATCAATTATCATAAGGGGCTGAAACATATTTTTTAGTTTATTAAGAGTAAATAAACGCATTATATATTCGATTGTAAATATGATAACCGATATAAATTCAACTTTTAAAAAGAATGTTTTATAAGATAAATATATTGTTTTATCTGTTTCAAAACCTAAACAAATTATATTAAATATAATCAAAAATATAAAAAAGTAATCAACATATTTATTGTTTAAAATTTTTTTTAAATAACCTTTTATCATTACAACACCGCTCCAATGTTGATTATATTAAATTTATTATAAATATGTCCTTTTGTAAAATCTTTCCTTCTTTTTGCTTTTCTAATTCCTTTCATGTATTGTGTTTCTTGATATTAGGAGGGGATTATGTGAGATGCAGGATACAATATTTCAAACAAAGAGTTTATGCAGTTAAGCAAATGGGCAGAGAATGTTTATAACATAGCGGTTATAATTGATTATTTTGTATCAAATCAACCTGCTTCCTGCCGCTGAAAGTCCTACAATGAGCGGACTTTGCAAAAATTTATCAAGCTAACTGTTGCTTGCAAAATGCTTGACTTACTACACTCTGCCGAGCAAAACAATTAAGTATTGTTTTGCGAGAGGGTTTTAACCGTATGGTTAAAACAACCCGTGAGCGGTGCTCAATGCACCGAAAAACGCAAAAAAATAGCAAGGGAGAGATTCGAACTCTCGACCTCACGGACTCTGCCGAGCAAAACAATTAAGTATTGTTTTGCGAGAGGGTTTTAACCGTATGGTTAAAACAACCCGTGAGCGGTGCTCAATGCACCGAAAAACGCAAAAAAATAGCAAGGGAGAGATTCGAACTCTCGACCTCACGGGTATGAGCCGTGCGCTCTCACCAGCTGAGCTACCTTGCCATATTTTGTATATTCAGTTGTCTTTGGTTCAGCTGCTTCGAGCGCGCTCTCAAGTTTTTGAGATTTTCTCGCTCACTTGCGTTCACTCGGGGAGCTGCCTTGCCATATTTTCCTATTGATTTTTACGACTTTTAATCGCGTAAGTCAATTTTTACATAAAGAAAAATTTTTTTCAATACTGATTATGAAAATATTTTATTTTAAATTCATATATTAGCGTTTATCTACAACCTTTATCAAATGCCAGCCGAATTTTGTGCCAACCGGGTCTGATATTTCACCGATTTTTAAATCAAATGCGATGTCAGTAAAAAGCTGATCCATTTTTCTGCGGTTGAAGTATCCTAAATCCCCGCCATAAGGTCCTGTAGGACATAATGAATATCTTTTTGCCGCTTCTTCAAAAGTTATATCACCATTTAAGATATCTTTTCTAATGCTGACTGCATCTTTTCTTTTCTTTACTAAAATGTGGCTTGCTCTAATTTCGTAAATATCTAAATTAGGGTTCAAAAACATGCCTAAAAAAGTGCGTTTCTTACCTTCTTTTTCTGCCGTTGTTTGAGGTATTGATGTTGAATTTTTAGCGTTTTTATCCTTTTTTGTTTTCTTTTCTTTTTTTGCTTTTTTATCTTTTGTGGTAATGGTATTATCTGTATTTTCAGATGTTATATTTTCTTCTGTTTGAGGTTTTTGTACCTTTTCTTTTTTTGTTTTTTCTTTTTTAACTTTTTCTTTCTTAACTTTAGTTTTTTTATCTTTTTTTGTTTTTGTAACGGTGGTCGAAGCATCTGAAGTTTGTACAACTGTTGGTGTTGGTGCCGTTTTTGTTTTAGATTTTCCAAAGGCGTAAGATTCTGTTATGGCGCCAAAAAACATTGTTATTACTATAAATATACTTAATAAAGCTTTCATATCCCCTCCATTTATTTAAGTATATTTTATAACAATTTTTGATAAAATACAATTCTTATAGCTGAATAGAGCGTAAGACCATATAATATCTATAATTCCCCCAGTATACAATTATTGATATAAAATTGTTATCTTCATCAGAGGCTTCTAAAAATGTATCGGGTATTGGTTTGCGTTTAGAGGCATCGTCGTGTTTCCCGACAAGTTTTAATGTAAACTCTCTAATTTTTTGAGGAGTTGTTAATTTCACTTGCGGAAGATTATTTTTATAGAAATTAAACGGAACCATTTCTTTTTTATAACATGGCACAATATATTTTACTTTACCTGCTTCTTTAAAAAGCATGTACCATTTGCCTTGGTGCTCTCTTGGGGTTAAAAGATAATACCCCGGTTGAATTGCAACGGATTTAAAAAATAGTGGTGCAGTTAATCTAAACAGCGGATATGGTGACCATGTTGAATATCTTGTATCTTGATATTCATCGGGGTCAATGTTATGGATGTATCTATGAGTCGGTACAGGCATATCGCGATACATTTGCTCAATATCAATATCTTCTCCTACATATTCTCCATTAGATATGGCAGTACCGTCAACATCATTCGGATAAGTTGCTTCGCTTTGTGATGCTGATTGCGTTTGATTTGTTTGAGCATTTTGAGGTTGCTGTGCTTGTGTTTGTTGAGATTGTGTTTGTGTTTGCGCGGATTGGTTATTATTGTTTTTAAATCTATCCCAAAAGGCGGCATTTGATGGCAATGACGCAATAAACACACTAACAGCTATTAATACAAACAATTTTTTCATAGAATTATTTTAATATTTTTTTTTAGAAAATCAATCATTACTTTAATTGATAATTTTAAACAATTGATAAGCGCATTTGCGATTTAGGAAGTTTTTTTAAATTTTCAACTCGGCGCATGACATAATGTGCATTTTCATCATTTGGTCTTGCTGCCAAAAATTTGTGATAATAGCGCTTTGCTTCTCTTTGTTTTCCTAATTTATCAAGACATAATCCTATATCAAAATATGTTTGAGTATAATTAGGATTAATTTTTATAACCTTCTTGTACAAATCCAAAGCATTGTCATATTGTTGGGTTTTTATGAGTAGTTCGGATTTTTTCAAATATGCATTTATATATGTCGGGGAGCATTCAATTAATTTTTGATAAATCATTATAGCCATATCTGGTTCATCGCATGCCTCATGTGCCAAGCCAAGATGGTAAATCCCTTCCGGATTATCGGGTTCAATTTGCAGAGCTCTGATAAAACATTTAATGGCTTTACATGGAACTTCGTCTTCCAAATGACATTGACCTAAATTAAAAAATATTTCGTAGTTATCAGGGTCTAATAATGCGGCTTTTTCCAAGGCTTTTATTGCTTTTTGTATTTTTCCGGCATTTTTATAGCATATACCTAAACCTAAGTATGTTTTTGGATTATTTTTATCAATGAATACAGAGCTTAAATATGTACTTATGGCTTCTTTAAAAGATTTCTTTTCAGCAAGAATTGTTGCTTTATTTTGCAGCTGTGCAACTTTTTCACTGCTGCAAACGGGAATTGACATATATTCTGTTTTTTTGCTCTCTTTTTTCATAACAATTCTATTGTAGTTTTTTTTCAAAATCGAAATAACATCCAAACGGTTTAAAAAAATATCAATCATTGGATTTATTCTTGATATTGTGGTATAACTTAAGTATGAAAAAGATAGTAATTTTGTTAGGGATATTTGGCATGTTGTTTAATTCTGTCTGCATTTTGCATGCGGAAGAAGTAACACTTGGTGATGTTGAAAAACCGCAAATAGAAATTCCAAAATTAGACTATAAGGATAAAGAATCTTTGGTTATTTCCGAAGAAGAAGTTATGGATCAAATCGTAAGGCTTCAACGTGAAAAAGACATGGAAGATATTGATAATCTATGGAAAGGAACAGTTGCAAATAATCAGGTCATCGGTTTTGCGTTAAAAAAGCTTGCAACTCCCGAGAGTCAGCGTAGAATTCATTCTTCTTTGATGGCAAAGACTTTATCGGCAATTATTTCCGGTGCATCTTTAGCTCCAACATTGATTGGTGCGGATTATATGCTGCAAACAGGTACTTATGCCGCAGGTAAGATAGCGCAAAACCTGTTAAACAGAAAAAATATCCCGCAGGAAATACCTTTAACCGATACGGAATTAATTGAGCTGGCAGGTTTAATTGAAAATTTGCAGGATAAAATTATAAGCGCATATTATAATTACAAATCTTCATTAACCCAATTAAAAGAAACACGTTCAAGAGAGCTTTTATACAGTAAAAATTATGCAAAAGCAATGGATGAGGAGGATTTTATTGAAATAGCGGTATCGTCTTCATTATATCAGGATATGCAGATAGAAGAAGAAAAATATATGCAGTTAGCGAAAAAATATCATTTGGAATTGCAAAGACTTGCAGGGAAAAAGGTTGTAGATGCGCTTAATTTGTATCAATATGATTACGATTCGGCATTGTTAGGAGGAAATAATGTTAAATAAGAAGATATTATTAACAGCGATTATATTATGTTGTGCGGGAACGAGTTATGCATATACTCCCGTACTGTTAAATGATTTAACCCAGCCAAAAGAGGCATCCTATCGTGTCGGGATTTCTGATGTTCCTGAAAATCGTTATGTCGAGGCTCAAACGCAAAATCAGGATGAAATTTCTCAAAATATTGCACGAGTAACCTCAAAAGATAACAATAACATAGATACAAGTTATGCTGAATTAAGCATAAAGAACTTATCAAGAGAAATTTCTCAAGAATTACAATTTGAAGAACAGGATATGGTTTCAGATTTAACTTTGTTATGGCAAGGCGCGGCTATGCAAAGTGATACCATAAATTTTGCGTTATATAAATTGGCAAACCCTGATGCAGATAAACCAAATAAAAGCACTGTTAAAAATATGCTAAAAACAATCGCAAGTATGTCAACTTTAGTCGGTTCCGCAATGGCAAATCCGTTACTTGCGGGTACATCATTTATAACAGGTGATGTGTTAGGAATTATGAGTCAAGATACTAAGGCTCTAAATTATAAATACACAAAAGTAACCGATGCAGATATGATAATTTTAATCAGAAAAGTAGAAGATCTTCAGCAGACAGCTGTAAATCTTTATTATGACTATATGACTTCTAAAAAACAATTGGAAATGGCAACAAAACTTGTTCAAGATCGTCAAAAAAGATTTAATCTTGCCCAAAAGAATAATGTGTCTAAAGAGATGTTAGTTATTACCGATGCTTATTACAGGACGGCACTGGATAAACAAAGAACGGCTCGTGCGGAGTTTTTGTCAAAACGGGCAACACTAGAGCAGTTCGTTGGTAATGAAGCTTTCAACCAATTTGAAGATGAATTGGCAAAGCGTGAATATGAAAACAAAACCGCAAATAATGACGAAAGAAAACAACAAGACGAAGAATATAAACAAACTATAAAGAATGTGGAAGATTATAAAAGCTCATTAGATTTAGAACAGAATAATGAAGCAACTTCAACAGAAACTGCTTCCGCAGAAGATGAAGATGCTCAACCGCAAGCTGTTTCGGCAGGAGAAGAAGAAAATACGGATGACGAATTGTTAGCTTCAAAAGCAGATAAATATTCAACAAAGGGTTTAATCTTTGTACATGATAATGACCGTTATAAAAAAGAGTCTTGGGAAATGACTCCTGAAGAACAGGAAGAAGCTCGTCTAAAAGCAAAAGAGGAACAACAGTCAGCAAAAGCGGCATCTTCAGAGGAACCTGTAAAGAAATCAAAACGTAAGTCAAGACGGGAATCAAAACAAGAAGAAGTTAATGCAACCCGTCAATCAACTTCATCTCAGCAGCAGCAATTACTGCCTGTATTACCTGCGGCTCAGCAACAGGTTCAAAAACCAAAAACATATAACGGCGTTGAACTTTTACCGCTTGATACAATTAAAACTCCGGAGCGCCAGTTCCGTAAAAACGGATATTCTATATTTGCGGAATAAATTGTTATGAAATATATTCCTTACGAAGTAAAAACCGGAAAAGAGAATATGCAAATCGATTCTGATTTGCTTGATAATGCAATTACGAATGATGTAACCGAGCCTATTTTTAGATTGTATGGATGGAGTCCGGCTTGTATTTCATTAGGGCGTAATCAAAATGATTGTTTTCTGGATTATGACTTTTTAAAATCTCAGAAAATAGATGTTGTCAGACGTTTGACAGGCGGTCGAGCACTATTGCATGACGATGAAATAACATATTCTTTTATTTGTCCTTCTTCGTACTTATCTCAAGGCGAACACGTAATATCTTCCTATAAAGAAATTTGCCGGATATTAATAGAAAAATTTAAAAAATTAGGCATAGAATTAAGCTTCGGTACAAATAAGCAAATAAAAACGGGGTTTGATTACTGTATGCTGTTGTCAACCGGTGCAGATTTATGCTATAAAGGCAAAAAACTTATAGGTTCGGCTCAATGTCGCAAACAGGGTTATATATTACAGCATGGTTCAATTTTATATGATTACGATAGGTTTTTGTTGGAAAAAATTTTTGGTGAAGAAATTTCAACTGATGAAATAACTTGTATAAAAGATATAGATAAAAATATTACGAAAAAAGATATAATAGAAATACTGACTCTTGATTTTTAAATCCTTTGATGATAAATTAAAATAGTGGTTGGCGAGGGTGCTAAGGAACTTCAAAAGCCTCAAGATATTATGGTGAAAACGCCACGGGCCTGTGGCACTCTGCCGACGAGGAAGATTAAGTATCTTCCGAGGAGAGGAAGGTAGCGGGGGTAAATCTCAAGCTAACGCAAGCCCGTTGAAAATTGAATAGAATTTAAGTCGTCACGGGCCTGTGGCACTCTGCCGACGAGGAAGATTAAGTATCTTCCGAGGAGAGGAAGGTAGCGGGGGTAAATCTCAAGCTAACGCAAGCCCGTTGAAAATTGAATAGAATTTAAGTCGTCACGGGCCTGTGGCGCAGCGGTAGCGCAGAGGACTCATAATCCTTTGGTCGTGGGTTCGAATCCCTCCGGGCCCAAATTTTTAAAAACAAATCATAGCAAGAGTTTCAGACTCTTGCTTTTTTGTTCAAGAGATTATAAATTTTTAAATTCGGTGTAGCTTTGGTACTCTTAGAAATTCAACGTGTGAGATAAAAAATAGGAAGCGACCGCTTCCTATTTTTGTATTTTGTTATTTAGCTTTATGGTTGTTTAATGGAATATAATCAAATCTTTCATATTTATCAAAGATTTTTTTTCGTTCGTAGTATGTGTTTTCCGAAACATTTTCCCAATTATCATCATTTATCTGACTGCCGTATGATATAAACCAGGGTGCTTTAGGGTTTGTGTAACCGTCGTATTTGAAATTTACTTGCGGGTATAATTCTGTTGAGTTTTCAACAAGATTATACACTCTTACTCCGCTTTCATTTGCACCTGATGAATATTCGTTACAGACAAAAGCATCATCGCATACATAGTATCTGTTTCTGCTTCCTCCGCTAACTACATGTTTTGGCTTGCGGTTTACCATGGTGTATATGTCGTAAATTATTCCTTTCCAATTCCCGTCGGCAATTTCACCAATTAAAAGTTCATCAATGCCATCAACGTTAATATCATAATATGCGTACCCTATTTTATCTTGGGGGATGATATTATACATATAACTCATGTTTTCTTGCTCAAGTTTAGTTGAATCCCATTTTTCTTTTATTGCGGTAATATGTTTTTGTAAAACTTCGTTGTATAAATCTTCTCCCTTGGTACCTTGAGCTTTATGATATGTAGAACCTTTAATTCCTGTGATATTTATTACATTTCCTATATCATACAGAAGCTTGAATGACTCGGGCGCTTGGGTGCTTTTTGTATAGTCATATTGGACATCTGTAGGGTGTTTTAATACAATATCGTATAAATTCCCTTTCTTATCAGTAAGTTCGCCAAGTTTTCTGCTTCCTGGTAATACTGCGTGATCTGCAGGATTTTTATATGCTTTTATTCCAAACGCAAAACCACCAAAACCTGCTTTTTTAGAGTCTTTATGAAAAATGGAAATTTTATCCTTTTCAGTTTTTATTTCATAAAATCCGCGTAATTCTTCAGGTAATGTGATTGAAAATAATTTATTTTTTATGGTTGTATCTTTAATCAAATTTTTATATGCAGGCACAAATACTGTTGTATAGGATTTGTCTTTATCATCAATCCAGATTAATTCGTTTTCAGACAGGCTTATTGTTCCTGAACCGTCAGTGTAGTCAATTTTGTCTTCGTACTTATTGTTATTGTCATAATATCTGTATATATGGATACCGTTTTTATATTTCAGATTCCCACTGTTATCGGTCGTGGCAATAAATCGGTATATATCCTTTTGTGCCAAGCCGTCTTCTCTCCAAGTAATATATATTTGATATTCATTTGTCAAGGTGTCATTATATATATCCATAACAACACGTTCAGAAGTTTTTTCAGCCCAGCGTCCGTTTATATGATTTACTGTCTTCGTACTTTCGCATGCAAATGTTTTTATAGAAAATATAAACACAAAGAATAAAGTAAAAAGTTTTTTCATGATATCTCCCTGTAAATAACCATCTTCAAACAACTTGATAATATCACAAAAATCTTTTCTGGATGTCGAAAATAAGACAGTTATTTTTTATTTGATTTAAATATTTTTAAAATATAGGCCAGTGTAGCAATAGTGATAATTATAGCAATAATTTCGGCATAAAATAATGGCATGTTAAATCCTATTTTTTCGCTGAAAATGAATGCCATAGTTATAAATACGTAGAATAAAGCAGGTAAAAGTGCCGGTAAAAAATTCTTTTTTTCTTTGGCTAAATAAATTGTTGCGCAAAGTAGTGTAGGAATTGCTATGAGTTGATTAAAAAACGTGAAATAACGCCAGATTAAACTAAAGCTTCCCGTATTTAATTTTGCCCATATTAAAATTCCAAGAACACATATTATAATAGGTATAACAATTATTAATCTGTTAATTATTTTTTTCTGTTCAATATTCAGTGCATCCGCAACAGTAATTCGTAAGCCTCTTAATGCCGTATCACCTGATGTTATAGGAAGAATTATTACCGCCAATGTTACTATAAAAGCCAAATTAAACGGGACAAATTTATTTGCGATAATATTAACGACATTTGCTGTTCCTATTATATTTTGCGGAACCAGATTTAGAGAATATACATCCATAGCTGCGGCTGCCCAAATCATTGCAATAAGAGATTCGACACACATCATTCCGTAAAAAATCCTTTTCCCGTCAAGTTCACTTTTAACGGTTCTTGATATAATCGTAGCTTGTGTTGAATGAAATCCTGACAGTAGACCACAGCTTACTGTCATAAAAAACATAGGGATTAGTGGTAGATGATTCGGATGTACATTGTATGCGGAAAAACTAAAATTCTGTAGATGTACACCCTTTATGAAGAATCCTGCAAGAACCAAACCAGTTCCGAGTATTAGCATCAAACCAAGTATCGGGTAAAATTTGCCGATAATTTTATCAATAGGGAATAAGGTTGCAATAATAAAATATGATAAAATAATCAAATAAGTTCCTAAAACTAACGGATTAGATATAACAAAATCTTTTATTCCAAAAAATCTTTCTACAAAAATATCACCTGAAGTGTATACAAAAACCGTGGCAAGTAAAAGAAGCATTATGGAAACTATAACCATAAAAATTCTAAATGCGGTATGTCCTAAATATTTATGAATAAGTCCCGTAATTTGGGCCCCTTTATTTCTCATCGAAAGCATTCCTGCAAAATAATCATGTACGCCGCCTGCCAAAATACATCCTAACGGAATAAGAATAAAAGCAATCGGTCCGAATAAAATTCCCTGAATAGCCCCTATTATCGGACCCATACCCGCAATGTTTAATAAATGAATGAGCGCATTCCTGTTTTTTGAAATAGGAACAAAATCCACATCATCACGGTTTTTTATAGCAGGTGTTTCCCTATTATCAGGCGAGAACAAATTGTTTATATATTTAGAATAAAAAATATAACCGATTAATAATATTAAAATTCCTAAGATAAATGTTTGCATATAAAAATTATAGCATATTTTTTTATCTGTGTTGAATACAATTTGTGATATAATAAAAAGGCAAAAAGGGGGTATATAAAATGAATAAATACGCTGGGACACAAACTGAAAAGAATTTACAGGCAGCATTTGCAGGGGAATCACAGGCAAGAAATAAATACACATACTTTGCTTCAAAGGCTAAAAAAGAAGGTTATGAACAGATTGCATCACTGTTTTTAAAAACTGCGGATAATGAAAAAGAGCACGCAAAATTATGGTTTAAAGAATTGAACGGTATCGGTGATACCTCTGAAAACCTTAAAGCTGCTACAGATGGAGAAAATTTTGAATGGACCGATATGTATGAAGAATTTGCTAAAACAGCAGAAGCAGAAGGATTTAGCGATTTAGCTCAAAAATTTAGAGGGGTTGCAGCTATCGAAAAATACCACGAAGAAAGATACAGAGCATTGTTAAAGAATATTGAAACGAAACAAGTTTTTGAAAAAAGTGAAGTAAAGGTTTGGGAATGCAGAAATTGCGGGCATGTAGTCGTCGGTACGCGGGCACCTGAATTATGCCCTGTTTGCGCACATCCGCAAAGTTATTTTGAAATAAACGAAAAAAATTACTAAAATATGGTAAGGAAAATAAATATCCCTTTAAGCAATATACTTGAAGGGATTTTTATTTTCTACAAGTTATTCGTTTTATTTATCTGATAAAATTAGTAAATACAATTTCTTCTTGTTTTGGAAGTTCAATTCCTGCATTTTCACCTGCCTGCCGGCATTTTAGATGCCAAGCCATATTGCGTGCAAGTATTCTCATATTTTGCATTCCTTCCAAGTCTTGTTTTACATCATCAGGAGTATGACCGTGCACCATATTCCAATATCTCCCTGAAATAATCGGCATTTCGGATATCGTCATGTATTTATTTAATTGGTCAAGAGTAGCAGTTGTTCCCGAGCGTCTCGCGCTTGCAACTGCGGAAGCGGGTTTATGTTTAAAAACATCCCCTCTGCCTGACATAAATGCAACATAAAATGCTCTGTCTAAGAATGCGGTAATCCCTCCACAGGCCGAACCGTAATGGACCGGCGAGCCGAATATAAATCCGTCAAAATCCCTACACATATTTACAAAATCATTTACCCCGTCGTCATTTATTACGCATCGTCCGAGTTTAGAACAAGCTCCGCATCCACGGCAAGGGGTGATTGAACCGATTCCGATTTGATAAATTTCAGAATCAATTCCTTCTTCTTTTAAGGTTTTTGAAATTTCTTCCAAAGCTGTATATGTGCAGCCCTGTTTATGTGGGGAACCGTTAAATAATAATACCTTCATAAATTTCTCCTTTTAATTTTGTTATTGTATTTTAAATGCAGCTTTAGGCATACCGCAAATCGGACATTTGTAGTCATCGGCTTCTTTGTCTAATTCGCCGACATATTCAAATCCGCATACCTGACAAACGTATACGGGTTTATTGGTTGATTTTTCGTCATCATCTTTCGGTGCATATTTATCAATAATGGCTTTTGTTGCCTCTCCGTGGTGTTTTCCCTGACGCGCAAATTCTCTAACCTGTGCCACCGCTTCATTATCAATTCCAAGGGATGCGAGTTTGTCCGCAAGCGCATTTACGTTGCCTTCTCCTTTGTATTCGGCTTTTGATAAACCTTTTACCATCTTCCAAAATTCCGCTTCATCATAAGGATATCTGCCGTTGAGCATTGCATAAAACGCTCCGTGATTTGTCTCCTGATTGCCGAGCTCTATAAATTCTTCTGCGACTTCATCAAGTCCGAATTTTTCTTTTGCAATTTTTGCCAGCGCATAATACATAGCACCGCCGATAGCTTCGCCTTGAGCCAACTGAGCTATTTGTTTTTCAATTTCAGTTCCTTTTGTTTGTCCGAATATCATATAATCTTCCTTATTTGCTTAAACCAAGCGGTCTTAATATGCCTATCATACCTTCAGCTGCGATATCATTCGTAATTTTACCGTCTTTATTAAAATAATAAAAATTCATAACAGATGTTTTAATTTTTTTACCCGTTGCTTTTACTCCTAAAAATTCACCGTCATGTGTTCCTGTTAATGTCCAGCGGACAGCGACTTTATCTTCATCTGCGACCATTTCTTCCAATTTCCATTGAACATCCGAAAACCCTGAACGCATCCAATGAACAACAGAAAGATAACCTTTACCGCCATATAGAGGCTCCGGACTTGCAGGAGTGTAAAAAGGTGCATCACTTGCTACAAGTTCTTCCGCAAGTTCGGTATCCGCAGTATTAATCATTGTTTCAAATTTCTTCATCAATTCTTTATTACGTTCTGTTAAATTCATAATGTTCTCGCTTTCATATATTTATTATTTTGCAAAAAGTTTTAGCCCGATGACTCCAATTATTATAAGAATTATTGAAACGATTTGTAAAAGTGATAATTTTTCATTAAATAGCAAGAAGCCTAAAACACTTGTCCCTATTATTCCAAATGAAACCCACATGATGTAACCGATTCCGAGCGGTAGATGTTTTAGCGCCAGTGCCAGAAAGACTGCGCTTAAAATATATGTAACAATTGTTATTACTGACGGAAGAAGTATGCTAAATCCGTTTGAATATTTCATTCCGATTGCCCAAACTATTTCAAATATGCCTGCTAATAATAACATTAACCATTTCATTTCAGTTTACCTTTTGTTTAAATTTTAAGTAATTGTTCGCTTTTTACTTTTAATTCATAGTCAACAATGGAATCTTTTGCTTCTTTATTTTCCCAGCAAGTAGAAATATCACAAACAGATACTCCGTCTTTTTCAACAATATGGGTGTAAGTATTTTCTGAGTCAGTTTTATAAGTTGAGCAAATTAGTGCATCTCCCAAAAAAGTTTCTTTATTAAATTTAATTTTCAAACTTTTTAGTGTGTGTTTTTTTCTAAACTCGTTATTTGCCGTCATTTCAGCTAAATTTATATAGCTTTTATTATTAACATGGTTATTAAAATCCAAATCGGACAAATTATTTATATGTTTAATTTCACTTACTTTTTCTCTGATTTCGGGAAGAATAAATTTTGTATGTTCACCGAGCATTAATTCTTCGCATACTTCAAATCGCTCAGCAACAGTATCTGTTTTGGCAGGGCGTTTTGTTTCTTTATCAATGATAAACCAGAGGGCATTTCCTTTTGCAAAAGGTTTATCATTATATGTTAATTCGTAATCGGTATAAATTTTCAATTTTGTAATTTCCGAAATCCAAATGTTTACACCTATTTCTTCCGACCAAAACGGTAAATCACTTACAAAATCAATATTAAATTCAGTTACTATCCAATATTGATCAGTTGCAAATAAATCGTATGCGGCCATTTTTTTTGTAGCACAAAACCTCGCAAATGCATCTTGAAGATACATTATGGCCGAAATTGGTCTTAGTCTGTATTCAAATAAGTCCATATTATCAAGTATTACATTGTATTTTTTAGAGTATTTATCCATTTAAAAATCCGTTTCTGCTAATTTTTTACCCATATTAAAAGCTTTTTCCATATCTTTTGGAAATTGTATTTGTTGAACTTCTTTCTTATGTGTTTCGTCAAACAAATCGCAATTATATTTTGAATAATCTGCAAACTGGTATGTATCATAAGAATACAAGCCTTCGGCATAACCCATGATATGGTCAAGAGATTTTACGTTTTCGTCAAGAATAATATCGTAATTAATTTTGTTTGCGAGTTCTTGCGGACAATTCATTGTAAAAATAACCCCTGTAGGAATAATTTTATTTAATCTTCTTTTGCAGCCGCCTTTTTCTTTATCAACCATATATGTATGATTTGCAAACATTAACCTTTCGAGAAAACTTCTGAAAACTCCCGTCGGATATGAAAAATAAACAGGACTTCCGATTATTACGGCATCAGCATCGATGCATTGTTCAAGTATTGGTTTTATATCATCTTTTATTGCGCAAACACCATCTGTTGTGCTCCCCTTGCGCTGGCAGGCAAAACAACTGCGACAGCCTAAAAAGTTGTAATCATAAAGGTTATAATATTTAACATCTGCGCCTGCTGATTCAGCTCCTTTTTGTGCTTCTTTTAGTAATTTTGCTGTATTAAAATTTTTTCTGGGACTTGCATTTAATATAATTACTTTCTTCATTTATATATTTCTCCCCAGGTTGTAAGCTTGTTCTAATAATTCTTTCTCGTTTTGAACTTCATTCGGATTGTTGAGACCGCCTGCTTCCAGAAACCCTTTAAGTTCTACTCCGTCAAAGCATGCGACCCAACCGTTTACTCCGTTCAAGACTGTTTGTACAACGCCTTTTGATGCATCAGCTGAGGTTGTAATTACATAAGTTTCCGTAAAATTTTTGCCTGTTGCAAAAAGTGAATTGGCTCTATCTATAAGTGTTTTCATTTGACCGGACATTTCGTAATAATATATAGGGGTTGCCCAAACTATGACATCAGCATCTTTCATCTTTAATGTGATTTCATTTGCGTCGTCGTTGATTACGCATTTGCCAAGCTTTTGACAAGCAAAACAACCCTTACAAAAATTTATTTCTTTATTCTTTAATGTTACAAATTCAACGTGATGTCCTGCATCTATTGCCCCGCGTTCGGTTTCGTGTGCTAAAATTTCTGAATTGGCATACTGCCTTAAACTTGTAGATATAATTAAAACTTTTTTCATTTTTTTTACCTATTTTAATTTGTTGTATTCACTGTCAGAGACTTCTTCCAGCCATTCATTTGAGGTTTCGGTACCGTCAACTTCGATTGCCAAATGTGAAAACCAAGAGTCAGGGGCGGCACCGTGCCAATGTTTAACATTAGCCGGAATATTTATAACATCACCCGGATTCATTTCAACGGGTTCCTTCCCCCATTCCTGATAGTACCCTCTGCCTCCAATGGCAATAAGCATTTGTCCGCCGCCTGAGGATGCATGATGTATGTGCCAATTGTTCCTGCATTTCGGCTCAAATGTTACATTGTAAATTTTTACTTGCGTATTTGAGACAGGAGCAATATAGCTCTGACCAATAAAATATTTTGCATAAGCGTTATTTGGTTCCCCAATCGGGAACATAATTGTTTTGGCATATGTATCTTTTTCTGATAATGCCGGGGTGTTGTCATCCCATACATCTTTTGCCAAGTTAAATGTCGCCCACGCTTTTGGCCAGCCTGCATAAAATGCCGTATTTGTAATAATTGCCGCAATTTCTTCTTTGCTGACTCCGTTATTTTTTGCATTTTGTAAATGATATTTTAATGAGGAATCTGTTATCCCTTGTGACATCAAGGCAACTACTGTTATAATGCATCTTGATTTTGTTGAGATATCCTGATTATTCCAATTTTCACCAAAAAGAATGTCATCATTATAATGCGCAAATTCGGGAGCAAAATTCCCCAAATTGTCTCTTCCTGCAGTTTGAACTATTCTTTTCATAGGTTTATTTCCTCCATTATCAGTTTGTTGTACCGCATAGGCTTTGATTTGAGTTAGTACGGTAATAGCCAGTATAAAAAGTAATATTTTTTTCATATATTTTATTTCCTATTTTAAATTTTCTTTATAAAATTTTTCAATTTTATCAAACGGGATTTTTTCCATATTGTCGTATAAATCTACATGGTTTGCATCTTTAATTATTAAGAGTTCTTTATTGTTTCCTTTTAATTTTTTAAATGCATCTTCCCCAAAGTATCTGCTGTGAGCCTTTTCTCCGTGAATTACCAATACTGCACTTTTAATTTCCGATGAATAGTTCAAAATCGGCTGGTTTATTAATGATATTGAAGAAGTGATGTTCCATTTGCCGTTAGAATTTATTGAGCGGGAATGAAAACCTCTTTTTGTTTTGTAATATTCCCAATAATCTTTTACAAATTGCGGTTCTTTACCTGTAAGTTTTTCGGGTAATCCGTCCGCCCCTTTGTATTTTCCGCTCTTGAAATCTTCAATTCGTTGTTTATTGAGGCTTTGTTTTATTTCAAAACGTGTATTTTCATCAATTGAATCATTATAGCCTTTTGCTGATACTCTTGTCATATCATACATTGTAGATGCAACAGTTGCTTTGATTCTTGTGTCAATTGCAGCCGCGTTTATTGCAAACCCGCCAAAGCCACAAATTCCTAAAATACCGATTCTATTTGGGTCTACGTTTTTTTGAACAGAAAGAAAATCGACGGCTGCTGAGAAATCTTCCGTATTAATATCCGGTGAAGCAACATTTCTCGGGTGGCCGGAACTCTCTCCGGTGTAACTCGGGTCAAAAGCAAGCGTAATAAACCCCCTTTGTGCAATAGTTTGAGCATATAATCCGGAGGATTGCTCTTTCACTGCTCCAAATGGCCCCGAAATTGCAATAGCAGGAAGTTTATCATTTTTCTTCATTGACTTAGGAGAATATAAATCGCCTACTAAAGTTATTCCAAATCTGTTTTTGAATGCAACTTTTTCTACATTAATTTCATTTGATTTTTGAAATACTTTGTCCCATTTATTTTGGGTATTTACAATATATAAACCACAAAAAATCAATAGAATAATTAAACAAATTAATAAAATATTCTTAAACATATATTACGCCCTCACTTTTCTCATTATTTTGGCAGGTATTCCGGCGACAACGGTATTTGACGGAACATCTTTTGTTACAACGGCATTTGCACCGACTATTGCCCCGTCACCTATGGTTACCCCCTGCAAAACAGTTGCATTGGAACCTATCCAAACATTGTTTCCTATTTTAATCGGTTTAGGATAAATATTTTGTCTGTCTTTCGGATTTTCATCGTGATTTAGGGTTGCAAGAGTGACGTTATGACCTATTAAAACTCCATCTCCAATCTCAATACCGCCTTGATCTTGAAATTTGCAACAAGCATTGATAAAAACATTTTTCCCGATTTTTATATTTTTACCGCAATCCGTATAAAATGGCGGAAACAGTCTGAAAGATTTATCAACATTTCTGCCTGTCAGCTCCGAAAATAAATCAACAATTTCTTCTTCGGTATGATATTTATTATTTAGTTCCATCGTAATTTTTAAGGCAGCTTGTGATAATTTATGAAAAGTCTTTAGCATCTCACCTTCTACAAGCTTTCCTGTTGCCATTATTTTGCGGAATTCATCCAAATTGTTATCTGTCATAATTCAATAATAACATAAAAATATTTATGTTATTTTGTATCTGTTTAATTTTATCTATTTTATAAATTTCTCGGCATCAAGATATCTTATAACTTTCGCAGGATTGCCCACTACAACGGCATTGTCCGGAACATCTTTTGTTACGACAGCGCCTGCGCCGACGACGGCATTTTCTCCTATTGTTACCCCCGGAAGAATGGTTACATTTACTCCTATCCACACGTTGCGTTTGATATGAACCGGTTTGCAGGTGATAACGTATCTGTCATACATATCGTGATTATTGGTAGCTATAGTGCAATTTAGTGAAATCATGGTGTTGTCTTCTATTGTCAGACCGCCTGCCGACATACATTGAAACCCGTTCAATATCGTAACGTTTTTTCCGATTTTTACCTTATCTGCCAATATTGTAAAAATTGGCGGATGTATAACGGTGTTTTCTCCTATGGTGTGGTTAAAAAGCTCTTGAATAAGCTCCTGACATTCGGGTGTTGTCGGATTTGTATGATTAATTCTGAAGCATAAATCAGAACTTCGTTTTGCTTCTTCTATCCTTTGGGGGCTTTGGTTTCTTACATCAATTCTTATTTCTTCCATAATTCCTCTTATATTTTAGTAACTATGTTTCAGAGTAACACAAATATATTTTTCGGTGTTATAATAAGTCGCGGGATAAAGGAAAATAGTAATTGAAAAAAGTATTTATTTACATCGTATTTTTTATTATTTGTATGAATATTTCTGTATTCTCAAAGCCAAATTCAGCTTCTCAAAAACTTTTTGATGGTTATAATTATAAAAAAGATTATCCTGATTATTCGGATGTGCTGGCGGAGTTTTCAAAAGATTATTACTATACAACAGTAAAAATAAATAAATCAAAAGAGCGTATATTAATAATTACCGATGAAATTTCAAAAAATAAAACTTCGAATCACGGTTTATTTTATTATTTTGGGAAAAATGGATTTGTATATCCGCTCGGATACTTAGAAAGTAAAAAGCCTTTTGCATACTCAAAAAAATATCTATATTTGAGTGAAAAAGATAAAAATATAAAATTTTATATGTCTGATAAAAAATTATCAGTAATAAAATCTGTGGTAAAAAAAATAAACGAGTTTTCAAATAATATTGAATTCGAACAAATCAAAAGTGCCGAAAAATTTGTTTGCGATTTTGGTTCGCCCGCAGGTGATGATATAAAAAGAGTAACGATTGACGGGTTTTATTTTGAATATCATAAACCTCAATATAAAAGGGCGTATATAAGCAGTCTTATGCGTGAATGTATAAACGAAGGTGTAAAAACTCAGGTTCAAATGTATTGTTGTATGGTAAATAAATTACACTCTGAAAATCTGACTAGTCAGCGCAAAAATGCCCTTTTCCGTCATTAAGCGGATCTTGTTCTTGTCCTTTTTGGTAATATTCTTCTATTCTTTTGATTTCAGATTCTTTACAAAATATTTTTTGTCCTAAATTTGCATGTTCAAAACATTTTTTTGAAACACCGTTTTGTTGTAAAGTTCTCGGGAAACAGTCTTGCGTGTATATCGGTTCTACAATACCGTCTATTCTTCTTGAGTCTTGCAATCCTCTTATAGTAAAGAATTTATACACGAAAAGTCCTGCCGATATAATTAGGATTAATAATATAATTTTAAATTTCATAATTATTGATATCCTTTTTTTATTTCCCGATTGCCCACCTGAAGCCTGCGCTTAGAGCTATACCGTTTCTCCCGCCGTTGCGAATCATAACTTGGCCAAAGCCTGTAAATCTTTCACCCCAACGTTTTTGCAGTCCGACGCCATATTGAATATAAGGTTTTACACTCAATTCCGGTAAGTTTACGTTTTGTACGCTGAAATCAGTTTTATCCATTATGTTCCATACCATTTGAACTCCTGCATAAGGCTGCCAGCCGTGTTTGAAGTTTCCGATAAATTTAATTCCCGGAGTAATGTTCACTGCGTGTAAAGGATCTGAATTTATGCGTACCCCCGCAGCATTGGTATAATCAAATGTATTTACAAACGAGTAACTCATTAAATAGCTTGGTTGGATAATGAATTTCCCTCTTGCAAGTTCCCAATTGTAGCCCGTTTTTGAAGCAATACCTGTCATCAACATAGGGAAATCTTCATGTCCGTACATTGTGGATGCTTCTGCAACACTTGCTCCGATGTTAGCGGTTAAAGCGGTAAAGAAATCTTTTTTATACCATATATTTGTTACCCCGAGATGTCCGCCGTTTTGGTAAATAGAATTCCCTGCATAGTGTTGATGCGAACCGTTATACCCGGCATATACGGAATATTGGTAATCCCACCCGTTTTTGGTTTCGTGCATTTGCGAATCACCGCCAAAATATGATCCGTACATGTTATTTCCAACCCTTGGGCCGTTTCTTAACCCGACTTTTTCAAATGATGCGTAAGGTCTGAACCAGCCTGCCGAATCTTTTTCAGGAAGATATGTTTGAGAGAATACTTTCGGTTGCACTTCCGAGGCGTATAGATTTGCCATCTTATAAGCTTGACGTTCTTCCTGAGTTAACAACATTTTCATATCAAGATTTCTAAATGCTTCGTCGTAGGAATTAAGCTGTGTTAAGTATCCGCCGACTTGGGCTGCAACAGGTGCAACCATTATTGCAGGGTTATAGCTGTTATAATCGGATGAACTTCCCCTTGTTAAAACAAAGCCTGCCATTTCTTTATTTTGTTCAAATCCGAAATTATATTTGAATATAGGGGTTAATAATTTTTTATTTTCCACACTCGGAACTATTTTGCCTAAAAAGTTTTCGTTATGATATTTTTTACTTACAAAAGGTATAACATATTTTTCATTAGATAAAACAGCTTTGTCTGCATTTAATAATTTAGCATTTGTTAAATATAACAGGTTGCTGTTTGTTTCAAGGTCAGAACTCTTTTTGAAAACAAATCTGTCTGTTGCCATTTTTTTCAAATCAACATCAATCGAAGTATAAGCATCTTTATTCATCGTCATTTTTGCTAATGTAATATCAGAAGCTTTCCCGTTTTGAAAGGAAATCAAACCTGCATTGTTGACAATAACTTCATTTGAACCGTTAGATGCTAAATAAGAATCTTTTGCGATGTTAACAACATTTGAAGATAAATTCCAAACGGTATTTTTTGAAGTACCATTAATATTTGTAAGAACATTTTTGGCTGAAACAGAAACATTGTTTGTGTTTCCAAATGATACCATATTGCCGCTTGAAATAATTTTGTCTTTTTGATTGTTGCTGCCTTTAATATCGCCTAAAAATAAAATATTATTTTGACCGGCATCAAGTTCCGCAACTCCGTCATTAAGTACTATTGCTTTTTCGCCTGTATTCCCAAGTATAATGCTGTCTTCTTTTGCATCAACATTCAAAGACCCCCCGTTTTTAACGGTTATGTCGCTGTCAGAAGCTCCGAAAATACTTGTTTTTAGTGTTGTACCGTTTTTGTTTTGGCTTTTATCTATTACCAAACCTTTGTTACCGTTTACATTGATATTGTTGCCCGAAATTTCAAAAGTATCGCCTTTTACTGTCCCTGCATCTTTTGTTAATGAGTTTTCTGTTACTATATAATTTGCGGTAGTAGTATCTTCTGCGGCATCTTTCAATTCCGTTTTGGAGGCGGTTTTATTTATATCAAGAATGTTTTTATTTGTACTGTTTTGAGTAAGCGTATAACGATTGCCACCATAATATACATTGGCTTGAGATGTTCCTAAATCAGGAGCTTGAGTATTTGCATCCGTTTCAAACAGTTCAACCGATTCAGTATTTTTTATGGTTTTTGCAGTTTTTTCATCAACTTTTACTTGTCCGATTGATGCTGTATTATTATTTGAATTGGTTGATAAAATGTATTTATCGCCAATATCAAAAGACAGTTTTGCATTATTTGATTCGATAGAATTGATTTTTATATCAATTGTTTCATCATTTATTGTTGAGAATACTGAATCATCTGCCAATTTGATATTATTTTCGATTGTATCAATGCCTTTTCCGAGTTTTAATTCATTATTAACATTGATATTTCCTGTACCGGTGATTTCTCCTTTTTGAACTTCAAGTTGAAGTTCATTAACGGTTATATTACCTGTATTGTTTATTCTGTTGACATTAATATGGTCGCCGTTAACCGTCGTGTCTCCGTTATTATTCAGTTTTAAGGTGTTGTATACATTATTGTCCCCGTCAATATTTCCGTCTATTGTTCCGGAGAAATTGCTATCAATATTTAGGTTTGTGAAATAAATTTGTGATTCATCATTAGGGTCAACATTGTCCCAATATAAAGGATGTTCTTTTTGAACTTTGGCTTTTGGGCCTGAGGATACGGAATTCCATTCTGAAATGATGTCTCCTTTTATTTGTGCATCTTCAAGTATATTTATATTTTTTACGTGCGCATTATCTGAAATATAAACTGCGGCTTTTTCACCTTCTAATGTTCCGGCTATATTAAACTCGTCAACAAGAGCGTCATTTGTCTCAGTTTCAGGGGCCATGTTTACACCAAAAGCATCATCATATTTTATGTATGAACCAAGAGTTGTGGAAGTTGTCCCGAATATATTTGCGCCAAAATCAAAACTTGCGGCAATCCCGTCCTCGCCTTTAGCTTGTACTGATGCGCCTTGTTCTACATTAATATTATGATTTTTCCCCCAGGTTGCAGCAATACCGAGATTTTCTTTACCGTTTGTTTCAATATTGCTTCCGCTTTTTAGAGTGTATGTGTTTTCGGTGCCGTCAATTCTTGCACCGATTGCGCCTTCACCAATTGTTGAAATGTTTGAAGCTTGAGTAATATTGTTATTGTTTCCGTATATATGTAATCCCACACCTTGAACAACTTTAGAAGGGGCTCCTGTATAGGCACTGCCATCCCATTCGCTATAGCCTGTTGTAAATGTATCAACTACATTATTCAAATAGTATGATTTCCCGAAATGACGCCTTAAATCAATATCATATCCGATATCTTTTAAAACTGCCAATTCGACTTCCATCGGTGTAGTCCAGTTTCTGTAATCCTGATGCGACATGTAACTGTTTCTTAATTCGATGTGCGCCAAGTCAAGTTCTACATTTTCGCCTTCACCGTCATAAGGATGTATAGGTAAACCGTAGACACTCGGATGATTATTTTTGTTATAGTAGCCGGAATAGTTCACCAATCCGCCATTATCGATAATTGCCTGCTTTGCATCATCGTAATTGTCTTTTCCGCCTAAAATTTTTATAACATTTTCACCGACAAAATACGGTGAATATTTCACTATATCAAATTCTTTTCCTTTTCCGACAGACATACCGCTTTTAGGTACAATTTCCAAACTACTGTCAAATGCTTGCTCAGGATTCCCCGTATACACTCTTAAATAACTGTCAAAAATGGATATTGGTGCATTTTTGCTTTCTGAAAAATAATCAGTAGTGTCAAATTCAGCTTCCTTATAGGAATTGACAGCAGTTGTAATACCCAAAGAGTGCATAAGTTCATGCATCAAAACAACGTTTAAATCAGGAATTTCACCATGGTAGAGTGAATGATTTCCTGTAAACGGTGCCCATCCCGGATTTTCTTCGCTTACACCCTTACCTAAAATAACTACGCCGGTATAAGGTGATGCTCCTTCAAAAAATTTAGGAATTGTATAATCCAAGTTATTAATTACAGCATTTACTCCGGTTACTCTGTACGGTTTTCCTTTGACATCGACAAAAAGGCTTGCTGCCATTGCGTTATAATCATCTAATGAAAAAATACCGTAATCAACAGGTGCGGAACCGGTATTTACCGGTTTGATTATATCAGCCCAATTTTGTGCGGATATAAATAAAGGCTTTAAATAGTTTTGGGATATCTCAAACGGACTTTTAAGTTTTTCCCCTGCAAAATTTATCGCAGGATCACTTGTGTTATGCACATCAAACAAATAGGAATAATTTTCTCCGCCTATATTATATATTTCATTTGCAAAAGAATTAGTACCAAATAATACAGTGATACACGCTAAAATTAATAACTGTTTCTTTTTCATATCTTAACTCCATCAAATATTTATTTATTGCATCTATATTGTACCAAAAAAAATCACAAATCATTATCAGTGTTGTATAAAAACATATAAACTGAAAATAATTCTAATTTTTATTATATAATTATTAAAAAAAAATAGTAGGAAAATGCAAATGCAAAACAATGTATTGATGCCTGGCGATGCTGCCGGTAGTTATAGTGAAAAGTGGACTAAAACATTTGATTTAAAATTTTTGATTTTGTGGATTGCATTATTCTTATTTTTACTAAGTTGGACATTAATTTTTGAGCCAAATTTATTTGAAGCAAAATCTTTCTTTATCAGGGCCGGTATAAAATTGTTTATTATGATGATGTTTGCTCTTTTTGGGGGAATGTTATGCCGTCATTATTGCAATGTTGATGATAAGGGTATATTACGACTTCAAAAAATAAGTGGTTCAAGGTTAACTACACAAGAAAAATTCAACATTTTGCAGCATATTTGGTTCCGCTGCTAAGCCCGCCTACAGCACCTTTAGGTATTCTGCCGCACCTTTGGGAATCTTTATTTGTTCTTTTTATGTTTTTGCTTTTAATAAAGCCTGTGCGCGAATTTTCAACATTTTTTATGTTGCAGTTTAATTCTCTTGACAGAATTGAAGACAGACCAAATACGTTGAAGTGGATAGTTTTAGGCAACATGTTACCCGGACTTTTAATAATAACAATATTCAAACAAGTATTTGAGACTTGTTTAGGCTTGCCGTTGTTAGCTTCTGTCGTAGTATTTACTGTAGCTATAGGGGATGGTTTTGCAGAACCAGTCGGAACGTATTTAGGGAAGAAAAAATATGTAGTTCCGTCTTGGAATATGCAATACAGATATGTGCGCTCTTATGCAGGGAGTGCGTGCGTATATATAGCAGCTCTTTTATTTTTAATAATTTTTAGAGATCTGTTTGCAAATCCTCAGGAATTCTGGACTGCAATAATGCTGTTCCCGCCGGTAATGACATTATCAGAAGCGTTTGCTCCGCATTCAATGGATACTCCGATAATGATGCTGATAGGATATTTGTTATTGTTTGGAATTTGTTTTATTTTTTAAAAAAATATTTTGGGTGAAAATACGGCATATACGATAAGAATCAATGATTTTTCATTGTTGCATATATCTGTTTAAATTGTTATAATAATAATGGTTATTAAGTAGGAATTGTGAATATGTATAAGAGAGCTTTATTGATTGCGGCACTGGTAGCAATAAGTACGGTTGGTGTTGGGACAGCGAATGCAGCAAATGTTACGAGTTGGAGTGAATTAAAAACTAATAAAGATGCGGAGAATATTATTTTCCAAAACGATATCACCGCCACTGGTGAAGAGTTTCCGATGCCTCTTACTATTACAGCGGCAACGAATCAGACAATTGATGGGAATTATCACTCTTTTTCTTCACAAGGAAAATGGATTGATCAGGATACATCCCCAAGATGGATTGACTATAGCTTATCTGTTGCAAAAACAGGAGGTAGCTTAAGCTTTAAAAATTTAGGTAAGTTCTCTGATGGTAGTGCCGATAATAACACTTTTTCTTATACTGATTTAGATGGCAATACTGTATATAAAAATATTCAAGCTTCGGTAAATAACTGGAAAGGTTATTTTTTGACGATTAACAAACCAATAAATGTTAATATAACAAATAGTGTTTTTGCAAATAACGGAAAAGACAGAGATGCCAGATTGATATATGAGAACAGTTCAAATAGCGGCAGTACTTTAAATATAGAGGACAGTGTTTTTTATAATAATACGACGGAAGGTGTAGGACCGGTGGTAACCGTAAACAGAGCTGCCACAAATATAGATAATACGGTTTTTTATGGAAACAAGCAAATGGCAGTTTCCGGTTCACATGATGGAGGAGCCTTTGCCTCAAGTGCTGCACCAACAGTCTCAATCAAAAATTCTTATTTCATTAATTCTGAAACCGTTAGTGGAAAAGGCGGTGCAATATACATTGCCAAAGGAAGCGGACATACCATTGAGAGTACAAAGTTTGAAGGAAATACATCAGCGAAAGAAGGCGGAGCAGTATATGTATATTATAATGCAACCGCTGATTATGTTAAAAACTCACAGTTTATCGGGAATACACAAACAGGGGCCGATCAATATGGCGGCGGAGGCGGTTTAGCTTTTGGTGGTAGTTACGTTAGAACCATAGACAATGTATTATTTGATGGGAATACGTCCGGTAATAAAGGTGGCGGTTTATATTTAGAAGAATTATGGCCTGTACCAACTGTTAATAAAGTTGCGTTGGTTAAAGATTCCACTTTTAAAAATAATACAGCAAAACTTGGTGGGGGGATGTACTTTTCGAGCGACGATGCAAAATATGCAACACGAATAGTCGATCCTGAATTTACCTCTAACACAGCAACAAGAGGCGGTGGCCTTTATATTAATAATGGTGATACTGCTATTATTTCCGATGCTAAAGATGTTGTTTTTAGTGGAAACACCGCAACAGACACCTCTGTTAGTAACGCAGGAGATGACGTATATTTTATAACAAAATCTTATGGTGCAACTTTATCTTTGAATGCGGCTGAAAATAAAAAAATTGTTTTCGGTGGAACTATTGCTACTTCTCAAACCGGAACAAAAGTTCCTGTCATAGATATTAATAAAAGCGGTATTACTTACAGCACTTATGCTGGTGAAACAGAAACTGTTCATAATGCCGGAACCAGCGGGGAAATTCAATTTAACAACCGAGTAGGTGATGCTAACGGCAATATTTCCAATATCAACCTTTACGGCGGGAAATTATCTATCGGACAAAACGAAGATAACAATGCAAATACAGACAACCCTGACGGCTACATAAACGATAACAACTTCAATGTTTTGGGTGATAGTACCCTAAACACAGTAAACGGAGTTATTGGTGAATTTGCCCCAAAAGCATTCGTAATCGCCAACGGTGCGAACATGGATTATGAACTTGATGTTGATTTATCGGCTAAAAAGGCAGATACTCTATCAAATGCCGTCAACAACGGTACCCTTAAACTGTCGAAGTTTAACATTATTACGGATTCTGATACTGACGGTTTAAAAATTAAATATTCAAATACAAATGTAAACGGAACAGTTAAAGACGGATATTCGATTACAACAAGTGAAAAAACTTATGATATAACAACCGAGAATGACAGCAACGCATCATATATCGTGTTTTCATCATCTGAAGCAGGAGGGGGGCTGCCTGCTGCAATTGATAATGAATCAAATCAATATATTATTACAAATGGCAAAGATGAAAAAGTTGATGCATGGATAGGTAATGACGGGAATGTTATTACTAGCGATATAGATATAAACGGTAATGGTCAATCTATATATACCGAAAATGGTTTAGACGGTATGGTAGTTTCTCAAGGAACAAATGTCATATTGAGAAATGTAGAAGAATTGTCAGGGTTTAATAACGCTTTAACAAATGACGGAGGTACTCTTTCGATTGTGGATTCCAATGTTAAAGGCAATTCGGGAGATGCCGATGTGACAAATAACGGCGGAACTGTAAATATTGAGGCGAAATCAAAAGATATGACTATCGGCAGCGATGGTACAGATAATGCTTTAATATCAAACGGCGGAACCGTAAATGTTAAAGGTGCTGATAAAGTTACGTTTAACGGGAATGTTAAGGGCTCAAGGGATGCTCAAATAAACGTTTCAACCGATACGGATTTCAACGGTAATGTTTCTGATATGAAAATAAACCAAGCTTCAGGAACGGTTAATGTAAAAGATTTAACAGGCGGTGATTATTCATTGGATGACGGAATTTTGAACTTGAATAAAAACGGCAGCTTTGCACCTGAAACTTTTGAATTAAATAACGGGAAAGTAAATATTGCAAATGAATCTGCTTTTTCACCGCAAAATAATATATTAAATGGCGGGAACATTAATGCAATAAATAAAGATACGGGCAATTTAAACTTTAATACTTTAACATTGAAAAATACAGTAAATCTTGCAGTTGATGTAGATTTAAAAAATCAAATAATGGATACGATTTCCGCATCATCAGTAAACGGTAACGGCAAGATTAATGTTAACCAATTTAATATTCTTTCTCAAACTAATAAATCAAAAATCAGTATACCGTTTGCTAAAGGCCCGATAAAAACAAGAGTTTCTACCGATGTAAAAACATTAGACGGTAAAATTTTCAGATATAATGTCGGATATGACCCTAAAACAGGTTACTTTAACATGTCAGGCGGGGGAAATGATGCAAAAGGATATAACCCTGCAATATTGGCAAGCCCTGTTGCGACATTGATAGGCGGGCAGATTACTCAATCACAAACATTGCAAGACAGTTTCTTCCATATGAACAGATATATGAAATACAGCTCAAATGCAAGAATAGCGTCAGAGGACAGAAACAAATATGCGCTATCTGAACTTCACCCGTATCCGACTTATGTAAGAAGTTCATTGCCTGAAACTTCGCAAGCAATGTGGGTAAAACCTTATACAACCTTTGAAAAAGTGAAATTAAAAGGCGGAGTCGGTGTGTCAAATGTAGCTTATGGTGCATTATACGGTGGAGATACAAACCTCGTCGATTTAGGCCGCGGTTATAAGGGTGTAATATCCGCATTTGTAGGGTACAACGGTTCACACCAATCATATAACGGAATAAGTATGAACCAACAAGGCGGTACATTAGGTGTTACTGGAACATTGTATCATGGTAACTTCTTTACCGGGTTGACATTTTCTGCAGGAGCAAGTGCAGGAGAAGCGCATACTCCGTACGGTACGGATCATTTTTCAATGTTGACTGCCGGTGTCGCTAATAAAACGGGTTATAATATAGAACTTGCTGACGGTAAATTTATAATTCAACCTTCATTATATTTGGGTTATACATTTGTAAACAATTTTGATTATACGAACTCAGCCGGTGTAAAAATCGATTCAGATCCGTTAAGTATGATACAAATAGCTCCGGGGATAAAATTCATCGGGAATTTGAAGAACGGCTGGCAGCCTTATGCGGGTGTAGATATGATGTGGAATATTATGGGCAGGACAAAATTCAAAGCTGCAGATTCAAGATTACCTGAATTGAGTGTAAAACCTTATATTCAATACGGAGTAGGTTTGCAGAAATCTTGGAGTGACAGATTTACTGCCTTCTTCCAGACAATGCTTCGTAACGGTGGCAGAACGGGTATAGTATTGGAAGGCGGTTTTAGGTGGACTATAGGAAAAGATTCTCCGTCCAAAACCAAAGTTGAAAACAGTAATATTAATAAGAAGACCGATAATTGTGCAAGTTCGGATAAAGTCGTCAAAAAAGGCTTTTGGTCAAATTTAATTCAAAGAATGGACGGGGCGTCTGATGTCGCAAAAGCGGCATATAGTTCTAAAAAAATTATCAAGAAAATGTAAATCAAAAAATTTATGATCATTCTTTTTCTTTGAATAGGATTATTGCACATATACTTAAAATAATTGCGCCTATGAAAACTTCTAACGGAAATCTTATGAGTAATGATTTTTCTAAAATCATGGGTATTAATAATATTGCACCTGCAGGCGGAAAAAATATTCTCAATTTATCAAGCGCTAAGAATAAAATTGTGCAAGCTATTGCAGTACAAATAAAGAGTGGTAATCCCAAAATTTCGTTTAAAAATAACCTTAAAGAGCACCCGATAAAAGAGGCGAAAGTCATAATCCCGACAATATAAAAAGGTTTCTTCCTTGCGGGGCTTTGCGGGTTTGAAAGTTCCGTAAACATCACAATTAAAGGCGGTGCAAGAAAATATATTTGGTGCGTTTTAAAAGGTATTAGAGCGATTAGTCCAAATATTGTTAAAAGCTTTGTCCATTTAATTATTTGTGTTTTTATATCAAATTGGCAGGGTACAAAATTATTAACAGGTCGAAAATGATATTTCTCCATAAGCCACTGTGCAAAAATAATTATAAGAGCCATTGTTGATACTGATATAGGGTATATCCAGCTTTCCGTTCTTAAATAAACAGGTAAAATGCATGCTGAAATTATCGGTACAAAATTTGTTTTAAACAGTGTTAGTATAAATCCTGTAAATGCAAAACAAAGGCATACTTGAAATATTAAAGGTATTGTGCAAAATTTTACTACTAAAACTCCGAACAATCCTGCTAATGACATTAGTATAAAAATACGTCTTTTATTGGTCATCCATGGCTGCTGTTCACTAATCCAAGCTCCGATTGTTAATGCGCAAATTTCAGGGAATATGATTTCAGTTTCATTTGAAATTTCGGCGACAAAAACCATAATAAATGCCATTAATATCCCGAATATATATCTTTCAATTCTTATTCTTTTTAATACTTCGGCTTTCATATTTTTATAATAGAGCAAAGAAAAATATTTTAGTATAAGATATTAAAAATTATGATTGTTAACGTAAGTTTGTAGTTATAGTATGTTATAATATATATTATTTAGAAATTTATAATATTGCTAGGATAAAAATGCAGAAAAATAAATGTTAATAAGGGAAAGAGGTTTTTATGCAAAAAATAGATGTAATCGAGTATTTGCCCAAAATTATGACAGAACTGCAAAAAGGAGTTTTAGTAAATACAAAAAACGGGGATAAATTGAACACAATGACTATTGCGTGGGGGCAAGTCGGCGTTGAATGGAACAAGTTTGTGTTTACTGCTTATATAAGGCATACAAGATTTACACACGAACAGATTGAAAATTCAAAGGAGTTTACTGTTTCAGTTCCGTTGGAAAGAACTCCGCACATTGCTAAAATAATCGGTTTTTGCGGTTTTAAAAACGGCAAAAATATTGATAAATTTAAAGAATGTAATCTAACCGCGATTGACGGAATTGATGTTCAAAGTCCTGCAATAAAAGAAATACCTTTAACATTAGAATGCAAAGTTATTTATAAGCAAGAACAGGAACACAATAATATCCCGAAAGATTTGTATGAAAAATTTTATAAAAATACACCATCATCTGACGGTACAAAAACTAATGATGACCATCATACTGTTTATTACGGAGAAATTGTAAACGCATATATAGTTTAGAAGGAGAAAAAGATGATTAAAGTTATTCCGTTGAAGTATTATGACGGGGGATTTATGACACAGGCTTTTGCGTTTGGGGGAACTCGTGATAAAGCAAAATGCGAGGATATTAAATACGGTTCATCTTTGCAAAACTTTTTAATAGATGATGGTAAAGAAGTTATTTTATCCGATACAGGTATTCAGCTCGAAGGTAAAAAGGGGCTGGATTATAATATTGTTATAGTTTTTGGCAGGATAAAACCGGTAAATAATATGGAAAAAACTATTGATATTTGCCGTAAATTGAGTGCTCAATTTGATTTTGGTGAAGAATATATTGAAGAAGAAATTCAAAAATTTGCAAAGTTTGTTTTGTGTTTAGAACTCTCTCCCGAACATATTTGCGGGAAGTGTGTTAATGAAAGCTAAGGAGAAATAATATGGACTATAAAAAATGGGGTGAATATATATATGCAAGATTTGATAAAGGCGATGAAGTTCTTGACGGAATTTTAAATATATGTAAAAAAGAGAACATCTTATCTGCGGTATTTTCCGGTATTGGCGGCTGCGGTGATGTTACGGTATCAACTTTTATCCCTGAAAAGAATGATTTTGTCCCTCATCATAAAACAGGTCTTTTAGAAATGATTTCCGTGAACGGAAACATTTCAGCCAATGATAATGATGAAATTTTTGAGCATACGCATGCAATGTTTTCGTATTTAGAAAACGGTGATGTTAAATTCTTAGGCGGCCATTTGACACGAGCTGTTGTTTCTTACACTGCTGAAATTGAAATCAGGCCTGTTCTAAACGGGGTAATAAGGCGAAAAAAAGATGAGATGACAGGAATAACCGTTTGGGATTTATAAATATATCAGATTTATTATAGAACTATATCTTTGGTAATATATTCTTTTAATTTTGTAAGATTTGCGTTGCAATCTTTTACTCCCACATCATAAATTGCCTGTAATTTATTTAGATTTTTCTCAACCCTGCGCATTTTAATTTTTTCACTCGGTCTTAAAACGATTATTTTACCTTCATTTTCGTATTTTCTTATAAAATCTAAAGTTTCATTATAATTTATATAAGCATTTTGAGCAGTTTTTATAAATTCAGGATATCTTTTATATACCAAACCAAACGGCAGCAACGATTTTGTTTTGGTATAATCAGCAGGTCTTGTCTGAACAACAATAATTTTTTCATACCCCATATCAATTGCTTTTTTAAAAGGAATCGGGTCGGCAACCGCGCCGTCTAAATATTTATTTCCGTTGATTTCGACTATATTGGATACAAATGGCATAGAACCTGAAGCTCTTAAATATTCCAGATCTTTTCCGCCGTCTTTTATCTCAATATATTCAGCTTTCCCGCTTTCCATATTTGTAACAACCGCATAAAATTCGATTTCTGAATTATTAAAAGTTTCAATATCAAACGGGTCTAATTCATAAACAAGTTTGTTAAAACAAAAATCTCTATTCATCACATCGCCTGTGGTAAGCAGGGAATACATACCCATGTATCTTTTATCGCGAGCGTATTTCAGGTTGTATCTTAAAGCTCTTCCTATTTGCTTTGATTTGTAATTTATTCCAAACAAAGCACCTGCCGAAACGCCGATGATAGTATCTGCTTTGATATCATTTTTCATAAATACATCTAAAACGCCTGCGGTATATAAACCTCTCATAGCTCCGCCTTCAAGGACTAATGCTACTTTGTCTTTATTATTGTTGTTTTTGTTTTCTTTATTCATTTTAGATTCTTTCTTTATTCTATGATATTTAATTTAACAATTCAACTAATAAAGAGATAAAAGATGAATCATAAAAATCAATTTTCAATACTAGTCGTGTTAATATGGAATTGTATTCCATATTAAACTAAAATAAATTTCCATTCCTCTATAAGTTTATTTAAGTTATATCTTGCATTCGCTGGACTTGTTGATGGCATTTTACGGCAATTATATTTTTCTAATAAATCCGGAAAATATTTCTTAAACGCAGAATATGATTTATTGCCGTTTAAACAAATGGTTTTTATATTTGGGTAATTTTTCAACAATCCTTTAATATCATTCGGAGTTTCGTTTTGTATATCCGAATCCAAACTCCCTTCACGTTTGCAGGATTTTATTGTATCCCAAAGTGCAATATTATTTTTTAATAAAGTTTTTAGTTTTAATTCATAATCAAATTCATGCAATTTTTTCTCATTACAAATAGAAGCTATAACTTTCCAAAACCTGTTTTGCGGGTGTGCATAATATTGCTGCTCCTCTAATGATTTTACTCCGGGCATTGAACCTAAAATAAGAATTTTAGAATTATTATCTATTGATGGTTTAAAACTCTTGCAGTTATTCATAATTTAAATTATAAATTTTTCCCTAATTCATACGCTTGATTTGGATATTCGGTTTGTATTAAATGTTCAACACTTTCAATGCCTATTGCGTTTACAATTCCTGCATTTTCAATATTTAACCAATTCAAAATTGCCTGATAATTATTATTCAAAACATCTTTTACTTCTGCAACAGGTGAATGTTGAACCGAAATTAAAACGGCTTTATTTTTCTTTTCTCTTAAAATCGGGTCGATACTGTAAAATCTATCAATAACCTTCTTTATAGTAGATGTCATTTCAAAATAGTATATTGGTGTTACAAATGCTATAACATCCGAATCTAAAAGATGTTCTCTAAGTTCTGCAAAATCATCTTTATGAATGCAGGGTTTTAAACCCATACCGCAGGCATTGCAGCCAATACAATTTTTAACATCCGAATGGGCAGAATCAAAACGATAAATTTCGTACCCTTTTTCTTTTGCACCACGAATGAATTCGTCTGCCATATAATTCGATGTCCCGTTTTTGCGCGGACTTCCTGTAATAACCGTTATTTTCATTAATTTTCTCCTATATCTAAAATATTAATTTATTATTGTAACTTCGCCTGTATTGTGGTCAAAGTGGCATTTTGCAATGTACAGTTTACCTTTTTCTACTGCATCTTTTATAATTTCAGAGTTATTAAGCAAATATTCTTCAACCCACAATGTGTGTTTACGAGCGAATTCGTTGTTACAATCAAACTTTCCAATACCGTCAATTACAGGGTAAACGGATTTGAGAATAGATTGAAAATGTTCAGGCATATTCGGGTATTGTTCATTAGCATATTTCATAACTCCGCAATCGTCGTGCCCTAAAAGGATTAAAAGTGGCACGTGCAGCTTTTTAACGGCATATTCAATACTTTCTTTAACATTTGGTCCTACTGCTATTCCTGCAACTCTAACAACAAAAAGTTCTCCTATTCCGCAATCAAAAATAATCTCAGGCACTACTCTTGAATCCGAACAGCTAAGAACACAAGCATACGGTTCCTGATAAAGAGCAAGGCTTTGCAAAGTCTTTAAGCACATATTCTTTGCCGTGGGTTTCCCTGATATAAAATTTTTATTGCCTTCTAATAATTTTGAAAGTTCTTTTTTGGCAATTTCCGGAATATTATGCAATTTATCTCCTTTTTTATAATTTATTATTTCCCCGATAAAGTATCATAAACCTTGGCAACTATTTTCCATTCTCCGTTGATTTTGTTTAGGCTTAAAATGTCGGTAAACTTATAACCATGCCAGTTATCTTCAATAACCTGAACAACCGCAATAGTTTTTTCTAACATTAAAATATCAATTCTTGAAATATAATCATCCCCGCAAGCACCGAAGGTATCAATGGTTTTATAAAATTCTTCTATCGGTCCTGATTGATAAGTTTGCTCGTTTAACTGACCAAAAAAGCAAGCTTTTTCATAAAAATACGGTTTAACAATTTCACTTTTACCTGCTTTTACGGCTTCGCAAAACTTTTTTGCAACAGCCTCTACTGCATTGTATTCTTTAATATCATCTCTCATAAAAACACTCCATTCTTTTATTTAATCTAAATATATATTTAATCTTTTTATAATCCAATAGTTTCCATATTGTCAAGGATGTATAAATTGCCTTTATAATATTTAGAACCCTCTTCTGTATATAATTCTTTTCTGTTTTAATATTACAAAAACTATATGACAGCATAATTCGTATTTTAGATGAAAAATGGTTTTTATATTTTCAGATTTAGCTCCGCTTGGCGGACACGATAATTTGAAAAATACATGCGGATTATAGAATAAAACCTATTTGTTGAAACCAATAGGTCTTATAGATTTCCCGTTTTGGTCTTTAAACTGTTTTATTGCATCCAAAAAATCTTCTTGCCTAATTACCGCATCTTCCATATCCGCCGGAGTGAAAGTCCCTTCTTCCATTTTTCTATATATACCAATGCGATTCATCATATTTTCTCTTGCCATTTTTGAAATAAATTTAATATCACCGCCAACAGCCTTTAATTCATATAATTTGTCTGATAATTTATCCATATCAATATTTTCATCCAAAGTTTTACCTGACGTGTGAATTTTTAAAATTTCTTTTATACCTTCTTTGTCCGGAGCATCAACTTTTATATGCTTACTAAATCTTTCAGAACGTTTAAGCGCAGAATCTAATGTATCATATTTATTTGTTAAACCAAGAATAAATACATCGTCACCACTATTATACAAATCAGTCATTGATGTAAGAATTTGGTTAACAACCTTTGCCCCATAAACATCTTTATCTCCACGTTCTTTACCAATAGCATCTATCTCATCTATTACACCTATTGAAGGCTGGCTTTCCTTTAATGATTGAAAGAAAGCACGAACATTTGCTTCAGATTCCCCAACATATTTGTTCTCAAATTCTGTACCGCTCATATACATATAATTTATACCGGCTTCGTTCGCTAAGGCTCTGCTAATTTCAGTTTTACCCGTTCCCGGAGGCCCGTAAAGAATAAAACCTCTTGTTACATCATCTGCGCTATATGCTGAAGGATATTTCACAGGATACAAAATACCTTTTTTTAACTCATCAATAGCTTTTGCTTGACCTCCAATTCTGGAAAAATCTATTCTTAAAGGTGTGCCTTTTGTCTGTTGAATTTCTTTTGATAAAGTTTCAAAATTCAATTTTCTTACGCTGCCTTCTATCTCCTTTGAATAATCATAGACGTTTGCAAAAAATTTTTCAAAGTTTGATAAATTAGTCTTAGGTTTATCTTTAATATAAAAATGTTCCCCTATATTTTTTGTTGAATCTAAAAACTGTATTAAATTTCCATCTTGAATAGAACTACTGCAGCCCGGCCCCAATGAATAGTGAGTTCCATTTACTCTAATATAGAAAACATTATCATTAATGTTTAAAATATGCTTATCCCCATCAGGATGCCTGAAAAATGCATAATTATGCTTCAATTTTGTATCAGGAAGATAAAATTCTCTTTTAATGGGTGAAGAAATTTTGTTCGCAAATTTACGAAGTGCCGTTTGCGCTTTATTAAAATCAGAACCGACCAAAATGATATCTCCAAGTTTAATGTTTGACATAATATGTGCAACCCTGTCCCCGATAGGAATTTGCATTGCCATATCTATAGCGGCTTTTGAAAGACCACTTGCCCCTTTAAAAGATGGTGCAGATATTTTTACAAGTTCTCTTCCATAATAAACATTCGGAAAGCTTATAACATTATTTTTATTTTCAGAAATTTGAGAGTTTTTCACGAATTTATTATTTTTATAATTATTATTTGTGTAATTATATTTATTAATTGCTCTTATTTCCATGTAATATTTCCTCTCCTTAAAAAAGTACTACAATTATAGTAGTATCTCAAAATATGATTATTTGTCAATAGTACACTATTATATTTGTAACAAAAGTTTTATATTATATTCACGAAAACTGTTTTTTACAACATACATTCGTCATGGCAGATTTACTTATGAGCAAATTGAAAACACAAAAGAATTTACGGCTTCTGTTTTGCTTGAAAGAACTCCTAAAGTGTCAAAGAAGATTGTATATATTGGTTCGCGTTCAGACAGAGATATAAATAAACTTGCTGATTGTATTTTGACTTTAACAGAGGAAATAGAAGTTAATTCACCTGCGATAAAAGAAATTCCTTTAACTTTGGAATGTAAAGTGATATACAGTCAAGTATAAACAATCACTTAAAATGATAATCTACTATTACTTATTAAATTTTCCCGCATCAAGATATCTGATTACTCTTGCAGGATTTCCGACAACAACGGCATTATCGGGTACATCTTTGGTTACAACAGCACCTGCTCCGACTACGGCATTTTCACCTATCGTTACCCCCGGCAATATTGTTACGTTCACGCCAATCCAAACATTACGTTTAATGTGAACAGGTTTGCAGGTGATAACATATCTGTCATACATATCATGATTATTTGTTGCGATGGTACAATTCAAAGATATCATTGTATTATCTTCAATAGTCAGGCCGCCTGCCGACATGCATTGAAATCCGTTTAAAATGGTAACATTCTTTCCGATTTTAACTTTATCGGCCAAAATCGTAAAAATCGGCGGATGAATAACCGTATTTTCACCCAATGTGTTATTAAAAAGTTCCTGAACGAGTTCCTGACATTCAGGAGTTGTCGGGTTTGTATGGTTTATTCTAAAGCATAAGTCTGAGCTTCTTTTTGCTTCTGCAATTCTTTCTGGGCTTTGTGTTCTTACATCAATTCTGACTTCTTCCATAATTATATTTCCCCCTTAGTCCTCAGGTTTCCAAGAACCTAACATTTGTTCCTGCTGCTCTAATGTCATATTGAAAAATCTTTTGCCCGAATCAAGTTTTCTTATTTCATTCATTTCATCCTCTGTCAATTCAAAATCAAATATTTCAAAATTTTCTTTTATATGAACAGGATTTGTGGAACGAGGGAAAACTATTGTTCCTTCTTGAATGTGCCATCTTAAAATTATCTGAACATTAGTTTTGCCGTATTTTTGACCTAATTTGGTAAATAAAGGTTCGTTAATTAATCCTTTATCTCCGTGTCCTATCGGATACCAAGATTCTATCACCGTTCCGTATTTTTCAACTCTTTTCTTTAATTCATTTTGCTGATAATAAGGATGACATTCAACCTGCAATACTGAGGGGTAAATCTCTGCCATATTTAAAACTTCTTCTAATCTTTCAGATTCAAAGTTTGATAGCCCAATAGATTTCACTCTGCCGTCTTTAACTGCACGCTGCATATCTTTATATGCTCCGATATAATCACCAAATTGTTGGTGCAAAAGGAGTAAATCAATATAATCCGTATCAAGTCTTTTGAGCATTTTGTCTATAGCATCGGATGTTTTGCCTTCACCGTATTCACTCGGCCAAAGTTTTGTAGTTATCCAAATTTCTTCTCTTGGTATTCCGCTTTCTTTTACGGCGCGACCGACACTTCTTTCGTTTTGATAAGCGTGAGCTGTATCAATGTGGCGAACTCCCATTTCAAGAGCAGTTTTAACTGAATTAATTGTTGCTTCACCTTCCGGTACCTGATAAACGCCAAGTCCGAATTGCGGTATTTTGTTTCCGTCATTTAATGCAATATATGTTTGTTCCATTGTTATTTTCCTTAATATAATCCTGTTTGAATATGTGGTACATAAGGTGCTTCCAGCCTTTTTATTATATCATCATTCAATTTGATATCTAAAGATGAAACCGCTTCTTCAACATGCTTAACATCTGTGCAGCCGACAATAGGGGAAGTTACATAAGGTTTTGATAACATCCAAGCCAAAGACACTTGTGCCATAGAGTAACCTAATTCTTTTGATATTTTTTCTAAATTATCAACAACAACCTTATCTTGTTCATCTGTAGCACCCCATACCATTGGAGATACTTCATCAATACTGTTTCTTGCGGTTTTTGTACCCCACGGGTGAGCACATCTTCCGCCTGCTAAAGGCGACCAAGGAACAACTGCAATTTTTCTGTCCTGACACAAAGGCATCATTTCTCTTTCTTCTTCACGATATATTAAGTTATATTGGTTTTGCATAGATACAAATTTTGTCCAACCGTTGCGTTCTGCTATTTGATTTAATCTTTCAAATTCCCACGCCCACATGACAGATGCTCCGATATATCTTGCTTTACCTGATTTTACAACATCATGCAAAGCTTCCATAATTTCTTCCATCGGTGTTTCGTGGTCTAACCTATGAATTTGATATAAATCAACATAGTCAAGCCCTAATCTTTTTAAAGAATGGTCAATTTCTGCCATAATATTTTTTCTTGAAGAACCGGCTCCGTTTGGACGTCCTTCACGCATAGCGAAATGTACTTTTGTCGCAACAACAATCTCATCTCTGTCTAAACCGTATTCTTTAATTAAACGACCTGTAATTTCTTCTGAAGTACCCAGTTGATAAACATTAGCCGTATCAAAATAATTTATACCTAAATCTATTGCTTTTTTAAATATGGGTTTAGCATCTTCATAATCTTTTGCCCAAGGGAAAACGCCGTTTTCTTTCCCCGGTTTCCCAAAACTCATACATCCTAAACATATTCTTGAAACATCAACACCCGTGTTGCCTAATTTTACATATTGCATAATTTATCTCCTTTTTTATATTCTCATGATAAACTATGTTTGACAGATTTTCAAATTGAAATATTAAATTATTGATTTAAAAATTCGATTGATGTAAATATATAAAGGGGTACATAATCAAGGGCGAAAGAATGAACACAAAACAAATTGATTACATACTGGAACTTGCTCAAACACAGAATTTTAACAGAGCTGCAGAAAATTTGTATATCTCTCAATCCACTTTGACTTATCAGATTAAAGAAGTTGAAAAAGAACTTAATTTTCTTCTATTTGAGAGGTCAGGAAAAGGTGCAACCTTAACTCCTGCAGGGAAGCAATTTATTACAACATTAAAAACGGTAAAAAATGAACTGCGAATTGGAATTGAACAGGCGCAAAATTTTAGTAAAAAATATTCTGATAATATAACAATCGGCTTGCCTATTCGCTCTTGTATTTATTATTTGCCCCAAGCTATGAAAGAATTTTGGAGTAAATATCCAGATATTTCAATTACACCGATATTTAACGGATTTTATAAACCCGAAGAATTTTTGAAAGGGAATCAGGATGTATTTTTCACTTTCGATAATGAGATGAAGCATGTTCCTGATACGAAACTGATTCATCTTTATACAAGCAGAATTTATTTGATAACAAAAAAAGATGATGAACTTGCTAAACTAAAAATAGCGAAAATATCTGATTTAAAAGGAAGAACTCTAATGGTAGGCGGAGGTTCACCGCCACAATTAAGAGCATTGCAGCAAAGAATAATAAATACAATTGATATAGACTATTTTAATTCTGAAACCCATGAAACAACAATGACAAATATTCTGGCGGATAAAGGGATTTGTTTAACCCCCGGATTTTTTCAAGATTATACAGGAGAATTTGCTTGGATACCGTTTGATTGTGAAGAAAAGTTTGAATGTTATTTATGTATTCACACAAACGATAAAAGGGAAAGTCTGAAAGAATTTATCAGGATTATGCAAGAGATTTATAAAACAAAAACATTTAAAAAATAAGGGGTTTGAATAATTATTCAAACCCTTTTTAATCTATACAATATGTCTTTATGCCATACCGGAATAATCACTCATATGTAAATCATCAAATATTGCAATCAATGCGCTTGCATCAATTTTGCCTTTATTATGCGCAGAAATTACTTCTTCAACTGAACCGTAAGAACTTGCGTTTGTACTCATCCAGCTTGCAATATCCTGTAAGAAACCTTTTATATCACTACGGCTGAGCATATACTGATTGTCACTATTGCTGATTGTTAAATAATTGTAAGGGTTAATGACACCGTTTTCCAATGTTTCTTTGCTTATTTCAATTCTTGCAAGAGCATTTGCCGAATTATTATAGTCATTACGAGTATCATAGTTTATATTTTTCCATTTTAAATAATTTTCAGCATCATATATGCACAAAATACCGTTTCCGCCTAAAGAAAGTGTATTAGTCTTCGCATCATAAATAATACTTCCCTGATAGCCAAAGTGTATTTCATCAACATTAAGAGAAGCTCCATCGTTAGGTCTTGTTATTTTAATATTTGTATTCGTTCCTTCGCTATCTTCGATTTTTACTATATTAGATAAGTATGCTTCGTAAGTATCATTTTCTTTACCACCACGCATTATGGCATTTTCACCGTATGAGTAGATAAAATCGGTATTATCGCCACCAACCAATGTATCAGTCGGAGCACTTGTTCCTTTGCTGAAATCTTTTGTTGCTGATGTACCATAGATATAATTGATGTTACTTCCGCCCATAAGACTATCTGCACCGTTTCCACCATATATATACTTTGTACCTGTGGTGCCACTGCAATCTATTGTATCATCACCATCGCCACCAAAAGCTTTTACTGTACTGTTCTTTGTACTTGTAATTTTATCTACACCTCTGCCGCCTATAATTGTATTATAAGAAGAAGTAAAAGCATTGCTGTTTCCTGTATGGAATCCTGCATTTAAAGCCCCTCCTTTTTCTTTTATTTGGGAGTATAGGTCCATATCTCCGGATAGTGTACGAATAGTCAGATTTATCGGATTATTAAAATAATCTTTTAATATAACATTTCTGCCTTGTTCATATAACCCTCCGGTTACCGTAAATCTGATTTGTAAATCAGCAGTTCCGCTTGGTCTTGTATAACTTATACTGTTAGCATTTTCAATGTTGCCAAATCCATCTCTAAATACAAGAATATCTTTATTTGATGTAGAAATAATAGTTGTTGTCGGGAACGAACCGTTAGTGGAGACGCTATAAGTAACTAAATATGTATTAGTACCATCACCACCATAAATAGTGTCATTTCTGCCGCAATGTATAGTATCATTACCTGCACCGCAATATATAGTCTTATCTATGCCGCTTGTAACATTCCAGGATATAGGCAAAGTAGCCTCTATTGTATTCTTTTGCAATTCATCAGCCGGTACATCCATTGAATATAGAGCTGATAGCAGTGTTCTGTTACCGTCTTTATCCTCAACATAAACAGGGAACATTAAATTACCCGCAAAATTCTTAACAGTAACGGAATCATTTTCACTGTATTTAACAACAGCATCCGCCCCGTCGAGTTCTAATGATATATCAGCTAATGCAACATTAGTGAATTTCATAATATCATAATTCTTACCGCTTGTTCCCGTATAGATAGTATCATTTCCGTGTCCTGATGTAAAATTAAAGGTATTATTTCCGCCGGAATAGCCGTAAATAATATCATCACCTTTTCCGCCCGTTAAGATATTTTTTGTAGCACCGGCATAGATAGTGTCATTTCCGCCGCCACCTACTAAAGTATCTACAATACCTGCAGTTAATTCAATACGGTCAGATTCATTTGTTATTTCTTGATATGTAAATTTACCTGTCAATGTGTTATAATAAGGTTCTGCACTGCCGCAACCATAAATTATTGTGCCAGCTGCGCCTAGCTTATAGCCTGTTATTTCGTCAGAACCTGTTCCGCCATAAATAATGCCGCCATTTTTACTTCCTGATATACTATCATTTCCGGCTCCGCCGTCATAAATTTTATATCCTTCAAGGCCACTCGTTATACTATCATTCCCTTCTTCGGCAAATATTATATCATCTCCTTTTTGACCTGAGATATTATCGTTTCCGCTACCACCATAGATGGTATCATTGCCGTGATGTGCCCATATATAATCATTACCATTTTCTCCGTATATAAGATTATTACCCCCACTTGTGCGGATTTCATCATTACCATCTCCGCCATAGATTAAATCATCACCGGCACCGACATCTATATAATCATTGCCCGCATAACCATATATAGTGTCATTACCCGCATCGCCGTATATTGAGTCATTGTGTTCACTACCATAGATTAAATCATCTCCGGCACCGCCATCAAAATTGACCGCACTGGAGTTATTTGAAATTAGTGTATCATTACCTAAACCTCCATATATTGTGGTCACGGCATTGCCTGTGTATGTCCAAGTAATACTATCACTAAATGGTGTTCCGTCAATTTTTACTGTCTTATCGCCGACATACACAGGTTTTATCAAATCATTCAAGCTTACGGTTTCACCGCTTTTTGTTTTAAGATTCATAACTTTGTATTGCGCGGATTTATAATCTTTAATCGTTACGGTATATAGTTGATTATCAACTCCTTTATACGTAATGATTGCATCAGTCCCGTCGATACTGTTATCTTCTCCGAGTTTTACCGTCAAATCAGAAACTGAATTTACCCCTGCAAATAAAATAGTATCTTCATTCGCATCCGAGCTCGGTATCAGTGTATAATTACCCGATGTGACAAAAATCTTGTCTTTTCCGCTGTCTATATTGATAGTTTGACCTTCTTTTGCAGGAATAATTATATCATCACCGCCACCCATTACGCTATCATTATTTTGGTCATATATAAAATTCACATAATCGGAGAAGCTGTGCAAAACTCCGCTTTCGCCAAACATCAAATAAAAATCAGCTCCCTTATAATTTTTGATAGTGACAGAATCTTTATAAGATTTGGTTTCTTCGTCATAGTTATATCTGATTATCAAATCAGGAGCACCGATACCTTGTTTTATATCGATATCTAAATCACTAAAACCTTCAGCGTCTTTAAATTGCAGTGCACAATTTTCTTTAATGCCTTCAGCAGTTGTAATGTAATTATTTAAAACATCACCTATGACATCATGTCCGTCGCCGTTATTAAAGGTAAAAACAACACTTTGACCATCTTTTACAGATGACATGTGGGCGATTGTATCATTTCCGACACCGCCTTCTATGAGAACAGAATCTTCGCTGTTTATAGTAATTTTATCATTACCGTCTTTTGCATACACATAAGCAGCTCCGCCATTGATATTAATAACGTCATCATCAGCCCCTGAATCAACAATGTATGCATAACCGCCTTCTAAAGTTATTGAATCAGCACCTTTTCCGGTATTTACGTATTTATTGTTTGAATCGTTGCCACCGCTTATAGTAACTTTATCAGCTCCGCCGCCAGTATTGATTTCGTGGTTAGTACCACCCGAAATTGAAACGGCATTTGCATAATTATCATTTTCGCCTGCGTACATATATGTTGTTCCGCCTGTTATTGTTGCGCCAAGTGTACCGCCTTGAGCTGTTTCAGATTCTCCTGCTCTGGCATAAATATGGTTTGTTCCGTTAGAAGCATTTATTGTACCTGTCGGCGCATAAATTGTATTCTCACCGTTTGAAATTGTTGCAGTTATATAGCCTGCACGCTCAACGGTGTTTGTCCCACCTGTAATTGTATAGTTTTCGTTACCTGTTGCAGATGTGGTTATGCCATTTGTACCGCTGGAAATTTTAAATGTATTAGCAATATCGGTACCTGTATCATTAATAGTGTTTGTGCCCCCTTCAATAATATAATCATCTGCACCTGCTTCTCCATCAATGGTATTTGTACCGCCTTCTATTTTAAAGGTATCAATATCATCACCGGCATAAATAGTATTTGCACCGCCTTCTATTGTAAATTTATCAGCGCCTGTTCCGCCATAGAGCGTACTGTTACCATCTGTTATATAGAATTCGTTATTACCAAAACCGCCTTTTACGGTGTTATGTAAACCGCCATCGATGTATATTTTATCGTCATTCGCGCCTGTATCAATATCATTAGTATCACTAGCCGCACCGCCGATTATAGAAATACGGTCTGCTCCTCCGCCTGTATTAATGGTATTTTGACCGCCTGAAATAGTTACATAATCACTTTGACCTCCGCCTGTGAAGTCCGTTTTTCCGCCTTGAATTTTAAGACTTGCATAAGAATCACCGTCAGAGAGAGTATTAGTAACATCTATCGTATTTTCTCCGCCCGTTATTGTTGATTCAATAATTCCATTACCTGTTGCGGCATTGATAGTATTTTTTCCGCCTTCTATTGTTACATCAACAAACAAGCCGCCGTTCGTAACGGTATTTTCTCCGCCTGTTATTGAAACACTGTCATTATCATCCCCGACGTTTATGGTGTTTTGACCGCCCGAAATGGTGAGGTTATCTTCTCCATCACCTGTTGATATATCGTTTCGACCGTCTGAAATAATAATATTGTCTTCACCGTCACCTGTTGATATATTATTTGTACCTTTTTGGATAGTGAAAGTATTATCCCCATCAAGGTCAAGAATATTCGCGGTTCCGCCTTCATTATTAATAGTAATATTATCATCATCAGGCGTTCCAAATGCCGTCACATTAACACCGCCAGTTATAGGATTGCCATCAAGCGTTATTATATTAGTTGTATCATCAAATACAAAACCGTCAGGCAAAGATGAAATTCCATCAATATCATAAGAACTATCACCTATAAGAATCGTAAATTCTGTTTCAAATTCACTATTGTGAGTTTCTAATGTTGTTATTTCGTGTTTTGTTTCTCCGTTCTCCTTATAGAATCTGTGTAAAAGTATGGCTTCAATTCTGCCAAATTCATCTTTTTTGTACTGTTTTAATACTGTTGTATTTTCATCAAATACAAGCTTTGTTTCCGGAGTATTCATCGGAAATATCGGAGGTGGCAATTCAGCATCGAAAGGCATTATATATGAATCTATACCTTTTATTGTATCGTTGCCGTCACCGTTTGAAATTACGATTACTTTTGAAGATGTGCCGTTATTTTGGCGAACAAGTATTGTATCATCACCTTTACCCGCATAAATATAGTCTGCACCTTCGCCTGCATAAATCTTATCATCATAATCAGAACCGATTATAAAATCATTTATATCAGTACCTTGAATATTTTGGGCTGTTAAAGCATCATGTTTATCCGTAAACGATGCAAAAGCCCTTGGGTTAACTCCACCATCAAGCCATTGATCATTTTTAAGATATTTATTTATTGTTGATGCTTGAATTTCATTATAAGTGTTATTTCGATAGTTATTCATAATGTTATATGAATAACTATTTATTTTACTTTGAATCATATTGGCTTTTTGTGCTTCATTATAGCTATCCCATGCAGATTGAGAAATCCCCATACATTCATACAATGGTATTTCCGAGAATGATAGAGAAGTTAATAAATCTATTACTTCAGCTTTAGAATAACTTTCGAGTTCAGCTACCGAAATACCGAGCCAACCCGCAATAGTACTACTTGAGTTAGATTTATAATCGCCATAGGCAACAAGTGTGCGCAATTTAGTTTCATTATCCATTGCTTTAACTTGTGCTTCTGTTTTTCCTATTGCCCAAGCGATAGCTTCCTCATTTGAAGCATTTGAAAGATGGTTTAATTTATTTTGCTGCTCTCCTGTCATTGCACTGAAATTAATATAAGCCTCTGATAATGCAGCATTTTTTAATGTGATTTTATCAGTTACTGTTTTTGTTACTTTTTTACCTTTAGAATTTTTGGTTGTAACCTTGTAACTTCTTGAAATAATGATATCATCTCCGCTTTGAGTGAATTTGAAATCATTTTCTTTTAATGTCTTATCCGTTGCAATGTAGCGAATATTTACGTGGGAATTATCATTTACATAAATAGTGTCATTTCCGTCCCCTTGGGTATATATAATGTTAGAACTTGTATTACTTACAGCTTTTATTACGTCATTACCTTTACCTGCAGTTACAACATTAGATGAATTTTTGGCAAACGTAATTGTATCATTTTTGGTACTACCGACAAGCATATTATTCATTTCGGTTACCCCGTTGATTTTACCCTTGCCGGAAATCATAATTCCGTTGTTTTCAATTTCCCAATCAGTGAAAGAAGGCTCTAACTGATTCCCGTCTTTGAGAACCAAACGCAATTTAATATGCTGATTTTCCATTTTGAAGTAATTTTTAATTGTAACAGAACTTTTGTATGTAAAACTTGAATGTACTGCGTTCCATTTTGCATCACTTGCAATAATAAGGTCATTGCCTGATTTTATATATCCGACACTTTCTTCTGAATTTATATTCTTTATTTGGATAATAGTATTTGGTGTTGCGTTATAAATAACATCTTTGCCTTGTCCTGCCAGGTGAACAATCATATCGGAACCTTTGCCTGCATAGATAGTGTCATTACCTAAACCGCCATCTATTGTATTATTCCCTGATTGAGCATAAATTTTATCGTTACCTTTTCCGCCTGATACAATATCATCGCCTGCGCCAGCTTTTATTGTGTCATTGTAATTTGAACCCGTAATTTTATCGTTAATTAATGTTCCGACAATATTTTGTTTTTTCTTTGCTTTGGATTGATTAATTACATTACTAAAATTAACGTTAAGTCCTAACACATTGTTATTTAGAATATCAGTAAGGGAAGCTTCAAAATCTTCGGCTTGAATATAAACATTATCTTTACCGTATTTAAGATAATTTTTTATAGTAGTGGTTTCATCTTTACCTTTAGAATTTTTATTGGTGATGATTATATCATTACCTTTTTTTGAAAACTTCATATCTGCAAGATTCAAACCGCTGAACATAAGAGTGTTAGCGCCTTTTTTAGCATCAATAACATCATTGCCATGGTCTATGCCTAATTCATAACAGTTATCACCGTTTCCGCTATACATGGTATCATTACCGCTGCCGCCATGTATGTCATCATGTCCGTTTCCGCCGTAAATCGTGTCATTTCCGGCACCGCCATCGACCAAATTAGAACCGCCTATAGATTTTATTAAATCACCGGCCTTTCCGCCAATTAAGGTCTCATCAAGCAATGTTCCCGTAATTGTTTGTTTTTTCGTTGCACTTGATTTGTCAATGGTTGTAGGAACAAAATTCTTTATTATATCTAAAAGGTCTTTTGCGTATAGTTTATCACTTATTGTGACGTTATCTTTATTATTTTTGAAATAATCTTTTATTGTGATTTTATCTTTTATCGAGGAATCTTTATAAGAAATAATTACATCATTACCGCTTCTTTTGAAGTTATAGTCCTCAAAATTGCCATCAAGATGTACTAAATTACTTCCGGAGCCTGCATATACGGTATCGTTTCCGTCACCTGCCGTAAAAAAGTAATGATTTGAACCTGCTCCGCCGTAGAGTTTATCATTACCCTTTCCGCCGGTAATTTCATCATTCCCGCCGCCTGCTTTTATTGTATCTGCGTATTTTGTACCGACTATTCCTTCGTTTAAATTTGTGCCGTTTACGGTTGCTCCTGAATATTTTTTAGTCTTTTTATTGTAAGAAGCTTTTGCATTCAGAGAATAACCGTAATTAACCAAATCTAAATAAGGTCCTTCTTCTCCATCATGGGAAACAAGCATAAATTCTACGCTTTCTGCCAAATTATTTGCAGTCATATTTTTTATGGTGATTTTATCGTTGGTTCCTTTACGGGAAATAACGACATCTTTTCCGACTTCTTTTACGGAGAACATGTTCTCTAAATCTTCTTTATCCATAGAAGTCACATCTACGCCATCTTCAGCCCTGTAAGTAATACAAATTTCTTCCCCTTTTGTCAGTTGGATGGTATCGCTTCCATCTCCCGCATCATACAATATGTTTGTAGTGCCTTTACCGCCTTTTAGAGTATCGTTGCCTTTCCCGCCGTACAGAATATCCATACCGTTACCGCCGTTCAAGACATCATTACCTTTTCCGCCAACTAAAATATCAAAACCTGAAGTCCCCGTAAGCTTATCATTTTTGTTCGTTCCAAACTGGTATACAGGGTGATTTTTAAGCATTTCTGACAATTTTTGTTCACTGCCAGGCAAATATCCACCATACTGAGTTAATAGATGGATATTATCCAATTTGCTCTTTGCCTTATAATACCCGACAATAGTTATACTATCCGAGTATGTCAAGCCATTCATATTTTCACTTGCCCCAATCGCAACAATAAGGTCGTTACCCTTTTTTAAAAAAGAAATTTCATTTTGCGCTACACCTTCGAGTGCAAGGGTTGTTTTGGATGTGGCATTGTATACCATATCTTTGCCATCACCTTTGCGGAAATGGATAATATCATTCCCCGAACCTGCATATATTTTATCGCTGCCTTCTTCTGCATATATGATATTGTTTCCTTTTTGTGCATATATAACATCATTTTCTGTACCTGACCAGACAGTATCATTCCCTGCACCTGCATAGATGGTATCTTTACCCGAATTTCCGGTTACATAATCATTGCCTGCCCCTGCGTAGATTATATCATTACCCGAACCACCTTTAACATAATCGTTACCGGCATCACCATATAGCTTGTCATTACCTTCACCGCCAACAACTTGGTCGTCACCTGCTCCGCCATATAGGACATTTTTACCTGCCGATGCATATATCATGTCATCACCTGCTCCGCCTTTTACGGTATTATTACCTGTTGTTACCGTAATATAATCATTTCCGGCTCCGCCATCTATATAGTTATTTCCTTTTTCAGAACTTATATGAATTTCATCATTTCCGCCTTCGCCATAAATCTTGTTATTTCCGCCTATGGCGATTATAGTATCATTTCCTGCGCCTGCTTTTATTGTATCGTTATACACGGAGCTTACAACACTGTCATTTCCTGCGTCTGCGTTAATTTTTACTCCTGTTTTCTTCTTATTTGTGTAATCCGCTAAAATAATCTCATCAGCAGTTGATGAACCGTTTAAGATACCTTTTGATGTAACATTTTTCTTGCCATAATTATTATATACGATTGAACTATAATCCGGATCATCAGGAACTTCTCCGTCTGAATAGAAATTATAAGCGCCGTTTAAAACATCCCAAATTAAATAACCGGCCTGAAAAGCGATACTTTTTGCACCTGCTTTAAATGCATTTTTTATAATAATCTTATCACTCACACCAAGTCTTGTAATGACAACATCATTGCCGGATTTTTCAAAACTAAAATCAGAGCCTTTAAATGGAGAACTCGAATTATACTCTATTTCAAGCTGTTCGCCTTTTGTTAAATATATTGTATCCTCGCCTGAGCCTTCACCGTATACAAAATGAGTACGTCCGCTGCCGCCTGTTATAGTATCATTTCCGACTCCGCTTTTTATATAATCATCTCCTGCACCGGCATTTACAACTTTTCCGTCTATACCTGATACAGAAATACTGTCTCTAAAAGCTGTACCGGTAATAGTATCCCCGATGACAGAGCCTCCCATTGCGTTTCTGCGTTCAATACCGTCAGCTAAATTGTAATCAACAGTTTTTGAAGGATTATCTGGATTTTGTAATCTTATTTTCTTGATAGTGGAATTTGTAGCAAGCCCTTCTTCAGTTGTAAAATAGTCTTTTATAACAACAGTACTCAATAATCCGTATTTATTCAGATAAGTTATTATCAAATTTTTTGTGAAGATTACATCACCATCAACATTAATAGTTTCTTGAGTAACGCGAAGGGCCGGATTGTTCGCTTTTACCCCTTGTAAATATATAACATCCGAGCTTTTATTATTAGTTGAATTTATTTCAACATAATCAATGTCATTGGCAACTTTAAAAACATCATTATATATCGTATTTTTTGTCACTGTAGTTGTACCGTTGACAGAACTCGCAGCTTGATTAATGCTAATATTCTTAGCTACGTTCTTGATTTTTGTTGCCATAATTATTTCTCCTTATAATTAACATACCAAAGTTCACATTCAACAATTTTGAATGTGGTGATTCGCACATACTTTAGGCCATTATTCTCATTTATAATTCTTAATTCCTATTTGTTAACCTAATCGCTTTTATGATACCATTTATATAGTTATTTTTCAATATATATAAGTACTTTTAGAAAATAAAGATACAAAAATTAATATTGGTAAATTATATACAATTTGCGATGAACATATAAACTTTTATTTATATAAATTAATATATTATATAGTACGTGAAATTGGCAGTACTGTAGCTCAATGGCTATGTCAGGAGGATAATTTCGCTAATGTTTCTGATTTGTTTGCAAACGGTACTACCGAAGATATATCAAACTTTATTACATATTGTGTCAATAATAACGTTGCATAGGTATAATTTTGGTAATAATTCAACAAAAGGTGCATCAAAAGATGCACCTTTTGCTTATTAATTTGTATAGGACTTATCGATTTTTTGCAATACTTTTTAAAAATTCAATTTGTTTTGGCAAAAGCATTTTTAAATCATAATTTTTTACGACAAATTCTCTTGCATTTTCTCCTAATAATTCATATTTTTTAGGGTTATCAATCAATTCATTAACTCTATTAACAATGCCGTCAATATCAAAAAAGTCAACTAACAATCCGCTGAATTTGTTTTGCATAACTTCAATAACAGGTGGAGTATCCGATGCCACAATAGGACAACCGACAGACATTGCCTCCAAAAACGACCAAGATAACACAAAAGGATATGTCAAATACACATGGCAAGAAGATACCTGTAATAATTTTACATACTCATTATAAGGTAACGACCCGACAAAATGTAATCTTGATTCATCAAATTCCAATTCGCGGAGCATTTTTTGTTTATATGTGTCATTTTTTAAATGCGCACCGTAACAAATTCTATCCTCTCCGCCGATTAAAACCCTCAAATTCGGACGCTGTTTCATCAAAATTGATGCCGCCTTCATAAATTCAGGAAAACCCCTGTATTCTTCCATACCGCGAGTCGCATAAGTCAACACTTCGTCTTTTTTTGTCAACACAATATCAGTATCAGGAATCTTAAACTTTACATTCTTATTCGGTCGGCAGAAATCAGTATCTATCCCTTCGTGAATAACTTTTATTTTATCTCTGAATATTTTAGGGATTTGAGATTTCTGCCATTGAGTTGGAGAAATGCCCCAATCACAACTGACTAAATCCTGTAATATATGGGAATTTTTTATTTTTAGCGAAGCTTTTGCATCAATATCCAGAACCTTTCCGCCAAAATCAACATCGGAATTTACCGGATTATAATACCACTCAATATGCGCAACATAAGGAACATCCGGAAAAATTTCTTTTGCAAATAAAGAAGCGCCCCAGCTGTGCCCGAATATAACATCAGGCTTAAACCCCTGTTTCTGCAAAGATATCAAAACTTCCGCCGCGGATTGCCCATGAATAATCGATTCCTCATAAAACCTCAAGTATCTGTGGCAATTATTAGGAACTTTGCGTTTCAATTTGTAAGTATATTTTTTTATACCGCCGAAAGTTTTTGTTTCAAGGTTGTTTGTAACAAAAACCACTTCGTTATTTTTATCCTTTGCAAGTTCTAAAGCCAAATGTTTGAACTGCGCCGGAAAATTTCTGTGTAAAAAGAGAATTTTCATCTATCTTACCTTTATACTCTCATCCATATATTTTATCAACGGATAAATAAAGAATTCAATAATTCTTCTTTTCCCGATTTTTATTTCGTTTGTCGTTGACATACCATATTTGATAGTTTGTTCTTTACCTTCAACCAGAAGCGTCGTATTTTTTGGCTCTATATAAACTTCATAAATCGGACCTAACTTTTCATCTTCAATACTGTTTGGCGAAACCACGGTCACAACACCATCCAATATGCCGTATTTTTGGAAATTATAAGTATCTATTTTTATAGAAACAGGCATACCTTTTTCTACGAACCCGACATCTTGATTTAAAACTTGAGCTTTTATTACTTTAGTTGCATCTTTTGGAACAATTGTCATAATCTTTTCGGCAGGCTGAACAACGCCGCCTTCTGTGTGTACCAAAATTTTATTTACATAGCCTTCAATAGGCGATTTTAAATATTGTTTTTGCTTTTCTATTTGTATTCTTTTGTTTCTGATTTCTGCTAAGGATGCACCCAAAGATGCGATTTCATGGGATAATTCGGTAACTTCTTTTGCACTTTGGTCATACCTTGAACTCGGAATAATATCTCTGACAGATTCCAATCTGGCTTTTTCATTACGTGCAATGGATAACTTTGTTCTGTCAGAAGCCATTTGTTGAGAAATTCTCGCTTCTTCTTCTCTTAAATTATTTAGTTCCAACTCCGGCTCATATTCCGCAGGAGAAACAATCGCAACAAGCTGACCTTCTGTAACATACTCACCCTCTTTAACCGCAAGAGTAGTTACAACCCCTTTTTCTAAAGATTGAACCAATTTTTCTTCCCCTGTAGGAATAATAATTCCGCGTGCTGTTACGACAATATCAACTTTCCCAAAGTACATCCACAACCCTGCAATAAGCATAAATATTATGATTACCCAAAACATCATATTCCCGATAGGATTAAGCGGAGCATCTTCTATTTCCGCCAATATCGGTTTGAATTCGTGACTGTCATCTGCCTTTGGAAACAATTTATTTAATAATTTCATTCGTTCTCCTATGCACTTTGTGCTTTATATAAATTTTTATAGTATCCGTCGTGTTTTAAAAGTTCATCATGTGTACCGACTTCTACAATTTCACCGTTATCAAAACATACTATTCTGTCACAATCTCTTATTGTTGATAATCTGTGAGCAATAATTATTGTCGTTCTGCCTTTGGAAATCATTGCCATATTATCACGAATTATTTTTTCTGATTCATAGTCAAGAGCAGAAGTTGCTTCATCAAAAATCAAAATTCTAGGATTTGAAATTAACGCCCTTGCTATTGCAATACGCTGTTTTTGCCCGCCGGATAAAGAAGAACCTCTTTCTCCGACTTCCGTATCATACCCTTTCGGGAACTTTGAAATAAATTCGTGAGCTCCCGCAATTTGTGCAGCCTGAATTATTCCTTCCATAGGAACATTTGGTCGAGGCTGTGCAATATTATCTTTTATAGTTCCGGAGAATAGGTAATTTTCCTGCATCACTATACCGATATTTGTTCTCAACCATATCGGATCAATATTTCTTGTATCAATTCCGTCAATAAAAATTGTACCTTCGGTTGTATAATACAAACGCTGGATAAGCTTGGTTATTGTTGATTTACCGCTGCCTGAGCGCCCGACAAACCCGATTTTTTCACCCGCTTTAATCTCCAAATTAATATTTTTCAAAACAAGCGGAGCATCCACATTATAACGGAATGACATATGATCAATTTTTATATCACCTTTAACATGACTCAAGGTAATAGCATTTTCTGATTGTTTTTCTAACGGGCTATTTAAAATATCTCCGATACGATCAACCGCCAAAAGCGTTTGTTGAAACTCATTCCACAAACCGACCAAACGTAACATCGGAGCTGCAAATTGTCCAGAAAACATTTGGAATGCTATCAATTGACCTATAGTAAGTTTATTTTCGATAACAAGCATTACACCGACATATAAAATTGCTATTGTCATCCCCTTTTGCAAGAATCCGCATATAGAACCGGTAAAATTGCCCATAATAGCAAGATTAAAACTTGATTTTAAATATTTACCCAATTTATCTTCCCACTTACGGAACATTGAGCCTTCAATCGCCAAAGATTTTACGGTTTGAACACCTGTCACCGCTTCGACAAGGTATGAATTTGAGTGAGCTCCCATTTGAAATTTTTCTTCCAGCCGAACCCTTAATTCCGGAGTTATTAATACATAAATTACCGCAATTATACCCAAAAATCCCAATGAAATAAAAGTCAATTTTGGGCTGTAAACAAACATTATCGCTAAAAATACCAAAGAAAAAAACGCATCAATCAACACAGAAACAGATTTATCCGTTATAAATTCTCTTATACGGTCTAATTCTCTTACTCTTGCAACAATATTCCCGACCTGTCTGTTTTCAAAATATACATAATACAATTTAAACAAATGTCTGAATAACTTTGCTCCAAGTTTAGCATCAATTTTATTAGTCGTATGTATAAATATATAGTTTCTTGATAAATTCAATAGCAACTCAAAAATTGCAACAACAACAAACGCAAATGCCAAAACATCCAATGTTGCAATAGTACGGTTAACAAGAACTTTATCCAAAATTACCTGCGTAAATAATGGCGTTACAAGCCCGAATAATTGGACCACAAAAGAACCAAGCAACACTTGACCTATAATCTTTTTATACTTAAAAATTTCATTAAAAAACCATTTAAAGCCAAATTTTACATCAGTCTGCGCATTTTTATGACTTAAAATTATCACTCCGTTTTCTTTTATTTGCTCCTGTAATTCATCAAATGTATGAGAAGTCGGATGCTTTTCAAGAGGTACAAGAGTCAAAGCTTTATTCTCCTCGCGTTTTATTGCCAAAAGAATAATATATTTGTCATCTTTTAATTGTAAAATTGCAGGCAATGGATATTTTTCATTAAAATCCTTCAATTTTATATTTTTTCTTTTAACCTTAAAGCCTTTATTTTTGGCAATTCGTATAATTTCTTCAGGCGAAGTTTCAGCCGTTGCAATACCATATTCACGAACAATAGAGCGCATATCTATATCAGTATTGTTCATTTTTGCAACAATATCCAATGATACCAAACCCGTATTCACCTGTGGTTTTACTTGATTATCTTCCATTATTCTTCCTCTGTTAAAATTTGTATGCCTCTTGTTATTGCTATTTGCGTTATTGAATTTTTAGAAAGCTCGATTTTTTGATTTAAAAGTTCAACTTTTGCATTATTTTCTTCTATCGGAGAAGCCAATCTTTTATTCACAAGCTTATGCGTTGAATTTTCTTTATCGGTTAATTCTTTTATTGCAGTACTATTTTCGTCTATTTGTTCATCAAGATACATTAAATTTGAGCGCATAACTGCAAGTTTTGTCGCAAGTTCAGCTATTGCTTTATCTCTTTCAACTTGCAATTGTTTTAATTCCAATGCGGTTTTTTGGATTAGGGCACTGTTTTTGAGACCGTCAAATAACGGCATACTTAATGATGCCCCGACAGATAAGTTTGAAGGTTCTATATCTAAACTTTTAGGATAATTGCTATGATTGGAACCATACCAATAATATCGTCCGTATGCATTCAATTTTGGATAATTGTTGCGTTTAGCTACTTGTAATTCTAATTCTTTTTTCTTTATGTTTTCTTCGTGTATTTTCCAAATAATGCTTTTGGTATAATCTTGAAACTTTAACACATCAAAATCTGATTTTTTCAAATCTGATATTTTTAAATTTTCCGAATCGTATTCTTCTCCCGTATAAAAGGACAGCCAATTTATCGATTCATTACGAATGGATTTCAATTCATATATTCTATTTTTTGCGTTACTGACTCTTACCTTTGAATCATTTAACTCCGTTTTTGAAATTTCTTTTGCTTTGTATAATCTTTCGTTTAATTCTAAAGTTTTTTGTTCCAAATTGAGAATTTCTTTATTTATATCAATTTGTTTTGTGGTTATTAAAATCTTTGTATAAGTATCCAATAAAGTCATACTCATATCCTGATATTTTTGTTTATTTTCAAGCTCTTTAATTTTTACATCTTTTTTTGCGATTTTTAAATTGCCGCCGCGAACTCCGAAATCAAACAAATTATACATTACATTTATACCCAATACAGATTGAAAACGCGTATAAGGATTGATAAAAGCTTCCCCTATAGACATAACGGTGGTTTCACGAATATCACGATAGTTTTTGGTATATTCCATACCGCCGCCAAAATTTAATTTAGGGAAATATTCGCTTCTTGCACCGCGAACATTCTGTTTCGCTATTAAAATATTATAATCAGCAATTTTCAAATCGTAAGAATGGTCTTTTGCTTTTGCTAAAACATCTTCAAAATTTATTTTTCCAACTAACTTTTCAGATTGTTTTTCCGCTGTTTCAACAGTCGAACCCTCCTCGACACAATATCCCGCAGGGACAACTGCAGAGCAACTAAATAACAAAATTATTGAAATAAATATTTTTATACTATTCCTTCTGAACGACAACATAAACTTAATTCCGATAAGAGCTTCGGTTTTCTTTTCCTTAGCTATATATATAATAGGATATTATCATGGAAAATATATGAAATCAATTTAAATAGAATATATAATTGTGATGTATTATTCAGTCTAAATTAAAATTTGTTTAAATTTTTGACTTAGACAGCGGGCGCAGATTGGCTTGCCGATGGGCAAGATGAGCAGCGAATTTACGGACGGACGACACGAAGTTAGTCCGGATAGCGAGGAAATTGAGCATACTTGAACCAAAGGTTCAAGGGGTAAATTAAGAGTGGAAGTTTATCGTTAAAATTTCTCGCATGTTATAAAACGAAACTTTCCGAGCGTGGAGCAAATCCAAGACGGGAGTTTTGAAATTCTTCCTGTAAAAAGGCAAATAGTTTGCTCATGTTTAACAGATAGTTTGACCATTTATGGTGAGATAAATTTAATAATTTTAAATATTTTAAATTATATAAAATTTGTAAAATTAATATGTCATATTTTGACGTGGCAAAGGAATATAATATTATTATGATATAATAGAAAAATAAAATAAGGAGTAAATTATGTTTACACAAAAATTTAAAGCAAAAATTTATGTTGAAGGCTCAAATTTTCCGATTGAAGTTGAAACAGAACCAGCTAATCGTCAACAAGCACAAAAAATAATTGAAAGTAAGTACAAAATTAAAAAATGGTTTGTACATCCTGTTCCTGCAACAAAATAGAAAGATTGGTATGAGTGTTGATACTTTAAATTATTTATTAAGTCTAGATATTGACAAATTACAAGAATCTCAAGAAGAAATTAGCCTAATGGATGGATCTCAAATTCTTGAGCTTTTTGAACTAGCTCAAATAGAAACATCTGAAAGATTAAATAAATATAAAATTGATAAAAATAGTCTCATTCAAGAAATAACCTCTTTAGTTTCTCAATATACAATAAGAGAAATAGTTTTATTGAAGTGCAATTTTATACTTGTTTTATTATGCGGCGAGCTTTGCGAAAGATTGATAAATAACATTAATGAACAAATTAGCATATATTCAAATCTTAAAAAAGAGATAGCAAGTGATATTTTAAAGCCCTTTTATGAATGTATTAATAAATTTGATAATTCAAGTTTAAGTTTAATAGATAATAACATTGCAGAAATTGTAGAAAAAGCTTGTTTAAGATTTAGCAATATTGATAATGAAATTGAATTTTGTGCGAACAATATTTATAATTTAAACAATATAAAACTATTGTTGGAATTTGAATTTTCTGACGATACCGATAATACAAATACGAATATTGTAAAATATAATACAGAAATCAAAAATGGTTTAAACAATTCTTTGGAAATTGCTAAAGATGTTCTTATTGCAGGTATGGCAGGTGGTGAACAAGGTGCGATTAATGCCGTATGTACAAATTCAGAAAAGATAGCTGATACTGCAATTAAACTTGTTGAAAATGTTTATAAAAAAATCAATGAACAAGACACATGTGATAAACAAGGAAGAATAAAGTATATAAGCGAAGTGCTCGAATATGCAAAACTAATTAGCAATGTTTTTAATATTGACGTATCTAATATATTTAATGCTTTTGAAGAAAAGACCGAAAAATTAAACAATTTAAAAAACAATGCTAAACAAGAATTAATAAAATTAGAATCATTAATAACTAAATTTGATTTTAATAATGAGAGTTGTTTAAACTTATTAAGGCAAAATATTGATATAATCAATGAAATACTGAACATATTAAATGATTGTATTGTATGATTCTTGAGGGATTTGAAATGGAAAATGAAATTGATGCATTAATAAATTTTAAAATATATTATAAAACACAAAGTCCCGGGGTATATGCTCTTAAATTAAACAGTGATGGATGCCTAAATGGATTCAATAAAGATAAATTGCAAGATTATTGCGACAACTTAACGGACAATATTTTATACATTGGAACAACTGGCTGTTTAACAGGTAGAATTAATAACAATCATTTAGGAAATAATGCGGCAGTATCTACTCTTCGTAGAACCATTGGTTGGTTTATGGACATGAAAATTGATAACAAAAAACACTTCAAAAAAGATGAAGAAAAAATAATTACAGATTGGCTATTAAAAAATACTTATTTTGAAATAATTGAAACTACAACAAAACAAGAAGCGGATGAACTTGAAGAATTATTAATTCAAAAAATTAAACCGCCTTTTAATATTGATAAACGTGAAAACGCAATAAAAAGAAGTTTTAAATAAAAGGGAAAACTAAGTTGATAACTCAAAACAAACAATACTATGAACTTTCTAACGAAGAAATTAAAGAGATGAGCAAAAAAATGCGTAAAATGGGTTATGAAAGATTTTATAATCTGAAGCCTAAATCGCAAAAGTTAATGTCGAAATTAGAGTGGAAGTTTAAGTGTTTTATGCATAGAACCAAAATAAAAATTGAAAACAGCCTGTCGTATTTTCTAAACAACATTGAGGAAGAATAAATTTATCAAACCGTAAAAGAGCATATTATTCGTAAAATAGCACACTACCCCAAAATGCTTGAAAATAGTGAGTAAATTTGAGTAGTTTGAAATTTTATATTTCCGTGACTTCCTACCAGATAAACCCCTAATATGAACGAATTACGGCAATTATTTGCAAACTATCTGCAATTGGCAAACTACTCTACTTTCTACATTTCCCTCGAAATGTAAAAAGTTTGAGAATTTTCTCAAACTTCCGGGGGTACTTTTCTCAATCTCTCTGATAATCCACATACTCATTGTTTTACAATTTGACAAATTTTAATCAAACAATGACAAACATTTGTCTTTAATATCAAGAGCAATGTCACGCGCTTGTTTTTCTTTTATTCCGATATTTTTAGCTACTGCTAAAATATCCTCTAAACTTGGATTTTTGCCTTCACCGTTTATTGTTGTTGCGTGTTCTCCGTTAAATGATGAACTGTAAGTCAAATCATAAGCAGGTGATAAGTGCCATTCTTTTTGACTTTCATCATACAAAAACGAGAAATTCTTTGAATGATCATCTCTGTTGTGCGCAAAAACATTAAAGCACATAAGTCTATATAACTGCTCAATATCTTGATAATTTTTTGTAAGTTCAAGAGTCAACTTCATTAAAATATTATAATCAAGATTTGGCAATCTGTGGCTCGTTTCTAATAATCCGCTAACAGAAGCCATGTGTACTTTTTTGCCGTTTTCCCTATCGAATCGTTTAATTCCAAAATAACCTGAACAAATTTTAGAATCGAAAAGTTTTGTTTCGCTCATCTTTATTCCACAGTCTTTTGCGACAAGTGAATATTTATATTCCTGTTCGCCTATATTTTTCGGATCCTGCGAGGATGGGAATTTAATTATCCAATCTTCTCCATTTATTTTTGTCAAAATCTTTGGTCTTGCTCCGCCTGACGAACCGCCTAATTTAAAAAGCTCATCAAGATTATCTGAATTTTGTGATTCTAATATTTTTGAACATTCTTGCGCAAGTTTGTCATAATCGGATTCTTCTTGTGGAGTTTCAAATTTGTGTTCAGGCTTATAAGTTAAAGCCCCCATCCCACTTTCTTGCACAACTGCAAGGCGGTTTAAATTATCAATTTCACTTGGGTTAATTTTATTTTTTAGCAATAGGCGGTCAACTAATAACCTTCCCCAACCGTCAGGTAAGCTGTCATTAAACACACCAAATAATCCGTCAAACGGTTCAAATTTTGGCAAAAATACCTTTTTTTGAAGCGGCAGCGAAAACGGCGAAATACTAAAACCTGTGACAAGCCATTCACTATCGTATTCAAAAGCCACAAGCCTATCAGGAGTTTTAGCCAAAGTCCCGACTAATTTATCGTTATAAAAAACTTTAAGGTATTTATAATTATCCATTTTTTACCCTTTTATGATTTCATCAATTGAAGTGTAAGTTTTTTGTGTAAACAAATTTTCAAGGTCGTTATCTAAATCAAGTGCAATGGCAATTTTTATAAACGATTGCAGAGAAATTTCATACTTCGTTTCAAACCTTTTAATGCTGCCTAAACTAACACCTGACCTTTGCGCCAAAACCTCTTGCGAAATTTTTAATTTTTTACGGTGTTCTTTGATTTTATCCGCTAAACTTTTCACAATTTCACTAGGAGTTTTTTGATTTAAAAATTGATTATTCATAGATAATATATTAACCAATTTTGCTAAAAATGTCAATATATAGATAATAT
>DESZ01000025.1 GCA_002361485.1 Cyanobacteria bacterium UBA3301 | reverse complement strand
AACTTGTAAAATTATATATGATAGATAAAGTCGCAGGCATTGTAAACGGCGGAGCTACAGGACAAGATTCCATATATAACGCCTTAAAACTTGCTCAAAAAGAAAATTCAGATGATGCTTTAGTTTTAATTCATGACGGCGTAAGACCAAATATTACACCGGAAGTAATTTCAAATAATATCGAATGTGCAAAACAAAACGGAAACGCAATAACCTGCACTTCCTGTTTTGAAACGATTTTAATCAGCGAAAACGGTAAAAACCCCAAATACGTCCCGTACAGAAAAAATACTTATGCAGCACAAGCTCCGCAGACATTTAAACTCGGTGAAGTTATAAATGCGCACGAAACCATGCGAAAAACCAATCCGAATTATACTGATATTGTCGATACTTGTACATTATTTAAAACCTTAAATAAAGAAACTTTTATGGTAAAAGGCAACCGCGGAAATATTAAAATTACAACGATTGAAGATTTGTATATCTTAAGAGCTTTAATCAGATACAGAGAAGATATGGAAGCTTTCGGAATAGACGGCGGGAAGGAATAAAATTTTTATGGAAGTTTTTGAAGAAGATATAAAAGAAATTATAAACAATTTTGATATGTCGGTATTTAAAGATAAAACCGTTCTAATAACCGGAGCAACAGGTTTGATTGGCAAAATTTGTACACTAAGTCTTTTAAAATTCGACACAAAAGTTGTTGCCCTTGTCCGTAACAGGGAAAAAGCTCAAAAAATATTTTCTGATGATAAAAATCTTGAATTTCTTGTACAGGATATAAATTCACCAATAAATACGGACAGAAAAGTTGACTATATCATTCATTGCGCAAGTACAACATCATCTTCAGATTTTGTACAAAAGCCCGTAGAAACCATATATACCGCATTAAACGGAACAAGAAACGTCTTGGAATTTGCAAAACGCAGAGGCAAATATTTAGAAGGCATGGTATATTTATCCTCGTTAGAGGTTTACGGAAAAACCGAAAATGAACAAATAAAAGAAGAAGATTTAGGATATATAGACATTTTAACTCAGCGCAGCAGTTATTCCGAAGGGAAGCGCATGGCAGAAACAATGTGTATTTCTTATGCACAGGAATATAATGTTCCGGTTAAAATTGCCAGACTTGCTCAAACTTTCGGAGCAGGTGTATCAAAAGACGATAACAGAGTTTTTGCACAATTTGCCAAAAGCGTTATCAACAATGAAAATATTATCCTTCACACAAAAGGTGAAACAAAACGAAATTACTGTTATACAACGGATGCAGTTCGCGGTATATTTACGATACTTACTAAAGGGGAAAAAAATCAAGCATATAATGTTGCGAATAAAAATACATATATTTCTATTGCAGATATGGCTAAACTGCTTGAAAACGAAAATACAAAAGTGGTATACGAAATTGATGATAAAGAGCGCGGTTATAATCCGACAATAAAAATCTGTTTAGACTCAACAAAATTGGAACAACTCGGCTGGAGCCCGAAGATAGATTTGCCGAAAATGTTTGAAAGAACCATCGCTGATTTGAAAAATTCAGGTAATTTGTAATGCAAAAAATTAAGAATATAGAATGTTTAAGAACTTTTTTAATATTTGCAATAATAATACTGCACATGTTTATTGACAGAAAATGGTGTCTTTGCACATTATTTCCTGACATTCAATTATATCAAAATATAAAATCCGCTATTGCACATTCAAATAACGGAGTGGAAGGATTTTTTATAATTGCAGGTTTTTTATTATTTCTAACTTTTAAGCCTCAAACGGCAATTAAAAATTTCATCAAAAAAAAATATATAAGATTATCTCCGGTTATAATTTTTTCAATATTATTATGCGTATTAGGACATTTTTTAAGCGCAATGGATTTCAGCTTTGTTCCGAATTTATTGACAATATTTTTATTAAACAGTTTCGGTATAAAAATAGCCGTCGGAAACAATCCTGTTTTATGGTTTACATCAACACTTTTTGCCGGATTACTGGTTTATTTCTGTATTATTAAATATTTACCTAAATTTTATACAAAAATAACCATTCCTTTAATTATTTTTTCTTATACCGCGATAGAACTTTTACAACACGGCTCTTTTGCAAATCCTCTGCAAAATTATTGCGTATTAAATATCGGATTTTTGAGGGCTTTAGGGGGAATCGGTTTAGGTACAATCATTGGCTATTTGTATAAAAATAATATTGATAGAATTAATAATTTTGCACCGAAATTATGGCAAAAAATCATTTTTACAATATCAGAACTCGGGCTGTTCTCATATATGATTTGGTGGATGATGTTTATTCATAAAAGTAAAAATAATCTCATTATAGTTTTAACTTTTGTATTTTTGTTAATTCTATTAATCATACGAAAAGGATACTTTTCAAAATTTTTGGATAAAGATATTTGGGTGTTTTTAGGAAAATATCAGTACAGTCTGTATGTAATACACTATGTAATCATTAGAATTTTCGGACTTTCTTTATGGAAAAATCAGTCTGAATTTGTACATACACATCCGATATTGCCTGTTGTTATAATGATTTTTGTAATACTTGCAAGCGGAGTTTTAACATATCATTTTGTAGAATCACCGAGCGCTAAATATTTAAAAAATAAATTTTTAAGCTAATATATTTTTATAAGGATAAAGGCTTGATGGCGAAACTTTTTGCAAATATAAAACAAAATTTAGACAAAAAATTCGGTAATGATGAAAATTATCATTGTTTATCTACAATTTTGCCGTATTTCAAACCGTATTTATTCAGAACACTTTTAGCACTCGGACTGGCAATTCCGATAGGGGCTCTGGATGCTGTCATAGCTTTAGCGCTTAAACCTTATATGGATGTTGTAATGATGGATAAACAAATGCAATCTGCTTGGTATTTGCCGATTTTGATTGTATTGTTTACGACGGTACAAGGAAGTTTAAACTATATTGCAACCTATATGAATGATTGGGTCGGCGGAAAAGTTACAAACGATTTGAAAATAACTTTATATTCAAAACTTATGCGCCAAGCACCGGGATTTTTTGAAAAACAAACATCAGGAAAAATAATAAAAGCATACAATATGGATGCCGAAAAATCTTGCAGCGGTCTGTTAACCAATATGAAAACCTGTATTTCAAGATTGTTCTCATCATTATCATTAACGGGTGTCTTGTTTTACAATTCTTGGCAATTAGCATTGATTGCAGTTTTTGTGCTAACCTGCGCAATGATACCTCTAATGAAAATAAAATCCGCAATAAAAGATGTGTATAACCAATCCGAAGGCGAAAATGCCAAAGTATTTACGGTATATAACGAAGCCTTTGCCGGTAATAAAGTAATTTCAGGTTACAATTTATACGATATAAAACAGGAACAATTTAAAAAACTTGTTAACACTGTTTTCGGGTTGAAGATGAAAATAACACGTCACACAGGTTGGCTTTCTCCGATGATGCATATAATTGTTTCAATCGGAATAGCTTTAGTTATCGGTTTAGGCAGTTATTTTATTACCAAAGGTCAATTGAGCGCAGGTCAATTTGTTTCATTTATTACTGCATTAATAATGCTTTACACACCTATTAAAGGGCTTGGCAATAATGCAAAAGGAATTTCAACCTGCTTGTGCGCAATGGAAAGAGTTGTTTCAAAATTAGAAAAAATCCCTTCAATAACAGATAAAGAAAATGCCATAGATTTTCCTCAATTCAACGATAAAATTTCATTTAAAGACATTAAATTTTCATACATAAAAGGAAAACGCGTCTTAAACGGCATATCATTAGATGTTAAAAAAGGTGAAACGATAGCGTTTGTCGGGAATTCCGGCGGAGGCAAATCAACATTAGTTAATCTCTTGCCAAGATTTTATAATGTAAAAAACGGCGATTTAACTTTTGATGATATTTCAATAAACGATATAAAAGTGGATTCGTTGAGAAAAAATGTAGCCGTCGTTTTTCAGGACAATTTCTTATTTGACGGCACAATAAGAGAAAATATCAAACTGGGCAATTTATCGGCAACGGAAGAAGATATTAAAAAAGCCGTCAAAGATTCTTATTTGGAGAATTTTGTAAATTCATTAGAAAAAGGGCTTGATACGCCGATTGGAGAGCGCGGAATGTTATTATCAGGCGGTCAAAAACAACGAATAGGCATAGCTCGCGCATTTTTAAAAAATGCTCCGATTCTTGTTCTTGATGAAGCAACTTCAGCACTTGATAACCAATCAGAACATATTGTTCAACAAGCTATCGACAATTTGATGAAAGACAGAACCGTTTTTGTAATCGCACATAGACTTTCAACAATACAAAATGCCGATAGAATTGCTGTTATAAATAACGGATATATAACAGAACTCGGAACCCATGAAGAACTTATGTCAATCCCTAACGGTGAATATAAAAAGCTGTATGATATGCAATTTTGCTATAACGAAAAACCCGAAACACTAAATATAACTTAACAAAAGGGTTTAAATTTTATAAAAAATATTATATACTATAAGTGTAGTAATGCATAAAACAATGTTACCATTCAATTACAGCTTGGTTACCATCTGTTTAAAGTATTGCTATTTTTACTAAATACGGGTAGAATTATTTAGTTATGTAAAAAATTTGTGAAATTTTATCAAAAACAGATTGTTACAAACTTTATATGAAATAACCAAAGGTAGTTAAATTGGAAAAAGCTGACAAAAACTTGAAAAAAGTATCAGAAACTGACGAAGCAAAGAATTTGAGTTCAAATCCTATCGATAATATAGTAAATCAAATTGAAGAAGCTTCAGGAGTTTCTGTTGCCAAAATTTCGCATGGTCATGCTAACAATCCGTACAAGCAAGAGAAAACAATAAAAAAACCAACCAAGAAAAGTAATCCGTTTTCTGCAGGTACAAGCTTCAGTTCAATAGTTGAAACAATAAATCATTTTAATATAACAACATCTAAGCCAAAAACCCCATTAGTAAGAGATAATATCGCAACTAATATCAATTATGCGGCATTAATGAAAAATGTTTCCGATGTATTTCAGGATAACACCAGCATAATTAATTTATTTTCCAAATTAAGCAATATTTTTGTCGACAAATTAGGCTGGAACTTCATTGGATACGGCTTATTCCACGAGAAATCAAAATGTATAAACCTGAAACTTCACTGCAAAACAGGAGATTCATACAGTTCAAAGATTTTCTTATCTGATGATGAAAATCCGATAATTCAATGTTTTAACTCAAAAACCATCCAAGAAAAAGATAATATCGGATATTTAAATATACCGTACTTATCACAAACAGAATCGGTTATAGTTCCGATGATTTCGGTTAATAAAGTTATCGGAGTATTTTTAATAGGCAAAAGTATTTCGCTTTTAAACGTAAACTTTATAACTTTTATGGCAAATTATACAGGAATGTTCATTCACAACAGTCAATTATTGGAACAAACAAATAAATTTGCCAATACCGACACATTAACATCATTATATACCCACAGGGGATTTCAAGAGGTTTTGGCAAAAGAACTTGCAAAAGCAAAAGATAACGAAAAACCTTTGTCAGTCATAATGTTTGACGTAAACAATATCTCAAAAATTAATAGAGAACTCGGCCACGCCAAGGGCGATGAAGTAATAAAAATTATTGCAGATAAAGTAAAACAAAATATAAAAAACACGGATTCCGCAGGTCGCTACGGCGGGGATGAAATCGCAGTTATCATGCCCGAAACCGACACAAGAAACGCAAAATATATGGCAGAATACATTACATACAGTTTGTCTTGCTGTTTTGTAGATGATGTCGGACCGGTAAAAGTGTCTGTCGGAGTTGCAACATATCCTGATTCTGCTCAAGAGCAAGAAAAACTATTACTTCTAGCGGAACAAGCAATGTTTATTTCCCAAGCAAAGGGTTACAAAGAAGGTATGTCAGCTATTGTAAGCGCAGACGATTTCAATTTCTGGGATGATGTTGCAATTAATTCATTTGCGGAAATTTTAGCAAAACGTCATTTTGAAAACGGAATAAATTTTGAAGATGAACTCGTAAAAAGAATTAATAACGTAGAAATTTTAAACCACAACAATCTGATGGAAATGGTAACATCATTAGCAGGTGCAATTGATGCCAAAGATCCTTATACAAAAGGACATTCAACATCAGTTTCAAGATATTCTGAAGCTTTGGCAAGAGCAATTAACTTGCCGGAAGCAGATGTTGAGCGTATAAAAATCGGAGCAATGCTTCACGATATAGGCAAAATCGGTATTCCGGAAAGTGTATTAAAAAAACCGGGCAAACTCGATGATAACGAATGGGAAATAATGAAACAGCACCCTACAATCGGTGCGGAAAAAGTTTTAGCACCTAACGAAGCGTTAAGAGAATTTATTCCTATCGTAAAATTTCACCACGAAAGATTAGATGGCAAAGGTTATCCGAACGGATTAAAAGGGGAAGAAATTCCGTTAGAAGCAAGAATTGTATCAGTTGCCGATGCTTATCATGCACTTGTTAGCGACAGACCATACAGAAAAGGTATGCCTATTGAAAAAGCCTGCTCTATATTACAGGAAGGCGCAGGAATACAATGGGACAGTGATTTAGTACGCCAATTTATTACTATTGCGCCATCACTTACGACAAGTGTCTAATTTGACTTATCTTGATGTTTGTAATATTCTTAACATATTCCAAAATTGAATTATTCAATTTATTGGTGTGCTTATGAAAAAAATCAAACTAATATCTGCAATACTGACGGTATTGATGCTAAGCGAAATGTTTAGTGTTTCCTCTTTGTGTTCCGCCAAAATGACAAAAAAACAAAAGAAAGAAATTTTATACATTAATATGGCTGACGATTTTTTGAAAGAAAATCAATATGATAATGCCATAGAATGCTACAATAAAATAATTGAAATCAATCCAAACAGTTCTGAAGCATATTCAAAACGAGGGAATGTGAGATATCTGCAAGGGAAATATCAAGATGCGGTATCTGACTATACAAAGGCTTTAGAAATTACTCCGGACAAAACAAATTTATATTACAATCGCGGCTTAGCGCGTACAAAGCTAAAAGAATATGATGAAGTTTTGGAAGATTTTACAAAAGAATTAGAAATTAATTCAGAAAATACACACGCATATTTAAATCGCGGAATGACCGAAATATTATTAAAAAAATATGATGAAGCGATAGAGGATTTTACAAAATTAATTTCATTAGACTCCGAAAACGAGATGGCATATTACAATCGAGCAATAGCAAAACGCAACCAAGGAGATTATCAAGGTGCTATAGAAGATTATAATATTGTGTTGGATTTAAACCCGTCTAATATTGATGCTTATATAAATCGCGGCGGGGCAGAATATTATTTGAAAGATTATAAATCTGCAATTAGAGATTATTCAAAAGTTATAGAAACGCAAAAAGCATCAAAAAAATCATATTTTAACCGAGGATTAGCATATTTTGGCGCAGAGAAATACGAAGAAGCCATAGAAGATTTTACAAAAGTCATTATGTTATCACCTAAAAATGATTCAGCATATTATAACCGAGGATTAGCTGAAGAAAAACTCGGCAACAATGTTTCAGCCATTGATGATTATGCAAAGGCAATAGAATTAAAACCGGAAGATGCACAATATTATTACACTAAAGGTGCTTTAATAAGCAGAATTGACGGAGATTTGGAGCAAGCAATCTCTGATTTGAATTATGCAATAAAACTTGACGGAAACGATTCGGAAAAATATTTAACAAGAGCCATAATTTTTTGCAAACAAAAAAATTATTTGATTGCTCTGGATGATTTGAATATTGCAATAAAATTAGATCCTGAGAACTCTACCGCAAAAGAATTGCGTTCATACGCAATCAAATCATTAGCCGATGTGGATGATCAAATAAAAGGCAACAAATAATCTCAATAATATTATTTATGATATAATTTGTTTATGCACACTATGTCGATTAGGGAATATATTAAAAATCTTTTGGCTATAGCAGGCCCTATTGTAATGGGAAACCTCGGGTTCATCCTTATTGGTGTGGGGGATGTTATTGTTGCAGGTCGTCATTCAACAGACACATTTGCCGCAATTAGTATTGCAGCAGCTATTGTAAATTGCGTCATGACAATTGCAATAGGCCTAACTTCAAGTATTTCACCGCTATTATCAAATTACAGAGGTGAAAATAAACCTATAAAAAGATATTTCTATCCGTCAATAAAGTTTGCATTATTTTGGGCTCTAATTTCATCTGTTGCAATTTTTGCATTTATTCCGCTGATACCTAGAATGGGTTTTGAAGCTCATCTTATTAAACCAATACAAGATTATATGTTTATCAGTGCATTTTCTACTTTTGGCGGTGGCTTACACCACTCATTAAAAGAGTTTTTACAAGCCTTTGAAATTGTTCTGTTTCCTAATTTATTAACTATTTTTTGCGTATTTTTAAATTTAATATTGAATATCATTTTTGTATTTGGCTGGGGAATAATTCCTTCTATGGGTGTTATCGGACTTGCTGTTTCAAGCTTTATAGTAAGATATTTTATGGGTATTACATTATTAATATATTGCTACACCCAAATGAATATACGAAACTTTCACGAAAAAGGTTATTATAACAATTTGCTCAAAATAGGTCTGCCTATATCAATGGCTATACTTGTGGAATTCGTTGCATTTAACAGTATTGCAATCCTTATGGGCAGAGTTTCAGGAGTTTACGCTGCCGCGCAAAACCTCGTATGTACACTGACAACTGTATCATTTATGGTTCCGTTTGCAATATCAAATGCTATTGCGGTGAAAGTCGGATATGCAAACGGTTCAGACAATTTAACGGACTTAAAAAAATACTCGTTTATCGGAACTGCAATGTCTGTCGGGTTTATGATATGCAGCGCAATAATATTTACAACATTTCCAAAATTTATTGTTTCAATTTTCACAAAAGATGCCGAATTATTCAGAATTTCAATACCTATAATGTTTATACTTGCAGGATTTCAAATCTTTGACGGATTGCAAATATCATTATCCGGAATTTGCAAAGGAATAAAGCAAACAAAAATTGTATTATTTGCAAACTTTATTGCTTATTGGCTTGTGTCAATTCCGTTGGGATATTTTTTAGCTTTTAAAATCGGGTTAAAATTAGCTGGATTTTGGTATGGCTTACTATCCGCATCAATTGTTTTATGCGTAGTAATGATATTAAAACTCAGAAAATATTTTACACAAAATACTGACAGTTCAATTCGTTCTTGAAATAATTCCATGTTCTTGTTAAACTATCCTAGATATACATGAAAAGAGGGATAGATAAAATGACAGAAAAACGAGTTTTATTATGTATAATGGACGGTTGGGGAATTTCAACCGGTTCAGAAAAGTATGATGCAACAAAATTAGCAAACCCCGTAAATGTTTCGAGATTGGAAAAAGAAGAAAAATTTATAAAAATTCACGCTGACGGCGAAAATGTCGGACTTCCCGAAGGGCAAATGGGCAACAGTGAAGTAGGACACTTGAATTTAGGCGCAGGCAGAATTGTTTATCAGGATTTATCTAAAATAAATAATGCAATAAAAGACGGTTCATTTTTTAAAAACGAAAGATTTTTGAATGCAGTTGAGCACGTCAAAAAGAACAATTCCGCATTACATATATACGGGCTTGTTTCAACAGGCGGAGTTCATTCTTCATTAAATCACGTTTTAGCGTTAATTCAATTGGCTGCACAAAACGGATTGACAAAATTCTATGTACACGCATTTCTTGACGGTCGTGATACTCCTCCGGCAAGTGCTTGCGAATATTTGCAAATTGTGGAAGACGAATTGAAAAAATACAACCTTCCTCCTGTTGCAACGGTTGTCGGCCGTTATTACATAATGGACAGAGATAATCGCTGGGAAAGAGTTGAAAAAGGTTATAACGCACTTTTATTAGGCGAAGGCAACCATGCAAATTCTGCAATAGAAGGGGTTAAAAAATCTTATGAAGATGGGGTAACGGATGAATTTGTTTTACCTATCGTTGTGGGCGGAGAAGAATCAAGAATTCACGACAATGATGCGATAATATTCTTCAACTTCCGTCCGGACAGAGCTCGTGAAATAAGTAAAGCCATAAACTTTACCGATTTTGACGGTTTTGAAAGAAAGAAAGTCTTAAAAAATATTTTATATACAACAATGACAAGTTATGATGCTACATTCACATTCCCTGTAGCTTTCCCTAAAGAAAAGCCTGTAAATATCTTGGGTGATGTTTTGGAAGCTAACGGTATAAACCAATTCAGAACGGCAGAAACCGAAAAATATGCGCATGTTACGTTTTTCTTCAACGGCGGAATTGATGAACCGCAGCCTCATGAAACACGTATTCTTGTCCCTTCACCAAAGGTTGCAACTTATGATATGCAGCCTGAAATGAGCGCACCTGAAGTTTGTGAGAATGTATTAAAAGCAATAGAAAATCCGAAATATCAATTTATTTTGGTAAACTTTGCAAATCCTGATATGGTAGGTCACACAGGTGTGATTGAAGCTGCAACAAAAGCTTGTCATGTCGTAGATGAATGTGTCGGAAAAATTGCTGATGCTTGTAAGCAAAACGGTATAGTAATGTTGTTAACAGCTGACCATGGAAACTCTGAAACAATGGTCAACGAACAAACAGGCAAACCGCATACCGCACATACAACAAATGAAGTTCCGTTTGTTTTGATTAACGCACCGCAAGGTACTGAATTGAAAGAAACAGGCAAACTTTGTGATGTCGCTCCGACAGTTCTTCAACTGCTTGGCATAGAACAACCAAAAGAAATGACAGGGGAAACATTAATAAAATGACCAAAAACACCACCGACAATTTGAATATTGATTTTTCATTTAAAAAAAATAATGTTGATGAATTATTTTTCAATTTGAGTGAAAATCCGGAAGGCTTTAAGAATAAGGATTTTCGTTATACATTAAGTATGATTTATCAAATTGTGGAAGACGAATTTGCCGGTGTGTTTTTGAGTCCTAATTCTCCGACAAGAAATACTAATTTTTATTTGATAAATAAAGACGGGAAATATTCATTTTTCGTCACTCCGACAAATAATTTTGAATATTATTTAAAATCAAAAGGTTCATTATTCAGATTTCGCCCCGAAGAATTAAACGGAGTCCGCGGTTATTTTTTAAGCTGGGATATTGTAATGGATTATTTTGGCGGATTTGGAAATATCGTTGATTTTGAAGCATTAACTCCGACTTTTGTATATTTTAATAAGCTTACATATTTTGTTATGAAGCTTATTGAAAAATTGTATTTTATCCCGACAGTAAAAGAACATAACGGAATGTTTCGTATCATTTATGAACCTGTTATTAACACTCCTCAAATGGCGCATATAGTCAATCAGTTTGAAGAAGCTATGCCAAAAGACTTGTTTATTATTGGTGAAAAAACCAAAAACTTTATTTATGAATTTATTTATACATACTTAAACTATGTTATATACAAGTTTTTAGGTATAAAAATGTTCAGATTCAAAGATGTTGAGTCAGGAACTTATCTTTTAAAGGATTTAGACCGTAAGACAATATTTAAAGGACGCAATATTGCGGAAAGCTTTACCAATTGGTTTGATGAATTGTATCTGGGTAAATATGATGTAATTCCGCTTTTAAAAATTGAAAAACAATCCGATGAAATTTTTAGGTTAAAAGTTTATATTAAAAACAGAAAAACTGAAGAAGAAGTTTTGATAGATAAACTTTATACAGATGAAGAAGTTTTCGGAGCAAAAGCAAATGATATTGCGCGTATTGTGGAAAAGCAATTGAATTATGCTCTGCGCTATATGCCGGAATTGGAAGACTTATTTGAAGATGAAGATAAATTATATCTTGATTTTGACTTAAATCAAGTTTATCAAATAATAACAAAAACGGCATATTATCTTCAAAAAGCACAGATTGAAGTTATATTGCCTGATGAATTAACTAATATAGTTATCCCGAGAGCTTCAATCAATGCGAAAGTAAAAGATGCGCGTTCAGGTGATTTGGCAGATTTGATAAACGGTACATCCGCTTCGAAATTATCGTTGGATGATATTTTAGAATTCTCTTATGAAGTGGCTATCGGTGATGAAAAATTATCATTAGAAGAATTTAAAAAGCTTGTTGAAGAAAATAACGGTTTGATAAAATTTAAAAATAAATACGTTCTTGTTGATAAAGAAGAAAGCAAAAAAATATTCGAGCAGGTTGCTAAATCTAATTTAAAATCAATGTCAAGAATGGAATTAATTCACGCATCATTATCAAAACAATTTGACAATTATGATTTTGATTATGATGCTGCGTTTGCAAGAGTTCTGTCCGATTTCACAAAGCCTGTGGATATAACCTTGCCAAAAGATCTAAACGGCGAATTAAGACCTTATCAGCAAATCGGTTTGAAATGGCTTTGGACAAATGTTGCAAAAGGTTTTGGTGCTTGTATGGCTGACGATATGGGATTAGGTAAAACCATTCAGGTTATCAGTTTGATTTTGAAAATGAAAGAAGAAAACAAACTTAAAAAGCCTGTACTTGTAATTTGTCCGACTACCTTGATGGGTAATTGGATGAAAGAATTACAAATGTTTGCGCCAAATCTTGATTGTGTAATTTATCATGGCACAGACAGACAATTAGACGTTAAGCACGATGTAATATTAACGACTTATGCAATAATGCGTATTGATGTTGAAGAATTGAAAAAACAACCTTGGGGAATGATTATTGTTGATGAAGCTCAAAACATTAAAAACCCTGATACCGCTCAAACTTTAGCAATCAAAATGTTAAAAGCTGATGTAAAAATTGCAATGACAGGTACTCCTGTAGAAAACAGATTAACCGAATTGTGGAGTATTTTTGATTTTATAAACAAGGGTTATTTGGGTTCGTTAAGAGATTTTCAGAAAAGTTATGCAATACCTATTGAAAGGTTTAAAGAAACTTCTCGCGCAGGGAAATTGAAAATGTCTATTTCTCCATTTGTATTAAGACGTTTGAAAACCGATAAAAATGTTATTTCAGACTTACCTGAAAAGATGGTATTAAACGAATACTGCTACTTATCAAAACCGCAAGCACTTTTATATGAAAAAACGCTTAATGAAATGATGGAAAAAATCAGCGGATTTACAGGTGTTAACAGACGCGGTAATATTTTCAAACTCATAACCGCGCTAAAACAAATTTGCAACCACCCTTATCAATTCCTCAAAACAGGAGAAATGGGCGCAGAATTGTCAGGTAAAATGGAAAAATGTATAGATTTAGTTCAAAGTATCCTTGATAGAGGAGAAAAGACACTTATCTTTACTCAATATAAAGAAATGGGTGATATCTTATGCAAAGTTTTAGCTCAAGAATGCAATATAGAACCGTTATTTTTCCATGGCAGTTTAACCGTTCCTCAAAGAGAGGAGATTATCGACAAGTTCCAGAATGACCCTGACACAAAAGTTATGATATTATCCTTAAAAGCCGGCGGAACAGGTTTGAACTTAACCAGTGCCACAAATGTAATTCATTACGATTTGTGGTGGAATCCTGCAGTTGAAGATCAGGCAACAGACCGTACATACCGTATCGGTCAGGATAAAAATGTAATGGTTCACAGAATGATTACTTTAGGCACTTTTGAAGAAAAAATTGATGAAATGCTGAAATCTAAAAAAGAACTTGCAGATATGGCGGTTTACGAAGGCGAAAAGATTATTACGGAATTGACAGACGAAGAAATTTACGAAATATTCACACTTTCTGCATAAAATAACGAAAAGTCGCGAATTTTGTTCGCGACCCATAAATTTTCACATAATAAGTAGTCTGATAGCCGTTAATCTTTAGCAAAATTGTTTTCATGGAAATATACAAGTTTTGCTAAATGCCATTCTCTTTCTCGTACTTCAATAATGCGCTCTTTTATTTCGTTCAATTCAGATAAAAGAGTGTCCAAATCTTTTGTTCTGCTTTCATAGGCTTTTGATACAGGAGTTTGTTCAACAGGTTCATCATCCACCCATTGAGCTAAGAAACATCCTTTTTCAAATAACAATTTATCTTCATCCATAGAAACCTATCTCCATAATCTACAGCCATACACCGATTTATTCGGACAACAGTTCATGAAATAAATCGGATAGTTTGAAATTACCGTACTTAAACGGATATGGTTTTTTCATATACTCAGTATCAGTAATTCTGTTTAATGTATCCATTTCCTCATTTGATAATGTACCGAAATCAAAACTTGTCATTTCAGAATAATCAATCATCAAATCTTCAACATTCATAATTTTTTTATCAGACATTTTCTACACTCCTTAAAAATGTATCTTTCTACATATAAGATATCGGACCTAACTACATAAAACTTTAGGAAATTAGGAGATGTCGTTACAATTATTAACATTTTTAAAAATATATAATATGTATATTAATTAAATATCAAAACTTCTGACAGATAAAAACTCAAATATTTAGCGAATTTCGGCCATAAAATAACCGTTATGGAATAATAATTATGTTTTCTCAATCATTTACATGATTACTCTTTTTCGATTTTTATGGTAATTTGTTATTATGAATAATAAGATTAAAATTTGGATATTTACAGGGTTATTATTAGTTATTACACTTTTAGCCTTTACAGGCATATCGAAAGTTAAAGTGGACGACTTTCATAAGGCCGCAATTATGTTTGTAGTTGATGCTTCCGCATCAAATATTAATATGTTACCGGAAGAGACAAGGGTTTTGCGTCAATTATGCTCAATGCTTGATCCTGAAGACCATATTAAAATTCTGAGAGTTTCGGAATCATCTTATATTATTTATGAAGGTTCTCCGCAATCGAGTTCGGCTATTCGAAAATCGTTGGAAAAATTTACCCAATTTGATGAAAAAGAATATGGTACGGCATACGGTTTATCATTAAAGAAGGCTTTCAATTATGCGGTAAATTTGTATAATGACGGCTATATTCCTGCAGTAATAGTATTTGGAGATTTGGAAAACGAAGGTAAAGTTGAAAACCAAATCAATTGGGATACTTTACCATCGGAAGTTGCTCAAGTCAAAGCAAAAACTGACGGGAAAATATCAATGATGTTTTTATTTGCCGCTCCGCAGAAATTGGATTATGTGAAAGAAAAATTGACCCCTGTTTTGGGAGAGGAAAAACTTATTATCGGTAATGAAACAACCGACCAAAAAGAATTGAGAAAATTCTTAAATGCAATAGGAAGATAATATAAAACATGGAGCATCATATTCAATGAATGTAGAAATTAAATATGGCAATACCATAAAAAATTTTGAAGATAAATCTACAATTATCATAGGAAACGGTTTGGAAAGTGATTTTTCATCCGATGTATTTACGCCTGATATGGAAATAAAGCTTATCTATTCCGAAAAATACAAAAATTATGTGTTGATAAATGTGAATAATTCCAAAGAAATATTGCTCAATAACAGAACTTTTTCTAAAGTTCTTGTTCCTGCGCATTTTTCGCTAAGTATAGAAGGAAGCTCGGAGCCAATGTTGATTAACATTTCAGACAATCAACAAGGTAATGCCGAATCTTCTCAATACGAAACAAATGTAACAAACTCAACAACAGAAAGGGTTGCAACTAAAATGAATACAATGAAAGATACAAATGATATATTTAACAATCCGATTGAAAATAACAGAATTGCTATCGTAAAAGAAATCGGATACAAAATTCAAGGACTAAAGAGCTCTATCTCATCTTTAGGAATGACATCATTTATAATGAACATAGCAACGGTAGTTTTATCTGTTGTATGCTCATTTGGTGTTACAAACTTCTTACTTGGATTAAAGGTTGATAATTCTGAATCAGTTATGAATTTGACAACAAACTTCGGATTTTTAGTTTGCATATCGGCTATTGTCCTTGCAATGTCATTTATATTAAAACATGCAACTTATTCATTATTGGAATCAGGACAAAATAAACGTTTGGGAACAGATAATAATGTTGTTCCAAAAATGATTTTATATACATCAATCGCATTTATGTTTGTTATATATATATTGAATTTATTCTATTATAAAGCAATTCCGGGTATGGCTGCCGCTTCATTATTTATTTCATTATTGTTTGTTGGAGCATTAACTGCCGTTGCTGTTGTAGGCGGATATTTCAAATATCAATTAAAATCTCTAAACTATCAGCTTATGACAAGTGAATACAGAGAAGATTTTGAAACCGTGTTAAAAGGATATCGCGGATTAATTTCAAAATATATAAACAGCTTAAGCCAAAACAGAATAGCAAATATCAAAAATAATTTGGTCAACTGCCAAATGAGAATGGTTGTTGAAGGCGCAATCGGATTACTAACAGCACCGTTTCTTGCTTATGGTGTTTCAAACACTTTAGCAGCTTGCTTCCCTGAAGCTGCAGGCTGGGTAAGGGTTTCAGGATTAAGATTTAGTCCTATTTTCTTGGTACTGGCAACATTCTTAATCATATTTGCATTTTTATCTTTTGTTACCGCTTTCACTTGCGCTAAAAGAATTAAAGGTTCTGAAATTATCAAGTACGACGGATTTAATGATTATGCAAATCATGGTGTAAATATTTTAGGAGTTGATGCTATAAAAAGCTTGAATAAAGAAAAAAATATTGTATTATTCATTGCTTGTTTTATCATTATGATTGAATTTACAATGAACGTATCATACTTTATTCAAGAAATCGGCGGAGATATTCAAGGTATGTTTTTAAGTTGTGTTGCAGCATTAGTTCCGACAGCTCTATTGATTGCTGAAACACATCTTTTAAGTTCTACAATGCACAAAATCGGCAATTATAACGAAGTATTAGCCGCTTTGGATTAGAAAAATAAATGAAAAATAAAAAAAGTTTAATAATATTTAGTGTAGTGTTTGTTGCCTTAACAATTTTTGTATATTGCGCATCAAACACTACAACAACAAAAAGAGTAAAATTTAAGAACCAAAGTATTGCAATAAGCCAAGGCTCAACCCAGATTATAAACGAACGCCTCGGTGTAAATATATCCAATACTGATTCAAGCTTGCAAAATCAAGATTTAAATGCCAATAACCAAGATTTGAATATCGGCGATAACGGTATGGGCATCTCTAATGCTAATACAAACATTAACAACCAAAGGTTTGAAAACCAAAATACAAACATAAACAACCAAGGCGATATTCGAAATTCAAATGTCGGTTTTCATAATTCCGACAATATCAATTACCAAGAAACAGGATATCATAACTCTAACAGGAATTTTTCGGGAGATAACCGAACTATCAATAATCAAAACAATAGGATAAAAAATAACTTTGAAAATTTCAGAAACGCCGGAGATTTAGGAAACGACACCCTTGTTATGAACAACCAAAATTACGAGCGCTCAAATGTCGGTAAATATCAAAATATAGATTGGAGTACCTGGAAAAGCAACTTTGTTAACAGATTTTTAGATGACAGCCTATACATACAATCTTTAGACCTATATGGAATCGGGACTTGGTTCTATTATTCGTTTAATGTAAGCGACAAAGGCGCAATAAGTGATATAAAAGTTTTTTCATTTTACTTAAGCAAAGAGGATAAAGATAAGATAACAGATTTAATTAAAAGCTATGAATATCAGCCTATTACTGTCTTTCCTGCAAATACAAAACGCGATAAGGCTAAAGTAAAAGCAATTGTTCTTCTCGGGGATACCGAATCAAAAGCACGCCCATCAGATTTCAATGATTTGGAACGCATTAAAATTAAGTATTAGAAATTTAACATATTGCTATAATTTATTCATACCATATAATAAAATTACACACTTAAATAAGGAGAAGAAATATGGCAGATGCAAAGATTTTAGCAACAATTGAACGTTCTGATACTGAACAATTACAAATTTCATTAAGTGAATATAAGGGAACAAGTTATCTTAATATGAGAATATTTTTTACAAATGACGGCGGAGCAACTTGGATTCCTACCAAAAAGGGGGTAACCTTCACTGCTGATCAATTAGATATTTTGACAGAAGCTATTGAAGAAGCAAGAAAAGAATTTATGGCAGAAGAATAAGCCAAAAAATTTTTTATAATAAAAAGACAAGGTTTATAATTTATCTTGTCTTTTTTATTTGATTTCTTTTTGATAAGCCCAGGCGGAATGATTGTGAATACTTTCAAAAGCTTCGCAATCCACTTCAAATTCGGTTATCTTCGGTTCTTTACGAAGTTTTATAACAACTTCTCTTAAAACATCTTCGACAAATCTCGGATTTTCCCAAGCATGTTCTGTTACGTATTTTTCGTCTTGGCGCTTTAATATCGAATACAAAGGACAAGATGCACAAGATTCAATCAATTCAATCAAATCTTCTATCCAAATATGCTCTGTTTCAGGATAAGATATTTTAACGGAAATTATTGCTCTTTGGTTATGCGCGCCATAATCGGAAATTTCTTTAGAACAAGGACAAAGAGTTGTTACAGGAACTTTTACTCCGAGTATAAATTTGTAATTATCATCTTCAATTTTACCTCTGAATGAACATTCATAACACATAGGCGCAGAAAGTTTTGTTACAGGAGCTTTTTTATTTATAAAATATTTAAATTTAAATTCTAATATGCCGCTTTGAGCGTGAAGATTTTTGATAATTTTTTCAAGACATCCTTTTATGTCAACCCCTAAAAGGTTTTTATGCTCCCATTCGTTCAAAACCTCTACAAATCTGCTCATGTGAGTTCCTTTGTAATTTCTCGGCAAAGAAACCGCAGCTTTTACTTTCGCTGAAACTATTTGATCTGTATTATTTTTACGCTGAATTGTCAAAGGTAAATCAATATCTTTAATCCCAACCCTTTGTATATCAACATTTCTTGTATCTTGAGTATTTTGAACGTCTTTCATTTTACTTCCTTATTTTTTAATATTTTATAAAAAACAACTTTACACGGCAAGTAAATTAAATTATCAATTTATTACCAAAATATATTGAAATATTTTCTTTTTGATGAATTTGAAGTATAATCAAATTGTAAGTTACAACAAATTTTAATCAAGAAACGGAATAGTATGAAAAAATTATTTGCATTATTTTTAACTTTTTCTTTGCTAAGCATAAATTCCTGCTTAGCTTTCAGTGAGTTATATTATGTTAAAAACACTAATGTTTCGACTTGGGATTATGCAATAAAAAGTGCATTTGCAGACCAAAATTACACAATTACAAAAGAAAATCCGTACTACGGAACTTCACAATATTATGCCAATGACTACGCAATAGTAATTATGCAGCAAAGCGGAAATAACGTTTTATATTATTACAATTCAAATGATAATAAAAAAATTAACAAAACAATATTAAAACAAATGAGAAGAAGCAATGTTGATTATGAAAGAGCATTAGACGGAAATACCATGAGCGTATATGACAAAATTGCGCAAAAAATGATATCTTCAGGCGGAACTTCTACCGGAGATTATACATTTAGTGATTATGAACCGCAATCTGCATACTCAAATAACTATTCATCAAACACGAATAATCAAGCAGTGCAACAATCGAATACTCTAAAAGGTTATGTTGCACGTGTGGAAAGCGGCACAAAATTAAACGTATATCTTCAGGGGGCAATCAATACATCAACTGCTGTTGAAGGGGACAGAGTTATTGCAGTATTAACCCAAGACTTAAAATGCAACGGAGCAACAGTAGCTCCGCAGGGAAGCCTTTTATATGGTATACTGACAAAAGCTCGCCACGCACAATACGGGTCAAGAAACGGTAAAGTTACAATTGATTTCAATCAAATAGTAACACCTGACGGAAAAACTTATGATATTTCAACGGAAAAAATAGATTTTTCGGTAACAAATGACGGTAAAATCGGAGAAGTTGCTTCAAACGCCGTTGTAGGCGCAGCTGTCGGGGCATTAGCAGGATTGCTTATCGGCGCATTAACTTCTCAAGGAATAGGTACTGCTGCCGCAATTGGTGCAGGTGTCGGGGCTGGCGGAGCGCTTATAACAGGTGCGGCAGAAAAGGGTGTAGATGCAGAAATACCTTCATTTACCGAACTTGAAGTAACATTAACAAAATCATTTAACGCAACAATATACTAGGAAAATCAAATGAATAAAAGATTAATCACAATAGGTCTTTTCATATTAGCAATAGCAATAGCGATAAAACTTCTTATTGTTGGCGTAAGCAATATTGAAATTGATGATTTTCACAAATCCTCAATAGTTTTTGTCATAGATTCGACAAATCAGGAAAAATTACCTGAAGAAATAAAATATATAAAATCCTTATGCGCAATATTAGACCCTGAAGATTCGGTTAAAATAATCAAAGTTGCGCAAAGTGCATACCTGATTTTTGAAGGTTCTCCGGGAGATTCATCAGGAATAACAAAAGCTGTTGAAGGTTTTTCAAAAGATGATGGCAATTCACAAGGTGTTGCATATAATGAGGGCATAAAAAAAGCTTTTTCAAACAGTTTGTCAATGGCAAAAGACGGTTATAATACTTCGATTGTTATTTTAGGAGAATTGGAAAGCAAATCAAACGAACAACTCGGAATAAATTGGGATACATTACCAAAAAATATCCAGAAAGTTCAAAAATATACACCTGAACTTGCAATGATGTTTGTGTTTGCTCAACCTGAGAAATTGGATTTAGTTAAAACGAAATTAAATCCGATTTTGGGCGAAAAAAAACTTATCGTAGCAAACGAAGCCAACATTGACAAAGCAAACAGAAGATTTTTAGATGCAATAGGACGATAAAAAGGAGTAAATAAAATGCCTTTTTCAATAATAACAAAAACCAACGAAAGAACTTTTGAAAATAAAAATACAATCCATATCGGAACTCGAAGCGGTGTTGATATGGAAATAAATTTCGGGTTTGAATTTCTTTTAACAATACAATACAACCCCGAAACAAATAAGTGCATTTTGTTAAACCGTACAAACTGCCCTAAATTTCTGTTTAAAGGTCAACCGTTACCTCAAAGACTTGAGATAGAAAAAGTTTGTAAAATTATGGTTGAAGGAACGGATGAATTTATAACAATAAAACATTCCGAACCGATTGTTTCAACAACATCCGCTCAACCGCAAAATCAACAACAAGTTCAACCGCGAATAATAAAACAATCCGCGCCAATACAACATAATACAACTAGTATTGAACAACGAAATACCGAACTTGAAGCTTCAAGAATAAAAATTGTTAAAGAAATCGGATACAAAATAAACGAATTAAGACACAAACTTTCAATAAATTCAAAAAGCGGAATTGTTTTACATATTATATTATTCTTGGCATCAATGATATGCGCGTTCGGAGTTTCAAACTATTTGAGCGGTCTGCAGTTATCAGAAATAGAAAATGTTATCCAAATTCCGACAAATACAAAACTTTTACTCGTATACACTTTAATTGTTTACGGAATGGGAATTTTGCTAAAACAGGGAGTATTTTTATATTTTCAAAATAATACACAAGGCGGAGAGAATACAAAAGTTTCCCGCGCAGTTGAAAAATTTATGATAGTTTGGGCATCATTATTTTATTTTGCAATATATATAATAAACGTATTGTACTATATAAGTGCCAAAATGCCTGTTTTTGCGATTTGTATGTCCTTATTTTTCACAGGTACGGCAGCAGCATTGGCAATCGGATGCGGATTTTTTAAACACCTAAATGTTGTAACCCGCCATGAACTTGACAAATACGAATATAGAGAAGACTTTGAACGGGTAATAAAAGAGTATCAACGTTGGATAGAAAAATCCATCAATAATTTACAAGATACAAAAATTAACGCTATTAAAGATAAATTATTCAATCTGCAAATCAAATCATACGGTGAAATTATTTTAGGCATAATAACCGCACCGTTTTTGGCTTTCGGGGTATCAAACACCTTAGCAATGTGTTTCCCTGAAGCGGCAGGCTGGATGAGAATTTCAGGATTAAGATTCAGCCCGATATTTTTAGTATTAGCTACATTCTTAATTATTTTTGCATTTTTCTCTTTTGTAAACGGGTTTACATCAAAGAAAAAAGTTCGCGCATCAGATGTTATAAGATATGACGGATATAGCAATTATATCCATCACGGAGTAAATATATACGGACTTGAAGGCATCAAAAAAATTGATGCTGATATGCGCCACTCCTTCATTATAGGAATATGCATAATTTTTATTGAATTTTCTATGAATGTTTCATATTTTACTCAAGAAATCGGCGGAAATCTTAACGGACTTTTATTAAGTGCAACCGCGGCACTGGTTCCGACAGCACTATTGATAGCGGAAACATTTATGCTAAGTCAAACAAAATTTGAAACTTTTGCACTTGAAGAATTGATAGCAAAACTAGACAGGTAAATATGGGTTACAAAACAATCTTTCAAATATTGCTAATTTTGGCAATCATATCAACAATCTGTATATGCATTATGAAACCGAAAATGCATAATTCCGTTATGATTTATAATTCGGATTATAAAATTGTAACCAACCAAAACGTAAAAGTTGCAGACAAAGATATCCCTATATTGGTTCAAAATTCCAATATTCAAAATTCACAAAATGTTGAAGTGGCAAACCAAGATATGAATTTATCTTCAAACAACCAAAATATTGTGGTACAAGATGTTAATATGAATTCAACCCAAACAAGGCTACAAAATGCGGAAAACAGGGGGACTTCCGTTCCGATTACCCCGATAAACGTTACACCGACAAATGTGAATAACGTTAAAAATATAACTCCGATAAAAAATAACATAACACCAACCTCAACAAAGGTTAATTTTAACCAAACAAAAGTAACTCCGACAAAAGTTACACCAACTCAAACAAAAATAAACACAACTAACGTAAAACCTTCAAATACAAAGGTTACAACTCAATCTCCTCAAATTGATTTACAAAGAATAGTAAATAATGCACAAAAAGCGGCGCAAAATCAGCAACAACCGGTTCAAACTCAAACACCAAAACAAACAACAACCCCTAAACCGATAACAACTACAGCAAACACAACCAAAACAACACCACCGACAGTTAAAACAACAACAACCGCACAAACGCCAAAACCGGCAACCTCTGCAACAGCACAAACACACAAACCTGTTTCCGCAACATCAGGACAAAACATAACGCTAACTGCTGCAGAAGAAGAAATTGCATGGAACAGATGGCGCTCAAACTTACAAAACTCCATTATGAGAGATGTTAATATGCCTGTTGTCCCAAACGGTACAATATTTAGATTTACTTTTGATGTTGATAAATACGGAAAAGTTTCAAACGTTCAAACCTGGTCTGATACAAAAGCTTATACACCTTACGCAATTCAATTTATTGCGCCTGTTATAAGAAGTTATCAAGGACATTCGATATTGAATTTTCCGACAGGATCAAAACGTGTTACAACACACTTTGAAGGTGCCTGGAGAACTTCAACGAGCTCAAAATACTCCACTCCAAATGATTACAATGATATAGAAAAGGTTAGAAAATAAAAATGTATAAATGCAAAGAATGCGGCGCAAAATATGAAATAAAACCCGAATATTGCGAATGCGGAAATGATACTTTTGTAAAAGTTCTATCTGCAAATCCAACATCAAATATAAAATTAACCGAAGAAAAATCACAACAAGATGATTTTTATTCAAACCTTGAAGATTTTCGTGAAATCGAAAATCCGCAACAAACAAATTATAAAGACGATTTCAATGAATTACCGCAACCGGGTAATGACAAAATTTCAATTGGAATTTTTGCCCTATGCATATTCTTGGCATTTTTAGTACTGTTTTTTATCGGAAACCCTAAAAAAGAAACTAAAACAGACGAACAAAATACTCAAACAGCGGCGCAAACCCCAAAAGATATACCGGCTTTGGATTCTTTTTGGGACAATACCCCTGTAAAAGTTGAAATTAAACAACCTGAGCCCCAAGAAGAAAAGCCAACGGTTGAAATACCTATTGTTGCAGAGTTACCAAGAATAGTTCAACAAATCATCCCGCAGCCAAAACCGCAAGAGCCAAAACCGGCTGCGAAAAATACAACCACACCAAAAACAACTCAACAAGCTCAAAAACCTAAAACGACCACCACTGTCGCAGCAAAACCCGTAACAACCCCGCCTAAACCTGCGGCAACTCCAACAAAAACCACTTCAACACAAACAACAAATTTAATAACAAAAATTAAAAATAATCAAAATACACAACCTACGGCGCAAATTCAAACACAGGCACCAAAGCCGACGACTCAAACAACAACGGCGCAGCAAACACCAGCGCAAGCACCAAAACCAAACACAACAACCCAAACAACATCTGCACAAAACACCCAAGCACAACAAGCACAACAACAGGCTGCACTTGAAGCACAACGAAAAGCTGCCGCTGCGCAAGCTGCAGCACAAGCTGCAAAACAAGCTGCTGCCGCAAAACAAGAGCTTGCTAATTATAAAACCTCTTTAAGAAATTCCATCGGAAGAAAAATTGATTTTGCAAGCGTTGTTGGTGACGGTTCATGCTCGCTATCGTTTAAAATTGCTTCAAACGGAAGATTGACAAACAGAGTTTTCACTAAACAATCTTCAAATTTGACGCTTAATGAAGCTGTATATAGTGCAATGAACGCAACCCCGAGCTATAACCCTCCGCCAAGTGCATACCATAACGAAACCCTTAATTTAACAATAAAATTCTATAACGGCAACTTTGAAATTTCTCTAAACTAGGGGGGATTTTAACAAAAGTCCAGAAGCCAAGAAGGCAGGCTATTTATTAAATGGAAAATTGAAAGTTGAAAATGGAAAATTGTTTCGTTTTTTATTTCATCTCATAAAATTAGGTGAGGGAATGTTTGTTTTCTGATAATTGCTTGCCCTCTGTGCCTCCTGCCTTCTTAACGTCTGTTCCAATTTTCCATTTGTTAAGAGCTCATCCGACTAAACAGGCTGACTAATTCTGCGGAATAAACATATCTATCTTATGATTTGCCCACTCGCCATTTGTTCCGCCATAGATTATAATTCTACCGTCAGACAATTTTATGGCTTTTCCGTTTGCACGAATTGTTTTTCTTTTTGAATTTACAGGAGATAATTTTTTTGTTTTTACATCATAAATATAAGCGCGTTTACTGTATTGTTTGTTTTTATATCCGACAACAAGCAGCAATTTGTTATCAGAAATCTGCATTATCGAATCATACGACACTTTTGACCCATTTGGAATATTCTCATTAGAAATCACTTTAAAATCGTTCGTATCAATAACTACAACGTTTGGTCTTCCCATAAAATATACGCGTTCTACAATTATCAATTCCCTGTTATCATTTAGAAACACATTATCAGGTGTTGAAGAACGCGAATATAAATTTTTATTTTTACCATCAATTACGTATCTTAATTTTTTAGTAAATGTTTTACTATTTTTATCAAATACATCAATACCTAAAACCAATTCAGCACGCGTATTTTGTTCAATATTTCCGACAATCGCGAATTCATTGTCGTTTAATTTTATTATTTTAGGTTCAATATACCCGTCAGGCAAATCCGATATTCTCGTAATCGCACGGTTTTCGTATATATAAGTTTGTTTGCTATGTCCTGCGCCGCCTATGATAAGCATTCTATCATCATCTAAAGGATATAAACTCATTGCAAAATTGATATCTAATTCATAATCCCCAATGTTTTCAAGCGAAAAATTGTTCAAATTAAGTATTTTTATATTGACACTCTTGTTAGATTTTTCATCAGTTTTTTTCGGAGTCAAAATAAACATTTCTTTATCGTTAAGCCTTACAAGATAAGTATACTCCGCTTTCTCAAATGCAAGCATACCGTTTTTAATGTTTTTTGTAATCGTATCAATCGTATAATATTGGGACAAAGCAGGATATATGACAAGTAATTTTCCCTTTTCATATTCGGTAACAGGCAAATTGTCAGATACTGTTATCGGTGTTTTTATAGTATCAAAACGCCCTTTTTCGTGAATAAAATATGTTATGATATTTGTTGTAATAATTGCTAAAACAATAATGCTTACCATAATTTCAGGCGATTTTATAAAAATATTTTCAAAAAAATCAACAATTTTTTGGGTGTATTTATTTTTTGATAAAAGCTTAATAATACCAACAAATACCAAATTCACGATATAACCGAATAAAAGTACAAAAATAAATTCAATAATTACAAAAATTAAAAGCTTTATAAATATCAAAATCGGTATCAACACGGTCTGCTTAACCAAAGCATTGAAAAATATAAAAAGCATTTTGCAAAAATATAATGCAACATAAATACCTGCGAATTTGATAAACCAACCAAAGCGCATAATATTTTTATTGTTTAATGTATACAAAAATATCGGTGCAAAAATCCCTATAATACGCGAAAACATAGCATTTTCAAGGGGCAATAATGTTATTATAAATGCCAAACATCCGAGCCATCTCCAATCCGAAACGAAATCTTTCCAAAAACTGTTAGACCAAAACACATTGCTATTCTCTGTTTCCATAAAATGCCCTTTTTATATCTTACCAGCCTTCGCGGGTAGAAATTTGTTTTCCGTCGATATCATATAATTTATCTTTGTACCAAACACCGACAAATTCTTGTTCACCGTTAAACATATATTGAATATCAGGAGAAACAAAATATATTGCGCTTTTTAATACCCCTTTTCTGTTATACTGCATTGAATAATACGGATAATTCGGATAATTATCTGATGTTATATCAACATAATAAAGTTTTCCGTACGGCGTGTAGTACAAAGAATGGTGAATATCGTTTTTGTATTGAATTGCATATATTACAAGGGTATCCTTTTTATAATAAAACGGGTTGTATTTTGCATCTTCATCATCTGTTACTCCGTTATTTGTAAGCATATAATGATGTTTAAACTCTTTATCCTTTTTATATTTAGCAAGCTGAGAATTAAATTCCTGCTTTGTTAAATGAATTTTTGAATCATCATTAAACACAACACTGCCAAAATCATTTAAAACATTTATCCTTTGCTCTTTTGTCAAATCAAGCCAGTCAAACTTCACATCAGGAATCTCAGGGGTTTTAACTTCTGCTGTTTCCGTCTTAGTAACAGGTTCAACAACCTGTATGTCTTCAAAGGCTAAAGCTCCGTTTGCCATAAATAATATAAAAACCAATAATGTTAAAAGTTTTTTCATAAATTTTCTCCTATAATTCGTTATTTAATATTTTTTTTGCCGTTCTTAATTTTACCGAAAATAAATTATCATCTTTTTCAAACAAATTATGCTCCGAAACCGCATAATTTTCAGGATAAATAAACCCGTCCATTTCAAATCCGACAAACTTGTTTGATGAATCCTGTTTTGATTTCATTGCCAATGCATAAATATAAACCGCCATATCATTTTTATCAATCAATTTATCATCACCTGATATTGAACAAGCCGAAATCTTATCAAAAGCATTTCTTATCTGAACTTTCACTTTCTGCAAATACTCAGGCTTATTTTCTGACTGATATCGCCCGAAGCGATATTTTAAAAGATAATCTTCATATTGAGTATAATCTATTTTACCCGTTAAATTTCTTGTCTGTTTTGCTATAAAAAGCAAATATGATTCCGCCAAATCTCTGACTGAAGATAATATATCCTCATCTAATTTTTTTATATCATCAGGCGTTTTATCAGGTTTAGCGGCAAGCATTCTCCAACTTTTTGAGGTCATATCAAAAGGTTCGGCTTTTGGGTTAGTAATTCCGGATTGTCCGACCATATCATTCAAAATAATCGCAAACGCCTCACCCAATTCCGCATTACCGTTTGATAATTCGGAAAGAATTGTCGTTCTGCTTGAAGGATTACCCCCAAAATTTTGCATAAGCTTATCCTATATCCCAACGCCCGCAAGTACCGCCCCAGCGTGCAATAATATTGCCTTTGACGTCTTTTATTTTTTCCACATGTTGAACTTCATCGACCCCTTCAACAATAGTAATAACCTCACAATTATTAGAGCAGCCGTTACATGCACAAGTTATCGATGAAAAATGCATATCCGCAACATTCCAGCCCTTAAATTTTGTTTGATTTTGAGTATATTGATGATTTTCCATAGCAAGCATTGCTGCACCAATTGCGCCCATTGTTTGATGATGTTCAGGAACTACAACCTGAGCATTCAATGCTTCTTCAAAAGCTTTTACCATGCCTGAATTACTTGCAACCCCGCCTTGGAATGAAAATACAGGTAATAATTCTTTGCCTAAAGCCAAATTACTTAAATAATTTCTGACCAGAGCCTGACATAACCCATACAACAAATCCTCAACAGGGTACCCCAATTGCTGCTTATGAATCAGATCACTTTCTGCAAAAACACCGCATCTTCCTGCAATCCTTGCCGGATTGGTAGATTTTAATGCGGTAGGTCCGAATTCTTCAATCGGAACATTCAACCTTTGCGCCTGATGGTCTAAAAAGCTTCCCGTACCTGCAGCACAAACAGTATTCATAGCAAAATCCGTGACGATACCGTCACGCATTATAATTATTTTACTGTCCTGACCGCCGATTTCAAGAATTGTCTGCACACCTGGAACCGTAACACTTGCGGCTACTGCGTGCGCAGTTATTTCATTTTTTACAACATCAGCCCCGACTAAAGAACCTGCCAAAGCACGTCCAGAACCGGTTGTCCCGACACCTGTCACTTCATATTCTGTTATTTTTTGATTATATAATCTCTGCAGACCCGTTTGAACCGCCAATACAGGAGTTCCGGCAGTTTTTAACATAACACTGTCAACATATTTTCCTGTTTCGTCAACAAGTGCAAGTTTTGTCGTTACAGAACCGACATCTATCCCTAAATATACTTTCAAGCTCATTTATCTGTCCTATTATATCTGTCAGTATTATAATAGCACGAAAATACAATATTTTTTATTTGTTTAAAAAATATTACAAGCGGTACATTCTATAACATAATGTCATTTTTGTTCAATTCGCCTATATAATTTAAGCCTTCATTCATTGAAAGATTCTCAAACAATAGACTCAACGTTTCCTTTGCACTTTTTATTTTACAATTATAAATTGCCTGTAAAAGCCTGTTATCAAGATTTCCGTAATTACCGGAATTTAATACAATATCCATTTATCCTCCTAAAATTTATACTCCCGTTTTTTCAAAAAAATAACATATCGAAAAAAATTTTTATATCGGATATTGCATTAAAGCGAATTAAATCAAGGGTTTTCAAGTTGTAAATATTTTTTAACAAAAGAAAACCGCGGTTTTGTGTAACCGCGGAAACTAAATTATTTTCTGATTGTAATTAAATTCTGTTTTTCCAAACTCCGCCTTTTCTGTCAACTAATGCATCATAACAAGACCATATTCTGAAAATACCGGTCAACCCTAATACAGCGTGAGTAACATTTTTTTCATAACCATTATCATTAACAGCCTGACCAATACCCGGCCATATTAACAACGACAAAGCTGCTGCGCCAACAGAACGACCGCTTACTTTCCCGTTTGTTCCGTGTGTTCCCGCAAATGCAGGTGCACTAAGCGATAATAAAGATAACGCCAACAAAGATATAATAACTCTTTTCATACTTTCTACCCCTTTCAAAATTACATTATAGCATATAATAATGCATATATTACACCTTATTGAAAATAATATAGTAAATATTAAAAAAAATTACAAATTTTAATAATTCTGAATTCCGACACTATCATTGATTAATTACACACGTTATATATATGTTGCATGTTAAGAATTATTAACACATATTTAAGAAATATAGCAATTTTATATACAAAAAATACTTTATATACATGTAAACACGAGGATGCTTAAATAGAGGATTCACACCGAACTTTAAGCACACACTTCACACTTCACTATTACGAGGAATGGTTAAAGGTTTTACATTCCAAAGGGTCTTATTATAAGACTCTTTTTTTTATACTTATGTTATAATTTTTACATAAGCGTTTTTTGTAGCCGAAGTTATAAAAGCGCATGCCTACATGTTTATAGGGAGAAATATATGCTAGATTTTTTATTCGCTAAGAAAGAGAGTGTTTCAGCAAAGGACAAGGAATTAAACAAAATTTATGAAAGCTTAAAAAAAGCTTATCCGTTTGATAACATTTCGGAATTGAGAAAAAAATACTTATCTCTGCATATTCAAAAATACGGATATCTGACATATTCTTTTCAAAAAGCGCAAGATGAACTCACAAACGAAGAAGTTCTTTATGCTTTAGAAGAAAAATGGAAACAAAATAAAGTTTTCAAAGACGGGAAATTCTCTTTCCGCAACAATCAAATAAGCGTTCTTGAACGTAATCACGAAAAAAATTCCGATTGGTTCAAAAAAGAAGGACACAATATTAAACTTATAAACCTTGCCGCTTTAGGCAACGGCAACAAATTCCAAGACACAGGAAAGTTTTTTGATTGGCTAAAACAGTTATTAATTCTTCCGACAGGGAATTTGGATAACGGAATATATAACACTACAATATATTTAATACCGTTTCACCCCAGAGAATTTGGCTGTGCATATCTCCCAAAAAGCAGTGAAGTAAGTTCAAAGCTGAATGACGAACATATTCAAGAAATTACGGGAATGGATGTTAAAGAGCAATTGCAGACATTTATTACAATGGCACAGCTTGCGGGTCATCCTGTTATTTATGATATCCTTCCGCAAACCGGAAGATTTTCAAAATTTGTACTCGCAAACCCGAATGTTGCTCGTTGGTATGATATAACAGAACTTCAAAAATCATTGGAAGCAAAAGTCGATGAAGTCGCAGAATTTTTATCAAAAGATCACGATGCAGATGATATAAAGATTACAAAAGAAGTTTACCTTCAAAGATTAAAAGGTAACAGCGGAGAATTGAGTCCGGCATACCAAGAATTATACGATAACTTCGAAGGAATAATGATTGAGCATAAGAAAAATCTTTCTAATTCTATGCTTGAAAAAACTTATCAAATGAAATTACATAAACGAGTAAAAGATTTAATCGGCAAAATTCATGAGTTTAAAAACCTTAATAAACCGTTAGAAGAAAGTGATATTACAAAACACATAGAATCCATACAATTACTTATTAATGAAGGTTTATGGCCGGCTCCCGGAGGAGCATGGTGCTCTGCCGGTGTTCCTGTTTTTGACGGGATGAGCGAATGCGGCGGATACCCTGTATTCAAGCATTTTGACTACAAAGGAGATGATGTAACAGCACTTGCCAACCTTGATTGCCAAACTCCGTATTATTTTGTAAACCTTGAAAACGGCAGATACAATGAAAACGTTATCGATTTATTTATAAAAAGTATGGAAACTCTTCAAAAAGATTATAATTTTGACGGGTTTAGAATTGACCATATAGATCACGTCGTTGACGAAGTATCTGAGCAAAACGGACGTCCAATCAGTTACAGAGCGCCAAGATACGTTTTGAACAAACTGAATTCTACTATGAAGAAAAAAATCCCGTATTTTGCAACGTTAGCAGAATATATGCTCTGGGATAATTACTACAAAGAATACCACGAAGATATGAAATTTGACGTTCTTTGGGGAAATGATATTATCTCTCAATTTGATAAAACTCCTGAAAAAATAACGGAAGATAACCAAAATTTAACTAACTATAATATCAAATTCAAAAAAGGTAATATGCTTTCTATTTTGAAAACATACAACAATCAGGACGGCGAATTCCACGTTATAGACCAATATCCTGCTCAATTAGGCGAACAGGGAGCATTATATAAATGGGCAAAATATAAACTTCTTCCGGGCGGTAAATATGCACAAAGACCTGTTATGTACGCAGATGGGGACGAAAGTTACACAAACGGCGGTTTAGAATACACTATAGGCGAAGAAGTTGCTATGAGTCGTAATAATAACGAAGATTTCTATACAAAATTTGATGCAATAGACAGATTTGTTAAAAATAATGATATCATTACAAACGGCGAAGCTCAAATCATTATTGAAGATGATGACGGTTACTGCGCTTGGCTAATAACAAAAGAACCTATGAAAACCGCTTATTTGATTGTTTCTAATTATAAATACCCGACGGAAAAAATTCTCAAAACCGCACCTACAGGCGAACAATATAAAGAAATAGTCGAAGGATACGCTGTTTTTGACAAAAATATTGCCATTCCCGGGGATTACACTTTAAAATATGAATATGTATTGGATGAAAAAGATTACAAAGCGCAAGAATTGGAAAATTCAGATAATATTCATTTTGAAAAATTAGAACCGGGAGAATTCAAAATATACGAACTCCAACGAGGATAAAAATATATGAGGATAAGAAGATATGATGGTAAGAAGATAAGCCGTATACTTTATTTGATCTACCTACATATCATCCTATCTTCTTATCTTCAATTAATTTTTTTTTGTAGATTAGTTTTCAATAAAAATGTAAAGTTATATTAAATTTTATTTATACAAATCAACTATATAATTGTATAATGCAATTAACATTTTATTATTATATCCTTTCAATAAAAGGAGTTTTTATATGATTATTGAACTAAATAACGAAAATTTTGAACAAGAAACCAAACACGGATTAAAACTCGTCGAGTTCTATACTACCTGGTGTTCATACTGTACAAAACAGAGAATAGAACTCCAGGAACTTGAAGATTCCGATATGAAAATCGGAATTGTTGATGCGGAAGAAAGTCCTGAGATTGCTGAAAAATACCAAATTGACGGTTATCCTACTTTTGTTCTGCTAAAAGACGGCGAAAAAATAACCGAATTCGCAGGATTTCATAAAAAAGACCAATTATTGAACCGATTGATGAATTATTTAAAAGTATAATTCAGAAATTATGCACGCGGATGCGCTTCTTCATACACTTCCTTCATATGCTGCATAGAAACGTGGGTGTAAATTTGTGTATTAGAAATACTTGCGTGCCCCAAAAGCTCCTGCACAACCCTCAAATCCGCCCCGTTTTCAATTAAATGCGTTGCAAAACTATGCCGAAACATATGCGGCGTAACCTTTTTCGGAAGTTGAATTTTTTCAACAATTTCGTTTATTACATTTCTTATCATTCGGGTTTGAAGTCTATAACCTGTCTTATTTATAAAAACCGGTGTTGTATCACTTATTGGTTCAAGGGTATAACCTTTTGCTATCAGCGGACGAGCAAGTTCAATATATTTTTCCAAATAGCCCTTAGCTCTGTCCGTTATCAAAATTATTCTTTCCTTTGCGCCTTTACCAAAGACAGTAATTTCATTATTTTCTAAGTTTAAATTGCCAAAATTTAATCCGCTTAATTCTGAAACACGCATTCCGCTTGCCCATAGCAATTCAAGAATTGCACGATTGCGATATCCTGCAGGAGTACTTATGTTTATATTATTGAGTATATCCTCGACCTCCTCCTTTGAGAGGAATTTTGGCAACGATTTCGGTCGTTTGGGGGAAATTATATTTTCAGCAGGATTTGACTCAATTTTTTTCTCGCGAAATAAAAATTTGTAGAAAGTCCTTATGCTTGCTATCTTTCGGGCTACCGTAGTTTTTTTGTAATTATATTTTTGCATAAAGTGTAAATATTCACGAATTTTTGCAAAATCAGCCTCTGCACAATCAATTTCATCCAACCATATTATATACTCCAAAACGTCTGAGCAATAGGCTTTTGCCGTATGCTCAGAGAAGTTTTTTTCTACCAAAATATAGCCCCTGAAATCTTCCAAATCGCGCTTTGAATTTTTATTTAATCCCATATTTATACTCTATTGCATTTTTGACATAACTATTATACAATACTTTTATAAGATTTAGAATATATTAAGCTAGAAGGTTAGGAGAAAACAATGAATTGTAAAAAATTATTAGTAACTTCAATGATTTTGACATCTTGTGTTCTTTTTGCGCCTCAATCGTTTGCAGCTCAACCTATTAAAGCACAAATCTCAAAGAACTATGTTGACATAAGCAGAATGATTGAATACACCAATTATGAAGATGCTGATGCCAAATTGAAAGAGATTTTAACAAAAAATCCTAATGATTTGGAAGCTAAAGCGCTTCAGTTGATGTCTTTTGCTAAACAATGGAAATTAGCACCGGCTCAATCTGAACTCAACTTATTATTGAAGAAGTACCCGAACAATCCTCAATTGCACTATGCACAAGGTCTTGTTTATTTGATGCGTGAAACATCTTCTGACGTTGAATACATCAAAAACATTACAAACCTTTCAAATGCTGCAATCCAAGAATTTGTTAAAGCGGTTGATTTAGACAGCACATATTACCAAGCATACAACGCTATGGGTGTTGCTACATTAAAACTTGGTAACAAAAAAGATGCTCAAGATTTATTCAAAACTGCAATAAAAATTAATCCGGAATTTGCTCCGGCTTATGATAATTTAGGTAACGTAGCAATGATTGACGGTGATTTAGATCAAGCAGAAAAATATTACCTTCAATCAATCAAATGCAACTCACATAACGCAACTTCAATGTACCATATGGGTCAAGTTGAAGCAAGACGCGGTGATTATACAAAAGCATTAACTTGGTTAAACCACTCACTGCATATCAACCCTCAATCATCTCCGGGATGGAACTTGCAGGGTGAATTATATTTGAAACAAGGTAACCAAGCTGCTGCTATCAATTCTTTCAAGAAATCAAAATATGTAAAACCTGAAAACTTCAGACCTTACGTTAACCTTGCAGGTGTTTACGAACGCCGTGCAGATCACGAATTCGCAATGGAAGAATTAAAAACAGCTATTATTTTGAACCCTAACTTTAAAGAAGGTATCTTAAGAGTTGCTAATATGTCATTAGAAACTAAAAAATACCAACAAGCTCTTGAATTCTATTCAAGATTGTTAGGGGACGGTACATATAACAATGATGCAATTATCGGTTTGGCTAATACATACTATGAAATGGCTAAAGATACTGCAGACAGCCGTGATTATACAACAAACAAAGACGTATATTTGGCTTATGACTATGTAAATGAAGCAGTTCAAAGAACTCCTAATGATTTGAAACTTCATTTGGCAAAAATCAAATTGGCTAAATTGATTCACCAGCCTGAATTGACAGAAGACAATTTGAACTACATTATTCAATCAGCTTCAGACAGCTTGATGGATACTGTTATTAAAGGTGAAGCTTATTTATCTTTAGGTCGTGAAGCTGATGCGGTTTATACATTTGAAAATGCTATAAACTTTGCTAACAGTATTGATGATGAATTATATTTATCAGAAATTCTTGTACAGCATAAACAATTCAGAACTGCAAGAAAAGCTCTTCAAAAAGTCTTGATGGCTGATCCTGATAACAGGATTGCATTCAACGGTTTACATTATATCGATTTGTGCGAAATGAAGTCTAACGAATTCTTCGAAATTGCTTTAAGACAATACAAGGAAGGCAATTATGCTTCAACAATCGAATATTGTAACAGAGCAATCGACTTCTACCACAATGCTCCGTCAATTGCTAAGTTGAAAGCTCAAGCTTATGAAGCTGAAAGAAACTATGAAGGCGCTGTTAAATACTATAAACAATATTTATCACTTGCACCTAACGCTTCTGATAAGGCAGCTGTTGAACAAAGAATTCAAGTATTCTCTCAACAAATGTAGCTTAAAATATATATTCAAAAAAGAAAAAGTTTGCGATATTATATTATTGCAAACTTTTTTCTTGCATATATAATAACAATAATATAATATTAATCTCTAATCATATGAAAAAATTTGATATCAGAAAAACATTTGAAACTTTTTTAAAAGAGCCTTTAAGTATATTAAAAGAAGGCTTATTCCAGATTGTTAATATAGAAGGAAATATATTTGGCCAAGAGCCGTCATTTCATATAGATTTTGTAAATCGCAAAACACAATTAACACTTGTTAATAACGGAAAGATGTACAATCTGCTCCAAATGGTTATGCGTAAACGCAAAATGCTTGAACAAAAAGAAAAGGTCAATAAATAATGCAGGCAAAATTTGTTATAAGTGCAGAAAAATTTTCCCAATGTCCGGCATCAAATCTTCCTGAGATACCGCTGCTGGGTCGTTCAAATGTCGGGAAATCCTCTTTTATAAACACTCTTGCCAATCAAAAAAAGCTTGCAAAAACCTCAAATACCCCGGGGAAAACGCGTTTAATAAATTATTTTAATTTTAGTGATAAGTTTATGATAGCTGATTTACCCGGTTATGGGTACGCTAAAATCTCCGCACAAACCCAAAACCAATGGCAGAAAAATTTGGAAGAATACCTGCTAAACCGTGAACAAATTAAATGCTTGGTTCAATTTATTGATTCGCGCCACGAAATTCAAAAAAATGACTATCAAATGCGCGAATGGGTAATTGCACATGATTTACCGATAATAACCATTGTAACTAAAGTCGATAAAATTTCTTCACACAACAAAATTATTCAAGCAGTAAATTATGTTAAACGCGAATTTGGCGGTGAAGTTTTTCCGTTTAGCGCCGAAAGTTTTAAATATAATGAACCTATATTAAAATTTCTATCGGAAATAGAATAACCGCATTAATTTATTTTGTAAAATGTTTTTTTATGCGCTCCAACCCGAGTTTAATTTTTTGAACCAAGTTTAAATCTTCTTGATTATCATTTTGAAACATAGGTTTTCTGTTATTAAAATATAATTCTTTGTATTGACCGCGCTGAGGGGTATGCTTTGAATATCCGACAATACAACGAGGTAAAAGTTTTGTTATTTTCATATTTTTCTCCTTGATTATCATTAAAACGAAAAAAAATAATTTTTGCGCATTTTAATCAGTTGACCAATCTATTTGTTTTAGCCCGTTCTGTTTTAAAAATTCGTTACATCTGCCAAACAGTTTTGCCTGAGTAAATGCGGGGATTTTACCATCCATTATGGGAGTATTTTTTGCATTACCCATATTAGACGGGTGAGAAGAGCGGAGAATTAAAATATTATCTTTCGTATTGCAAAACTGTTCAATTTCATTTGCTTGATTTCCCCATAAAATAACAACAAGCGGAGTATTACGATTTAACAATTTTTCGATAATCCCATCCACAACAGGCGCCCAAAATTTTGTACGTTTAGCAAGACTTTCTGTTTTGGTAAATGTTAAAGCCCTGTTTAATAATAAAACACCCTGCTGCGCCCAATGGGTAAGATTGGCATTTGTATTTTCAATGCCTGTTTCCTCCTTTATTTTTGCAAAAATATTTTTTAAACTTGCAGGACATTTACCCGATTTTTTAGAAAATGCAAGTCCATGCGCATCTTCAATATTTGGATACGGATCCTGACCGATAATAAGAACTTTTACATCATCAAAATCAACAGAATTTAATGCATTGTATATTCCGCTGTTTTCACCCTCGACAGGCAAAACTAATTCTCCTGCTTTGCGTTGTTGTTCTATTAATTCATATTTATTTCTCAACAATGCATACAAATCTTGACCTAAACCTTTTTCCCAAGAATAAGAAATTATTCCTTTTGTTTGCATAAATACCCCTTTTTTTAACAATTATACTATATAATTTGCAAATTTGATTTAAAATTTTGTTTTTGGTATATTAAGTCGGTAAGAAGATATTAGGGAGAAATAAAAATGGATTTAATGAAAGGTAAAAAAGGTTTAATTTTTGGGGTATCTAATACTCACGGTATTGCATACGGTATTGCAAAACAGATACATGACGCAGGTGGTGAAATAGCTTTTACTTATGCTAATGAAGCTATGGAAAAACGTGTTCGCCCGATAGCGGAAGATTTTGGCGCTAAAATTATTATGGAATGCGATGTTACTAAAGAAGAAGATGTTAAAAAAGTTTTTGACGAATGCGAAAAAGTTTACGGCAAATTGGATTTCGTTATTCACGCCGTTGCTTTTGCAAACAAAGAAGATTTAACAGGCAGATTTATTGATACCTCAAAAGCAGGCTGGGATTTAGCATTAGGCATTAGTGCTTATTCATTGGTTACGGTTTGCAAATATGCTGAACCGATTATGAATGAAGGCGGTTCAATATTTGCCATGACATATTTGGGTTCTATCTTATCTGTTCCGGGCTACAATGTAATGGGTGTTGCAAAAGCCGCATTAGAATCTTCAATGAGATTTTTAGCCGTTGATTTAGGTGCTAAAGGTGTCAGAGTAAACTGCTTATCGGCAGGACCTGTTAAAACTTTAGCAGCAATGGGTATCGGCGGTTTTTCAAAAATGTTAAAAGCAGCAGTTGCACGTTCTCCGTTAAATAAAAACGTTGCACTTGAAGATGTCGGTAAGGCAGGTTTATTCCTAGCTTCTGATTTATCATCAGGTATGACAGGAGAAGTTATTTATGCTGATTGCGGATGCCACAGTGCTTATGCCTCAGCTCAAGAGATGGATATTTTATCAGACAATCTTGAAATTTAATTTGAAAATTATTCAAAAAAATACCTTGCAATTATGCAAGGTATTTTTTTATATTTTTAAGCAAACATAACTATTTTTCTTCTTGTTTACTGTTCATAAGTTTATTTGCCATGTCTAAATCTTCATTAGCAGAATCAAATTCGCCCATATCAAGTTTTATACATGCTCTCATTGAATATGCCGCACTATCATTTGAATCAAGCTCAATCGCTTTATTAATATCTTCCAATGCACCTTCATTATCACCTAATTCAGATTTTACAATCCCTCGCAAAATAAAAGCCTTAGCATTTGTTTCATCCAATACAATTGATTTATTCAAATCTGCCAATGCTGCTTGACGATTACCTGTCGAGTTTTCGATAGAACCGCGCCAATAATATAAAAATGCTTCTTGAGGATATTTTTGCAATGCCGCATTACATTTTGTCAATGCTATTTGATATTTTTGTGCATTCACCAATGAACCGATTTCTGAAATAACTTTATCCTTACCTGCTTCCGCAGCATATAAGATATTACAGCCAAGCACTAATGCTAATCCTAAAGTAAACCAAATTTTTTTCATAATCGGATACCCTCCAACATAACTCCGAACTAATTATAACATATTTAAATTTGAATTACCATGTTTCATTACATTTTATTGCAACAGGGTACTATTTATAGTAACATATTTATATAAAGATTAGCAAAGGAAGGTTATTTATGTCTATAAAGAAGGTTTTGCACTATGGAACACCGTCATTAAGAGAACCGTCAAAAGAGGTTCATAAAGTATCACGCAAAATTACGGATTTGGTACAGGATTTGTTTGATACTATGTATGCTCAAAACGGCGTAGGGCTGGCAGCTCCGCAAATCGGCGTTAATTTAAGAGTTTTTGTTATTGATGCTTCTACAAAAGAAGAACCGTTAGACCCTATGGTGTTTATAAACCCTAAAATAATTAAAAAAAGCGGTGCAATAAAAAGTAACGAAGGGTGTTTAAGTTTTCCTGAAGCATACACAGATGTTGTCAGATACAAGGATATTATGGTAAAGGCAACAAACGAACACGGAAAACCGTTTGTTATGGAAGTTAAAGGCGGAAACCTTTTAGCCCGAGCTATTCAGCATGAAAACGACCACCTTGACGGAATTTTATTTATAGACCACTGCCTAAACAGGTTTGAAGCGGAAGAAGTATTGAAAAAATACAATTTGCCAAGCATAGACCCTGATAAACTTATTGATGAAGAGGAAATGAAATCGCAATTATGATAAAAATTGTATTTTTCGGAACACCTGATATCGGCTTAAAATCATTGGATTATTTGAACAATTCAGATAATATAGAGGTTCTTGCGGTTGTAACTCAACCTGACAAACCGGCAGGCAGAGGACACAAATTGCAAGCTTCTCCAATAAAAAAATATGCGCTTGAACATAATATTCCCGTATTTCAACCGAAATCAATAAGAAAAGAACCTGATATTCAAGAAGAATTAAAAAAATTAGAGCCTGATTTCTTTGTAACTTTTGCTTTCGGACAAATTTTATCGCAAGAAGTTTTAGACATTCCGAAATATGAAACAATAAATCTTCATGCTTCATTGTTGCCAAAATACAGAGGTGCAAACCCTATTCAAAGAGCAATAATTAATGGCGATAAAGAAACTGGTATTTGCACAATGATAACGGAATTAGGGCTTGATTGCGGTGATATCTGCCAAAAACTTGTCATCCCGATATCAGACAGTATGAATTGCGAACAATTGTGGGAAGAAATCGGGGAAAAATCGCCTCAAATGATTGAACAAACACTTATCGGATTAAAAAACGGCACTTTAAAACCTGAAAAACAATGTGAAAACGGAGTTTGTATGGCTCCTAAACTTACCAAAGAAGAATGTTTAATCGATTGGAACAAATCAAACAAAGATATTCATAATTTGGTTCGCGGAGTTTGCAGAAGCCCGAGTGCATATTTTATATTGAACGAAAAAATAATAAAAGTTATAGAAAGTTTGCCGATTGAAGGTTCAGGTAAAACAGGCGAAATAGTTTCACATTCCAAAAACGGAGTTGACATTGCATGCTCTGACGGGCTTTTAAGACTTTTAAAAGTAAAGCCTGAAGGCAAAGGCGAGATGCTTGCTTCTGATTGGTATAACGGATTAAAATAGTAAAAAGATTCTTCGCCTTTAAAATGTCATTCTGAGCAAAGCGAAGAATCTCATCAGGACGGCTCTGAATGACAATAAAGGTGAAATAATGATTACAAAAGGTATTCGCGGAGCAATAACAGTTGATGACAATTCAAAAGAAGCACTAAAGCAAGCGACTTTAGAATTATTGACAGAACTTGTAAAAACAAATGATATTGATAAGGAAAAAATTTCTCATGTAATTTTTACAACAACATCTGATTTGAATGCTGACTTCCCCGCAAAATATGCCAGAATTGGCTTTGGTTGGGATAAGGTTGCTATGATGTGTTTTCATGAACTTGATGTCCCTAATGCTTTAAAAATGTGTTTGCGGGTTCTGGTTGTTTATAATTGCGAAAATGATTTTGAACCGCAGTTTGTATATTTGAAAGGCGCAAAAGATTTAAGAAAATAAAATGAATATAGTCGAATTTATAAAAGGTGAATTGAAAGGATGGGGAAAAATTGAGCGAATAATTTTTCCTGCAGAAATTATATTAATCGCTCTTATCTCAATCTATATGAAAGATAAAACAGTTGCTTTAATCTCTGCTATTTGCGGAATTTGCGCAACTATAACCGCAGGCAAAGGCAAAATTTCTTGCTATATGTTCGGTATGATTTCAAACATTTGCTATTCATATATCTCATTTAAAAACGGCTTTTGGGGGAATTTATGCTTGAACATGCTCTATTATTTCCCTATGCAGTTTGTCGGAATTGCGAAATGGAAAAACCACATGAAACAAGATACAAAAGTAATTTATAAAACAAGATTATCCGATAAAGAACGAATAATATATCTATTATGCGCTTTGGTTTTATCAGCTGTAGGATACTTTATTTTATTAAAATATAACGACAAAAATCCGCTGATAGATTCAACTACAACCGTATTATCAATAATTGCATTCATTTTAACCGTCAAACGCTGCATCGAGCAATGGTATGTTTGGACAATCGTAAACGCCTTATGCACCGTAATGTGGATTGGCGCATATTTAAACGGTTCTCATTGTTTTGCAACTATTTTAATGTGGTTTACATATTTTGTATTGGGCTTATATTTTCTTGCCCAATGGGATAGGGAAATCAAAGAATAATATAAAAAAATAGACCGCATTATACAATGCGGTCTATTTATTCGTGTTTTATGCCTCTATACTTTCGCGGCTTTTTTGCATTCGATTACCGCTTGAGCTGCCGCAAGTCTTGCTTGAGGAACTCTGTATGGTGAACAAGATACATAGTTCAGTCCGATTTTGTGTGCATATTTAACAGAATCAGGATCACCGCCGTGTTCACCGCAGATACCGCCAACCAATGAAGAATTAACTTCTCTGCCTTCGTTGATTGACATTTCAATCAATCTGCCTACACCGTTGAAATCAAGAGTTACAAACGGGTTCCAAGGTAAAATCTTTTGTTCTACATAGTTTTTCAAGAATTTACCTTCAGCATCATCTCTTGAATAGCCAAATGTCATTTGAGTTAAGTCATTTGTACCGTAAGAGAAGAATTCGGCTTCGGTTGCAACTTCTTTAGCTGTTAATGCTGCACGAGGAATTTCAATCATTGTACCGAATTTGTAATCAATGTGAATACCTTTTTCGTTCATAACCTGTTCAGCTACAGATAATAATGTTGCTTTAGCTGTTTTAAGTTCGTTGATATGACCGATTAGAGGAATCATAATCCACGGTTGGATTTTATGACCTTCTTTTGCCAAATCACAGCAAGCTTCAAAAATTGCTCTTACTTGCATTTCGTTGATTTCAGGATATGTTAAACCTAAACGGCAGCCTCTTAAGCCCATCATCGGGTTGGATTCTGACAAGTTTTCAACGATTTCAAGCATTTTTTCGTCTTCTTTGTAGTCTTGACCTAAAGCTTTTTTAGTTGCTACTTTTTCAACTAATTCAATCTTTGAAGGTAAGAATTCATGCAAAGGCGGATCTAACAAACGAACTGTTAACGGTTTGTCGCCCAATGCTTTGAACATTGAATAGAAATCAGAATATTGCATAGGTAACAAGTGAGATAAAGCTTCTTTACGAGCTTCTGTTGTTCCCGCAATAATCATTTTTTGTACCCAAGGCAATCTGTCAGGATCCATGAACATGTGTTCCGTACGGCATAAGCCAACCCCTTCAGCACCGAATTTGATTGCGTTTTCAATATCCTTCGGAGTATCAGCGTTTGCTTCTACGTGAAGTTCTTTGATTTCGTTTACCCAACCGAAGAATGTTTCAAAGTCTGCATCAATACCAGCTTCAACAAGTTCAATAGCGCCTTCCATAACTTCACCTGTTCCACCATCAAGAGAAATAATATCGTCTTTGTGGAATACGGTTCCGTCAGCACAAGTGATTGTTTCGTTTGCTAAATCTATTTTCAAATCTTCACAACCTGAAACGCATGGTTTACCCATACCTTTAGCAACAACTGCTGCGTGTGATGTAGCGCCGCCGCGAAGTGTTAAAACACCTTGAGAAACTGCCATACCGTGAATGTCATCAGGACAAGTTTCAATTCTGACTAAAATAACTTTTTCACCTGCTTCACCGCGACGAGCTGCTTCTTCGGTATCAAATACGATTTTACCAACCGCAGCTCCCGGAGATGCATTTACACCTTTTGAAACTTTGTGTGAATGTTTAACTTTATCAGGGTTGAAGCAAGGCAATAATACTTGATATACAGAATATGGATCAACTTGCATAATTGCTTCTTCTTTTGAAATAATACCTTCATTATACATATCAACGGCAATTTTAATAGCGGCTTTTGCTGTTCTTTTACCGTTTCTTGTTTGAAGAATCCACAATTTACCTCTTTCAACGGTAAATTCCATATCTTGAACATCGTGATAACCTTTTTCAAGTTGTTTTGCGATGTTTACATATTGTTGGTAAATGTCAGGCATATCTGTTTCAAGTTCAGAAATTTGTTTTGGAGTTCTGATACCTGCAACAACGTCTTCCCCTTGTGCATTTACTAAATATTCACCGTAGAATTTATTTTCACCTGTTGCAGGGTTACGAGTGAATGAAACACCTGTTGCACAATCGTTGCCCATATTACCGAATACCATTGTTTGAACGTTAACAGCAGTACCGAAATTGTGATCGATTTTGTTCATATTTCTATATGCAACAGCTCTAGGAATATTCCAAGAACGGAATACCGCTTCAATAGCTTCTTGCAATTGAACGTATGGGTCTTGAGGAAATTCTTTACCTGTAACTTCTTTAATTGTTTGTTTGTAGATAGGAATTAAAGATTTCCAGCCTTCAGCAGAAACTTCAGTATCAGAAGTTACGCCTTCGCGAGCCTTAACTTTTTCAACTTCTGATTCAAAATATTTTTGTCTGTCCATTTCCCAAGCAACAGAACCAAACATTGTTAAAAATCTTCTATATGAATCGTAGCAGAAACGAGGATTGTTAGTTAATTTTACCATAGCTTCAACGGTTTCATCGTTTAAACCGAGGTTCAAAATAGTTTCCATCATACCCGGCATTGAAACTCTGGCGCCTGATCTGACAGAAACCAACAAAGGATTTGTTGTATCGCCAAACTTTTTACCTGCTTGTTGTTCAACTTCTTTCAAATAATATTTAACTTCATCCATCAAACCTTCAGGCATTTTGTTGCCGTTATTGATGTATTCCATACAGGTTGCTGTCGTAATTGTAAGTCCCGGTGGAACAGGAAGTCCTAAATTGGTCATTTCGGCAAGGTTAGCACCTTTTCCGCCCAATTCAGCGCGCATATGTGCGTTTCCTTCCTTGAATAACCATACTCTTTTTTCACTCATAGTTTTCTTTCTCCTTTTTAAGATATAAAAAATACCTACTTTTTAATACTTAACTAATAAAATCCTATCATGAACATAAGGGAAGAAAACTATTTATAATAACATGTTTATACAAGTTTACATAAATTGTTTTTGATTTATTAAATTTTTTCTCCTCCGTTTGTATGATTTTTGTAATATTATTAAAGTTTTTATAATTCTGTGCCGTATATAAAAGAAAGAAGGTTCATGATTTATAAAAGGATTTATTATGAATAAAGAAGAGAAAAAATCAGGGGTTTCAATATTCGGGCAATCAGAATACCTGACAGGAGCTGACCCGATAGAGGAAATGTTTGCACTCAATCTTGGAGATTTTCTGTCAGAAAATCTTATCTCTGAAGATTTAGCAAAGAAAATCAGTGTAAAAACAAACAAGAAAGAACGCCTTATTAACCAGTTAAAAGAGTTGATTGATTTATATTCATCAAAAAATACATTATGTGTTTTGGATTTTAATAAAAACGAAGAAATTGCCATATATACATCGATTGCAAAATCTATTGTATGTATGCTTGAGGTTGAAGAATGCAGAATATTTTTCTTAAAAGAAAACAAATTGGAATTACTCGGAAATTCTGCAAATGACAACTCTGAATGCGATTTCGGAACAGAAGAATTGTTACATAACGATATTATAGAAAGAAATTATCATATATGTATTCCGATTAGAAATTCCGCAATTCCAATCGGTGCAATAGATATTAAGTACTCACAAAAACCGGAAGATGACTTTTTGGAAGTTGCAACAAGTATTGCCAATTTGCTCGGAACAACCATCACATTACAAAAAGTTATAGAAGAAACTAATAATACAATCCAAAATCCTGACTCAACAGATTTTGAACTAAAAAAATTGAGAGGTGATTTGACAGCTTTAATCGGCGATTTGTGTGATTATCAGCAGAATTTTGTGGAAGCTCTGGCAACAGCGGTTGACAGAAAAGGACAATATACCGTTTCTCACTCAAGAAACAGCGCAAAATTGTCGCGCGGAATTTGTACAAAATTAGGTTTGAATGAAAAAACCACCGATTTAATATATTATGCAGCTCTATTACAAAATATCGGCAAAATCACATTGCCTGAAAAATTGTTTGCAACTAACGGAAAACTTTCACCTGAAGAATTAAATAAAATCAAAAACCATACAAATGTCGGTGTTAACCTGTTAATGAACATAAACTTCTTATCGGAAGTTGTACCATATATAACTTATCAAACAGAACGTGTTGACGGTTCGGGAACTCCTGAAGGGTTGAAAGGACAATCAATTCCGTTAGGTTCAAGAATTATTGCAGTATCTGATGCATACTGTGCCATGACATCCGACAGACCGTACCGCAAAGCGATGGAAAAAGATAAAGCTCTTGATATTATGAAATCAGAATGTGGTATAAAATGGGATGAAGATGTTATCAATGCTTTAATCCAAGTTGTGAAATAGATTTATGGTTGTATTATCAAATCAATTAAATTGGAAATTGATAATACTGTTAAATCATATAAATTATTAAATAAAACCGACGGGATTTTTACTTCCCGCCGGTTCTTTATATATAATCCGAACTTCACTCTGATTTTACTATGCTACGGCTTCTTCATTAGCCTTGTCTTGAACTTTTTGTTTATCAGTGTCGTGGTACTGATTAGCGTTGTCATCATGTTCTTTGCCTACGCCATATCTTTCTTGACCCTTGTAACCTTGATATCTGTCAAGTTGTTTTACTTTACCTGTCGGTTTCGGTAAATCTTCCGGTTGTTTATCTAGGTTCGGAACAACTTTTTCTCCGTCGATTACAACTTCCGGTAAGAATACTTTGTCACCAAGATATAATGTTTTGTTTCTTAAACCAGGGTTTGTTTCCCATAATTTTTCCATTATTTGTTTATGTTTTGCAGAGCCTTCGTCAACTCCGTATGCTGCTGCCACATATTGACTCATTCCGCAATATTTTGCTTTTAATGTATAGTTTGACTCTGGAGCTTCGTCTTTATGAATAGGACTTTCTTGAGTTACATTATTATCTGCGTCATCTGCCGGTTGATCTGCGGGAGCCGGATTTGCCGGAGTTTCCGGTTTTTCAGGTTCTTGTGGATTTGCAGAAACTGCCGGAGCCGGATTTTCAGGCTTTTTAGAGTCTTGTGGATTTACAGGAACTGCCGGAGCCGGATTTTCAGGCTTTTTAGAGTCTTGTGGATTTACAGGAACTGCCGGAGTCGGATTTTCAGGCTTTTTAGGGTCTTGTGGTTTTGTTGGATTTTCCGGCTTTTCAGGTTCTTGCGGATTTGCAGGAACTGCCGGAGTCGGATTTGCCGGAGTTTCCGGTTTTTTAGGTGTTGTATCCTGTGTCGGCGGAACTGATGCTACCTGAGCTTTATCATCATTCCCTGTACATTTGCTTATTAAAAATGCACCCAGACCTAATATTGCTGCGGCTGCAGCTAATTTACCGCCATGTTTTTTCAAAAATCCGCCAGCTGCAGTACCTTTATTTTTTAACCATGCACCGGTTTTACCCAAAAAGCCTTTTTTGCCTAATTCTGCCAATCTTTGCGTTTCTTCCGCACTTTGAGCAATATATTTATCGCCGACTTTTATTGTTTTACCGCCATATTGAGGTTTGTTGCCCATTTGAGCAGTAATTCTTTCATTTAAAGCTTGGTTAAACGGTCTTGCTACAGGATTTGAACCATTTGCAGCAAATATTTTTGCAGATTCTTCAGCTGATTTAGCACCTTGACCGATACCCAAAGCTGCATCTATTGCACCTGCTGATGTAGTTGCAGGTTTTGATAATGCCTGTTCAACACCGCGTTTGATAAATACGCCGGCTGATTCTTGTGCTGATTTTGGAGCATTACCGATACCGAGACCTGCATTTATTGTTTCTGCGGTCACTGTAGGTTTTTGTTTCAATTTATCAGCAACTGCTTCTTTAATTTGTGTTCCTGCACCTTGAGGCTTGTATGTTGTAGATGCTACGGCAGGATTTCCTGCTTGAGGAGCTATACCTCTTGCGGCTGCTTCTTGAGCTTCTTTTTCAGCTTGTCTGAATTTGAAAATTTCATCATATGTTTGCTGACCCTTTGGAGCATTTTCATATTGTTTCCATGCCTGCTCAATTTCTCTTGCCTTTTGAGCGTCTGCACCAACAGTTTGTGCTCCTTGTACTGCTGTTCCTGCTTGTTGAGCAAGTTGTTTTTCTAATTTGTCAACTTGTGCTTGATATACTTTTTCGTAACGTGTACCTTTAAATCTTTGAACTAATTCTTTATTTTTTGCTAAATTTTGTTCTAATGCACTTAATGCTTCGCCTTGACCTTTAAATGTAATTCCTTGCTTTTGTGCAAAATCACCAATAGTAGCTGCTGCAGGTTTATTATACCCTGTCACCGGAGTAATTCCTGTCGGATTTTGTGCCGTCGGGCGGCTGATTTTAATGTTACTCATCTTAACTTTCCCCTTTTTATAATGTGCAATATCCCCTTATGTTTCTATAAAGTATTTTTGTTTTTTAGAATTTACATTCCGTATTTACGGAATATATACAAAATTAATAATTGTTTACATTTTGCATTTACCTGCGCACAATCGCAAAATATAAGAATGTTATTTTATGCTATAATTAAAATATGCGAGTATTAATTGTTGATGATGTGCCGGGTTGGATAAGATTTCATAAAAATAATTTGGAATATTTGAATATTCCGAATTTGGAAATTGATACTGCAGACTCGGCACTGCAAGCGTTATCTAAAGTAGAAGTATCAATTGACAATCCTTATGATGTAATATTTACGGATATGCAAATGGAGGGTAATTTCTTACCAAAACTTGCCGGAGAATGGTTAATTGAGCAAATTCAAATGCTTAATGAATATAAAAGCACTAAGATTGTAATAATCTCTGCCAGCCCTTCAATAAACTTAATTGCCCAAAAATACGGAGTAGAATACGTTTCAAAATATATTATAAGGAACTCTGATGCAGAAATTTACAGACAATTTTTTGAATAAGAAAGAGTTTTATAATAATCCATATTTTTATTTAAGTGTTCAAATAAATCTGTCATACTAAGATTACCGCCTAATCCGTTATACGACACATCAACCGCATAGGCACCTTCTCTAATGGCATTCACAGTATTTGCAAGGGCATTATTCGTATTATTGTGCGCATGAAAACTTATATTTTCATATCCGATACTACGCAATTTATCAAAATATATTTTTATCTCTTGCGGTTGAACTGTACCATAAGTATCTGCAATATACAAGCTTTTCAAAATATTTTTGCTTTTCCAATTTTGAAGCATTTCATAGTGTTGCGGTTTCAAGTTTGGAATTTCCATCAGTTGGATAAAAATTTCGTATCCTCTTAGTTTTAATTCTTCAGCATAATATAATGTTTGCTCTATTCTGTCTGGATGCGTTGCAAGTCTTATGAAATCAACATAATCCTTTTTTGAATTTGTAAAATCATCCAAAGATAATCTTGAAGTATCGGCCATTACCCCTAAAGAAAGATTACCTTTTTTTTGATAAAACTTTTGGCACAATTCAACACTGCAATTAAAAAATTCGCCTTTGTTTTCTTTATCAATATTATTGCGATAACCGAGTTCTAAAAAATCTATTCCTGAACTATCACAACATTTTAAATAATTTTCAACAAATTTATGTTCAAAAGACCAGTTTGTCTGATGCCCGCCATCACGAAATGTTGTATCTAAAATCTTTACCATAAGCAAATAGTAGCATGAAATCAGAAATTTGCCATGTAGGGTAATATATTTTCAAAGCTGTCGTTTTAACATGTGTTTATATCAGAAGAAGGAGTTTACAACTATGACAAATACTGTTTGGCAATCAAACGTTGTGCGTTTAAAAGAATTGAACAATTTATTTATTGAAATGACCGCAAAATCATGCAACCAGCGCTGCAAACATTGCTATATAGATTTTCCTATGTATAAAAAAATTGAAGATTTTATAAGTATTGATACTGTTAAAAATGCCCTCAATGATACTATGAATGATAATATAAAATGCATCTATCTGTCAGGGGCTGAACCAATGACTCATCCTGATTTTAATGCAATTTTAAGGTTATGCTTAAAGCGTTCAAATGTCTGTATTTGCACAAACGGAAGTTTTATTAATGAAAAAAAAGCACGCTTCTTAAAAAAAGTTGAAGGAGAATCCGAAAATGAAATCATTTTTAAAATCAGCCTTGACCATTATAATGAAGTAAAAAACGATGATATCAGATGCCGCGGCTCATACAGATTTGCTGTTTTTGCGGTAAAACATCTTGTCAAATACGGATTTGAGCCGATTATTGCATGCACAAATTATTATAAAGAATCGGAAGAAACATTATATCACCAATTTTGCGAAATTTTTTCCAAGGTTAATTACGCGCTTGATAATAAACATTTACACATAACCCCTTGGTATGATAAAAATAATAATGATGAAATTAGTGAAAATTTTGGGAAAAATTACTATGAAATCGATTGTGAAACAAGCAGAGTAATAACTTCAAAAGGGGTATACTGCTGCCCGTTTCTATCAGATGATTATCGAGGAAGGTGCGGAAGTTGTTTTAAAAATTATGCAGACAAATGCAATTTGGAAACAGATTTTTGCCAGACCTGCCTGAAATATGGAAACAGAATGTTCAGTATTAATTTTGAAAATTTTAACAAATAATACTATAATAAGTAAATTAAAAATAAGGAGTAATTTATGAATATTTTGTATGTAGATGCATCTTTATATGAAGATTCAAGAACAAAAGGACTTGCCGAATATATGCTATCAAAACTCGGGAATGAACATAATGTAAAAAAAATAAAATTAACGGAAGAAAATATCCCGCCATTAGACATTGAAACCCTTATCAGAAGGACAAATTTAGCTGATGAAATGAATTTTGACGACCCTGTTTTTTATTATGCAAAGGATTATACTAATGCCGATATGATATTGATAGCAGCACCATTTTGGGATTTGTCATTCCCTGCGGTTTTAAAGTTATATATTGAAGCAATAAATATACCTAATCTTGTATTTAAATATGATGAAGAAGGCAATGCAATCGGGTTATGCCAAGCAGACAGAATCGTCTACATTACAACAGCAGGCGGAAAAATTGACAATGAATACGGTTATGAATACATCAAAACTCTTGCAAAAAAATATCACGGAATAAAACATTGTGACAAAATTCAAGCCGAAAATCTTGATATTATCAATGCAAAGGTTGAAGAAGAACTTGCAAAAGCAAGAAAAAAAATAGATAATCTTGTTGAAAATATTAAAAAAAATATCTGACCCAAAAGGTCAGATATTTTATATTACCTTAAAAATCTTCCGGAATATCCGAAGTTGATTCGTATATTACTATATTTCCGCGCTCGTCAGGTCTAAAATCAACATGTCCCGTTCTTGCATTATCAGAATTATAATAAATATGTCTTTCGTGATATTTTTTATTATCAGAACGCGGAACGCCATCTGACAATTCGTACTCGGCATTTTTATATATAAATTCTTTTGAACCGTCTGAAGATACAATAATTTCTTTTTTATATCCCGAAACACCGTTTAGCTCTGTTTCTTTATAATATTTTGTTGATGTTGCCATATATTTTCCGTTATCATACTCTTTTGTAACAACTCTGTCAGGCATATATTCAACTAATTTTACTTCCGGCTCCGGACAGTAAATTGGCTCTTTCGAAGAGATGCTCGGCTCTTGAGGATGAATTACAACCTCTCTTATAATACGACCGCGAATATCATAACCTTCGGCATATATCGTTCTGAATACATCTTTATAATTTGGATCGGATGCTTCAAAAACTTCTATACGGTTAATTTCTTTTTGCCCTAAGAATTTATTTATAACATCATCATAATCGCGAGAGGTCTTTTTTATTGAATTTTTTACAGAATCAGATTTATATTCAATTGAAGGAGTTACTTCGGCATTCATCTTCGGAGCTTGATTACATCCGCCAACACTTACCAAAGCCAGCATCATCGGTACATAAATTAAATTATTTTTGTTTAACCTGCTTTTTTCACCTTCAAATTTTATATCACTTACAGATTGCTTTGCATTATTTTGCTTGTATGATGCTTTATTTAAAGATATTGCATAATTTGTTATTATTCTCATTTTGCTTTTCCTATATTATTGTTTTATGTAATCACGAGAAGTTTTTTCATCGTATACAATTTCGCCATATTCGTTTGGTCTATAATTTGCAACACGCAACTTTTTACCATTTTTATCGTATGTAATTACTTGTTCGTGATATGAATTGTTTATTGCAAAAGGCACGCCATCATTATATTCAACATCACCTTTTTTGAATGAAACAACAAACGCAACATCATCCTCCGGCTCAAGATATACAGTTTCTTTTTTACTGTACCCGCCTTTACCTTTTAACGACATTTTTTCATTATATTCTACGGTATAATATTGGACTGTTTGTGCTTCATCATTTGTACAATATTCTGTTTTTGTTGCACGAGGTAAATAATATGTTTTTTCTATACCTTGAGGTCCGTACGTTGGAGTTGTACAGGAAATACTAGGTTCTTTAGCATGAATAATTATTTCACGAACTTTTTTTCCGTTTCTGTTATACCCGTCAGCACCGATTATTCTGTATGAGTTTACATAATCAGCATCGTCGCTTTCCCATTTTTTAACTTTTACAACAGACTTATCTTCCTTCATAAATTTATCAATTACAGGGTTGTAATTTGTTGTATCTTTCATAGATTCGTAATCGGTAATTTCTGATAAATCATCAGCATCTATTGTGTATGCCGTTTCACGAACATTTTGTTCAATATTATCATCATGTGCAATAATCATATCCCAGTGTGCCTGAGGCATATCTTCAGGGGAACGTGAATCTTTACAAGCACCCATTCCAATTGTTGCAAGAATCATTGGGGTATATATTAAATATTTTTTTGCATTATCTGATTTTTTAGAACCTTCAAAACTTAAAATATTATCAATTTGTTCTTTACGTTTTTGAACAGGTTGAAATCTGCTTGATAACACAGGGAATGCATAATTTGTACCAATTTTCACTCGTTATCTCCTTTTGCATTTATGAGTTAATTAAATATTATCAAAAAAATTTTTGCTATTAAATCGTGTTTTTTTACATTTGTTAATATGTTTTTGTTATAAAATACAATAGATAGAGGGAAAGATTATGGATATAAAAGCAATTATTTTAGCAGCAGGTAAAGGTACGAGAATGAAATCCGAAACTACACCTAAAGTTTTGCACGAAATTATGGGCAAAACTTTATTGGGATATGTTATGGATAATGTAAAAGATTTTACATCGGAACAGTTTGTAATTGTAGGACATCAGGCTTCCGTTGTTGAAGACTATGTAAAAAATAATTATAAATGTGCCAAAACAATTCTCCAATCTCCACAGCTCGGCACAGGACACGCGGTATCCATGGTTTGTCCTTATCTTGAAAATTATGAAGGTCAGGTTTTAATTCTTTGTGGGGACACACCGTTAATCAAAGAGGATACGTTGAAAAAGTTTGTAGAATTCCATAATTCAAATAATTCTGATTTAACCGTTATGAGTACTATTTTCGACAATCCGACAAATTACGGAAGAATAATAAGAGAAAATGATAATACCCTTAAATGCATTGTAGAAGAAAAAGATGCGACTTTTGAACAAAAAGCCGTAAAAGAAGTTAATGCGGGAATTTACTGTTTGAATTGGGGAAAGATAAAAAATGCATTTTCACAATTAAAAACCAACAATGCACAAGGCGAATACTATTTAACCGATATTATCCAATGGGGAAAAGAACAAAAATTGAATGTTAACGCATACATTCTTGAAAACAGCGATGAAATATACGGTATAAATTCAAGACAAAATTTAGCTCAAGCAACAAAAATAATGAATTTAAGAAAGCTTGATGAACTTATGACAAGCGGTGTAACAATTGTTGACCCTCGCAGTACTTGGATTAGCGAAGATACTCAAATCGGACAGGACACCATAATTTATCCTTCCACCTACATTGAAGGTAAAAATATTATCGGTAAAAACTGTAAAATAGGACCTTGCGCGCATCTACGCGGTGGGGTGGAAGTTTGTGACAATGTAAAAGTCGGAAATTTTGTTGAGGTTAAAAAATCAAAAATTTCTTCAAATACAAATGTCGGACATCTGTCTTATATCGGGGATTCCGAACTCGGAGAACATGTAAATATCGGCGCAGGAACAATTACTGCCAATTATGACCCGTTATCAAAAATTAAATCAAAAACAGTATTAAAAGATAACGTAAAAATCGGTTCAAATAGCGTTCTTGTCGCGCCTGTAACCGTAGAAGAAGGCGCAAACGTAGGCGCAGGCTCTATTATAACAAAAAACATTTCCTCATGGGCGCTTGCAATTACACGAGCTCCGTTAAAAGTTTTGGAAAATTGGGTAAAAAGAAAAATATAATTACGGATAAAAGTCAACCCTACAAACTTCCAACCATATTATATAAACAGACTACGCTTCTGCGCCTATATTATCTTGCTTTACTTTTTTCTTTTAAGTTTTATCATGAAAATTGATAGGGAGAAGAATTATGTACGACGTTAAATCACCTCACGCAACAGAATTTATTGATAATAATGAGGTTTTAGAAACTTTAGATTATGCCGAAAAAAATAAAAATAATACGGAACTTATTGATAAAATTTTAGAAAAAGCAAAGCTCGGAAACGGCTTGACACATAGAGAAGCATCCGTATTATTAGCTTGTGAAATTCCGCAAAAAAATGAAGAAATTTTCTCTCTTGCAAAAAAAATTAAACAAGAATATTACGGAAACAGAATTGTTTTGTTTGCGCCGTTGTATTTATCAAATTATTGCGTAAACGGTTGTGTATACTGTCCTTATCATGCAAAAAATAAGCATATTCCGCGCAAAAAAATGACTCAAGATGAAATAAAAGAAGAAGTTATTGCATTACAAGATATGGGTCATAAACGACTTGCGCTGGAAACGGGTGAAGACCCGGTTAATAACCCGATTGAGTATGTTTTGGAGTCAATAAAAACAATTTATTCAATAAACCACAAAAACGGTGCGATTCGCAGAGTCAACGTAAATATTGCGGCAACAACCGTTGAAAATTATAAAAAATTAAAAGAAGCAGGAATAGGAACATATATTCTTTTTCAAGAAACATATAATAAAGAACGTTATGAAAAGCTTCATCCGACAGGCCCGAAACATAATTACGATTATCATACGGAAGCTATGGACAGAGCCATGCAAGGCGGAATTGATGATGTCGGAATGGGGGTTTTATTTGGACTTTCTACTTTTAAATATGAATTTGCAGCATTGTTGATGCATGCAGAGCATTTGGAAGCTGTATATGGCGTCGGGCCTCATACAATTTCTGTTCCGAGAATAAGGAGAGCCGATGATATTGACCCTTCCGCTTTTGAAAACGGAATTGATGATGATACTTTTGCAAAAATTGTTGCTTGCATAAGGATTTCTGTACCGTATACAGGTATGATAATTTCTACAAGGGAATCAAAAAAATGCAGAGAGCGTGTACTTGAACTCGGAGTATCACAGATTTCCGGCGGTTCAAAAACAAGTGTTGGTGGTTATGCGCATCCTGAAATTGAATCGGAAGAAGATACCGCTCAATTTGATGTCGAAGACAGAAGAACACTTGATGAAATTATAAAATGGCTCATGGAATTAGGGTATGTACCGAGTTTTTGCACAGCATGCTATCGGGCAGGCAGAGTAGGTGATAAATTTATGGAAATTTGCAAAGAAAAACAAATTCACAACTTCTGTCATCCGAATGCACTTATTACATTAAAAGAATTTTTAGAAGATTATGCATCCCCTAAAACAAAAGAAATCGGCGAAAAACTTATCGCAAAGGAACTTGATGATATTGAAAGTTCTGAAATCGTAAAAGAAAAAACCGTTGAATACTTAAAAAAAATTGAAAAAGGGGAAAGGGATTTCAGGTTTTAGTCGACTTACCGATTGTAAATTCTTTAATTTATATCAATTATTATGATATATTTTAAAAGAGAGGAGATACCCATGAATAAAAAGACAATTATTTCAATTTTAGCAATAATAATTATCCCGTTATTAGCATTTTTTTGTTTAACATGGAACAAAGATACAGCTGTTGCAAATACCAATAATTTGCCCAAAATAATAAAATTTTCATCCTCAATGTGCTTGGAATGCAAACAGGTAGAGGGAATATTTAAAGAAATTTTACCAAAATATAAAGACAAAGTTGCATACACTTCGGTTATGGTTGACAATCGCAAAGATATGGAAAATAACTTGATAAAAAAATATAAAATAACCCTTGTACCAACGGTTGTTATGCTAAATTCAGACGGTTCGAAAGCCCAAGTTATTGAGGGTGCGGTATCGAAAGAAGAATATGAAAATTGCATAAAAGGACTTAAATAATAATGGAAGAACTGGTTCAAATATTTTCTAATCCGTCAAGTATTTATGCATTGTTCGGAATTTCTTTTTTAGGAGGTTTAATCGCGTCTGTTTCACCGTGTTCTTTATCTATGTTACCTTTAATTGTCGGCTATGTGGGTGGTTATTCCGACGAAAAACCTGCAAAAACATTTGTTCAAATGCTGTTTTTTGTGTTAGGTGCAAGTATTGTTTTTTCAATAATCGGAATAATCTGTGCTTTAACGGGGAAAATATTTGTCGGAAACCCTTATTTTTCTTTAATCGTTGCATCAATAATCCTTATAATGGGTTTGAATATTGTCGGGGTTTTGGAATTTCAAATGCCTGTATTGATAAAAGAAATTCCGCAAAATAATTTTAATAACGATTTTTTGTATCCGATATTATTGGGTGCGGTTTTTGCAATAATAGGAACGCCTTGTTCTACCCCGATTTTAGCCAGCATAATGGCTTTTGCTTCAATGTCGGCTAATATCGTACAATCCGTTTTGATGTTATTTTTATTTTCATTAGGTCAGGGTTTGATATTAATTTTTGCAGGTTGGCTAACTTCCAAAATAAAATCTTCAGGCGAAAAATTCTACAATTTTTCCGAAAAAATAATGAAAATTAGCGGAATTTTGCTTATTTTAATCGCCGTATTTATTTATTATAAGATTTTCAGCGCAGTAATATAATTTCCGTATCATTTTTGTCATATTTTGCGCTTTTATCCTTGTAAAATAGGGAATTTCATGATATCATCAGAATAGATTAGGAGAATGTATCATGAAAACTTATGAAGGTCAGTTAGTTGCGTCAGATAATGACAAATTTTGTATAATATTAGCAAGATTTAACGATTTTATCGGAGCAAAATTACTTTCAGGCGCAATTGATGAATTAAAACGCCACGGCGTAAAAGAAGAAAATATTGAAGTAATAAGAGTTCCGGGAGCATTTGAAATTCCGGTAATCGCACAGAAAACAGCTCAAACAAAGAAATATTCCGCGATTATTACATTAGGAGCGGTTATAAAAGGAGCAACCCCTCATTTCGATTATGTTTCAAACGAAGTAGCAAAAGGTGTTGCACAGGTCAGTTTAAATACAGGTATCCCTGTAACTTTTGGTGTTTTAACTACGGATAATATAGAGCAGGCTATAGAAAGAGCGGGAACAAAAGCAGGAAATAAAGGTTCCGATGCTGCAAGAACAGCTATTGAAATGGCAAATTTGATTAAAGAATTAAATAATTGAATTATTTAATGATTGAAAAGTTGAAAGGTATATTTCTGTTATTAAAATACACCATTTGCCTATATAACTATTCAGCAATAAACTGTTAAACCATAATAAAAAGGAGTTTGAAAAATGAGTGAAGTAATCACCGAATACAGAAATGAAAACACAAAAGATATCGATTTATTATCAACAATTGATATGGTTCGAAAAATGAATGAAGAAGACCAAATTGTTGCAAAAGTTGTGGGTGATGTATCTGCAGATATCGCTGCGGCAATAGATATGATTGCAAAAGCATTTTTAAAAGGCGGAAGATTATTTTACTTTGGTGCCGGAACTTCAGGCAGACTGGGGATTTTAGATGCTTCTGAATGCCCTCCGACTTTTAGCGTTGATCCGTCTATGGTTCAAGGCAGAATTGCAGGCGGCAAGGACGCATTATTGACTGCAGTTGAAGGTGCGGAAGATAATTTCGATTCAGGAAAAGAAGATGCTTCTGTATTAACGGATAAAGATATTTGCGTTGTAATATCCGCAAGCGGAAACCCTAAATACTTGTTGGGTGTTTTGGATAAAGCTGACGAAATCGGTTGTGCAACGATTGCTGTTACTTGTAATTCTCAAGGCAGAATTGCGCAAGAAGCAGGGCATGTTATTTGTACAGAGGTCGGGCCTGAAGTTATTGCCGGCTCAAGTCGATTGAAAGCCGGTACTGCTCAAAAAATGGTGCTTAATATGCTTTCAACAGGTTCTATGATAAAGATAGGCAAGACTTATGAGAACTTTATGATAGATTTAAAAGCAGTAAATGAAAAATTAAAAGACCGCGCAATCCGTATTGTTTCACAAATCTCGGAAGTATCAAACAGTGAAGCTTTAGCTGCATTGTTAAAATGTAATTGGGAAATAAAAACCGCAATAATAATGATTAGAATGAATACTGACGCAGATAGCGCAAGACTTGAATTGAAAAAACATGGCGGAGTATTAAGAAAACTTCTTAATGCTGAAAGTGCGGTGTAAAAAATCAACGGGAGGAATATAAAATATGAAATTAACGGTTTTAGGAGCAGGGTGTTGGGGATTAACTTTAGCATGGCTTTTGACAAATAATTTTGACCAAATAACCGTATGGGGCAGAGCACAAGATATAAGCGAAGATTTAATAAATAATAAACACACATCAAAACCCTTGGAAGTTCAACTTGATAATAAAGTCGAAATAACTTCGGATTTAACATCAGCTATTGACGGTGCAGATATAATTCTTTCCGTTATAGCAACGTCAGGAACTCGTGATGTTTGTGAAAACTTAAAGAAAGCTGGTATAAAATCCGAACAAATTTTAGTAAACGCTTCAAAGGGTATCGAGTTGCCGTCATTGATGAGAATGTCGGAAGTTATAAAAGATGTTCTACCAGAACAAAAATTGGCAATTTTATCGGGACCGACATTAGCAAAAGAGGTTTTGCAAGGCAAACCGACTGCAGCCTGTGTTGCTTGTGAAGATATAGAGATTGCAATCTATGTTCAGAAAGCAATGAATGTAGCAGACAAATTCAGATTATACACAAATACAGATGTTATCGGGGTAGAATTGGGCGGAAGTTTGAAAAACGTTATAGCAATCGCTTCAGGTTTTGCTCATACCATGGGGTTGGGCGATAATTGCTCCGGCGCTCTTTTAACAAGAGGGATGGCGGAAATCGTTCGTGTAAGTATTCAATTGGGGGCAAATCCTTCGACTTTGTACGGATTATCAGGAATGGGCGATTTAATTGCAACTTGTTCTTCACCGATGTCCAGAAATTATACTGTCGGCTCAATGCTTGCAAAAGGTAAAAAAATTAATGATATACTTTCAGAGTTAGGCTCTGTTGCTGAAGGTGTAAAAACATCAAAAGCAATTTGTGAATTGGCAAAGAAATTGGATATAGAAGTTCCTGTATCTAATGCCATATACGAAGCGGTTTACACAGATATTACACCGCAAGAATTATTATCAAAATTAATGAACAGAAAACTTAAAGAAGAAGAAAGATACGTATGAAATATGCAGTAAGATATTTAAAAAATACATTTTATCCGTTAGATGTTTCTGACGATTTTAAATTAACTGAAGGACAAATGGTTGTCGTGCGAACAGAAAAAGGAGAAGAAGCACTAAAAGTATTTGTTGTAAATTCTCAAATAGAAGAAATATGGAATAAATCAGAACAAAAACCTGCACCGCTTCCATTATTAAAAATAATGACTCAAAGAGATTTGCAAACATTAGACGATATAAAAAAAGAAGAAGTCAGCGCATTTTTCAAATGTCAGGCACTTGTAAAACAGCATAAACTTGTTATGAATTTGGTTCAATGCCGAATAACTTTTGACAGAAGAAAAATAACATTTTATTATACTGCGCCTGAAAGAGTTGATTTCAGAGCGTTATTAAAAGATTTAACCCAAACTTTTCCAAGAGTGCGAATAGATTTAAGACATATCGGAGTACGGGATGAAACCTCAATATTAGACGGTGTCGGAATTTGCGGGCAACCGTTCTGCTGCGGAAGATGTTTGAAAAAATTCCCTACAATAAATATAAAACTTGCAAAAGACCAAGGGATGCCGATTGCTCCGGGGAAAATTTCGGGAACTTGCGGAAGATTATTGTGTTGCTTGAATTACGAATATTCAAATTATATAGAAGCCGCAAAAGGCATGCCTCCTATCGGTTCTTCAGTTATGACAACCGATGGATTGGGGAAAGTTTGCAATCTTCAATTTTTGAGCGGAAAAGTTTCTGTCAAAATGGAAGACGGAAAAACTAAAGAATTTGACAAAAATGATGTAGAAATTGTTGATGCGGAAGTAAATGTAGAAATTGATACTAATCGTTCTACATTAAACGATTACGCATCCGATGATGACGGGAATATTGATATTAAACAGTTAGAAGACGACAGAAACAGTTCAACAGGTAATATTTAAGATTTAAATATCATCAAGTAATAATGTCGGCTTTGGAATAGAATTTTGGAAAGTTGCGGACAGATTTAATTCTTGCGCCGTATCTATATCCTGCTGCGCTTCTTTTGATTTGCCGAGCGCTTGATAAACTTGTGCTCTTTCATAATATAATCGGCTTTTTAAAAGATATATGCTATCATTTTCTGCATTAATAATTAACTGATTATATATTTCCAAAGCTTGTTGAAACTGATTTATATTATACAAAAATTGAGCTTTATCCCATAATAGCTGATCTTTTTCATATTCATCACCGGTTTTTTCAATTTCGGTATCAAAATCTTTTAAAGCAGAAGAATAATCTTTCATAGAATATTTTATAAAAATTTTATTATCAAAATTCATTGTTCTAAATTCGTCATCTTCAAGCAAATATGCTTTATCATAATCTGCAATAGCCCCTTCAAAATCGGCAATACAATATTTTGCATACCCTCTCAAGGAGTACCATCTTGCTTCACGAGGGATAATTTTTGACCAAATCGTAGTCATTTTAATTGCATCATCATATTTTCCTTTATTAATAAGTTCAACAGAGGTTTCATAAGGCGAACCTATCCAAAGATACGCACCACATATGATTAATATAAGTACAAAAATTTTTGCCAATTCCAATTTAAAATCTTTATAAGATTGACTTTCGATAGAATTTGAAGAGGGGAAATGTGTTTTTTCAAATTCGCCAAAGTTTTTCCTTAAATATTTTTCAAATATTTTAGAATTACAAAAAGCAAGAATTATTATTAAACAAATAGCTACAAAAATAATAAATCCCGCGTTAATAAAGTTTTTTGTAAAAAAATCATAATTAGGAAAAATAATACCGTAAATAAGCAAAACATAAGCAACTAAAACCGTAACTGTGAATAAACGTTTAAAATGTTTAATATCGTTTCTTAATTTTTCTATTTGATTTTGTTCCGGAATTTTATTGTATTTATAGCCTACAAAAGTATTATTGATAGATTTTATAATAATCTCACTATTTTCGGTAATACTGTAAAAGTTTACCGGCGAATGACGATATAGCCATTTGAGTATATGAAATCTAGCCATTATATTTAATACATTCCCTCTTGAGTGCATGTTATCATAAACTATTTTTTTCGCTATAAGTAATTTTGTAAAGATATATAAATATGTTGATATAATTGAATTTGAAACAATAAAAATATTTGAGTAAACTTAATATTTTGTAATCATATTTTAATTTCACTGAAAAAATGTTTATAATAGTTGTATGCCAAAGTGGTACTCTGCCGCAGCAAAACAAAAGCTTTCCCCTCTCCGGAAAGCGTATGCGAAAAGCGGAGAGGGAAGAATTTCAAATTGAGCTTGCGAAATTATGAAATTCGGGAGAGGACAAGAGAGGGTTGTGCTCGACACAACATCCGCCACGGAGGTTGAAATAATTGTACAAATTATAATATAATAATTGTATGCCGAAGTGGTACTCTGCCGCAGCAAAACGATTGAGTATCGTTTTGCGAGAGGGTTGTGCTTGACACAACATCCGCCACGGAGGTTGAAATAATTGCACAAATTATAATATAATAGTTGTATGCCGAAGTGGTACTCTGCCGCAGCAAAACGATTGAGTATCGTTTTGCGAGAGGGTTGTGCTCGACACAACATCCGCCACGGAGGTTGAAATAATTGCACAAATTATAATATAATAGTTGTATGCCGAAGTGGTGGAATGGTAGACACGTGCGTTTCAGGTGCGTATGGAGCAATCCGTGGGGGTTCAAGTCCCCCCTCCGGCATTCTTAAAAAAAGAATTAAGGCAAGAAGCCTAATTCTTTTTTTATTATGTCAAGTGTGATTGAACATGAATTTTTCTTGCTGAGAAAAATTCATTGGTTCTGCAGATAAATCTGCATACCTTCACTGTATGGCTCGGGTTTCATACCCTCGCCAACGTTCAGGCAAAGTCCCCCCTCCGGCATTCTTAAAAAAGAATTAAGGCATACAGCCTAACTCTTTTTTTATTATGTCAAGCGTGATTGAACATGAATTTTTCTTGTTGTGAAAAATTCATTGGTTCTGCTGATAAATCTGCATACCTTCACTGTATGGCTCGGGTTTCATACCCTCGCCAACGTTCAGGCAAAGTCCCCACTACGGCATTCTTAAAAAAGAATTAAGGCAAGAAGCCTAATTCTTTTTTATTATGTCACGCGTGATTGAACATGAATTTTTCTTGCTGAGAAAAATTCATTGGTTCTGCTGATAAATCTGCATGCCTTCACTGTATGGCTCGGGTTTCATACCCTCGCCAACGTTCAGGCAAAGTCCCCACTACGGTAAATTTAAAATGAAAAAATTTAAAATTATTTTCATTTTTAATTTCTATGTTATAATATAAAATATATATTACATAACTATCACATAAAAATTAATATCCAAAAAATTATTTCCGATTACGAAGATTTTAAAATATGAGCAAAAGTATTATTAACAAGAAAATTTTATATGCAACCGTACTATGCATAGCATTTTCTGCAAATATTGTAAATGCTGAATATTCAAGTTTGAGTGAAGCTATTCACGACACAACAACCCCAAGGGAGTATTCTTTTAGCGGAATAGAACAAGTTACGGCTAATCTCGGGACTATGGCGGCAGGTACCCTCACTGTAACCGGCAGTGACGGAAGTGGAATTCTGGGTAAAAGAAATTCTACTCAGTATTCGGGAGTTACTGTTAACTCGGGAAGTACATTGATTATGCGCAATATCGGTGATGCCTCAGTTAACTTAGACACAGGTGCTGTTACTTATAACTCCGGGATTGCGGAGTTTAGAAAGTCCGGTGGCAGTGTAATATACAACCGCGGTACACTGACTTTGGAAGATGTTGTTTTTTATGATAACAACGGAGGCGGAAATTACGGAAGTGTTATATACAATAATAATGGGCATATAACAAAGATTTCCGGTTTAATATTGAATAATAAAAATGCTTCCGGAGCCATTTACAATTTTGGTCAAGATGCAGTAATAGATTCTATAGAGGCAGATTTTGTCGGAAACACAAATGCTAACACTGGTGCTGCTATCTTAAGCGAAGGTAACGCAAGAATTTCAGAGATAAAAAATTCTCATTTTTTTGCAAACAGTACCAGAAATTCCGGCGGTGCAATAAGGACTAACGTTAAGAGTGGGTTAAACACAGGTAGCGAAATTTCTATTTATAATTCTCTGTTCAGATATAATTCATCAAGGCAGGGCGGAGCAATTCAAAACGGTACCTCTTCAACAACAAATATAAACAATACCATATTTGATAAAAACTATTCATACAATGCTGATAGTTCCACAAAAGAGGGCGGTGGCGGTGCAATATATAATGACGGCAATTTGTATATTACAGATTCCGCTTTTCTAAATAATGCAACGACATACGACGGCGGTGCAATTTATTCTTCCAGATATATAGATAATGCACCTGACAGTTCCGTAAATATATTTGCAAAAAATGATAATGTTTTGTTCTCAAATAACAAATCAAAAGTAACAAGTGTTTCTTATTCCGAAAGTGCAGGATATTCCGTAACGGGCGGTCAGTACAACGACTTTTACGGCACAAACAGATCAGGTTTATCTTTGAGCGCAAACAGCGGTAAAAGTATTACGTTTAACGGTTCTGTTCAGATAAAAGGCCCGACTTTTGATGTAAATGCCGATAATGCGGATAATATAAAGGGCGGCTCCTATAATTTTAATAATACCGTTGAAGCTGCAAATATGTCTGTATATAACGGCGCCGAAATAAATTTAGGCTCCTATAATCAATCTGACGGTACAACATCATACGGTGTCTTGAATTTAGCCGGTAAAACATTTACTAACGATACAAATGGCGGTTTGATAGATACAACTAACAACCATTTTGATGAGCAAAATTTTGGCTCGACAACTCTAAACAGTGATCTCAATTTCAATTTTGATATGAATTTGGCAAGCCTTGAAACTGATACTATTACGGCTAATTATTCAAACGGCAGCGGAAAGATTATATTATCTGACGTAAATCTTCTTGGTACGAAATCATGGGGAGATTTTTTAGAATCTGACATCGGAACAAAAATAAAAATACTTAATTCAAATAGCAATTCTTTGCAGTTAGGTTTGTCAAGCACATTAGCAAATACTTTAAGTGCTGCAAAAGTCTCGTTTGGAACTGAAGAGATTTCCAGAACGGATGATACCATTTTAGCTACAACAAATTGGGAATATGATAAGTACAAAACAACAATAATAGAAGAAGATAAATACGGACAATGGGAATTATCAAAGACAAGCACAGAAAATGACTCATTAGAATTCAAAGGTACGGAAAATGAAATAACAAGATACGAAACCATGGGCGATACCCTGATGCTTGTAAATCAAGATACAACAAACCCTACAAAGAATTTCAATGCCACAAATGACGGGGATGTTTATAACGTAACCGCAAATTTAGGCACAACAAACGGTACAGTAAATATTAATGGTATTGCAGACGGAAGCACAGAAACAATCAATCTCAACGGGAAAACAGGATTTGAACTTAGTACGGCTGCAAGTGAGTTGAATTTTAAAGATGTAACAGTTGAAGATAATACAAAAACTCCGGCAACAACAACAATTGCGACTGTTTCAAACGCAAATGCCAAAATCGGATTGGATAATACTGTTTTAAACGGTAATATAGATTCAAATGTAAATTATAATCTCTCGCTTAGCGGAACAACCAAAATAAACGGTACAGTTGATAAAGCAAATGCAACAATGAACGATGCAAGTGCAGAATTAAGGTTTAATTCCGATACTTTTGCGGATGCTGCGTTAAATGCTCAAAAGGGTACGGTTTACACCAAAGATGGCGAATATAAAGAATATGATATCGGGAAATTAACATCAAATGCAGTTGCCAGATACAATATTGATATGAATTTGTCCCAAAATACGCAACAGACCGACCAATTTGTTGTCGGCAGCGGTTCAACGGGTACTGTATATTTAACTCTTTCTTCGGTCATTGTCGATGAGGATATGGATCCAGAACAATCTGTTTATATTCAAATAATTAAAGCAAGTGGCGGTAGTGGTCCTCAATTAGATTATGACGGTTCTTTAATTCTTAATCAGGCAATGGCTGTTATGTCATCTGATTATCTCCTTGCAAAGGGACATGGTCTGTATACAAAGGATACAACAAATGACAGTATAATGTTAAGGGGGGTTCAAGACGGTTTCAAAGCTTGGGTAAATTTGGAAACAACCGATCATAAAAAATTTACATTCAAAGAGGATGCTAATTATACAATAGCAAATACTATAAATTTAGATGGTAATGACAATGCTGAAATAATAAATAACGGCACTGTTATAAACAACGGACAATTATCGGAATTTACCCTTACAAATAACGGTACTTTTACAACAAATGCTGAAAAAATCGCAACAACAGGAAACACCATAACAAATAACGGAACTTTGACCTTTACCGGCGGGAATAATGCTAATTCAATCTCAGAAACTGACAGTTCAAATTCAAAAGTTATATTCTCCGGAACAAGTACAAATAATGGAACTATAACTCAAGATAATGTTGAAATTACTTCTGCCGGAAATGTAACAAACAACGCTTTAATTAGCGGGAATACAGATAACGCAGGCACATTAACATCTGATGCCGCAAATCTTGGCGGAACAATAAATAATAGCGGAACATTGAATTTAACAGGTGACTTATCAAAAGCAGTAAGCGGTGCAAACGGAACGACAAAAGTAAACAACACACTTGCATTAAACGATGGAGCTTCTGTTGCAGGAACAGTTGATGTTAATAACGGAACCGTAACAATTTCCGAAAATTCCATAACAGCTCACACTATCGGCAGTATTGTAAATGACGGTAATTTAAATATAGATTTAAACCTATCCGATAAAACTTCCGATGAAATAAATTTGGAAAAGGCATCAAGCGGAACTTTGACTTTGAATAAAGTTAATATCCTTGATCCGACAACAAGTGAAATTGATAAAAACTTCTCTGTCAAAGTAATTAACCCTGCTGAAACAAGTTCAATACAACTTGCCCTCAGCTCTGAAGTTGAATCACAGTTCAATTCAAAGGAATATGTAATTGAAAGAATTGATGAGAAAATAGTAACAGATCCAATTCAAGCAACAACCCCATGGACACAGGATTTATATGAAAGACATATCACTTCTGCTGAAACGGTAAAAGGGAAGCTTGAATTATCTTCAGACAAATTAGGTATTGTAGTAAAAGAATCAAGCAGAACCGGCGGAGAAACAACTGACGAATCATTAGGAGATACTCTTAAAGTTGTAAACCAAGATACAACTATTACTGATAAAGAATTCAGTACAAATGATGCAAACGATGTTTTCACCGTTATAGAAAATTTAGGTGAAACCAGCGGTAATGTAACGGTCAAAGGTACTACAAGTTCTTCTGATGAGGGTGTAATCCGTTCTACGATTGATTTTGATGAATCCAAAAATTATAAAGGTTTTGAACTTAATAATGACAATGCAACAATAACACTTAAAGATGTAGAAGTTAAAAATTCTTCAGCATTAGTATCAGGAACATCAAGCACAGGAACAAAGGTAGTTTTAGATAATGTTAATATTCATGATAACGGTACCGGAGTCCAAACAGCTGGTGATGTTGAAATAAAAGGTAATTCAACTATTGCTGATGATATTAATGTAACAGGAGACAATTCTCAAATAAATATTGACGGAACGGACGAAGTTACATTAAGCAAAAATTTGACAGGAACCGGCACTTCTAAATTAAACATTTCAAACGGCACTGTAAATATAGGAGAAAACACCCGTATTTCGGCTTTAGACACGACTTTAAATGATACATCTTTAAATATCGCAAATGAGAATTCTTTAAACGGTTTAGATACAACATTTAACGGCACAAATAATTTAAATATTTCAAATAATAACGTCGGGACTTTAGCGTTAGGCAAAGTTAATTTAAACGGCGTATTAAAAATGCAGGTAGATGCTGATTTGGCAAAAGCTCAAATGGATAAATTAACTGCAACTTCTGCTAATATTGGAAACGGCGGAAAAATTGAAGTTTCTAAAATCAATTTGCTTTCACCAACTACACAAAAACGTCTTGATTTGTTATTTACAAATAATAAAAATCTTGCAAGCGTCGTAAATTATACCGGTGAAGGTCAAATCGCATATTCTCCGATTTATAAGTATAATACGTCATATATCCAAAAAAGTAACGGCAGCGGATATTTCAGCTTTGTTACACCTGGAGACGGGTATAATTCTTTCAACCCGTCAGTAATGGCATCATCCGTAACCGCAATTGTTACAGGATACCAAAACCAAATGCAATCACTCCATGATGGTTTTTATCATATGGAAAGATATATGAAACATTCAAAATCGTACAGATTTGCCTCTGAGAACCAAAATAGAGTTGCATCATTGGCTCCTGTAACAAGAAATGATATCAACGATGTTCCGGAAACTTCACAGGCAATGTGGACTCTGCCGTATAGTACATTTGAAAGAGTAAATTTAAAAGGCGGAGTAAAGGTTGATAATATTGCATATGGCATGACTTATGGCGGTGATTCTAATATGTTTGATATGGGTCATGGTTTTAAAGGGCTTGTTTCTGCTTTTATAGGTTATAACGGAAACCATATGTCATATGACGGTATATCAATGACCCAAAATGGCGGATTTTTGGGAGCAACCTTGAACGCTTATAAAGGGAATTTCTTCACAGGATTAACAGTTTCAACCGGAGCAAGCACAGGTGATGCCCATACAATGTACGGTCAAGATAATATTACATTATTGACCGCAGGTATTGCAAATAAAACAGGATATAACTTTGAATTTTTAGACGGTAAGGTTATTCTTCAGCCTTCATTATTCTTGGGATATTCTTGGGTAAATACTTTTGATTACACAAATTCAGCAGGAGTAAGAATAAATCAGGATGCATTAAATGCAATGCAAATAGTTCCTGGTATAAAAATTATAGGAAACACCAAAAACGGATGGCAGCCATATGCGGGTATTGATATGGTTTGGAACGTATTTATGGGCAGAAACCGAGTAACCGCAAATGATGTAATACTTCCACAGTTATCCGAACGAGCATATGTTCAGTACGGTGTAGGTGTCCAAAAGACTTGGGCAGACAGATTTACAGGATTTTTACAAGCAATGGTTCGTAACGGCGGAAGAAACGGTATTGTATTATCTGCGGGTCTTCGTTGGACTTTTGGTAAAGAAAATAAAAAAACAAAAGCTACCGCAGCAAAGCAAAAAACTGTTATTAAAAGTATTAATAAATAAACAATTCTTGCAAAAAAATTTTTAGTACAATATGATATTTTTGTTAAGGTATTTTTTAAACGTTCATTACGAACAGCTATCATCGGTATAAAGCAAAATGCTGAAATACCCCTTACGGGAAGGATTTATGTGGAAAGTAAAATAGCGGAAAAGGTGCAAACACCTTCTGTTAATCCGTGGCTTGTTACGATTCCTCTTGTTACAGCAGCGTTTTTATTTGCATTGAATGAAACTATTGCAAACGTCGCCTTGCCATACATAGCAGGCACAATATCAATAAGTCGAAACGAATCTACCTGGATTGTTACAAGTTATCTTGTAGCAAGTTCGATTATTATTCCCGCAATAGGTTATTTTTGCAAAGTATTCGGCCGAAAAAGATATTTTATTTTCAGTATAATTTTGTTTACGGTTGCCTCGTTATTATGCGGGTTATCGCGCTCAATGCCGATGATTATAATATCACGATTTTTACAGGGTATCGGCGGAGGTGCAATATTACCGCTTGTTCAAGCAATAATGATGGAAATATTTCCTCAAAAAGAATGGGGTAAAGCTATGTCATTATACGGATTTGCGTTTGTAATCGCCCCTATTGTCGGACCGGTAATCGGCGGTTGGCTGACGGAAAATTGGTCATGGCCATGGATATTTTTAATTAATGCCCCCGTAGGGCTTATTTGCGCAGTGTCATTAGTAAAATTAATAAAAGACCCGCCATATGCCCAAAAACAATCAAATGCAAAAATGGATTTTTTAGCATTCGGAATGCTTATTATTTGGATCTTATTATTACAGGTAGTCTTAGATAAAGGTAATGATGCCGGCTGGTTTGATACTTCATGGGTGTGCTGGCTTATGGGAATATCAACGACAGCAGGAATTCTGTTTTTTTATACTCAGTTTAAAAATAAAAAAGATCCGTTACTTGATTTAAGATTATTAAAAAACTTAAATTTTTTATTCGGAACATTAATTCAAATGGTTTTATTATTTGTTTTAATTGCATCAGCAATGTTATTACCGTCAATGTTGCAAGGGTTGCTTGGTTATAGTGCATTTTTAGGCGGAGTATCAATGTTACCGAGAGGTTTGGGAAGTTTTGCCGGCCTTATAATTCTTGTTGCCGTTACAGGAAAAATTCCCGAAAAAATTTCCTGCTTTACAGGGCTAATGTTAATCGGTATCGGAGGTTTATTATTCGGTTTATTAAATATGCAAATATCACTTGCTAACGTATTTTTGCCAAACTTTTTATACGGAATGGGCATGGTAATGTCAATGACACCTGTAATTAATCTTTCTTGTGCAACCCTACAGAAAGAAGATTTGACAATGGGAAGCTCGTTGCAAAACCTTATGAAAAATTTGGGAGCATCATTCGGGACATCAATTGCAACAACTTGTATCTCAAGATTTTCGCAAATGCATCAGAATATGATGGTCGGATACTTGAGTGATTTAAACCCGATATTTGCTCAACGCGTTCAAGACGCAACAATAAACTTCTCTCAATATGTTGATTGGGCAACCGCACACTATATGGCACTAAAACAAATGCATTTCACATTACTTGAACAATCCACATTATGGGCATTTATTGATACTTTCAGAATTTTTGCCGTTGCAAGCTTTGTAATTATACCTTTACTTTTATTGATGAAGGAAGAAAAACAAACAAACAAATAGTTCAATTTAATCATACCTTTTATGTAATATTATATCCTTTGGGATATAATATTAAAATATGTTACAACATATCCTCATTTTTAACAAAAAAAATTTTTACGGGAATTATAATAGAATGTAGGAATAAAAGTTACTTAGAAGGAGTAAATTATGAATAAAAAACACTTAGTCGCAGCAGTAATTATGACTGCATTATCAGCAGTCGGAGCATACGCATCCAACATTTCCGGCGTAACACCGGTTAATCACACTTACAATATCAATCCTGCACAACAACATGGTTCTGTTGGTTACAGAGCATACGAAAATTTCCAATTATCAAAAGGAGATATTGCAAACTTAATTTATAAATACGGTGCAAAAAATGTAGATACTTTCATCAACCTTGTTAATAACCAAGTTGATATCAACGGTATAGTAAACTCTATGCGTGACGGCAAATTTTACAACGGTCATGCCGTATTCATTTCACCAAAAGGTTTAGTAGTAGGAAGTTCAGGTGTATTAAATGTTGGTGCATTATCAGCAATTACACCAAGCGCAACAAAATATAACAGTTTAATTTCTGATTATAATAAACATGATTATACAGTTATCAACAATCTTTCTCAATTGAAAAAAGATTCAAACGCAGCAATAGATGTTAAAGGTAAAATTTTCGCAAGAAATGGTGTTGATTTACGCGGCACAAACATTGATGTATCAGGCAACATTGTAAATGGCATCAAAGCAGAAAATGCATTAACAAGCATGACTCAAGCTAATGAATTATTTAAAAGCCTTGTAAATACTGACGGATTAATGGTTGCAGACCAATTCACCAAAAACGGCAGTGCTGTTGTTCTTAAAAACACAAGCAAAACAGGTGCGGGTATAAATGTTACAGGCAGAATTGCAAACTTTTCAGGCGGTGAAACATCTTTAACAAACCATGGTTCTAAAGGGTTGAATGCAACAGGCATTTTAGATACTAACGGCAAATTAAACGTATATAACCATAGCACAAACAGTGCATTAAATATGGGCGGTAGAGTTAACGTTGAAAATAACAGCTTATCTGTTAATAACAAAGGTACAGATTTAAATCTTGATAAAACAACAAAAATTACCGCAGGTAAAAACATTGAAATAGTTAACAACGGTACAGGCAATACAAATATTGAAGGTATTGTTTACTCAGTAAAAGATACAATCATTGCAAATAATACTAAAAAAGGTGCAATGAACTTAAATGCTAAAATCGGTCATGCCGATGATACCGAAAGAGTAAGAATTCTAAACCGCGGCGGTTTATTAACTCAAACAGGCGGAAACCTTGCCGCTAATAATGAAGTTAAAGTAATCAACGAAGGTGCAGGAATGAACATTAACGCAACTGTCGGCTCTAACAAAAAAGTTGCTTTATACAACAGAAACGGTAATCTTGCAGTAAACGGCAGAGTTGGAGTTTCAAAAGGCGATATCGAAATTTGGAATACAAATAAAGGAAATGCTTTAACTATCGGCAAAAACGCTCAAATCATTGATCACGGTCATTTAGCAATTAAAAACGAAGGAAAAGGCGGTTTGACAATCAACGGTACATTGAAAAACAGCGGAGAAAAGGTTAAAACAGCAATTAATAATACTCAAGGCGCTATGGTAATAAACGGAACTATTTCTAACGGCGGTAATATGGGTATCATTAATAAAGACAAAGGTACATCTTTAACAATTTCAGAAGGCGCAAAAATCACTAATACAGGCAAATTGAAGCTTGTTAATAACAGCGGTTCTACGATGAACGTAAACGGTACAGTAAACAATTCAAACGGTTCTGTATATTTATACAATGACAAAGGCCAATTGAATGTAAACGGAACTGTTGCAAACCAAAACGGAAACTTGTATGTAACTTCAAGAGAAGGTTCTACAGGTATGACAACAGGTGCAAAAAGCAGCTTAACAAACACTAACGGCAACTTGGCAATTAAAAACCTTGGAACAAACGGTATGAAATTGGCAGGAAAAGTTCAAAATGTCGGAACAGGTGATGTTGCTATTAACAATTACAAAGGCGATATGAATGTCGGCGGCAGCATTGTTGTTGGCGGAAACCTTGGTGTAATAAACAGAGCAGGCGGAGCTAATATGAATAGCACAGCTGATATTACAAACAATAATGCAAAAGCAACATCAAATATCAAAAACTACGGTTCAGGTGATATGACAATCAACGGTTCAATTACTAACAAAGGCAGAGTTAACGTTCTTGCAAATGAAGGAAACTTGAACTTAGGTTCAAAAGTTACAAATAGCGGAATGTTCTATGCAGCATCTCGTGCAAAAGGTGATGGAATCAACATTACAAAAGATTTCAACGCAAATTCAACTGGTGAAATCTTAGTAAGAAATATCACAGGCAAAAACGGTTTAACATACAACGGAACTATCAATAACAAAGGCGCACAAACAGCTATCGTTAACAAAGTAGGCTCTATAACAGTTAACGGAACTGTTAAAACAACAGACGCACCGACAATTGTTTCTAACTTTGGCACTTCATTAACAACAGGCAAAAACAGCGTTATTGCAAGTAATAAAGAAGTAAAAGTTGTAAACAGAGGTCAAAAAGAAGCATCATTGAACGGAACTGTTAACGCTCCTGCAGATTCAAAATGGTTCTATGAAAAATTATCAAAATAATTAAATAAACCATAAGAAAAAATGGAGTTTCAAAATTTGAAACTCCATTTTTTTAATTATTATTTTTTAAACAATCATTCAAATATTTTTTGTATTCTGATTTTAAATTTTTCGGTGAAATAATCTTGCAACCCGCCCCCCAACGGAATACATGCCACATAATTTCTTTATCTCCGCTTGCTTTGAATTTTACCGTTACGGTTCCGTCTTTTTCTTGTTTAACAACTTGTGTCGGATGGAAATTATAATTTAGGGCATCAGATGCTAATTCCTTCGAAAAAGAAAGTTTTACATCCAAAATTTTTCCATGATACACCCCAAATGATTGTTTTGAATATTCATTTAAATTAAAATCTTTTTTATCAAAAACCTTATCGATTAATTTTAAATCCTCAAATTTATGAAGCAAATAATTGTAAATTTCATTACCCTTAGCTTTTTCACGAGCCACCAAATATATTTTATCCCCATATATCAGCCCTAGAGGTTCAAGACTTCTTTTTTTATTATGATAAATACCTTCTACAATTTTTGAATTTTGAATAGCCTCTCTTATAACAACCAACGTATTCGTAGAAATCTTATACTGAGGCATTTGACGTATTGCATAACCTTCTGTTTGCATGAAAAGCTCGACATTATTTTCAATTGTTGTTTTATTTTTACGATTAAAAGATTTAATTTTTTCAATTGTTTTTGACAATTCGGATTTCAATTCCTTGTTTGTTGTCCTGCGCTGAAGTTGCTCGAGATTTACAATTTCTTTAGGTTCAAAAGTTATAAGCTGACTTATTGAATAGTTGACAAACCCCCAATGTTTCTGATTATCGTCCGTTTCTATTTCTTCGATTTGAGGAAATATATTTGTTAAACTGTCGCGCATTCTCTCTGCCGTTCTGCGCGAAACATTATACATCTTCATAATATCCGAAATCGTTATACCTTGAACCCGCGACGACATATATACTGCCAAATCTAAAATGTCCGAAACCCTTGAATATCTTGGTTTATCTTCCATATAAAACTCCTTCAAAATGTTTGTCCGTTTTTGACGTATATGAATAATAACATAAAAATACGGAAAGGAAAATAAGGAGAAAATTATGAAAAATTTACTGTATTTACTAACGATATTGTTTAATGCGATTGGCATATTTTGTTCAATGAGCTTATTTTTTATATCGGGAGCAAAGGGAATTGAATATTTGCCGATAATAATTGCAGGTTGTATTGTTTTTGCATTGTCATTTACCATAACAACCTTGGATTTTAACAATAATAAAAAGAGCCGAAAAAATTGTAAAATCATATATCAGAATAAAAATGCGATAGAAGATTACGGAGATTATTTCAAAGCAAAAAAATATGATTTCATCATTTAGCAAAATTTTTATTTATGTTTTTTATATAAATATAATGAAAATTTCAATATCAAAAATACTAACAAAGCATCATTTTAACATCAAATCTTCAGGTTTATACAATCAAATAGCACATCCTGATTTTGAACCTATATATGACAGTTTCAAATTAAGCGTAGAAAAAGCCCTAAATTTTGATTCGTACGGCAATCTTACATTTGTAAATTATTATCCTTCTGTTATATTAACAGGAGTAATTATGGATATCTTACGCGATAAGATGCTTTTAAAAGAACTTGCAAAAACAAAAATCAACCCGAAATTAGAATTGCTAAAACTTGAACAAGAAATCTTGAAAAACAAGAATATTGGGGATAAAAAAATCAAGTCACTGATTGGATACGGGAAAAGCGCGTTAGTCTTTGAAACAGATAACGGTGAAATAATAAAAATTACCCGAGGTGACCATTTTAACGGCAGAGAACCTGCCGATTTTGATTTGCCAATAATAAAATCCGGGAAATTAACAGATGATGGGAAATTTTATTATTACATAGAAGACAAAGTTTCACAAGACAAATTAACACAGGCAGAGCTTCACAAATTTGTTAAGCACATAAAAAATTCGGGTTTTTATCTCAGAGACTATCGAGAAGAAGGACTACCTTTCGGAAACATCAATTGTACTCAATTTGGGAAAGATGCTAACGGGAAAATATATCTTATCGACCCAGAATGCGCAGAAAAAATCAATCCTGAAGAATCATTCATTGAGAAAATTCAAAGATTCATTTTTAAATAGTTCATTGTTTTTGTAGTACAATAGAAGGTGAAATAACACTTGGTATTACAAAAGGAAAGGACTATTTATATGACAAAACTTTCACCATTACAAATTGAGAGATTAAAATATCAGCCAAAGCTTCCTTCAAGCTTGAGTGCAGGTATCAATTCATTAGAAATGATTGAAGGTTCTGCTACTCAATCTGTTGCAGACCAATCTGAAATTCAAAATTTGTTTTCAAACACTTACGGAAAACCGACAGTAGAATTTAAAATTTCTTCTTCATCAAAATCAAGTGAAGCACGAAATGTTGGTGTAATTTTATCAGGCGGACAAGCTCCGGGCGGACATAACGTTATTGCCGGTTTGTATGATGCATTGAAAAATGCCAATCCAAACAGCAAATTGTACGGATTTTTAGGCGGTCCTTCAGGCATTATTGACGGGAAATATATTGAATTTAGTGATGATTTTATTGACCAATACAGAAACACGGGCGGATTTGATATTATTGGCTCAGGCAGAACAAAATTAGAAACAGAAGACCAATTCCAAGAATCATTAAAGGTTTGTCAAAAATTGGGTATTTCTGCTGTTGTAATTATAGGCGGAGATGATTCCAATACAAACGCAGCATTATTGGCAGAATGGTTTGTAAAAAATAATACAGGTATTCAAGTTATCGGATGCCCTAAAACAATTGACGGCGATTTGAAAAATGACCAAATCGAGATTTCATTCGGCTTCGATACCGCAACAAAAACTTATGCGGAACTCATCGGAAACATTCAACGTGATGCAAATTCAGCTAAAAAATATTGGCACTTTGTAAAAATTATGGGAAGAAGTGCTTCTCATGTTGCATTAGAAGCAGCTTTGCAAACCCAGCCGAATATTACTTTAATTTCGGAAGAAGTTGAATCAAAGAAAATGTCATTGGATTCAATAGTAAATTATATGTCTGATATTATTGTAAAACGTGCGGCAATGGGTAAGAATTTCGGTATAGCTATTGTTCCTGAAGGATTGATAGAATTTATTCCTGAAATGAAATCTATGATTGCAAATTTAAACGATATTATGGCAGAACTTGAAACAGACCCGAGCTTTATGAATGCGACAAGCTTGCACGATAAATTTGCAATCGTTGAAAGAAGATTGGATGATGTTAATGCTTCTGTATACAGTTCATTACCTGTCAGCATAAAGGCCCAACTGCTTGCAGACAGAGATCCGCACGGAAACGTTCAAGTTTCTAAGATTGAAACTGAAAAATTGTTAATCGAAATGATTTCTAACAAATTAGCTGATTTGAAATCAAGAGGTGAATATATCGGTAAATTCTCTGCTCAATCTCACTTCTTCGGATATGAAGGAAGATGTGCATTCCCATCAAACTTTGATGCAGATTATTGTTATTCTTTGGGATACAATGCTTATGCGTTAATTTCAAACGGATTAACAGGGTATTTATCATCTGTTAAAAACTTAACCGCACCTGCTGATAAATGGATTGCAGGCGGTGTTCCGCTAACAATGATGATGAATATGGAACGTCGTCATGGAGAAATGAAGCCTGTTATTAAAAAAGCTCTTGTTGAACTTGACGGCCCTGTATTTAAACAACTATCAGATAACAGAGAAGATTGGGCTATGAATGACAGATACTTGTTCCCCGGAGCTATTCAATACTTTGGGCCAAGCTCTGTTTGCGACATTACAACAGTTACTTTAAAATTAGAACAATCTAAAACATTGGCTTCCGTATAAGAAGTAATATATATAAAAACAGGTTCACTAATTTTTAGCGAGCCTGTTTTTTATTGTGATATTATATCTATAGAGGATACTTTATGAAAATTATATTTGATGATATACTAAAACATTTATATAAAAAATACATGCAATTACGATTAAGAAACAAAACTTTTTCTTTAATTTCACAAAATTGTAATGGTATGTTTATGCTTAAAGATTTGAATTTACCGTATTATTCCCCGTTTGTTAATTTATGGTTATACCCTAAAGATTTTATTATGTTTGCAAAAAATATGGATTATTATTTAAATCTTGATATGAAATTTGATACGGATAATGATTTTGAATATCCTGTTGGTATTCTTGGAGATATAAAGATATTTTTTACACATTTTAAAACAAAACAAGAAGCTCTTGAAAAATGGAACAAAAGAAAAACAAGAATAAATAAAAGCAATATATTTTTTCTTATGACAGATAGAGATGGCTGCACAAAAGAAGATCTAATTGAATTTGATAAATTGCCGTATAAAAACAAAATAGTATTTACACATATAAAATATCCAAATATCCGTTCTGCGGTGTATATCCCCGGCTTTGAGCAAGATGAATGCGTAGGGCTGTGCTTTAAATATCCGTCAAAACACAGCTATAAAAGATATCAGGATATTTTTGATTATGTTAAATGGTTCAACAGTATAAATAAAAAATAAGTTTGGACTTATTTATCTGTTATCGCAAACGATAATTCCCTGCATCAAATTCTACTACTCCCCGTGCTATAGCTTTTTGATCCTGCGGAGTATCTTTGAATTTTAGCAAATGCATATCGGGAAATCTTTTTTTTGTTATAATTTCAGTTATTCCGCAGGCATCCAATCTTGCCATAAACTGAGCAACACATTTTGGAAGCTTCATATATGCACAAATATGACCGTAAATGATATTTGATAAATCACTAGCAGAAACTATTGTATCCTTATATTTTGCATATTGCACCTGACCTTTGGAATTTCTTCCGGGGAATTGAGGCATAAATTTTGAATCCCAAGGTTCACCCGTACCTAATTGCTGGGACATATGCCATAAAGCCCTTATGTATCCAAACGGTTTTTTGCGAATATCCTTCAATTCCTGTAAAATTTCTTCCTCATATTGTATTGATGCTTTTGTAATATCGGGATAATTGCCGTGTTTGCAGGTATACGCCGGAAACTGTAATTCTTTTACGCCCGTTGTACCGACATAAGACGCATTAATATAAGGCGGGATATCATTAACCTCCCTCCATTGCTTCATACGAAATTTATCAAACACATTGAGTTTTATTCTATGTATTTTCATATTTGATTATTTAAACCATATAAAAAAATTTTTTGTCCTAGATTCCAAATTTATGAAATATTTCATCAATATTATTTAAAAATGCTTGCGGGTCAAAAATATTATTTATATCTTCAGTATTCAAAAGTTTTTCGGCTTCTTCATCTTTTTCAAGATTTGCCCTGAAATCCCCGTTATTTGTAAATGCATTCAAGGCGTTCCGCTGAACAATTTTATATGCATCTTCTCTTGATAAACCTTTGGCAACAAGAGTTAAAAGTGCTTTTTGCGAATAAACAATTCCGCCAAATTCATTTGTATGTTTCAACATATTATCTTTATGAATAACAATATTTTCCATAATATTATTAAATCGATTAAGCATAAAATCAACTAATATCAAACTGTCAGGGAAAATTATTCTTTCTGCGGATGAATGAGAAATATCCCTTTCATGCCATAGCGGAATATTTTCCAACGCAGCAATCGAATTTGCTCTTACAACTCTTGATAATCCGCATAAATTTTCACTCAAAACAGGATTCTTCTTATGAGGCATTGCTGATGAGCCTTTTTGACCTTTTGAAAAACCTTCTTCAAGCTCTAAAACTTCCGTTCTTTGCAAGTGTCTTATCTCTGTTGCAAATTGTTCTATAACGCTTGCAATCAAAGCCAGAGATTGCATAAAGTAAGCATGATAATCTCTTGCAATCACTTGAGTAGAAATTCTTGCAGGTTTTAAATTAAGATTTTTACAGGTAATTTCCTCTATTTCAGGAGAAATATTACTGTAAGTTCCGACAGGTCCTGATATTTGTCCTACTCTGATTTGTTCTAATGCATGGGTAAAATTATCTTTTTGTCTTTCCAAAATATCAATCCAATTACAAAGTTTTACGCCAAAAGTTGTAACTTCCGCATGTACTCCATGCGAACGCCCTATGCATTGAGTATATTTATTCTCTTTTGCGAGATTTTTTAAAGTCCCAATAACTTTATCAAAATCTTTTAAAATAATTTTCCCGCTATCTTGAATTTGAAGTGCAAATGCCGTGTCTATAACATCAGAACTTGTCATCCCTACATGAACATATCTTCCTAAATCGCCCAAGCTCTCATTCACACAGGTTAAGAATGCAATGACATCATGTTTTACTTCGCGTTCAATTTCATCGATTCTTTCTACCGTAAAATGCGCTTTTTGTCTTATTTGACAAGCTATATCCGTTGAAATTTGTCCGACTTGTGCATAAGCATCACAAACAGCTAATTCAACCTTTAAATAATAATCAAACTTGGAATTTAATTCCCAAATTTGCGCCATTTCCTCTCTTGAATATCTATCAATCATTTTTTAAACCTCTTCAGTTGGTTCAGGTTCTTTTTTGGTTAGTAAAATCTTTGTTATTCTTGCCCCGTCAATCTCTTTTACCGTAAAATCAAACAAACCATACGAAACGGAATCGCCAACTTCCGCAATACGTTCAAGTTCTTTAATTACAAGCCCTGCAATCGTATCAACATCTTCGACTTCCAAATCTTCAACAGGGATGTCAAAATATTTTGCAAGTTCATCTAAACGCATTGTACCGTTTGCAAGATATTGGTTCGGTGCAATTTCTTCGATATCTGTTTCTTCATCAATATCAAATTCATCCTGAACATCTCCGAAAATTTCTTCTAAAACATCTTCTAATGTAATTATCCCTGACGTTCCGCCAAACTCGTCAACAACAACCGCCATTTGACTTCTTGTTTTTTTGAATATTTTTACCAGATTATCTAACGTTACGGTTTCCGGAACTAATTGTATTTCTCTTTGAATTTCTTCAATCGGCCTATTTTCATTATTTAGGGAAAGCATAAACAAATCTTTTACATGCACCAAACCTGTTATATGGTCAATATCACCATCATAGACAGGATAACGGGTATATTGATTTTCCGATGCAAGTTTATTTAATTCTTCAATAGGCATTTCTTTCGGAACGCAAATCATATCTGTTCTTGGGGTCATAACTTCATGCGCTGTCAAATCAGAGAACTGAAACATGTTATGATACATATCTTTTTCTGTTTCGTTTATAACACCTTCGTCATAACTTGTTTCTACCAATAAATCCAAATCGTCTATTGTGTGAACCGTTCTTAATGAAGAATTAACAGGTATTCTGAACAGTTTTAATATTCCGTTGCAAGTATGGTTTAATAACCAAACAAACGGCCTTGATATTGCCATAAAAACATCCATCGGCTTTGCAACAACAAGAGCTATTTTTTCAGGGAATTGCAGAGCAATACATTTTGGAACCTGTTCGCCTATTACAACATGCAAAAATGTAATAAACAAAAATGCAATAATAGCAGTTACAGTCTGAGCAATATATGTATGTGCTTCTCCAACATTTGTCAAAATCGGAGCAAGCATCTTTTCAACAGTCGGTGAACCAAACCAACCTATACCGATACTTGCTATCGTAACACCAACCTGTACTGCCGCAATAAAGACATTAACATCTTCCAAAGCTTTCAGAGCAAGTTTTGCATCAATATTACCTTCTTTATTCAATTGCTCAATCTTTGCTTTACGGGCTCTGACTACCGCAAATTCGGCTGCTACAAAAAAGGCATTAACAAGTAACAATAAAAAAACTATAATCCAATTTACAATAATAGTATTTAACGCGGGACTGTCCATTACTCTTTCTTTTCTCTTAACATTAGTAATTATAATATTATTGAACTAAAAAAGCAATAGTCCTTCAATACTGTAAGAATATTTATTATAATTGACTGCCAACGGCTTTATATAATCCGATATAATCAACAAGACAATTTATTTTTTGGTCTGCCACAAGCTTATCGGTTGAAAGAACGTTTTCTTTCATTTGGATTAAATCAAGTTTTGATAAAACACCTTGATTATAACTTGCTTCATTAAAGCCGTAATCTCTGCGTTCTAATTGTGCTTGAGCTTTTGTATCCTGATATTTTCTATCATCATGCTTTATTATAGTCAACGCATCATTTACTTCTTGAATTGCTGTCAAGTTCGTTTGATAATAATTATTTAAAACTCTTTCAAATTCGTCTTTTTTAAGTCTTAAATTGGCTCTCCTTCTTCCGCCCGTAAATAACGGCATATTGATAGCGCCTGCCAATGCTGCAAGAGCTGTTCTTGTAGTTAAAAGACTGCCGATTTCACTTGATAAAAATATAGCAACACCTGTTAAATTTATTGACGGTAAAAATTCCTTTTTGGCTACTCTTACATCAATTCCGGCTTTTTCAATCATTTGTTCGGCTTTGATGTAATCAGGTCGTTGTTCTATAATTTCCGATGCGATTGCTTGAGGAATTTCGCTGTTATAATTTAAGTTTTCATAAGAAATTCTTGAAACAGTATCGGCTTTATTCGGGTTTTCACCAATTAACACACATAATTGATTGAGCAATATATTTCTTTGTTTTTTATACTCGGTTAATGTAGTTTGGCCGGAAATATATGCTTTATTTGCTTTTACGGTATCAGCCGTCGAAGTCAAACCTTCTTTATTTCTTAATAGCATCAAATCATAAATAATTTTTCTGTCTTCTACAATTTCTTCCTGCAATTCAATCATCTTATCAAGCTTTACAACATTCAAATAGCACGTACCCACAGCAGATGCTATTGCAATATATGCGGCTCTTTCATCCTGTAAAGATTGTTCGTATTCTTTTTTTGCCGCCTTTGTCTTGTCGTGATTTTTTAAGAAAATATCAGCTTCATAATTTACTAATGCAGGAAGCGCAAAACTCCAATCCGCATTATTAAATCCGCTATTTTTTACATAAGCGGGCGAAAAACCTGCCATAGCTTGAGGTAATTCATTTGCAAATTGAATTTTTATTGCCTGATAATATTCATCAACAGCAATTGTCGCCATTTTCAGGTTATAATTATTTTTTATTGCTCTATCAATATAGCCGGTTAAAATAGGGTCATTAAAGTTTTTCCACCAATCATAATTTATATATTCATATTTGAATTCATCACTTTTTTGTCTTAATTTATGTGTCTTTGATATAGACATTTTTTTAGGTTCATTGGTTTTGGTATTTTTTACAGCTAACGCCATAGGCGCAAATTCACTTAAAACTAATACGGCTAATATTGTTGCTAATAATTTCTTTTTCAATGCTTTATTTCCTCTTACTTTAAAAAATTTTTCTTGCAATTTATATATCAGTATGTTAGCATAATATTGTTGCAAATGCAACAAATTATTTTTGTAACAGAGATTAAAATGAAAATTGCGCAAGACAAACACTATATAAATTCACTCTATTATAAAATTGAGCAAACAGCGAAATACTGCAGGTATCTTGGAAATCAGGTATTTCAAAAATTGAATATGCCTTTATCGTTGGAAGAATTTGCAACACTTGATACAATATCATTGTATGATGAAATCTGTCAGAGAGATTTGGCCAAATTGATTTTAAAAGACAGACCATCAACAGGCAGAATTTTGAATACATTGGAAGATAAAAATTATATAACTCGTTTTGCGGATACAAAAAATAATAGGCTTGTACGAAAAATGAAACTTACAAAAGAAGGTAAGACCGTTCTTGAAAGAGCAACAAAACTTTTAAAAGAATATATGAATAATTTGCCTGAATTTTTATCCCAAGCGGATATCGAACAATTGGAAGCAAGTATAATAAAGTTCAAACAAGGTTTAGAAAAAGAAGTAGAAATGAATATATAAAGAGGTTAAAATATGGAAGAACAAAACATTGAACACCAAACAGCAGAAAAAACAAAAAAACCGTCAAAAAAAATAAAAAGAAAAATTGCCTTCGTACTATTAATAATTTTGGCGATATTTGCAGTGTTTTACCTTGTAAAAGAAATGCAATATGTATCAACGGATGATGCATATGTAGAAACAACAACAGTAAATGTTGCACCAAAGGTTTCGGGTGAAATATTGGAAGTTTATGTAACAGATAACCAAAAAGTCAATGCGGGTGATTTGGTTGCCATAATTGATGATGCGGATTATAAAGTTAAACTTGCGCAGGCTAACGCAAATTATGAAAAAATCAAATTCGACCAAGCCAATGCAAAAGCAAATCTAAAAGCATCAGAATCAAATATTGAATTGGCAAAAAAAGATTTAGAAAGATACACAAATTTGTATGAACAGGGAGCTGTTTCAAAACAAACTTTAGATGCGGCACAAGTAAAATATGACGGAGCAAAAGCAGGTTTGACCCAAGCTCAACAAGCTTTGTTTTCGGATAATAACGGTAAAACCGTTGCCGATGCGAACTTATTAACCGCAAAAGCAGCTAAAGATAAAGCAGAATTAGACTTATCTTATACTAAAATATATGCTCCTCAATCAGGAACAGTATCTTCACGTCGGGTTGAAAAAGGTATGTATGTCAATGTCGGTTCGCCATTATTTACTTTAGTGCCTGAAAAAGTTTGGGTTGTTGCAAACTTTAAAGAAAACCAATTAAGACACATGAAACCGGGACAAAAAGTTGATATAAAAGTTGACACATACCCAAATCATGTTTTTAAAGGTCAAATTGACAGTATTCAAAGAGCATCAGGAGCTAAATCAAGTTTATTCCCGCCTGAAAACGCTGTCGGCTCATTTGTAAAAATTGTACAAAGAATCCCTGTAAAAATCATATTTACGGAAAAAATTGATCCGGAAGAATATAATATTGTTCCCGGGATGTCAGTAGTACCGAAAGTTAAAGTTAAATAAAAATGTCAGTTCAAGCAATACAACAAGACGATGATGAAAATAAATATCTGCCAAAAAATCCGTGGCTGTCATGCGCTCCGGTTTTATTGGCTTGCTTTGTGTTTGTCATGGACGGAACCATTGCAAACGTTGCCTTGCCGCACATGGCAGGAAGTTTTTCCGCAACAAGGGATGAAAGTATTTGGATATTGACCAGTTATTTGATTTCTTCGGGTATAATAATTCCTTCGGTTGACTTTTTCTCGAAATATTTCGGGCGAAAAAATTTTTATATCATAAGTATTTTGCTGTTCACCATTGCTTCACTTCTTTGCGGTACCGCAACAAGTTTAGGGCAAATGGTATTTTACAGAGTTCTTCAAGGTGCTGGCGGAGGGGGCATTGTTCCTTTATCTCAAGCAATTATGATGGAAAGTTTTCCTAAAGAACGACGAGGAACAGCAATGGCTCTTTTCGGAATGGGAGTAATCCTTGCTCCGATTGTAGGCCCTATGCTTGGCGGTTGGATTACTGACAATTGGACCTGGCCATGGGTATTTTTTATAAATGTACCCGTAGGATGTATTGCCGCTGTTATGGCTAAGGACTTGTTATTCAATCCGCCTTATGCTCAGCGAGTAAAAGGCGTTAAAATGGATTGGCTCGGTTTTGGATTGTTATCACTGTGGCTAATCTGTTTACAAGTATTTTTTGATAAGGGAAATAATGCCGATTGGTTCAATGCCACTTGGATTTGCTGGGTATTTACAATTTCCTGCTTTGCTGCTATCGGATTTTTTGTATCCCAAATTGTCAGAAAAAATACACTTGTTGATATCAGCGTATTTAAAAATAAAGAGTTTATAATAGGAACTTTCATTCAGGTTGTAATGATGTCTGTTTTGTACGCATCTATTGCGATTTTGCCTCAATTCTTGCAAAGTATGATGGGCTATACTGCATTTTTGAGCGGTTTATCCATGATGCCTCGCGGTTTGGGAAGTTTAACCTCTATGATAATTTGCGCATTTATTGCAGATATTGTTGATAAAAGAAAAATGGTTATTGCAGGTTTGACCTTAATTGGTACTGCAGGATTATTTTTTGGATTTTTGAACTTACAAATAGCGACAATAAATATTATGATACCAAACTACTTGATGGGTATGGGAATGGGCTTATCAATGATTCCTATCATAAATCTATCTATGGAAACCTTATCCAATCAACAAATGACAAACGCTTCAGGGTTGCAGAATTTGTTTAAAAATATCGGCGGTGCCATCGGAACATCTTTAGTTGCAACATTTTTAACACGATTTGCACAGGCTCATCAATATATGATGGTCGGAAAATTAAGTGATTTAAACCCTGTATATATGGAAAGAGTTCAAGCAACGACAGGCGCGCTAATGCAATATACAAGCGCAGATGTAGCTCAACACATGGCACAATATGCACAATACGGGACTTTGCTTAAACAAGCAACATTGTGGGCATTTATGGATTCTTTCAGAATATTCGGAATTTTGTGTTTTGTTTTAATCCCGCTATTATTTTTATTCAAAAAAAGTAAAAGCCGTTAATTTAGATGTTCTGTTTTTATTTTCCATTAATAAAAAGCCTGTCCTGCGCGACTTCATGTCCTCTTACCTTCTGTGCTTCTGTAATAACAGACTATGCATCCTATCATCTATGCATCTAAATTACCCCTATCCCTGGAAGACTTTGAAAGAGCGATCAACATTTTTATCCACAGCAGATTTTACAGAATTATATTCTGTTTGAAGCGCGTTATGTTCCGAATCAAGACTTCTTATTTGCATTTGATATCTCTTATCTTGAGAATCAATATCTGATAATATTTGAGAATATTTTGCTTCGGCCTTTGCTATTGCTTCGGAATTTTCTTCGGTAATAATATCTGTCGCGTTTGTATATATGATGTCAGACCATTTGAATTTATCATCACTTGTCGTACGTGTAATCCCTGCTTTTTGCATTGTAACTATACCTTGAGCCAATACATCGTTTAACCAAGTACCGCTTGTTGCAATATTTTGTGGCAATATTTCATAATTTGCGGTGAAATCATTCTTATCCGCATTTTTTAATTTCAAAAGATATTTTGTTATTTCAATATCTTCATCTTGATCATTAATAGCTTCTTCTGTTTCTATAATAATTTTTTGCGGATTTTCACTACCGTTCATACGATACCAAAGGTTTGTATACCATTGCGATTTTTCTAAATCATCCGTATATATTTTCGGTTCCGCAGGCGGTTGAGGTTCAATCGGAGCATCGCCCGGATTTTCAACCGGCTCTGGAGGATCTGATACTACATTCCTTAAATCACCTTCTGTAAAATTAATAAGCATATTTTTTCTTACTTCTTTGCTGTTAGCTTCAGGAAATTTATTCAGATTTTGAATAATATAATACATATCAATAGCTTTTTGTTTTAATGTTTTCTTTTGTGAACAGTCTTGGGTTTCAGGATTATAAATATAATCGCTCACAAGTATTTCGAACGGAGTTGGAGTTCTGCCCGAATCTACAACTTCTTGAAGCAAATTATATTTATCTTTATCCGTTTCACCATTGTTTAAATATTCGGGTTTATAATCGTCATCACCATCGCACAATTTCTCAGGATTATCTATACCCTCAGAAACCTCTTTCATGACCGCGTTAGTATTCCCTGCGCCGTGCATACCGCCTTCTGCACCATTTGATGAGAACTTGCGATCTTCTTCTGCATAACTGCCGGTATAACTGCAACTTGCCATATATTCATGCGGTTCACAATATCCCCCTTTATAATCAAGCAATTCATTTAACAAATGTAAATAACAACTTGTTTCACCCTGCAATGCATGGTAATAACAATATTCGCCACCTGCGCCTGTTGTTGTTGCGCTCGTGCCGACTTCGTCACTAAATAATTTATACAAATCTTTTTGACCGTTTTGTTTTTGCCATTTTTCAAGTTCAATCAAATATTCACTATAATCTGCATAATCTTCTTTCCATTTGGCTATATCCTCGCGCCATTTTTCGTGGTCAGTCTGATACTCGGCATAGGCAATTTTATACTTTTCATAATCTCCGTTATAGCCATCCAACAAATTATATTTATCTAAAAATTGAATTAATGTACCCGTATCTTCAAAGTTTTTGCCGTCTTCTTTTGATACAAGTATTTTCCCTGCGTTATTAATCAATGCATATTGATTTTTACGCGGTTGATACTGCCATAATACCGTCGGCGTTAAATCTGTCTTTTCTTTTTTCCCCGAACTGTTAAATCCTAAATAAACAAATTTGTTGTTACTCAACGCTTCCTGATAATCAATTCTTGCATCCTCAGACAATTTCTCCAAATTAAGTCTGGCGTTTGTGAGTCGCTGAGAACGATACTCATTATCAGTCAGTCGTGCCGTAATACTTAATAATCTTGCTTGTCCGGAAGCTAATCCCATGGTTTTCCTTTCGTATATATACAAGTTATTAATCGGCATTTTCAGGGTAAAACTTTTGGAATTGTTACAAAACTTAATCAATAAATTCCGATAGAATTGTATTACTTACAAGAACACCGTTAGGGGTAAACGCATAGCCCTGTTTGGTCTTTTTTAATAAATTCAATCCTTCATATTTTTTTAAGGCTATAAGGTATTTATTTTCAAAATCTATATTAAACTTGTTGTTAATTTTTTGAATATCAATTCCGCTCATCTTGCGTAAACCCAAAAAGATTTCTTCTTCTAATTTGTCTTTTTGAGTTTCAAATTTTTCAAATTTATGGTCGGTAGGATTTTGGATATAATCTTCAATTGTCTCTTTATTACCATACCTTATATCATTTGTATACCCGTGAGCGGCAACACCAAAACCATAATATTCCTCATTGTTCCAATAATTCAAATTGTGTTTTGAATTATAGTCAGGAAGCGAAAAATTACTTATTTCATAGTGCTCAAAACCATTTGAAGTTAATAACTCTATCGCTCCCAAGTACATATCTGCCTGTTCATCATCATCAGGCAAATTTTGAGGGTTATGATTATAAAAATAACAACCTTCTTCTATTGATAATCCGTATAATGAGATATGCTGCACCCCGAGTTTGATTGCTTTTTGCAAATCATCAAAAAACATGCCGGCACTTTGATTGGGCAATCCGTATATGAAATCAAGGCTTATATTCCTAAAGCCTGCTTTTTGAGCATTTTCAACCGCTTGAATAATTTGTTTTGAATTGTGTCTGCGATTTATTTGCTTTAATAAATCATCATCAAAAGTCTGCGCACCAAGACTTATCCGATTTATACCGACATCATACAAACCTCTCAAATAAGCAAAAGTAAGCCCTTGAGATATTTCGTCTTTTCCATAATGCCCGTCAGGGTTGAGTTCTGCTGTTACTTCTGTATCTTTTGACATATTAAAATGCGCTATTATATTTGCAAATTCTTCTACTTCAAGTATTGATGGTGTTCCTCCGCCAAAATACAAAGTGTTTAAAATTTCTCCGCTATAATATGTATTTATTTCTTGTTCAAGTTTTTTGAGATAATCTTTTTTCAATTCAAGTTTATCAAAGGAAATAAACGAACAATAATGACATTTTGATTTACAAAAAGGTATATGTATGTACGCGCTTTTTACCATAGAAAATATTATATAAACTTTTTAAAATTAAGTCCAATCATAATAATAACCATTAAACAAAAAAGAAAGTCTCATCAAATTTGATAAGACTTATAAATATACATTTACCCCACTCATATTTTAGCATGATAAAAAACAAAAGTCAAGCCGTAATCGTTGTATTTCATGTAAATAGTGTTCTTAGGAGAAAAATTATATTATTGAACACTTTTAAATTTTGATGTAAAATGTATCTATGAGAAGGTTTGCTCTATATATAATCTTAAGTTTATTAATTTGTTTACCCTGTTATTCTCTTGATGCTGAAATAACTGAAAATGGGGATAAAACTGTTTTTGTCTATCATCTGCCTGATGAAGAAGACCCTCAAGAAGAAAAACAAGAAGAAGTTGAAGATATTGTTTCTGATGACGTGACCGCTGACACATCCGGAGAAATTGATTTTTTTGATACGAATAATTATGAAATAAGCGATATGTATAATACCGTATTGCAAGGTTATGCGGAATATAATGATATAGATGAATCTGACGGTATCGTTTTGGAAGATTTCAACGTATTATCTTTGAACATAAAACAACCAATAAGGGTCGGTACCAAAAAATACACAGCACTAACCCCTACTCAATCACTATTTGCGTCAGATAAATTTTCCAAATATACAGGCTCTGAATATAGCATAGCTCCCGTGTCCACAAAAAATTCACGCACTTTAGACAGTTCATACGGGAAATTCAGCGCAGGAACTTTGTATAATCAAGGTATAGACACAGGAGAACTGGAACAATCTTCCGGAGTATTTTCTAAATATAAATATAAAAAATTCTCTGTTACAACATCTTATCTAAAAACAGTCAATTCTACAAATAACACTTATAATGATAATTTCTATATAGCTCCGGAATTAGAATTAAATCAATATTTTTCATTAAAAGAAATATTATCGGCTGATACCGTAAAAAGACGTAAAAAAGCAGAATTGGTACTTTCAATAAACCCTTTTGGCAACAAAGACATAGACCGATTACGCTTTGAATTGGGAGCAAGCCAAACTTATGATGATAATAACAATTTATTCAAAAGCCAATTCAAGTTTTCAACAAATTTCAAATTGTAAATTTATTTTGTAATTATCATAAATTTTGTCTATAATGATATGGGGGTATATTTGCCGATATGAGCAAGAAAAAGACCGATAAAAGAAATATGACGGAAGCTGAAAAAAAGAAAAGTAGAAAAACAGGATTTTACTATTCTTTTTTAACGGTTGTTCTTGTTTTTTGCTTTTTACAAATAGGTTACGGTGCATTATTAAACATCTCAAAAATCGTTTCATATCAAGGTAAAATGCATACTTTAGAAAAAGTTCTTGAACAAACAAAACTAAGAAATGAAGACCTAAAAGCTGAAAGAAAAATGATAACATCAGATAACAGTCTGGAAGGAATTGCCCGCAATAATTTAAAAATGGCAGGAAAAGACGAAGTTCTTATCATAATAAATAAAAAAGTAGAAAAACCCGTTAAAAAACATTCAAAATTCAAAGGATTTAATTTTGATTTTCTAAAACGCAGACACGAAGAAGATGTCAAACCATTGGATCAACAGCCGTATATTCCGCAAGGATTTGATGAGGAGTAATTATAAGTGGAAAATAATGAAAGCATTGAATATATAAAACAAGCATTTGAATTAAAGGAACAAAAATATTACAAACCTGCAATCGAAATGCTATATAAAGCTTTGGAAATAGAAAATGATAACCCTGAAATTTTATACCAAACAGGAGAATTATATTTTCTGTTAAATGATTATGAACGGGCATTAAAATATCTTGAAAAAGTCCAAAATATTATCCCGGAACACGAACAAAGTCTAAAACTTGAACGAACAATAAAACAACGACAAGGTGATTTGAACAGAGCTCTTGAAATTTCCCAAAAACTTTATCAAAAAAATAATAATAAAGAGAATTTATATGAATTGATAAATATTCTTCTTCAATTGAAATTATTTTCAGAAATTGATGAATACCAAAATAGCGAATTTTTTGATGATGCAATCAAAATAAAATGCGCAAATGTTTTATATTCAAACGGAGAATATGACAAATCAAGAGAAATACTTAACCAATGCAATCCGAATGATGAAGAAGTTCTCCTCCTTGAAGGAAAAATCAAATATGATAATAACGATTTTGACGGAGCAAAAGAAATTTTTAACCGCCTTAGTTCAAATACTCAAAATCCCGAAATACTCAACTTTTTGGGCTTATTTGAACTTGATAATATGAATTTCACTCAAAGTATTGCATATTTTTCAAAAGCCTCAAATCTTGATAGCAATAATTCAAAATATTTTTACAATTTAGGTAACGCATATTTCTACAACGGCTGGATTGAAGAAGCTAAAAAAGCATATTCAAAAGCTCTATATTTAGCTCCTGACAATTGGGATTACAGATATTCTCTGGCATATTTATATTATGATACCAAAGATTACATAAAAGCTAAAAAAGAAGTGGAAGCTATTCTTGAATCAGAACCAAATCACAGTAGAAGCAGAGTTTTAAAAGCATTGTTATCTGCACAGGAAAAAGATTATCTCGGGGCAAAAAAAATATTGGAAGATAATCTCCAAAACGGGAGTAATGATAATTTTACAAAATCTTCTTTGAGTAAAATATATACTGAATTGGGAATCTTTGACAGAGCAAAAACACTGATATCAGAAATTTTAGAAAATAATCCCGACAACTTAAACTATATGACAGAATTAGCAGAAATTTATATTAAAGAAAAGAATTATGACAAAGCTTTAGAGATAGTAAAAAATATTCTTAATCTAAATCAAAACTACATTGCAGGATATATCTTAGGTGCAAAATCCGCATTTCTCAAACAAGACTATGAATTGACAAAAGAATATGCGCAAGAAGCATTATCCCTTGATATAAATTGCGCTCAAGGATATTATTATTTGGCACTATCCAGAAAATCAACAGACGATATCGAAGAAGCAATCGAATGTATGAAACGCGCAATACTTTATGATTTGAATAATCCGAAATACTACGCCAAAATGAGCGAATTTTATCAGGAACAAAAGGATTATAAAACCGCACTTGAATACCTGTCAGAAGCTTCATCACTCGATGATACAAACGAATACAAATACAAATATTCTGAATTGGTAAAACTAAATCATAAAAAATAAAAAATTAATTTGCCTTTAGCAAAAACATCAATATAATACATGTTATCAGACATCAAACGAGGAGAGTTGGAAAAAATATGAAGAAGAAAAAATTATTTACACTACTAATAGCAGGCATGTTATTATTTAGCGGAAATGTTTTTGCACAAGATACAGATATAACTGATGATATTATCCCAAAACAATACCCTAAAAAATATACTCCTGCATATATGAAACAAATTACCCCAGCATATAAATGCGTAGGAAATGACGAAATATTCTATGTTGCTTTAGATATGCTTAAAGATACCACAGGCATGTTTTCAAGAAATGCCATATTAGGTAATAATTTATCACAAAAACCTGTCAAAATTGAATTTAGAGATTTGGGACAAATTAATCAAGACTATGCATCATTTGATGCTTTGGGCTGGAAAAAAGGCAAAAGATTATATATTTACATTAATAACAAGCACAAAGATGCACCTGCCGGAGCTTTAGCAGCATTGTTAGCTCATGAAGCCCTTCATCAGGATGAATTCAATTCATTGGCTGAAGAAACTTATGCTTGGACAATGGAAGCAACTGTTTGGGAAGAAATTTTAAGACTCTTTCCGGAAAGCGATGATAAATCATCCTCCCTTGTCAAACGCGAAAATACCTTAAAAAAATTACTTGAAAAAGGTAATCATACAAATGTGTATATTAAGAAATCCGTAATGCAAAACTCGGGCTACAAAGATTTGCCGTCATATTCACCCGGATTTGAAAGCTTATAATTTTTATACACCTCAAGTAATAATAAATTAAAAGTCGATTATTGAAAACAATAATCGACGGTGTGAAGTGAGTAAATATATATTTATAAGTCAATATTAAATATCTTTAGCAAATAAGTCCGCAAACGGTCCGTTCGGGTCTTCAATACGAGCTGCAACAGCAGCATCATCAACCCGTTTTAATGCAGGTAAAATAACCGTTGACATCTCATTTGCCACACTGGCAACCTGTTCCGGAGTTACTTTGAAATTCTTATATCCTAAACTTGCCAAAATCTTATTTGTTTCTTCTGCAATCGCTTTATCTTTCACTTCTGCAGCATTAAAACGAATACCGTAAAGATTTTGTGCATTCTGTGTTAATAAATCTGTTTCGTTTTCCAAACCCTTGAAAACACTAACCTGTTCAGCTTCAACTTGTTCTTCTTTTGCATTTGGTGCCTTTTTTGCAGCATCTTTATCAACACGCAAATTGTAATTATTGTAGTTGTTAAATCTGTTAAATTCTACTGCCATTTTCTATGACTCCTTATATTTTACTCACATTTATATCTTCGGCATGTTGTTTAATTATCTTTAATATTTTTACAAATATAGCGTACAATTTGTTACAAAACGTTACAAAGACGCACAGATTAAATTTTAATTTTAATAAAAATATTTAAAGGCATTAAAAAATTAACCAATTGGCTAATATGAACTCATCTTTTGCGGAATAGAGTAAAAATATAAGCGATTGAATAATATAACTATTTTATTGGGAGAACTTTGTATGACAAAAAAAGAAAATTGTATTTCAGTAATTATTGTAGAAGATTTCAAACTTACAAGAGTTGGTTTAAGATGCGCATTAAACGCAAACCCTGATATTAATGTAATTGCGGAAGCTGAAGACGCATCAATCGGATTGGAAAAAATATCAAAATTAAAACCCAATGTTGTGCTTATGGATTTAGGCTTACCAAAAATGAACGGGATTGAAGCTATTATAAAATTAAGAGAATTTTCAAAAGATATAAAAATTATTGCACTAACATCTCACGATAGAGAAGAAGAAGTAGTTGCCGCATTGAGTTCGGGAGCAAACGCATATTGTTTAAAAGATATTGACCCAGAAAAACTGGCCGATGTAATAAGGGATGTAAATAATGGTGTTTGCTGGCTTGACCCGCTAATTGCGGGATATGCACTAAATTCTATTCCAAAAGTAGATGATAGCGCGCTAATCGGAGAACACGCCAACATGCACAATCAAGTTCCGCTAACAGAAAGAGAACAAGAAGTCCTTAAACATCTTGTCGCAGGTAAAAGCAATACCGAAATTGCAAAAGAATTAATAGTAAGTGTTCACACAGCCAAAGCGCATGTTTGTTCAATTTTGCAAAAAATGTGCGTCAATGACAGAGTTCAAGCGGCTGTAAAAGCCGTCAAAGAAGGAATGGTTTAAAAAAACTCTTTATCTATTCTGCCTTTAGTAAATTTTCAACAAGTTTTGACGGGAGCCCGATAACATTATCCATCGCCCCGTCAACTTTTTTTATATAACCGTCCGGCAATTCTTGTATCCCGTATGCACCTGCTTTATCATACGGTTTGTAATTTTCTATATAATATTTTATTTGTTCTGATGTTAAATTTTCAAAAGTAACATAAGTTGTATCGGATTGAGTTTTTGAACTTAAATCTCCGCTATTTACAACACTGACAGAAGTTACTACAAAATGGGTTCTGCCGGAAAGTTCTTTTAACATCATAAAAGCTTCATCATAATCTTTTGGCTTGCCTAAAATTTTATTATCCACAACAACAATAGTATCTGCACCGATTACTTTGCAATCTTCATTCTGCAATTCGCGTGCAACATACAAAGCTTTATTATATGCAAGATTTTCTACAAATTCATAAGAGAAATCCGCCTTATCATGTTGTTCCACATAAGAAGACGGAATAATTTCAAAATCCAATTTCATTTTTTTCAGAATATCTGCTCTTCTGGGAGATGAAGAGCCAAGGATAATTTTTCCCATTTTGCGCCTCCTTATTTATATTTTATCAAAAATAAGAAGATACGCGAAACTTTTTAACTTTGTCCTAAACTCTTTTGATATCTTGCTGTTCTCGCATTTATCGCATAACAAGCTATATTCAAACGCTGGCGCAATTCCATCATGTTTTTCAAAGTTGCCGCATAATCATTCATTGCTTCCAACATTTTGTTAGGATCTACCATTGATTCCACATTATCGTGATTATCAACTTTTTCTTCCTGATACTTTTGTACAAGCATTCTGTCAATGTAATCATCCGCACCAATACTCATAGTGTCGCCTCCCTATTGATTTTGAAATTGTGATTTTGTGTGTAGTGTATTTCCTAGTTTTTGATTCCTATCCTTAAAAAATCAATCCCAGATATTCCTTATATTTAAATAAAGTATTTGTATTTAGAGAAATTGACTTTTTTTATACGTTTGTTAACATTTTGTTACATAACTTATCTTTGATATTTAATATAATTTTTATGCTATTATGTATATAGTAGAAATTAGGGATAAAATTATGACTAATTTAAAAGATACAGAAAAAGTTATCGGAATACCCCGCGCAATGTCGTTTTACAACAACTATCCGTTCTATTACGGTTTTTTTAACGAGCTTGGGATAAAGATTGTTTTGTCTGACGTTACAACAAAACAAACAATGTCTGAAGGTTCTGCACTTGTTGTAACTGAAACATGCCTGCCTATTAAAGTTTATGTAGGTCATGTTTTAAACCTGATAAAAAAAGGGGTAAAAAACATTTTTGTGCCTTCTCTGCAATCTATTGATAATAAAATTTATAATTGTTCAAAAATAAGAGGCTTGCCTGACTTAATAAAAAATGTCGTAAAAGAACCTTGTAACATAATTGAAGCTACATTAGACAAATCAGAAAAAAATCAAGGATTGTATGAGTTTTTGGCAGAAGCGGTAAAACCGTTTGGAATAACTGATAAGAAACTTATCAAAAAAGCTTCAAAATCAGGATGGAGATGCTACAACAATTTTCATATAATGTCCAAATCGGGTATGCCGTATTCAAAAGCATTAAGCTATGCTCTGCAAGGAAAAGTTGTTATTTCAGCAGATGTTAAAGAACACCCGATTACAATAGGACTTATCGGACACGGCTACAACATATATGATGAACGTGTTTGTATGAAAATAACCGATAAACTTGAAAAGATGGATGTAAAAGTTTGCACTGCTTTACAATTATCAGCTGAACAATTACAAGAAGGGATTTCAAGTTTAGGCAACGATAAGTATTGGGCAAATGAAGATGAAATGACAGGCTGTGCAGGACATTATCTGAAAGATAATAAAATCGACGGTATTATATCAATAACAGCGTTTGGCTGCGGGCCTGATTCATTGATGCTTGAAAGAATTACAAGAAAAGCTAAGCAGTTTAACAAACCGCTTTTAAATTTAACAATTGATGAACAAACGGGTGAAGCAGGATTTGTAACAAGATTGGAAGCTTTTGTTGATATGCTTTTCCGCAAAAAACGCGCCGAAATCGTTAATAAATTGAACATAAATACGGAAGAAAAACAAAAATACATTCCAAATACGGAATATATTGAAACAAAATAAAAAAAAGCAGTTCATAACGAACTGCTTTTTTATTACATTGATTATTTTTAATTTATACTAAAGCCAAATCTTTTTTGAACGGATTTGCGGAAGAACTATCAATTACACTTGATTTAATTTCTGCCAAATCTTCTTGCATCAATCTTCTTGGAGAACCTTCTTCCATAGAAGAATTTCTCATCAAATACGACGGATGGAATATTGTCATAGCTTTAAAAGTTCTGTCATTAATTTCTATATCAAACCATTTGCCGCGAATTTTAGACATTTGGATTTTCTTATCACCCGTAAAATGTTTCATTACGGTTGAACCGCAAAATACAATTGCTTTAGGATTGAAAATTTCAATTTGAGCCAAAAGATATCTGTCGCATAATGATTTTTCAACTTGAGTCGGTACTCTGTTTTCAGGAGGACGACACTTAACTGTATTAACGATATAAATATCATTTTCTCTTGAAATTCCGGCTTCTTCCAAAAACTTATCAAATAATTTTCCGACTTTTCCCACAAACGGTTTTCCTGCTTCGTCTTCCGTTTCGCTTGGAACTTCACCGATAAACATAACTTTTGCAGTTTCCGGATTTCCGTCAGAAAATACCAAATTCTTTCTTGAACTGCTTAAAATACAATCGTTACAATTCTCGCATTTATCATGCAGAATGTCCAAACATCCTTTTTTTATCATTAATCTCTCCCTTATTATTGTTCGGAATTTTTAAAATATCCTACCTTATATTTTCGGCAATATCTTTTAACTTCCTTTATTATTATATCAGATAATAAAAATACTGCAATCAAATTCGGTACGGCTAAGAATAAAGTAAACCCGTCAGATAAATTAACGACGCTTTTTAAATTCATTGCAGAACCGATAATTATAAAAATGCAATATATAATCTGAAATGTTCTTGTCTTTAATTTTGATTCGCCAAATAAAAACGTCCAGCTTTTTACCCCGTAATATGACCCGCAAAGCATCGTCGAAAGTACAAAAAATCCTGCCATTACGGTTAAAAGTATCGGGAAATACTGCCAAACACTTTCAAATGCGTGCGAAGTCAACTCAATTCCTGCCGCACCGGTAAAATCTCTATACGCACCCGTCACAACAATTATAAATGCTGTTGCCGAACCTACAATAACAGTATCAACAAACGGTTGGAGCATTGCAATAAAAGCTTGTGCAACAGGCTTGCTTGTTTTTACTGCAGAAAATGCAATCGGGGCTGTCCCTAAACCTGCTTCATTTGCAAACATTGCACGCCGAAAACCCCATAACATGCAGCCAAAGACCCCTCCGCCAACAATGGCTTGAGGCTTGAAGGCTTCTTTTATAATTAAACAAATCGTATTTGGAACATTTTGAATATTTATTAAACAAATTATAAACGCAGATAATACATACAAACTGCACATCACAGGTGTTACTTTTGATGTAAATTTTCCGATTGATTTTATTCCGCCGATAACAGTTACATATGTTATCACAGCAACAATAAAACCAAATAACCATCTGCAACCCGAAAATAACCCCGTTACATTAACAATTTGAGTTGTTATTGCATTTATTTGGAATAAATTCCATCCGCCTATCATTGCAAAAATACAACATAAGGCATAAATATTTGCAAGATAAGGAGCATAAGGCTTTATCCATTGAGCCCTTAACCCGTTAATTATATAATACATCGGACCGCCTGAAGACGAACCGTCTTTATTTATTTGTCTGAATTTTATTCCCAATAAAACTTCCGAAAATTTTAACGCCATCGAAAAAATTCCAGCAGTTATCATCCAAAAAATAACCCCCGGGCCGCCGATAGAAACCGCTAACGCAGAGCCGACAATATTCCCCATGCCAGCAGATGCGGAAATCGTCGCCGTTAGGGCTTGAAAAGACGAAACTTCTCCTTTTCTTTTTCGTTTTATTAAATCTTCATGTTTATATTTTTGAGTTAATAAATCTATTGCATGACGAAACCCCCACAAACCGATAAATCTTGTTCGAAAAGTAAAATATAATGCAGCAATAATCAATAACGCTATCAAAAATTCAACACGTACTCCGTGAATTGTCACATGCGAAAAGATTATCCCTGAAATTTTATTTGCAATGGGAGATAATATACTATCTATACGGCTATCTAAATTCATAACCTGATTTTACAATAAACAATCTTTTTTCTCAAACCGTAGTTTACTTAACTTCTTTAAAAAATTCATTAGAGATAAGTTGAGAATACTTATCAGTTTGATTGGCCGAAATTAAAATTTTATCATTTCCGTTATCATCTTTCACAACAGAAATAATTCCTGACAATTCACCAATCGGAAGTTTTTTAATTCTTGCTTTAAAACGTACATAAGGGATTTCTTGTCCGTAAGATTTCATTGTCCCTTTTTCTGTTACATGAAAATCTTCCAATGCCGCTGATTGGTACTTAAATTTTGAAATTGCAGACTTAATTCTTTCTTCGGAATTCGAAGCTTTTATATCCTCTTGAGTTAAAATTGTTTTTTTACCGGAATCCACAACAACCATTTTTTGTCCTGAAGCTTTGTGTTCAGCTATAACTGCATTATATCCCATAATTCCTGCGGCTTTTTCTATTTCAAATTCTTTATTAACTTTTGAAAAATCCCCAACTTTTTGCGCACGTTCCAAAATAACATCATGTGTCGGATGAAGGAAATTGTCTATTGATTTTTTTATCCAATCTTGACCGCCAAACGCTACGAAACCGACAACAACAACGGTTAAAAATATAGAACGTGTAACATTTTTTAAACAACCCATGCTAAAATCCTCTGTTTCTAATATCATTATAATATGAGCAAAGGGGAAATCAATAATATAAAAAGTTGGGAAGTAAATATTGAAGAAACCACTCCTGCAATGCAGCAATATTTACAGATAAAAAAAGAGCATCCGGGGATTTTATTATGGTATCGAATGGGCGATTTTTATGAAACTTTTTTTGAAGATGCCGTTATAATGTCGAAAGAATTGGAATTAACCCTGACAGGCAGAGATTCGGGTGCAAAAGTAGGCAGAGTTCCTTTAGCGGGTATTCCTGCAAAAGCTGCTGATGCCTATTTACAAAAACTTGTACAAAAAAATTATAAAGTAATAATTTGTGACCAATTGGAAGACCCCAAATTTGCCAAAGGTCTTGTAAAACGCGGAGTTACACGAATTATAACAGCAGGCACTTTAACCGAAAGCAACCTGCTTAACCAAAATTCAAACAATTACATCTGTGCAATATATAAAGATAATAAAAAAGACCTCTACGGCTTTGCTTATACAGATATTTCAACGGGTGAATTTAAAACAACACAAGCATCTTTAAATCTTATTATGGCAGAGCTTGCGAGATTAAACCCGTCTGAGATTGTTGCACCAAGCTTAAAACAAGATATAAAACCATTCCAAATCGTTCCTGATGAAGTTGTTGATTTGCCTGAAGAAATTACTAAAAAATATAATTGCTCAAAAATTCCGCCATCTGTTTTTGAAGAAAATTTTGCTCAAAACAATTTAAAAACTGTATTTAAAACCACCTCATTAGAAAGTTTCGGATATTCAAAATACAAGTTAGGGTTTCAAGCAGCAGGTGCTTTGTTAGCTTATATTTGGGAAACTTCAAAAGATAATATGCCTAAATTTGAACGCATTGAAGCTTATGAATTATCCGAATATATGATTTTAGATGCTTCTACAAGAAAAAATCTTGAATTGACAGAAACCTTAAGAGAGAAAAATAAGTATGGTTCTTTATTATGGGCGATTGACCAGACAAAAACCAATATGGGTGCAAGGTTATTAAAAAGCTGGATTTGTCAGCCGTTAAAAAATGTTTCTGATATTATGGCAAGACAAAATTCCGTTTCGGAATTGGTATCAAACAGCGATGTTCGATTCAAATTAACAGACTTATTGAATAAAATATATGATATTCAACGTCTTGCAACAAGGATGAGTAACGGTTCCGCAAGCCCTAAAGATTTTATAAGTCTGAAATTATCTTTATCCGTACTGCCCGAGATTTTAGAGGTTACGCAAAACCTTCAATATGATATGTTTTCAACCATACGGGAATATAGCGAAAGTATATCCGATTATGTACAAATGATTGAAAATACTATCGTTGATGAACCTCCGACTTTATTAAAAGAAGGCGGAATTATTAAACCTGAAGTTAGCGGAGAACTTGATTATTTCAGAGATTTACTGTCAGGCGGAGAACAATGGCTTGAGAATTTTGTCGAATCAGAAAAAGAAAAAACCGGCATAAAAAATATGAAAGTCGGATATAATAAAGTTTTTGGGTATTATATCGAAGTTACAAACTCCAATCTGAATATGATTCCGCAAGAATATATAAGAAAACAAACCCTTGTAAATGCCGAAAGATTTATAACAGAAGAACTTAAAAAGCACGAAGATGACGTGTTATCGGCAAAATTCAAATCGACGGAATTGGAATATAAATTATTTACTGATTTTAGAGAATATTCAAAAGAATACGTTTCAAATATTAGGGAAATAGCCGATTGTATTGCAAATGCCGATGTATTGGTTTCATTAGCTTGTGTTGCTGTTGAAAACAATTATTGCAAACCACAGATAGACGATTCTAATGACTTTTTGATTAAAAACGGCAGACATGCAGTGTTAGAAAAAGTTTTACCGCTTGGCGAATATGTTCCGAATGATTTGGAATTAAAATCAAACGTAACGGATGATAACTCAACCCAATTTATGATATTAACAGGCCCTAATATGGCAGGAAAATCTACATATATGCGTCAAAATGCATTGATTGCAATATTAGCTCAAATCGGTTCATGGGTTCCTGCGGATGATGCTAAAATCGGAGTTTGCGATAAAATCTTTACAAGAGTCGGAGCAAGTGATGATTTGACTTTGGGACAATCAACTTTTATGGTCGAAATGATTGAAACTTCATACATATTAAATACAGCAACAGAAAGAAGCTTCATTTTACTTGATGAAATCGGCAGAGGAACAAGCACTTATGACGGAGTGGCAATCGCATGGTCTGTTGCAGAATATATTGCAACAAAAATTAAAGCAAGATGTATTTTTGCAACTCACTATCATGAATTAAATGTCATGACAAAAACTTATCCGCAAATAAAAAATTACAGAATAACTATCTCTGAACAAGATGGCGAAATAGAATTTTTAAGAAAAATTGTTCAAGGAGGGGCAAGCAAGAGTTATGGCATCCAAGTTGCAAAAATGGCAGGTTTACCGCAGGGTGTTATTAAACGTTCTCAAGAATTGATGTTAAAAATGCAAAAAGATTTTTCAAATAATCTTGCAACTCGTAAAAAAATGAGTAATAATGAAGACGGAGTTCCGCAGCTTTCTTTATTCGGTATGTAAAGAAATGTTGCAAATTTAGCAAATATTTTGGTTCAAGTGTTTTATAGATGACATCAAGGAGTGTGTTGTATGAAAGTAGCATTAAATCCAAATGTAAGTTTTAGAGCAAATTTAATTGATGAAGCAAAAAATGGTTCCAATCAATCGGGAACAATACAAGTTCCTATTGATGCGCCATTAAATAACAGACCTGTAAGTCAGGAAGAAATGGATAAAAATTTAGCAGAGTTTAACCAAGCTCTAAAAGACGGCCAAAAGGTAGAAACAGTTATCACAAGCAAACATTGGGATAAAGTCTATATGCCCGGAGAAAATGCTGTTCACGCAAAAATGCCGGGAGCCTATGACGGATTAGAATACACTATTTATTCAAACGGAAAAGTCGTAACAGAAACAGGCTGGGGACAGCCAAAAGTTGAACGCGAATCTGACGAAAAATTAGCAAAATATGTTGAACAAATGAAAAACGGCACAATTACCGAAGCCGCTACGTTCTCTAAGGAAGCAAATTCTTTAAAAGATATACAAAACGAAAACAAGTTAGTAGAAATAAAAGAAACATTAAAAAGCCGTAAATGGAAAAAGACGTATTTACCTGAAAGCGATGTCATTTGGGTAGAACAAAAACGTGTAAAAGACGGTGTTGCATATTGCATAGAAAAAGACGGAACCGTCAAAGAAACATATCCGAGCGAAGGAAAATCAGAAGTTATAATCGAATCTAACAAAGATATGTCAAAAATATTCAATGACATTAAAGCAGATGAAACGAAACCTAAAAAATCTTTCGGTTATAAAGTAAGAGATGCAATCGGCGACACTTGGAAATTCTTCTCTGCAACAGGAACAATGACAATGGCAACAGCTAAAGGTATTGTATACGGAGCAGGAGCAGGAATTGGTGTTGTAATGGGTGCTGCATTGTTGAAACTTATTGCACATCCGAAAAATTATAAAGAAATATTTACTAACCCGCTAAAAGCCGCAGGCAAAACAGGTAAAATTTTGGCAGGAACAGCTGCTGCATTATTACTCGTTTCAAATATTGTTGCAGGAAAATTGCAAGCAAACGAAAACACTGCAGTCATTGAACACAAAATGAATACAGACCACAGATACGACTAGATTAAAGATTCATTTGAAAAGAGGATATAAATGAAAATTGAAACAAATAATAATACGAGTTTTGGTATGGCATTACATATGCCAAAACAAAAAAATATAGCAAAGAAGATAGGTCCTTATTGTGCTGAGCAGGCGGATTTGGCGCGTCCATTATTGAAACAATTGGCAAAAGATGTTGATATTTATATACAGCCCGAAAATAGATCTAACAGAGCAGGGTATAAAGGATTTACTATTATTGTAAAGCCATTAAAAGAAAAGAATATTTTCAAAAGATTATTTTCTAATCGGCCGTACGAAGAAGCGCATGCATCTATGTTTGAACTTAATGACAAAAAAGATATGACATCTTTATTGATTGACAAAACAACTAAGATTAAAGAACAATTTTTGAAATATAATGTATAGATGCATATTAAAGATTTTGTGCATGAATAAATAATTCTGCAACTTTACGGTTGTATTCTCTGCCGTCATCTTTTGCAAACAGGTTTTCCCAATGACTTTGCGGAGTTCCGTCTGTTGAATAAGACGGATTACACATCATTAAGTGGTGTGTGTTCGTGTCATATCTTAATGGAAAAATATCTTCCATTTGCATAAAACTCGGCAATTTGTCGCTTGGGTATTCATAAGCAAACAGCGCATTATTTATTCTGTTCAGCCTTGCTTCATAACTCCTTCCGCCCGTATCGTTGTCATTTGACACTTCAATTCCGGGAGTGTAGTGATTTTCATATTTCAAACTTTGCGACCAATGTTTTACTTCATCATAATTGTCAGGCTCAATAAACGCAGTACCCGAAGTTAACCCTAAATTTTCATATCGTTTGAAATCTCCCGTACTTTTTTCTCCGATAAAACTCAAGGTTGTTTTACCGCTTCGCACTCGGATTTCGTGTATTATATATTGCATCTGTTCATAAGTCGGCAATGCCCCAACACCTGTATAATTTGCCATATCATATCCGCCGATATGTTTTGCGGAATCAATAAATATTGCCTCAAAACCTGTGTTGATAAGCTTTGTATGTTCCTTTACAAAAAGTTCTACATGCTCTGATTTATTCCAATCAAAAGTAATATCACTGCCATCAGGTTGAACAACTTTTATTTGATCGGCAGAAATAACCGTTCTAAATCCTGTTTTTAATCCGTGAAAATGTGCTAAATCATTAAATGCGCAAAATTGTTCTTCTGGAGAAATTTTATCAATAATTTCAAAATCAATAATATTCTTACTGTAACCGCCGTTTAATTTTATTCCGTAGATAGAATTTTCTTCGTGCGGAAGTTTATTTAGTCCGTCACCATAAATATTTGGAAAAATTTGCGACAAAATAATACAATTTGCCCAACTTTTTGCAGAAGGCGGAATTGCAGGTAAAAGTTTTATTGTACTCAGAATACCGTTTTTTGTGATATTCCTGTCCATTTGCGCTATTGCACGATTATTTATTTCGATATAATTTGCCCGAACACCCCACTTATCGCCGTAATCAGGCGTTTCTATAATGTCAGGAAATGTTTTATAAAAACTGTTACATTGACAAATTGTCATAAGCGATTCGACTGCTTGTTTTACGGTTCGTGCCAAAAGCTCTGACGGTACAATATTTGCAAGCCATTTCTTATCACCGGATAAATGTTGCTTGTTTAAACTCCAAGCGTCTTTTTCTAATTCTGTTTCGTAACCGAGAGATTTTAGTAATTTATTTACATAATTCATACCTCAAAATATAAATTATGAAATAATTATTTAATTCCCCAAAAGTTTTAATCTATATAATATATTTTTGCAAAATAAGTTTTTTAAGCGCATTTGCATAAATTGCCTGCGGCTCAATTTGCAAAAGCTTTTCCAAATACTCCAAAGCTTTGTGGTAATCGCCCAATTTTTTATAGGCCGCTGCCAACGCATACAAAGCATCTACAAACTGATTATCATACTCAATTGCTTTTTCCAAATCGGATATTGCCTTTTGGATATCGGGATTTTCAATGTCTTTTCTTGAAAGAGTAATTTTTGCCCGATTGTAGTATGCATCAATCATTTTATCGTCAAGTTGTATAGATTTTGTATAATCAAGCATTGCTTCATCATATTCGCCCAGAGCATGATATGCCGCTCCGCGATAAAAATACGGAATTGCCCAATCCTTTTTCAATTCCAGAGATTTGTTGATATTATCTATTGCACTTTGATACCGCCCGTCGCGAAAATCAAAAATACCGTTATCCAAAAAATATTTGTAATCTTCTGCCATAAATATATTATACACTATATTTTAATAAGTTTAAAGTTAACCTCAAAAATAAAAAACGCCGTTAATAAATTAACGGCGCAAAAGTCATTATATAAATTTGGAATTATTTATCTTCTTTTTTTTGTTGAGGTTTAGCATCATTTGACGGTGCGGATACCACAGCCTCTTCCAAACCGCTGTCTACTTTACCCAAAACTTGAGGTAATTCTATGCCTGCTTGGTTTGCCAAATCGTGCATTGCAGGGAGTGATTTGATTAAATCTTTCATAAAATTAGCGGTAGTTGAACCGTTTGGAGAACCTGCACCGCCATCCCAAACAGTAATCTTATCAAATTTGATATTCTTAATAGCTTCAACCTGTTTTGCTACTAAATCTTGGACTTTTTCAATCATCAAGAAGCTTGTTGCTATTTCAGGTCTGTTATTGGAAATTCTTACCAATTCCGCATAACCTTGTGCTTTTGCTTCCAATACGGCTTTCACACCTTCTGCTTCTGCAAAGTATTTTGCTTTAATAGCATCTGCCTGACCTTGAGCAACACGTCTTAAACGTTCTGCTTCCGCATCAGCTTCTACTTGAATTTTTAACTTTTCAACTTCTTGTCTTGCAAGTTCTTCTTTTTTCAATTTAGCTTCTTCTTGTTCTTTTTGTGCTAACAAGACATCACGTTGAGCGTTTGCTTTTGCAACTTCACCTTCTCTGAATGCATCTGCCTGTTTAACTGATAAAGTTGCATTATATTCTGCAATATTTGCTTTTGCTATGTTTTCGCCTTCAACGGCTTGTGCTTCCAAATCAGCGGTTTTAATACGTTGTTCTTTGTCTGCATTTGTACGACCGATTTGAGTTTGAGCCATTTGGTTTGCAACTTGAACTTCTTTTTCTTTATTAGCGGAAGCTTCACCGATTGCACCGAGTTTTTCTTGTTCCGCAACTTCAACTTTTGCTTTGTTTATTGCTTCTGCAGCTGCTTTTCTACCGATTGCATCAATATAACCTGATTCATCCGTGATATCTTTTATGTTTACGTTAATGATTTCAAGCCCGATTTTTTTCAACTCTGTATTTACGTTTGCGTTAATTTGTTCCAAGAATTTTTCACGGTCTTGGTTAATTTCTTCGATTGATAATGTCGCGATTGCAAGACGCAATTGACCTAAAATAATATCGCTTGCCTGTGCAATAACATCTTGTCTTGATAAGCCCAAAAGACGTTCTGCAGCGTTTATCATGATACTTGGTTCTGTTGAAATACCAAATGTAAATGTTGAAGGTACCGCAACACGGATATTCCCTTTTGATAACGCACCTCTTAAATCAATATCAGTTGTCATAGGTTCTAACGATAATACCCCGTAATCCTGAATTAACGGGATAATAAATGTACCGCCGCCGTGTACACATTTTGCGGTTCTTTCACCGCCTGTTTTACCGTAAACTACAATAATTTTGTTTGACGGACAGCGTTTATATTGGTTTGCAACAAATGCGAAGATTGCAAATAATATCAGCGCTCCTGCTAAAATTAATCCAAACATTTTTCTTCTCCTTCTTTATTAAACTTTTTCTATATATAACAATTCATTTTCGACTTTTATTACTTTAACCGCATCAAAAGCATTGATTGGCTCTTCAGTATTATTAACAGCTTGAGCAACTGTTAATTGGCCGTTGATTTCAATTTCAACCTGACCTTGAGATTTTGGTTCAAATTTTGTATATGCTTTTCCGATTTTGTCTAATGCGGTATTTTTATCTTTTTTAACTGTTTTTTCTAATTTTCTTGCCCATAACATCAACCATGCAGAACCTGCCATAAATAAAAGACCTACACCCAATGCCGATAACAATGCGGTTAATTGCGATAAATTAAATTGTTTTAACGCAGCATAACCCATCCAGCCAAAACCCATAAAAAATGCCAAAACACTTTGGAATGATAAAAAGCTGAATGAAGTATCCGTATCGGTTTCGGTGTTAAAATCCGCGCTAACTTCGGTATCACCGCCAAAGAGCATGAATACAGACATTTTTATAATAAACAAAATTGTTGCAAATAAAGCGATATAATAATATATTTGCCAAAAATTTTTAAATGCTTCCGTTTCCATATTAATATCCTTTCTTTTTATTTACTTTTTTTGTTATTTCTTTTCTGCGGTTTTGATGCAGAAGTATTTTTTATCATATTTGCTGATGTTTGAACACGTTTTACACTGTAAACATCAGGTAATGCTTGAATACAGTTTATAACTTTTTTTAAAGTATCTATATTATCAAGCTCTATACCGATTTCAATAATACCTACATGATTTTTTGTTTTAATATTTGCACTGACAATATTGGTATTATTATCAGATACGGCGGAAATTACATCTTTTAAAAGTCCTTGTTTTTCTGCCGTTTCAATCCTTATAGTTGTTGTATAAGTCTTATTAGTATTAACACCCGCCCATCTTATATCCATCATTCGTTCATGCGGGATGGTTTCTAATGTTTTACAGTCGACTCTGTGAACAGTTACCCCTTTATTACGAGTAACAACGCCCACAATCGGCTCTCCCGGAATAGGGGAACAACATCTTGCAAATGAATATAGCAGACCTTCCAAACCGATAATATCTTTATTAGAACTTTTTCTTGATGATTTGTGAAAATTATCTTCTAAAGGTTTTTCTTCAGGTTTTTTAAGTTTATTTGTAATTTTATTCGCTGTGGTTTCGCCATAACCAAGCGCGGCAAATAAATCGTCCGCTGATTGATAATTCATTGTTTTGGCTATTTTTTCAAATTCGCCATTTTTAACATACTCATCAAATACAGTTTTTGTAAGTTCATGTTCAAGATTTGTTTTACCAAGATTGATATGCTCTTCGCGGTTATTTTTCTTAAACCACTGTTTAATTTTAGACGAAGCCTGCTTTGTGACAACAAAAGTCAACCAATCCAAACGAGGAGCAGGTGTTTTGGAGGTCAGAACTTCCACTATATCACCGTTATTCAATTTTGTATTCAACGGAACAATTCGCCCGTTAATCAATGCTCCGACAGTTTTATGCCCAACATCAGAGTGAATACGATATGCAAAGTCAACACAGGTTGCATCTTTTGGGAAATCATAAATATCGCCGTTCGGAGTAAACGCAAATACTTGATCCGAAAACAAATCTAATTTTACACTGCTTACATAATCTTTTGCATTCTTCATTTCCTTATCGTATTCAACAAGTTTATGAAGCCATGAAAATTGTTTATCCGTTGAAGCATCAGCTTTTTGAGAACCTTTTTCTTTATAACGCCAATGTGCGGCAACACCATATTCGGCAATCCTGTGCATATCCCAAGTACGAATTTGAACTTCCAACGGTTTTAATCTCGGACCGATAACTGAAGTATGCAGGGATTGATACATATTTCCTTTAGGCATTGCGATATAATCTTTAAACCGCCCCGGAATCGGTTTGAATTGGGAATGAATTATACCCAAAACCTCATAACATTCCTTAATTGAATCCACAATAACGCGAACCGCCGTAACATCATACAAATCATTGAAAGTAATATTTTGACGTTTCATTTTGGCATAAATACTGTAATAATGCTTTGCTCTGCCTGTAATTTGCGCTTTAATTCCGCTTTTTTCCACGTCATGAGAAATTTTATTTATAAGTTCATTAACTGTTTCTTCTCTGCCTGCTTTCGTTTGGGCAACTAATTGCGCTATTTCATAATATTTTTCAGGTTCCAAATATTTTAAAGATAAATCTTCCAATTCGGCTTTTATCGTGTAGATACCTAATCTGTTTGCCAATGGCGCAAAAATATCAAGAGTTTCACGCGCAATTTTTTTCTGCTTTTCAGGGGTCATAAAGTTCAAAGTACGCATATTGTGTAATCTGTCGGCAAGTTTTAAGAAAATTACTCTTATATCATTTGCCATCGCAATAAACAGACGCCTGAAATTTTCTGCCTGACGTTCTTCTTTCGATTTAAACTTTAATTTTCCGAGCTTTGTAACCCCTTGCACAAGATTTAATACATCATCCCCAAACATTTCTTTAATAGTTTCAGGAGAAGTATCAGTATCTTCCAAGACATCATGCAAAAATGCCGCAACAAGAGTATGAACATCAACTTCCAATGATGCCAAAATTCGTGCAACTTCAACAGGATGAATTATGTATGGTTCACCTGATACTCTGAATTGACCGGAATGGGTTTTCTTTGCGAATTTGTACGCTTTTTCGACTTCATCTATATCTTCTTGCGAGCGTTTCTGCTCGGTTAAAATTTCTTTCAAAGCCTTGTATGTATCTATGTCTGACATAATAAAATAATGATATAAATTAATATTACCATTTTCAATAAAATCCGAAAAATTTCATATTTTTATATGAGAAATAAGCAGATTAAGTTAAATAATTGCTCTATCTTCGGTTTGTCGTATAATAAAAATATGAAGAGGGCAGGATTGGTTTTATTTTTAAGCGTTTTACTTTTGGGAATAATGATTCCTGTTTTTGGCGCATATTACGCTAATATTCCTCAGACAACTTTACAGATTGCGCGCAATGCCATGAACTCGTCATACAATGCAAATTCCAAGCTTGTTCGTGTAGGTATCGGTAATCAAAATTTTTCTTCTTATGTCAGAGAAAATGCCTCAATATACGGAACAGGGGAATTTGAAATCTACAATAAAAACACATATATGACTACTTTGGATTCAAATAATCTGGTAAATATTTCCATGGTAGGAAAGATTTTTGTACTGACTGATGTCGACGGAAATGTTATAAACAAAGTTTCCGGTCCGATTATTTTTAAAACTGATTTTGGTTTTTTAGGAATAAAAGATTTAAAACGCGGCGGTAAAGATGCCGTTTATCGCGGACAATTGGAATTGATTTGTGCGGGGGAAGGCAAATTTTATGTAGTAAACAGTTTGGATGTGGAAGATTATTTAAAAGGAGTTGTCCCAAACGAAATGCCGGTACATTTCGGCCTGGAAGCTCTAAAAGCTCAAGCTGTCGCCGCCAGAAATTATGTTTTATCTCCAAGAGTAAATGCAAATCCTAATTATGATGTAGTGGATTCTGTTGCAAGTCAGGTATATTACGGCGCAAATACCGAAAAAGATTTATCCAACCAAGCGGTAGATGAAACCATGGGAATTGTTGCGACATACAATTGGGATTTGATATTAGCGCTGTATTCGTCAACCGCAGGCGGATACACTGAAAGCTATGAGAATGCTTTCTCTGACCCTAAAACAAAAAGTTTTCCTGCTGATTCAAAACCGTATTTAAAAGCGGTACCTGATAATGACAATTTCACCCCGCTAAATACCGAAGAAGAAGCGGAAAAATTTTATACAACAAAGCCGAAATCTTTTGATGTAAATTCTTCATATTACCGTTGGGAGCGCGAATGGACTCAAGAAGAACTTCAATCGGAAATCCAAAATAATATAGCAGCGCAAAGCGCTGCAGGGTTTGTTCATCCTGTCGTTCAAAAAGGTGAAACTATCGGAAAAATTTTGCGTTTAGAAGTTTTAGAGCGCGGATTATCGGGGAAAATTATGAAGTTACAAATTGAAACCGATAACGGGAATTATACAGTCGAAAAAGAGCTTGTAATAAGAAGATTATTTACTAATAAAGGAAAAGCTTTACCAAGCGCGAATGTTGTATTTAAACAAAAATTTGATGACGAAGGAAATTTAAAAACTATTAAAGCCTACGGCGGTGGTTACGGGCATGGCGTAGGAATGAGTCAATTCGGTGCAGGATACATGGCAACAAGTCTGCATTTGCCTTATGAAAAAATTTTACAACACTATTACAGCGGAATTTCTTTAACAACAGAACCGTTTATCATATCTTCAAACAGCGCTCAAAATAAGGTTACTCAAACATTTTTTGCTAAAAACGGCGAAGGAAAGTTAATTGTAGATAATAAATACAAAGTTAGATATATTGATGCATGTATTAATAATGTTGATGAAAAAATTGAACTCGATACCTCTCAACGGATAAATACGATTAATATATCAAAATATTTACAAAAAGGTATAAATACGATAACATTTTATTACCCATTGAGTTCGGGCAGTAATAAAGGGCTCAGAATGTATGTTGAATTGACGGGAAAGTATGACTACTCAAATTAAAGAAGAAAAAACAACAAGTGTATTAAAGGCAGCTTGGTTAATAATGGTAGTTACTATAGTAAGTAAACTTATAGGGTTTGTGCGCGATATTGTTATAGCGAATTATTACGGTGCGTCCATGGTTTCTGATGCATATTACTATGCATATCAAATTCCCGCATTATCTTTAATACTGTTAGGCGGTGTCGGTGGTCCTTTCCATAGCGCAACGGTTGCTATTTTTTCTAAACTTATACCTTCACTAAAAGAAAAACCGTCAGAAACCGTTAATAAATTATATTCAACATTTATGACGGCGACAATAATATTTTTCTTGCTACTATCCGTTATAATGTATATCTTCCCTCGTCAAATAATGGGGATAATTATTTCGGGCGGTTCATCAGAAATGATTAATCTTGCCGCGACACATTTGCAAATTATGACACCTTTGCTTGTCATTGGCGGAATTGTCGGAATTTATTACGGAATACTTGTTATATATAAGCAATTTATGCTTCCGAATTTGTCGCCTATTATAATGAGTTTGGCAATAATAGGGATAGTAATTGCCGCACCTAATGATTCAAAAGGCTTGGCTTTAGCTTGGGCAACCACAATAGGTGCAATATTACAATTGATAATCCAATATCCGAATATAAGAAAGCTCGGATACAGGTTAAAACCAAACTTTGCTTTTACAAACAACCCTCATTTCAAAGAAATAGGCGAATTGTTATTCCCTGCAATATTAAGCTCAACAGTCGGTCAAGTGCACATATATGTTGATATGTTTTTTACATCTTCAATATCGGAAGGAGCGTGGACTGCAATCGGCTATGCAAACAGAATTTTTCAATTTCCTGTCGGGATTTTGGTTACGGCATTTTTAGTCCCGTTATTTCCTATATTTGCGCGCCTTGTTGGTGATAAAGATTTTGACGGAATAAGAAATTATTTTAATAAAGGTGTCGGAGTATTATTTTTTGGTGCAATTCCGATTATAATAGGTATTTTAACTGTCGGAACGGATGCCGTCAGTTTGGTTTTTGAACGCGGAGAGTTTGATTCGACTGCGACATTTATGGTAACAGAAGCACTATGGTTCTTATCTGTTTCAATAATACCTTATGTATTTAGGGATTCTATTACAAGAGTTTATTATTCGTTCAATGATTCTGCAACGCCGTTTACGATTGCATTTTCATCGATTGTTTTAAAGGTATTTTTAAACTGGATTTTAATATCAAAAATGGGATTTGGCATAGGCGGAATTACGTTATCGACTTCGCTTGTTACTCTGTTCAATGCTTGTGTTTTGGGAATATTAATCGTAAAGAAAATGAGAATGAATTACAGAGAACTATTTATAAACCTGTTTAAAATGATAATTGCAGGGATTGCAGCAGGTATAATATGTTTTATTACAGCGCAACAGTATGACAAACTTGTTCATTTATCAAAAATACCGTTTGAATTATTAAAAATAATGTTAGTCGCATTTATCTGTTTAATAATTTATATTCCTTTGAATTTGATTATGAAAATGGAATATGCAGGTGAATTATTTAACAGATTAAAATCTAAATTCATAAAATAAAGTTAGTATCTTAACGGAATTTTAGAACGCTGTACTTCTATATTTTCATATCCGAAATTCAAAAGCATTCTGTTTGTACTTGTATAGAATATATTTTCATCAAATGTCGGGCCAATATTAACCGAACTCACAGATCCTTTTTGAAAAATATATTCCAAATAAGGAACAAATAATCCGTTTTTTTCAACAACCTTTGTTTGCTTTGAATTATCTGCCCCAAATGCATTAACTATAACTATACGATACTCTCGCTCACTTTTAAACTGAGGATTTTTGAAAAAAATACTGACGATATTTAAAACATCGACCAATTCAAACATTATATCAAACAATTTTACTTTATTTGCCCGCTTTGATTTAGAAGCTTTTTCAAACAGGGAATTCCATTTCTTAAAAATTGCGCGAATGATTTTAGATTGCTTTGCTCTGTCATAAATTACACTGCCATATATCGGTAAATAATTGTTCTCTGTCATCTCTTTTATGAGTTTTTTCTTGTTAAATCCGATATTATAACCCGTATAATTTTTGCCCTTTGCGTAATTATTCCACAAAGTCAAATTGTCATTATCAGAAGAAAACGAAGTCGTAAAATACTCTAAATTATTCAACAATTCCCCGCTTCCGTCAACTATATGCCTGTATTTATTTTTAAAATGATTGCTGATTTTTTCAAACAACTCCTCATTCAATTCCGGAGTTTCGTTGATTAGTTTTATTATAAGCTTATAAGAATACGCAACCTCTTCTTTATCATTTAAATATAACACATTGGAAAACCTGATAGAATTATGCGAAATAATTTCTAACAGCTTTTCAGGTTTTGTATAATGATAAATGACAGAATCGCCGTCATTATCAAGGAGCTTTTTAATCTTCGGAATCTTTTTCAATAAATCATCATAATAGGACATCAAAAAACCTCTGTTATATTAATATTATAACACATTGTTTTAATGTTTTAAAGTGGCTTTAGATGTCAATACGTTTCAAATCTGTCTTGATATGCTGTTGCAACTTCTTGTGAATTTGAAGCATTTCGGCTTTGGTCAAATACTTTGAAAAATGTGCAAATTCTTCCATAATATCCCAAGAAGAATAGTTGCCTTTTTCAACTCTTTTAATCCAGTTGTTCACTTCTTTTGTAAGCATAATTCAGCACCTTTATAAAAATCTTCCGAGCTTTTACATTACATGAATTATCCTACTGTACTAATTTATTGTCAATAATTATAAATAATTAATACTCTTGGTTACAACAAAAAGGAACGGATTTATGGAAAATCCGTTCCTTTTTTGTTATTTTTGGTTTTTACTATTTTGAAACAGTTTCAAAAAGTACATCAAACGCTTCAGAATCTCTAACCGCCAAATCAGCTAACATTTTTCTGTTAACAACAACATTAGCTTTTTTGCATGCGTTAACAAATTTTGAATAGCTCATGCCGCGTTGTCTGACAGCTGCGTTAATTCTAACAATCCATAATCTTCTCATATTACGTTTTGTAGTACGTCTGTCTCTGTAAGCGTATTTCAAAGCCTTCATAACTGCAATATTAGCAACTTTGAAGATACGGCTTCTTGCGCCGATAAAACCTTTAGCAAGCTTTAATATTTTTTTGTGCCTTTTAACACCGGCACTACCACGTCTTATTCTCATTTTTTATGCTCCTATCTTGAATACTTCTTGTATGGTAACTCATAAGATACCAGTTTTACATGTGACTCAGAAACGTCAACCATCTTGAAAATTCTACGTTTTCTTGATGCTGACTTGTGTTGGAGCAAGTGGCCTATGCCTGCTTGTCTTTTCATAATTTTACCGCTTGCAGTAACTTTATAGCGTTTTGCAGCGGATTTGTGTGTTTTCATTTTTGGCATTTTCTTCTCCTTTTTGTTTAAAGTAGTGTTTCCATAGCTTCATAGGCATACCAAAGCCCATTTCGGCTAAAGACATCATATTACAAAAGAATTTTACATGCAAGAGGTGTTTTTTAAATTAAGAAACAGAAGTTCAGAAGACAAGAAGGCAGGGGGGCAGGATGAGATTTTGTATTGGAGGCGTAGAGACATAGACTGTAGGGTGCGTTTATACGCACCTAAGTGAAAATGTGTGAGCATGTATGCAGAACTGAGTGTACCTGAAGGGCATAAGTGAGGTTTACTTAATGACAATCAGCCAAGATTTGTGCGAATTATGAATTTTTGTAAACATCCCCAAACCCAAGATTTATAGGGGTTTTAATGTGGTTTATTAATATTATTTTCAAACATGCTTAAAGTTTCAACCTAAAAATGTCGATAAAACATGTGTAAAAGTTTATTTGAAAGGTCAGAAAGTACATGAAAAACAATGCCGCAAGAGGTAAACCTTAAAATTGTTATTTACATGCGTGTATTAACAATTCTTAACATGCGTAAAACCCATAAAACAACGGGGTTTTACATAAATCGTATATACGCAGTAAATAAAAATTAGACAATTTTTAAACACAAAAAACGTTTATAGAAATATGTATAATAGTGCAGCTTAAAGTATAAAAGAAAGGATGTAAAACAATGGCAGGAAACGTACCAGGGATAGACCCTAAATTAACGGCAATGACTGTTACAGAACTGAAAACCGCGAAAGCAGAAGGTCGTATAACGGCTGAACAATACACACAAATATTAGAGTTTAAGGCTGAAAATCCTGAAGCTGGAACAAGAGTTGAGCATGCGGAAAGCCAAGAATTGAGTCCACTGCAAAAGTTAGCAAAAGAAAATGATAAAGCTGACAAAGATATTATGGCAGCTGGTTTAAAAACTTTGGATCCTGAAAAAGCAAACGATTTAGCAAATGCATTAAAAGCTATGGTACTTAGTGAAAAAAAGGATGTATATTGTTTATTAACAGATATTGCTAAAGCAAAAAGGGATGGCTACCGTACTGATGATCTGGAAAAAGAACTTGACCAAAAAATGAGAGCTGCCATGCTGAGAGGCAATGGCGTTAAAGCTGATGGTGTAGATATAACAGGCGTAAGTTCTATTGACACAAAAGGTCAAAGACATCAATCATTTACTGTTGATATCGATGTAAGAGACGAAGCAGACATTGATAAAGAAATGGATAAGCCGGAAACTCGACAAAGATTGAGTCGATATTATGACAAAAAAGAACATAAAATGTATGAAGCTGCAAGCACAAGTAAAGAGGATTTAGCAGCACATGCACAAGTTTTAAAAGAAAAAGAAGACGCGTTAGAAGCAGCACTTAAAGCTGCAAAAGCAGAAAGAAAAGAAATTGAAAAGAAAAAAGGTGCAATTACACCTAAAGAAGATGCCAGATTAAGTGAACTTCAAGAAATGGACGAACAATTGAAGCAGATTAAGCTGGCAAGACAAGCTGCTGAGGGCAAACGTGGTGTTGGTGCTGCAAGAGAAGCACATAATGATAACGTTGAGGCTGAAACAAGAGTAGCCAGACGTCAAGTTTATATGGATAAAGAAGCTGCAAAAGCTGCCGTAGAAAATGGTGCAGATAAAGATGATGTAAGAGTTGCGACAGAAGATGATGTAGCAACCTTAAAAGCTCTCGTTTTGACTGCCGCAAACAAATATGAAAATGCATCATCAGCAGAAGCTAAAGCTATTTGGAGAGAATTAGTAGAACTGCAATATGAAATCGGAGAAGACGGCAAAATCGCAAAAGATGCTGATGGCAACTTTAAACCAAAACGAACAATTGCAGAAGTCCCGACAAGAGATATTCAAAATGCTTTAGCTGATCTTGCGGGTGGAGATTTCTGTGCTAATTATTCAGAAAGAGAAATTATCGCTGATGAAACAGGCAGAAGTAAACAAGACGTAAGACACATGTTCTTAACATACGGTTTTGATGCTCCGGCAGCAATCGGCAAACGTTTAGTTAACGGAGCGATTGCAGGTGCTCCGGCATTTGCCGCAGGAATGTTAGGTTTGTTAATGAAAAACAGAGCAGAAGCGCATGCAAGAACTGTATCAACAGCAGATGCGCGTGATGTTCAAAGAAAACAAGGAGAATTGTCCGTAACAGCTGAAGTTTGGCAGCCTGATAGACGTACAGAATTTAAAGATGAATTTGGACGTACAAGAACCAAAATTGAAGCCGGTGATCATGTGTCTAATACCGAAACTTTGGTATACGACATAGTTGCAGAAGCTAGTGCTCATGCAGAAGCTGTTGCTGAAGCATTTGCAAAAGTTGCAGCCAGAATACCGGTAGCAGCTGCATTCCTTCCGGCAGCGGCATCATTCTTGGCAGGTTTCTTAAGAAATCCTGGAGAATGCGCAGCAACCAAAGCTGCAACTAAAGATAAACTTGCAGAATTTGTCAAGATGTATAAAGGCAAAGAAAATAAAATGCTTGGTAATTCAGTAATTCAATTGCAAAAACAAATTTCAGATTTGTGCGGCGATGAAAGATTTGGTGTAGCTATTACTGCAGCAGTATTAGAACGTGCAGACGGTTCTCAAAATAAAGTAATGACTCGAAGAGAAATTGAAGCCGCAGTCGGAATGCTTGAAGGTATTGTTGAACAATTGAAAAAACCTCAAACAACAGTAGAAATTCCGCCACAAGGGCAAGTTGAAGAAACAGAAGACACCACAGAGGTTACAACAACACAAGAACCACCAAAAACTGAATGCGAAGAAACTATTGTTACGCGCCCTGATATGTATACAGTAGTTAAAGGAGATACCGTTAGTGATATCATAAAAGCATTCTACCCGAATGATTATAAAAAGCCTGAATTATGGGAAGCGTTTGCCAAAGCTAATTCTCAATTGAAAAATCTTAACAGTATCAAAGAAGGAGACGAACTAAAGCTACCAACATTAGGTGACATCACACCTTTAGGACCTGAAACGACACCCGGACAATCCAAAGGTAAGAAAAGAATCCACTACAATCACATTAGCGGAAATACCAAAGTGGACATGATAATTAAAACAAGAAAGGTTCCTTGTCCACCGGAACAACAATAAAACATCGATTGATATGACAGACGACGACCGGAAAGAGTATTTACTCTTTCCGGTTTTTATTTGCTCCCCGACGGGGGAAGGAACATAGCACAAGTCCCCTTCTAACTTCCAAAAAGAAGGAAAAAATTTGTCACCACGCAACATGTCTATACAATCCTTAACAAATTGTTACAAAACAAAAATCAACATATACTTGGGTTTACACCTATTCGATTCTAAAAAATAATACTTTTGAATTAATGTTTTAATATTAATGTTATTTTGAATAGTTTTTTGGGATTAATAAATGTATAAAACAAACGGCGTATACTGCAAAAAATCAAGGAAAAATCATCTGTAAAGTTGACATTCTTTGAAAAAAAAGGTAGTATAATCGTAAAGTAATAAAAGCGTATGTTATAGTAAACAACTAAAAAGAAAGGTATTAAAACTATGAAAAAAAGATTCGGTTTTACTTTGGCTGAAGTGTTAATCACTTTGGGTATCATCGGTGTAGTTGCTGCAATGACTATCCCGACGTTGGTTCAAAATATCAACTCAACAAAATGGACTTCACAATACAAAAAAGCATTTTCAACTTTAACAAATGCTGCAGAAATGGCAGTTGCACAATATGATATGACTTTTAATCTATATACTGATGCTTGTAGTGCAGCTCAAGCAAGAACTGATAATATGGAATCTCCTACTGCTGCAAATAGAAGAAAAAGTATATGTGCATTTGTAAACGGCTCATTAGCTAATGTTCGTTACATCGGCACAGGAGCCCAGGCTTATACCGCAGCAAACGGCTTAATCGGTACAGCACCAACCTTTGGTACAGGGGCAGGACAAATGGGCGCACCAAATACTGCACATGTGTATGCATTACCTGACGGCGCATGGATTGCAGTTCCTGCAGCCGGCGCTAATATGTCTACATGTACAGTACAATCGGGTACAGACCCTGCACGTTTAGCTAATTGCCATGGCTTTATTGATGTAAACGGTGCTGCAGCACCAAATCAACCTGTAATGTGTAATAATGCCAATGTCGTAGCAACCGATTCAGGATTAAACGCAGCTGCTTTATGTAACAACTTCAGACCGAGCGACGTAAAAGACGTATTTCCTATCGTATTCCACGATGGTACAGTATCTCCAAGTTCAACTGCTGCAAGATTTGTATTAACAAGATCTAAATAAACTTGTTGTTCAGATTTTAGCCTGACGCAATTGATAATAAATAAAGGGAAAAACAAATATATATGCTCTCTCAAGATTTTGAGAGAGCATTTTTTATTTCAAGCCCCCATTCCTAAGCTTCACACAGATGGGGCTAATTCCCCTCACAAGCAGAGAAAAGACGATTATGTTATTCCACAATTACACTATTTACAAGGGGTTTAATTACTTCTAAAGCATCTATTGCAACTCGCGGATTTTCCCAAAAATCAGGGCGTTCAACATATCTGCGCACAATTTTTCTTGCGTATGAACCGATTGCCACTCCGTTATAATTTATATCGCACATTTTTGCAAGTTCGGTTGTTTTGCCGTTTGTTCCGCCCGATAGCATTATATAAACAGGTAAATTTGCGTTCTGTACTATTTCTGCCGTTGCAACAGCCTGTAAGGTTGATTTATAATTATCATCCCCTCCGCTCATCGGGAATCCGTCAGCTTGAACTATCGTAGAATAAGGCGCTCTGTTATCAATCATTTGGCGGATACGTTCAACCAAATCTTCATCCCCCAAACGGTTTCGGCAGGTACATATACTCAACAATCCGTCAAAATTGTCGTTTATATAGCGCCATTTGGTAAAAATTTCGGCTTCGTCCTGACCGATTACATGGAATTCTATACAGTCAATCCCTTTTTCTATAATCGCAGGCAAAATTTCGTCTAATTTCTTTTCTTCAGGAATATAGGAAATCGCACAACGCGGACAAACTTTCCAGCATCTTCCGCAGCCGATACATTTTGATTTTTTTACTTTTGCATAATGAATAGCCCCTTGAGGACAGACTGTTTCACACGAACCGCAATTTATGCATTTGTTATAATCTATTACGGCTTTATTTAAATGAGGGTCACTTTTTATCCCTACACTCACGCATAAATAAGCATCTTCAACTCCTGCTTTATTTAAAACTTCTTTTGCCGAATCAACTACATCTACATTTGCCGATAAATCAAAAAACTTACAACCCGCAACAGCATACAAATATATCAAACGCCTGATTTCTTCAACATCTTCATTACCCGCACCGCATACAAGTTTGAAACATTTTCCCGTTTCCAACAAATCTTTTAACATAATTATTTCACCATGTAATTATAAATTATTTCAGATGCTTTCACTATAAATTCTGCCGCTTTAGGGTCGTTATGCGAACGATTTGCCATAATTACCGCAATATATTTTTTGCCGTTAGGTGTTGTTACAATACCTGCATCCCCAAGCATTGAGCCAATATCACCCGTTTTATGCAAAAATGTCGAGCCTGCTCCCAAACCTGCCTGAATAAGACGATCATTCTTTACATGACCCATATAATTAAATATTTTTGCTCGGGAAAATTCGGATAAAAATTTCTCATTAGAATCAATATTATATAACATTTGCCCCATTTCGCGAGCTGTCGTATGATTGTTTCCTTTCAAATCAGGAAGCCAAGTTTTCACTTCGGTATTTTTTAACCCCCAATTTCTTATTGACCGATTTACATCTTCCATTGAACCTAATTCCGTCATAAGCATATTTGTTGCAGAATTGTCCGAAATCGTTATCATTCTTTTGGCCAATTCATCTATCGTCCATATTGAATTTGCAGCCTTGAATTGTAAGTTTCCGGAACCTTCTGTCCTAAAATACTCCCTTAAAGGAATTGTATCGGTTAATTTTATCTGCCCAAGCTCTATTGTTTTAAATAAATCAATTAATACAGGTATCTTTATGATACTTGCTGTTGAATATATTTTGTCTGCGTTTATGTCAATATAATTTTCTGTTTCATAATTCCAAACATAAATTGCAGGCTTAATTTCAGGATATAATTCCATAAGATTTAATAATTCGGCATGCAATGACGGGGTATTTACATTTTCTTTTATTTTTACCATCTGCGCTTTCTTTTCAGGCGCGGAATACGCAAATGTAGGTTTATTTAAAATGTTTGAATTTGCCAAATAATTTGCAGGAAAAGCAAGCTTTTCCATATCCGTTTTAACATTCTTATACGGTGTCGGAATAAAAATTTGTTTTGTTATATGCGTAAACCCAAACGGCATTACCACAAATAAGAAAAACATCAAAGCAAAAACCGACACTAAAGATTTTACAGGGTTAAATTTTCTGTGAGATTTTACCCTTCTGCGGGGTTTTGAGTAATTTGCATTATTATAATCATGCTTTTGTCGAAATTGTTCAAAGGCGTATAAATTATCATATCTTTGATAATCGTAATTGCGCGCTAATTTCGGCATTAAATTTTTCTCCTCCACATATTACACTATTATTGTAGTATTTTTTATTTTATTCGGCAAGTTTGTTACATTCAAATTTTATATTATTTAATACTGTTCATTTCACGTTGTACCTGTTCAATAGAAACAGATAAACTGTTTGAATTTTTTAATGCCAAATTCATATAGTTTTTATAACTTTCGCTGTCACCAAGATTTAAAGAAATTCGACCCAGATAATAATATAAATCCCCGTTTTCTCCGCACTGCTCGATAGCATTTTCTATTATACTTTTTGCTTCTTCAAAATAACCTTTTTTCGCAGTAATTTTTGATAAAATTTTATAAGCTTCCATATCTGCAGGATTTAACGAGATTGTATTATTTAAATTTTCAAGAGCGCTTTCATCATCACCCTCTTCATAATCCAAAACCCCAAGATTGTAATATGCCCAGCTGTAATCGGGAGAAATATCCAAAACTTTTTGAAATTCTAACCTTGCCCCAATTGAATCGCCCAGTTCTTTTAAAATATTGCCAATATAAAAATGCGCATAAATGTCTTCATCATTTAGGTCTGTTGTCTTTTGGAATTGTTCGATTGCCGGCACCAATTCACCTTTCTTAAAATATGCCAACCCTAGATTGAAATATGCATTTGAATCGTTTTCGTCTGATTTAATAACTTTATCAAAGCATTCAATTGCCAAATCATACTCTTTTAGTTCAATATAAACCAACCCTAGATTATATATTGCATCATAAGCTTCAGGCTCAAGTTCTATCGCTTTTTGATAAGCATCACGAGCCTGCGCAAAATGTTTCAGCTTTTCATATACAATTCCGAGATTATAAAAAACTCCGCTGTCTTCCTCAAAATTCTTGGAAAGATATAATAAATTCTTTAACGCTTCATCATTAAATCCGCAATCCACCAACAGCACAGCTAATTGTCTGCGAGCTTGCGAATTTTGCGAATCTTCTCTTAACAAATTTTGTAATTCTTCTATCTTATCAAGTTTTGACATAAGTTTTCAAAAATACTAGTAAACAGGAACATCTATCGGTTCTGTTAGAACAACATTTATAATATCGTCTTTATATAACTGAACGTTTTTACCTTTTTTAATCATATCTGCAATACTACCGTACACAAAATATCCTGCAGTGCCAAAAGCTCCGCCAGTTGCTGCTACAGGAACAACAACATACTTAAATCCGTTATCTGTTACGCCTTCACCCCAAGCTACCGCATTTCTTGTAATATCAGCAGATTTTGTACAAGTTTTTCTCCATGCATCACGATATCCTTTTGTTGTAGTAATTCCGCCATCATAAGTTGTATCACTTCTATCTGCAAGATTCAATGATAACGGTACTTGTCTGCCGTTTGGTGTTACAACGTGGTCAAAATCCAAATATAAAATTGCACCTTTTGACATTCTTTTTGCCGGTTGAATACCTTTAACGGAACCCCTGACAATTGAACCCATAGGAAGTATTACATCATCATTATCGTCGGCTTTTTGGTCTGTAATAAGCATTGCACTGAAATCGTTTCCTACCGTATTGTAAGATGTGTCAATTGAATTCATAAGTTTTAAGGACAAAACCGTACCTGCAGGAATACGTTTTGTTTTTGCATTTCCGCTAAACGGTGCAGATATTGCCATTTGCACAGTAAAAACCAACGTAAATATTATTGCTAAAATTTTATTTTTCATAATTATTCTCCCTTATCAACCATATTCTAGCACAGGAAACTGTTTTTGTTAAGACTAAATAAGATTATTGTAGTGTTCGTTATAAAATTCTTCAAACATGTCTTGTAAAATCGCTTCACGACAAAGATGCACAAAGTTTAGCAAAAACCTTATGTTATGAATTGATAAAAGCGTATTTGCGGTTGCTTCCTGACATTTCCAAAGATGTCTTATGTATGCTCTTGAATGGTGTTTGCAAGCATAACAATCACATCCTTCAACAAGCGGTTTGGAATCATCTTCATACTCTTTGCGTTTGATATTGCGTTTCCCTTCCCAAGTAAAAAACGAGCCATGACGCGCATTACGGGTAGGCAATACGCAATCAAACATATCAACTCCCGCCTTTATGCCGCCTAACAAATCTTCAGGAGTCCCAACACCCATCAAATAGCGCGGTTTATTTTCAGGCAATAAAGGTGCGGTAAATTCGGTGAAGTATTTTTGCATCTCTTTTGGTTCTCCGACGCTAACTCCGCCGATTGCATAACCTACAGCATCAAATGAAGAAATAACCTTTGCACTTTCACATCTTAAATCTTCAAAAAATGCGCCCTGAACTATAGGGAATAATGCTTGTTTAGGGTTTGTCTTTGCTTTAAAACAACGCTCTAACCATCTGTGAGTTCTTTCCATTGCAGCTTTTGCAAAATCATAATCACAAGGATACGGCGCACATTGATCAAATGCCATTATAATATCTGCCCCGATATTTTGTTGAATTTCCATCGAAATTTCGGGTGAAATGTAATGTCTTTCACCATTTTTGGGGTCTTGAAACTCTACACCATCCTCTGTTATTTTATTCAAATGCGCTAATGAAAAAACCTGAAATCCGCCAGAATCAGTCAATACCGGTTTATCCCAATTCATCCAGCCATGTATTCCGCCAAAATCTCTTATTCTTTTATCACCCGCGCGCAAATACAAATGATACGAATTACCTAAAATTATTTGAGCTCCGGTATCTTTTATTTGATCACCCGTTAACGATTTTACGGCAGAATTTGTCCCGACAGGCATAAATATCGGAGTCTCTATTTTGCCGTGCGGAGTAGTTAAAACACCTGCTCTCGCTCGGGTTTTTAAATCAGTATGGACTAATTCATAATTAAAATAATCTTTTTCATTCATAAAAAGATTATAGCATGAACTCTAAATATGTTTTTTCAATTCTTCTATAGAATCCCCGCCGTATTTTAGCAGAATTTCATTTACTAAAACCCAAGCTACACGCGACTCTGCGACAACCGCGCAAGATTCAACCGCACAAGCATCAGAACGTTCATAATGAGCTTGACTTTGTTCATTTGTTTTATTATCAATTGAATTTAAAGGCTTTAACATTGTCGGAATAGGCTTCATAACTGCAGACACAACCAAATCTTCGCCGTTTGTCATTCCGCCTTCAATACCGCCGGCATTATTAGTTACGCGGCAAACTTCACCGTTTTCTACTTTAAATTCATCATGATATTGACTTCCGCACATACCTAACGGATTTGTTCCGATTTCAACAACTTTTATTGCAGGAATACTCATGACCGCTTGCGCAATTCTGCCGTCTATTCCTCTGTCCCAATGCACATGAGAACCCAAACCTACAGGCAAATTTTTGTATACAACAACAAATTTTCCGCCTATACTGTCTCCGTTTTCTTTTGCAGTATCAATTTCTTGATGAAATCGGTCAGGGCAACACGCGCTTCCGATTTGAGTAACAGTTGAACTGCCTTCGACACCAAGCGTTTTTAATATCAATTTTGCTACCGCACCAACAGCAACTTCTATTGCCGTTTTTCTTGCACTTGAACGCTCTAAAATATTTCTCAAATCGGTTTGATTATATTTAACCGAACCCGCATAATCCGCATGCCCCGGACGGTATGTTGTAAAAGATTTTTCATCAGTATAATCTTCGGGAAATACACTCATTACCTTTTGCCAATTTTGAAAATCATTGTTTTTTACCATTAAAGCAATCGGAGAGCCAATACTTTTGCCATGACGAACACCAGAAAGAATTTCAATTTTGTCATCTTCAATTTTCATCCTATCACCGCGGCCGTATCCTTCCTGACGACGCTTTAGTTCTGCGTTTATAAAATCTATATCAATATCAACACCTGACGGAACACCCTCTATTATAGCCGTTAAGCATTTGCCATGGCTTTCCCCTGATGTTAAAAATCTGAATTTTTCCATTTTATGACCTCTTAATTTTTTATTAAGTTTAACAATTTTTTTAATGTTTTTCAATTTATTAATTTTTTAAAACCACAAATAACACTATCAACAAAAGTATAAAAAAAGTGTATAATTATTTTATGTTCTATTTTGAAAATATTAATGGAAAAAAAATCTTAAAATCTGATTTAATAACAACGGCTCAATGTTTCTTTACAACACGCGAGACAGTTATAAAATCAATGCAGGAAAATACAAATAAAATTCTTGAAGAAAATAAGAAACTTTTGTGCAATTATTTGAATATTTCACCGCAAAATTTCATCTCACCGACTCAAACACACAGCGTAAATATTCAAATTGCACAAGAAAATAAATATGATTACCCCGAAACGGATGCTTTGATTCTTACCAATATACATCAAGCGATATACCTTAATTTTGCTGATTGCACACCGTTGATTTTTTATGATGAAAAGCAAAATATCGGCGCGATTTCTCATGCCGGCTGGCGCGGAACTGCGGGAAGAATTGGGGTTCTAACTGTTGAAAAACTTGTTAAAGAATATAATTCAAATACAAAAAATATTAAAGTTTTAATCGGACCTGCTATTTCAAAATGCTGCTACAACGTCGGAGAAGATGTATTTTATCAACTCAAAAACTCAGTTAAAAATTTTGATAATCTTTATGAAATAAGAAACGGTAATATATATGTTGATTTAAAAAATATCAATAAAACTCAGCTAACCGAAGTCGGGATTGAAAAATTTGATGTGTGTCCGTACTGTACATGTTGTGATAATAATTACTTCTTTTCATACAGAAATGAAAATGGAACAACAAACAGACACAGCGCGATTTTACGACTAATATAATTATATTAAGAATCGTAAAAATATTACGACAAATATAGCAAATTTATCATATCAGTGATAGTTAATATAATAAAAGGGTTAATTATGAAGAAAATTTTGTTCTTGGTATTGTGTTTAATTTTAACAAGTATTCCGGTACAAGCAGGCTATATAAAATATGTTGCTGGTATGCCTGTTTCAAGTACAACATTTGGTACTGTCAGAAACTATACACCTATCGGAGCTACAAATTATGCATACCCGTCGCGATTTAATGTACCGACAAGAACAATAATCCCTGCACACCCTGCGTTACCCGCATTACCTTCAAGACCGTACGGATACTATAATTACTACGGAACACCTGTTGGTTATTACGGCGGATACAGATATCCGGCGGCAACCGTTGTTAATTTAGGAAGAACAACGCAAACCGAAGTAACTACAGCCCCATCAAGATTAAACAGCTCAACAGGCCCTTTAATTCCTACAAAAACATATACTATAAACGGTGTTACATATTATAATTAAATTTTTGTTGTTTTAACTTCCGTTGTTTGGACATATATATGTTTTGGTTGGCTTTTTGCTTCAATTTCAATCAAGCGTAAATCTTTACCTAATATATTAGGACCTTTTGCACCATTTACATCAATAACGCCCGTAATATTGTTATCACCTATTTGGGGTTTTAAACATATTGCTTCACCGTTATTTAAAATTGCACAGGCGCCTTCATATATCGGTTTATAAGGCAAATTCGCAACAGACTTGTAATGCTTTGCAAAACATTTCCCGTTTGAATTTCCGCAATTGGCAGAAACCCCTATATATTCATCCAAAAATTTTCCTGATTTTTGAGAATAATCTTCAATTTCGACAGGTGAATACATAGGTGATTGAGTGTCTGATGATATTGCCATATAAGTATCAATTGCATTTGATATTTTTTGGCTAGCCGTTTGATATGCAATATTAAAAAGCTTTTCCTGATATTTATTCATCATATAAACAACGAAAAACGATATTACAACAGTTATAACAAGGAATATAACACAGTTCTCAAGATTTATTGAAGCTTTTCTTTTATGCATTTTCCCAAAAATCCTTTCATAAATTAAGAATATTATAATATACCGAATTACATTCTGCAAAATATTAACAAAAATTTTATAACGAATTTCATCTGAATAGAGGATTAAAAAGAAGTTATCAGCGAATAAAATATATATAAGGGTAAGTAAAATATTTGGGAGGTTTTGGATGTACGATTTTTTTGAAGAAGAAGAATTATATTCTCCTGCAAATGATGAAATGTCCGATTCTATAACTCAAAATTGGACACAACAAGCTCTTGAATGCTATTACATTAATTCTAACTGTAAACGTTGTTCGCTCTCACGCGGTCATTATTCGTTTATCTGCCAGATGCCGAAGGTTATTAATACATTATTGGAAACCGTCGGACCTCCAAATAAAGAGAAGAAAACTGCGTAATGTGTAATTTGATAAATTTAAAACCGGCAGGGAAATATCCTTGCCGGTTATCGATTTTTGGTTTAATTATATTTTCTATTTTTTTACATCATCTTTAACAACGATTAAATTATTCATAATTTTCATTGCGGTTGTAGGAAGTACAACATGCTCCAAGCCATCTGCAATACTAATGATTTTACCCGCGCCTAAAACTACTTCTTCACCCTTGTAAGTAAATTTGTAATCAGAATCTCTATCTGAACGAATTGTAATCTGTGTTGTCATTTTTTTCCCCTTTAATCGGCTACGAAGTATATTATAAAAGATATTTCAACAAATTGCAAGAACTTTTTAATAACATGATTTAATTGATTTTACACAGCAAAGAATTATGTTATAATAGACAAAAGCGAGGTAAGAGTTATGGAAACGATTAAAATAACGAAAATGCACGGCTGCGGAAACGATTTTGTATTTTTGGATTATGAAGAATTTCAAAAAAGCGGAAAGACATTAGAAGAATTAGCAAAGCAGCTTTGCGACAGGCACTATGGCGTCGGAGCAGACGGAATGATTATTCCTGTTCCTTACGAGGGTGAAGACGCAGATATTGCTTGGCATTATTACAATTCTGACGGAACAACCGCGCAAATGTGCGGAAACGGCATGAGATGCTTTGCCAAATATGTTTTTGACAGAAATCTCGTTTCGGATAAACAATTCAGGGTAAAAACATTAGCAGGTATTATTCAACCAAAAATTATGGCAAACGGTTTGGTAAAAGTTAACATGGGCAACCCGATTTTGGAAAAAGAGAAAATACCTTTCAGCGCCCCTTCAACATCTTGGAGCGGTTTTTGCGAAGTAAAAAATGAAAATTATAAAATTACGGTAAAAGGCAAAACATTCAAAATTACTCCTGTATCTATGGGAAATCCGCATTGTGTAATTTTCGTTAAAGATAATCCGCATGAATATGCAAAAATATACGGCTCTGAAATAGAAAAACACAGATATTTCCCTGAAAAAACAAATGTAGAGTTTGTAAAAATAATTTCTAAAAATGAAGTAGAAATGTGTGTATATGAACGCGGATGCGGAATAACACTTGCTTGCGGAACAGGCGCTTGCGCAACTGTTGTTGCATGTGTTTTAAATAACTTAACAGAAGGGAAAGTTAAGGTTAACTTACAAGGTGGAAGCGTAAACATTGATTGGAAGGGTTCAAAAGAAGACCCAGAAAAGAACATTTCTTTAACAGGCCCTGCTCAATATGTATTTTATGCAGATTTCATGTTGTAATTATATTTTTTTTCATGATATGATTGATTTATAACTGACGAAATATAAAAAAGGAGAAATAAAAAATGAAAAAGTACGAATTAATGAGTATATTCAAACCAAATTTGGATGCTGAAGAAGTAGATAAATTGATTGAAAAAATTGAATCCGTTATCAAAGACTTTGGCGGTAGTGTTGAATCAACAGACAAAGCAGGCAGAAAAAAATTAGCTTATGAAATCCAAAATTTCAGAGACGGCTATTTTTCAACAATGATTTTATCATTACCTGCAGACAAAGTAGCTGAATTCAAAAGACAATTACGCTTAAATGACAACATCTTAAGAACAATGTTTATGGAATCAGCAAAAGCCGGAGTTTAAATCAGCAAAAGCAGGAGTATAACAAATGACTTTAGCAAAAGCTGCCGTAACAGGCATAGTATACAAAGAACCAAAAACAGGATTTACGCAAAATAATGTTGCAGTTTCATCTTTCGTTTTAAATGTAGGCGAAGGTGAAGAAACATTAGTTAGAGTAATTTCAAAAAGACAAGCTTTATCTTCAATTGTAGACAGTCTTTCAAAGAACCAAAAAGTTTTGGTAGGCGGAAGATTACAAACAGGAGTAAGCAAAGCAGATGACGGAACAGAAAAGAAAGTCTTTGAAATAGAAGCATCATCTATAGAACTAATGGGCGGTTCTTCTTCGAGTTCGTCATCAGCATCAAGTGAAGATGGCGATATTTTAACTTTTGGTGAAATGGAAACCTCTTCATCAAATGAGACAGAAGTCTTGATGAACGAAGACGAAGTCCCGTTCTAAAGGCGTAAGCCGGTGTGTAGTGCCGGTGTCGGATCGCGGTAGCGAACCGAGCAGGGCACGAAACACTACGATGGCGACGTAGGAGCGCAGGGGTGATATCCCCGAGCACCACAGGAGCAAAAAAGGCGTAAGCCGGTGTGTAGTGCCGGTGTCGGGTCGCGGTAGCGAACCGAGCAGGGCACGAAACACTACGATGGCGACGTAGGAGCGCAGGGGTGATATCCCCGAGCACCACAGGAGCAAAAAAGGCGTAAGCCGGTGTGAGTGTCGGTGTCGGGTCGCGGTAGCGAACCGAGCAGGGCACAAAACACTACAATGGCGATGTAGGAGCGCAAAGGGGTATCCCGTGCACCACAGGAGCCTAAAAATGGCGTAAGCCGGTGTTATAAGCAGAGTAAAAAGTAATAATGTAGAAAATATAAGGCTAGAAAGGCAAACAAAAAAATGGCAAAAGTAGAAGATAAGAGAAAACACAAAAACTGCAGTTTATGTGCAGACAAAGTAACCGAAATCGATTACAAAGATGCTTCTAAATTAAGAAGATACTTAACAGAAGCAGGGAAAATCATTCCAAGACGTGTAACAGGCAATTGCGCAGAACACCAAAGAATGATTGCAAAGGCTATTAAAAGAGCAAGAGAAGCTGCAATTATCAGCTATGTTTTTGACTAATTAAAAACATTTATTTCTAATAAGAACGCTATGATATTAAATTGTCATAGCGTTTTTATTTATAATTTACATAAAAAGACCTCTGGATTTAGAGGTCTTTTTAAATATACTCGGTTTAATTTAATTATTGCCTTTTCGCCAAGTAATTAGTCTTCTTTTTTGAATAAATTTTTCAATTCATCATCGGTAATTGCTGTCAATTTCCAATCAGTTAAGTGATCATCAGTTGCATATTCACCGATTAAATCTTGTAAAAGAATTGTATTATCATCTAAATAGCCTTTAGCCATTTTACCGTCTTCTTTGTAGACTCCGTCTTTACCTTGTCTGAATACTAATACAGTATCACCAACAGTCATAAGAGCTAATTTATAATCCAAAGAAGTGTTTCTTAAAGATGCACCTTTAACATCACCGTCACATCTGCGAGATTCTAATGTCATTAACGCATTTGTTTTAATTTTCTTTCCTGAATAAGTTTCTAAAGTTATAGGGTTTTTAGGAACTTCTCTTACTTCTTTACCATAGTACAAGTGATTGCCCTTGTAATCTTTTACTTCTGTATCGTGAACAAGAAGTTGTTTATCTTGTTTAGATTCTTTAATATTCATATTAGCATCTACTTCGTTGTTGTATTCCCAAGGACGAGCATAGTGATAATGAATAATATTACGTTTAGCATTAGCTGTTGTATCGTTAAAATTATCAATATTCCAAATATACATATGTTTTGCTAATGTATCTAAAGGTAAAGGTCTGTTAAAATCATCGGAAGGGATAACAGGGATAGTATCATGTTTTGTTGTATCATTATTGCATGAATCTTTTCTGTGTCCGCATCCGCAAGAATCATTTGCTTCTGCCGAAGCATATGCTTCTGCATAAGCCCAAGCTTCAGCATCTTTATCACAACTTGATAATGCAGTACCTGCAGTTAACATTGATAATGGCAATAAAACTGCCATTGTAGCATTTCTCATGCCTTTTCCTGATTTATCATTTTTACCTGTAAAATAGATTGATTTTGCAGGTTCTTGTTCCGGTTGTTGAGGTTGTTGAGGAGCCGGAGCAGGTTCTGCAACAGCTCTTGTTGACATCATTGATTTTCCGAAATTGTAACCGGTAATTGAATTTACTTGCATATTTATTTGCCTCCTATTTTATTATTTCGTCTTTCTTTTATATAGTGAATTTAAAACACCGCAAGAAATAACTTGCTATCATGTAATTTAAAAATACATACTAAAAATAAAAAATCAAGCTATAAGTACGTTTTAGCCAATAATTTGTTTTAATATTTCTTTACAATACAAAAATTTTAAACTTTTCTACACAAAAAGCATGCCTTAAATAAGAAATATTAAAATAAACTTAATAATTGCACATCAGACTATATTTGTAATATAATTAACGTGTATTATTATAAAAGACGAGGGGAAATCAAGGATGACATTAAGATATGATTGCGGAGAAGTTATAACAGCAATGGTTACTCCGATGAAATCATCAGGAGAAATCGATTATGATAAAGTTGAAACTCTTGCCAAATATTTAATAGATAACGGAAGTGATGCTTTGTTAGTCGCAGGTACGACGGGAGAATCACCGACATTAACTAATGAAGAAGAAAGAGAACTCGTAAGTACCGTCAAAAGAGCGGTTGCCAAAAGAGCAAAAATTATATTAAGTGCAGGTTCAAATTGTACAAAAACTGCGGTTGAATATTCTAAAAACGCTCAAAAAGAAGAAGCTGACGCTATTTTGTCAGTCGTGCCATATTATAACAAACCAAACCAAAGAGGAATTATTGAACATTACTCAGAAGTTGCAGCTGCAACGGATTTACCGATAATCATATATAATATTCCGTCAAGAACGGGAGTTTCTATTGAACCTAATACCGTTGCTTATTTAGCATCCAAATTTGAAAACATTGTTGGTATTAAACAGAGCTATGGTGATATGGATAAAGTTACTGAAATGAAAACCATTTGTCCAAAAGATTTTGCAATTTATTCCGGCGATGACAGCTTGACTTTACCAATGTTAGCATTAGGGGCAAGCGGTGTTATTTCTGTTGCATCACATCTTTTCGGAAAAGAAATAAAATCTATGATTAGAAACTTTAAAGCAGGTGATATTTTGGCCGCGCGTAATATGCATACAAAACTATATCCTGTATTTAAAAATCTTTTCATGGCACCAAATCCTATTCCTGTTAAAAGTGCTTTAGCATATAAAGGTATAATTGAAAATAATTTAAGAAAACCTTTGGTTAGTTTAACGGAAGATGAAAAAATTCAACTTTATAAAGTTATAGACCAAGTAAAACAAGAACTTAATGAAGGCGAATAATAATAAATATAATTTAGTAAAGATATAAGAGGGTAGAAAATTGAAAAACAAAATTATTATGTTCTGGATAATTGTTGCAATATTTTGTGCATCAATATTCACTATCTACAAAAAATGGCCTATTAAATTAGGCTTGGATTTACAAGGCGGTTCAAGAATTATGCTTGAAGCCAAAACAACCGAAACAGTAAAAACGATTACTCCTGAAGATATGAATCGTTTACAGTTTGCGATTGAAAATCGTGTCAACAAATTAGGTATTTCCGAAACAACGGTTGCACAAGTAGGTGACAAAAGATTGTTGGTAGAAATTCCGGGTGTTACGGATTTAAAAGAAGCAGAAGCTTTTTTAGGAAAAACTGCATTGTTGGAATTTAAACAACCTGTTTTAGTAAACGGTGAAGTTAAACGTGATGAAAAAACAGGCGAACCTCAATGGGAATCCGCAGGTTTGACAGGTGAAGATTTAAAATCCGCAAATATCGGTTCTGATACTGCAGGACATTGGACAGTATCATTAGAGTTTAATAATAAAGGTGCAACAAAATTTGGTGAATTAACCTCTAAATTAGTCGGCAAGCCTATGGCAATATTCTTTGACGGAGATGAAATCTCAGCTCCTGTTATCAGAGAAGCTATTTATGGCGGCAGAGCAGAAATTTCAGGCGGAGATACAAACGGTTTTGCTTATGAAGAAGCAGAAAGAATGGTCAACCTGTTAAACGCAGGTGCATTACCATTACCATCCGATATTATCCAAGAAAATACAGTAGGACCTACATTAGGTGCCGCATCTATTGAAAAATCAAAAACAGCAGCGCTAATCGGCATCACTTTAGTCATGTTATTTATGTTAATGATGTACAGATTACCGGGGCTTATTGCAGACATTGCACTGGTTATTTATGGTGTAATATTATTTGCATTATTTGAAGCTTTTGGTGTTGTAATGACATTAGCGGGTATTGCGGGTTTCGTATTGAGTATAGGTATGGCGGTCGATGCTAATATCTTAATTTTTGAAAGAACAAAAGAAGAATTAAGAGCGGGCAGAAACTTGTTTACTGCTATTAATTCAGGTTTTGACAGAGCATGGACAAGTATTATCGACTCAAATATGACAACAATGCTAACATGTATAATCTTGTATTTCTTAGGTACAAGTGTTGTTAAAGGTTTTGCTTTAACTCTGTTTATAGGTATTTTGGTTTCATTGTTTACGGCAATCACCGTTACAAGAAACTTTATGCACTTAATATTCGGTACGGGTGAATTGAAATATCCTGCATTATTCGGTTTGAAAAAAGAAGAAATCGGACAGGCTGCCGTATTTGAAGAAACAAAGAGAGAAAAGGCACGTTTTGGTATTTTAGACTAGGAAAATATGAGGTAGATATAAAATGTTTAATTTCAATAAAAACGGATTACATGTTGTTAAGCACAGAGTTCTATTTATGTGCTTATCAGCATTATTATTAATTCCGGGTATTGTAGCAATGATATATTCAATGATTACATATCCGACTCACTCGCCATTGAAAGTCGGGATTGACTATACAGGCGGGACTATTTTGCAATATTCTGTTGCTGATTCTGTTTCCAATGCAAAAGTCGGTGAAATTTGCGAAGAATTAACCGCAGAAGGCATTACAAATACTTATATTCAGGTTTTGAAAGACAGCGCACCTATTACGGTTAAAAAAGACGATAAAAAGCCTGAAGAAGTTCAAAAAGCGGATGATAAAAAAGTTGAAGAAGCAAACAAAGCTGAAGAAAAAGAAGTTAAAACATCAAGTTCAATAATTTCTGTACGTACAAAATTTATTGATGAAGGTTCTGAAGAAGCTCAAAAAATAACAGGAATTATAACAAAAGATTTTCCTGATGCGGAATTGGTTCAGGTGTCTTCTGTCGGACCAACATTAAGTAGTGAATTATTCAGATTATCTTTTATCGCATTGATTGTTGCAATTTTAGGTATGATTGCATATATTTCATTCAGATTTGAATTTAAATATGCAGTTTCCGCAATTGCAGGACTTATTCACGACGTATTATTTGTAATGGGTGTATTTTCTATTTTGGGATTATTTTACAACGTTGAAGTTGACGGATTGTTCTTAACCGCAATATTAACCGTAATCGGTTATTCAGTCAACGATACAATCGTAACTTATGACAGAATAAGAGAAAACTTAAGATACTACGGAAAGAAAATGACATTTGGTGAGATTGTTGATGCTTCTGTTCAACAAACAATAACAAGAAGTATTAATACATCATTAACAACATTATTGGCGTTAGCTGCTTTATATTTCTTTGGCGGTGTAACAACAAAAGATTTCGTATTAGCTATGATGTTGGGTGTATTGATTGGTACTTATTCAAGTATATTCTTCTGTGCAATGTTAATTGATTTTTGGACAGAAAAGGCAAACGCACCTAAAAAACCCGCAGTAGAAGGTTAATTATAAAATATTATAAAAAGCGGGCGACTTTTTTAAAAGTTGCTCGTTTTTTTATATGTATAAAATTTGTTCATATTGTTAAAAGCGGGTTGACATTGCTATGTAAACAATATTATGTTAAAATAATTAAGAGGATTTTTATGGGGTTAACGGATAAAAACTATACAGAACAAAGACCCTGGGGGTTTTATACTGTTATTGCAACAGGAAAAGGTTTTGCAACAAAAATTCTGCATGTTAATTCAAATCAAAAATTATCCGTCCAATCACACAACCACAGAAGTGAACATTGGGTAGTAATTTCAGGTACTGCAACAGTATATTTAGACGGTGAAAAGATTACACTATCAGTTGGAGAAAGCATTAATATACCCGTTAAATCAGTACATTCTTTGCAAAATATGCATAAAGAAGATTTGGAAGTGGTAGAAGTTCAATTTGGTGATTATCTGTCAGAAGACGATATTATCCGTTATGAAGATATTTACGGACGTGTTTAAATTTTCATATAAATAATGGGTTTACTTTTTGAATAAAAACATTATTATCATGATATGAAGAAAGCTTTATTGATATCATTAAGTTTATTTATTTTATGCTCAATCCCTGTAAAATCAGCGGAGTCAGATGATTTGTGGGGTAATTTTAACACAGATATTACGCCTCCGAAAGAAAGTAAATTCGTATCTGATGAAGAATTTGATAAAGCGCTTGATCAAATGAATTCAAAAGTAAACAAATGGAAAACCAGATTACAAAAACGCAATATTCCTAAAGGGGAAGAATTTAGTCAAAGCAACGAAACAGAAATAATAAACAATAATCACGGAGAAAAAGCAACTTTACCCGTTATTTTATTACCGGTTGAATTATATTTTGAACAAGGAACAGTTCCTGTCGGACATTATCAGGTAAAAGGTGAAATGATAGACGGCAGACCTATTCTAAACTTTTATCAGGCAAGTGATTTAATTTTTAGGCTTCCTGCTACAGAAACAAACGATGATTATGGTAAAGATGAAATACTTTTTGCCGATTGGATTGAAGAAGATAATAACAAATTAAAAATTATATATGGTTCTTTAGATTTTAATGCTTATGCTTATGTAAATATAGCCCAATAAGTCGAAAAATAAAGTGTTTGCGATTTGTTAACTTTTGTTAACAAAATTTATGTTTTACGCAATTATTTACTCTTGAAATACTTTATATATATACAGATGGAAAATCATTTTTAGGATGAACGATTAAAAATAAAAGAGTACGTGAGTAAAACAAAGGAGATTGAACAATGGGAATTGACAAAGCACAAGGAGCACCAATAAGACAAAACCCTAACTTATTTGGTTCTCAAACAGTAAAAAAAGCAGAAACAAAAACTGCTCAACCGATACAAATAGTTAACAAAGAAATTCAAACAAAAGAATTAGGTCGTGATTTATTGACACCATCTCTATACGCAGCAATGGGCGTTCAATTTTCACAACCAAAAGGGGTACAAACTGCAGCAAGATGCTTGGATAGCACATTGGCAGTAAGAGATTTTGCAGCTTTTCAAGGTAATTTTGGATTACAAAATCCTCAACAAGCTGCAGCAGAATTAGCATCTCTTGGTAAAACATTAGATTATATGCAAGGCGCAGATGTTAGCAGAATTGCAGAACATATGCAAGTATTTGACTTAGCATAATGTTTATTTAAAAGTTCAATCAAGTTTTACTCACATTAGGTCGGTTCAATTAACCGGCCTTTTTATTTTTTTAATAAATGTAACAAAAATTATAAAGTGTGCAATTTCCGATAAAAAAAATACTTTATATACATGTAAGTAGTGTGAAAGGTTATATTGTTTTATGTACAGTGCAGTAGCAACAGGTATATTTTCCGTAAGAAATGCCAACAGAACCACAAATGGTGAAATCGGCAGACTTCCTGTTGCAGTTGGGCAGACAGCAGGCATTGTTGCAGAGAGTATGAGATATAACAATATTTTTTCAAACACAATTAAAAAAGCTGCTAATGTTTGTAAAGAAGTAGCAGAAAGTGATAAAGTTTTCAAAGGAATAACAAAAGCCGTTAATTTTGCAAAAAATAATGTAAATCCTTTAATCGTATGCTCAAGCGGATTAAATGTTTTACTTGCAGACGATAAACAGTCTGCAATAATCTCCGAATCGGGAAATTTGTCTGCAATGTTTTTATGCGAAGCTATGATGAAAAAACACTTAGATAAAATTTTTGCAAAACTTCCTATAAACCCAAAATGGCTTCCTGTTGTAAAAGGCATAACATTTGTTATAGGTTCAATCGGGGCTTCAACTATCGGTCAAAAAATAGGGAAAATTTTGGCAGAAAAATTGAAAACCGCAAATGAAAAAGCTCAACTTGAACAACAACAAGCCGCTATTCAAAATAATACTCAAATTTTTGAACCTAAAAGCGTTGCCTATAAAGCCTAAATATTCATAACTTTTAAAATGTCATTTAATTCTGAAGATGTCTTTTTAACATCTGCATTTGAATATTTAATTGCATTATCAGGGTCTTTCAATCCGTTTCCTGTTAATATACAAACTATTTTAGAACCTTCTTTGACTTGATTTTTAACTTTAATCAAGCCTGCAACAGAAGCTGCAGAGGCCGGTTCTGCCAAAACGCCTTCACATGAAGCGATAAGTTTATACGCTTTAACAATTTCATCATCGGTTACATAATTAATCATACCGTTACTTTCGTCACGAGCGGCTTCGGCTTTTTCCCAGCTTGCAGGGTTTCCTATTCGTATTGCGGTTGCAAGCGTTTCAGGGTTCATAATTCTTTCACCTTTTACGATTGCCGCAGCACCTTCTGCTTCAAACCCCATCATTTTAGGTTTTGCAGGGATTTTGCCAAGTTCAAACCATTCTTTATAACCCTTCCAATACGCTGTTATATTACCTGCGTTTCCGACAGGGATAAAGTGATAATCAGGAGCTTGTCCCAAAGCTTCGCAAATTTCAAACGCTCCGGTTTTTTGACCCTCAATTCTGTACGGGTTAACCGAATTAACTAAAGTTATAGGATATTTGTCAGAAATTTCACGAACAACTTCCAATGCTCTATCAAAATTTCCTTGTATAGCAATAATTTCAGCACCATACATCATTGCCTGAGATAATTTGCCTAAAGCAATATACCCGTCAGGAATTAATACAAAAGTTTTCAACCCTGCTTTTGCGCCGTAAGCTGCAGCAGATGCGGAAGTGTTGCCTGTCGATGCACATATTATTGCACCTGAACCAGATTCCTTTGCTTTTGTAACAGCCATTGTCATTCCGCGGTCTTTAAAACTTCCTGTCGGATTACAACCCTCAAATTTTAAATATATTTCCGCATCAAGACCGATTTTTTTCGCTAAATTATCTGCTTTTATCAGCGGTGTATTTCCTTCATTTAGTGTAACAACCGGAGTTGTATCACTAACAGGCAAATATTGTCTATATTTGTTAATTAAACCTTCGTACATAATTCCCTCGATTCTTTTTCTTAATTCTACTATAAAAATATTAAAGATGCGTAATTCTGTGGCTTATAATTTCAATTCGTGTTATACTCAAAATATGGAAAATAAAATAAAAATCGGTTTAATCGGGTTGGGAACCGTCGGAACAGGCGTTTATAAAACATTGCAAGAATTTGACAATGTTGAAATAGTTCAGATTGCCGTTCACAACAAAAATAAAAAACGAAATATTCCTAATTTGGATGAAAATATTATTACGGATAATGCCTACGAAGTGGTTAACAATCCTGAAATACAGATTGTTGCAGAACTAATTGGCGGTACAGAGCCTGCATTTGATTTAATAAAAACTGCCATAGCAAACGGAAAGCACGTTGTTACAGCAAATAAAGAACTCTTGGCAAAACATGGAGAAGAATTATTCAATTTTGCCGAAGAACATAATAAAGTTGTTTTATATGAAGCGGCAATAGCAGGCGGAATTCCGTTGATAATGCCTATTAAAACAATTTTAGCAGGAAATAAAATTAATAAAATTAAAGCTATTTTGAACGGAACAACCAATTATATTCTGACAAAAATGGATGTTCAACAGGCATCCTATAATGATGTTTTAGTTGAAGCGCAGGATTTAGGGTATGCAGAAACAAACCCTACAGGTGATGTTGAAGGATTTGATGCGGCATACAAAATTACAACACTTGCTACAATTGCGTTCAATAAACGTGTAAAATTAGAAAACGTTTACAGAGAAGGAATAACAAAAATTCGTCCGCAAGATATGAAAGCGGCAAACGAAATGGGATATAAAATAAAACTTATTGCCTCTGCCGAATTAAATAAAAACGGAGAAGCTGATGTTCGTGTTCATCCGATGTTAGTACCAAAAACAAAAACATTAGCGCATATTGATTATGTAACAAATGCTGTTACCTTAACTGGGCATCCTGTCGGAGAAGTTACATTATCAGGTCCGGGAGCGGGCGAATTTCCGACCGCAAGTTCTGTTGTTGGTGATATTTTGGCTATCGTTTCAGAACTTGGCAGAACTGATTATCTGTTACCTATGATGAGATGCCGACATAGCGAAAACGCCAAAATGGTTGACATTTCGGAAACCGAAAACAAATATTATTTGTCAATTACGGCAAATAACAGCATGGGAGTTATCGGAAAAATCGGAAAAGCCTGCGAAGATAATAACATAAGTCTGGCAAGCATTGTTCAAAAAGAAGTAAAAGACGGAAGTGCAGATATTACTGTTATTACAGAATTATGTAAAGAAAAGGACATGCAAAAAGCAATAGAAATCTTTAATAGTGATAATTCTTTAATGAAAGTAAATAACCTTATAAGAGTTCAAGTATAACATTTAGACCCTCTCCCGAATTTCTAATGCTCATACTTCGCATTGAAATTCTACGCAGTGATTTTGCCTAAAACCACCCGTTTTTTTGCACCCGTGCAGCAAGGCAAATTGTTTGGAATACCGTAATATGTACAATACCCTAACAAAGCAAAAGCCATAACCTCTTTAAAATTATTTGATATGCCATAATCTTCGCAAGTTTTTAAATCAATATATGACGGCAAATATTTTCTCAAATATGACATCAAAGTTTTATTATAAGCTCCGCCGCCGCAGATTACCGCCTCATGTATTCCCAAATTCGGGTATATAAATCTTTCATACGCTTGTGCTATTGTTTTTGCCGTTAATGCGGTTACTGTTGAAATGATATCTTTCGGGTCTTTCGGTGCGTATTTTAAAATATTTTCTATATAATTCGAGTTAAAATACTCTCTGCCTGTTGATTTTGGCGGTTCCGTAAAATAATATTCATCCTGCAATAAACACTCTAACCAGCTGTCAGAAATTATGCCTTCTCGCGCTATATCACCGTCTTTATCATAGGGTTGTGAGAAAAATTTATTCATACAATAATCAATCATAATATTTCCCAGTCCCGTATCAAACCCAAAGGTATCATAATCTTTTGAAACAACAGTTACATTTGATATTCCGCCAATATTTTGGATTGCATAATTTTTATTTTCTTTATTGCATTTCGGTTTGAACCATTTTTCATCCGCAAAGCACACTAATGGCGCACCTTGACCACTTTGAGCAATATCAGCTTCTCTAAAGTTTGAAATTACAGGACATCCTGTTTCTTGTGAAATCACCGAACTCTCTCCAATCTGAAGGGTGCTTTTTAAACTGATATTATCGATTTGTTCATCAAACGGATAATGATAAATTGTCTGCCCATGGCTTGAAATAAAATCAGGCTTGCCAAATTCTTCTATTAAAACATTGCAAGCATCCGCAAAACATTTCCCGATTGCAAAATTCATTTGGCAAATATCTTTAACGGTTGCATCTTGTTTAAAAATTTGAAAAATTTTTGATTGGATATGAGGCGGATATTTGTAATTTATTCCTTGAATAAGTTCAACAGACATATCAGGATGAACTTCACACAATCCCGCATCTATACTGTCGCATGAAGTGCCTGACATCAAGGCAATAACACGTTTTGTTTCCAACTCTTCCATAATGCGATTTTATCACAAATAATTATTACCACCAATAACTGTTTCCGTACGGATTATACATATTTTCATACGGATGAGATAAAAAATACAACCGTTCCATTCTTTGTAATCTTTGCTGTTCTATCATTTGCTGCATAATATAATTGTCGCGTTCCTGCTTTTCAATCAATGCTTGCTGCAATTCTTCCTGTTTTTGAATGTAATATTGGTTTTGTTTTTCTTGAACATAGTTATTAAAATCTTGATTCAGCGAAAGAAAAGCATTTGACAATTGTTGCCCTTGATATCGTTTTATGTAATCTTTTGCCGTTCTGAAAAATTCATCCTGTTTTGAGCAAATTTCCGCGCTCGATACATTATCGGGAAGTTTTACCAGAAAATCGTTCCAAACAGGTATTCTTATAAATTGACCATGGCTTGACACTTGCCTTTCCAAATTTCTTTGCTCAATATTTGCAATAATCGCATTTGCCTGAGAAATTTCGTTTTCATTCATTGTAGAATTACGAGCCTGATATGCATATTTCAATCGGTCTGAATCATTTTGAGATGTAGCCTGAAGCTTCATCAAATTGTTGTAATTATATCGCTGATTTAACAGAACTTTTGCAATATTATGAGCTTGAAGAGTATTATTTTTTTGCATATATATTGTGTACAGTAACTCATTATCTTCATACGAAGGATTTGGAATTTTTCTTATATATCCGATTGCTTCACCATATTCATCCATTTTAAAATAACAATTTGCCATATATGAATATATAGAAGGCTTGCCCGTATTTTCATACATTTTGAAATATTGCAAAGCCTGCGGATAATCACCATTTAAATAAAGAACACGACCGAATTCATTATTTATAACATCTTCACTAAATATTGCATAATGACTATCCATACTGCGAAGGCGCTCTAACGTACGAATTGCTTCAGGATAATTCTTTATTTCTAAACAACGACTGTAATATTGCACCCATGCAGGATAAAATTCCGCATATTTATATAATGCTTCTCCCCATGCTCCTCTATCTATAAGCTCTTGAACTTTTTTTACATATTTGTAATTTTGTTTTTCTTCTTTTGATAAACTGGATTGATATTCTTTATCTTCGTCTTGGGATAATCTTTTGAATATAAGCTTTATACGTTCTTCGTCAATGACATAGTATTTTAAATATTGACTATAAGGCAGATATGCCAATTGTTTTGTTGTTTGAACACTTTGAGGTGTAATTACAACGGCTTTGGCTGCAGTAAAACAAGTTAAAAAACATATTAAAACAAATATTCCGAACTTTTTCATACAAATCCTTTGATTATATTTTACGAAAAAATCAAATTTTTACAAATTTGTTTTTATCTTAAATCTTTCATTTCAACTTTTAATTTATCAGATGAATTTAAGTTTCCGCTGACAAATATTCGGAATAATGAAATATCGGATGCAATTGTTGTTTTTATATCAGGAATAAGTTTTATTTTATCCTGATACATATCTTTTGAATGCTCCGGACGAAAAACTATACGATAAATTAAATTAAAAGGTATTTTAAATATACGTATTTTTTTTGCTTCTGTTTTATCCCTTCTTCCCCAAAGACATAATTTGCCGTATTCATTATCAATATTATAATCCCCTTCTATAAATAGTGATAACAAATCACTTTTAGAAAATATTCTGGCGTTATGTACTTCTTCATTATCAATATTAAATGTTCCGTATAAATTTGAATAGAATTGATTTGGTTTTGAAAAATCTATATTAATAATTTTAGACAAGGTTAATTTTATATTCAATTTTTCAATTAGTTTATGATTAAATTTTGACAATTTAGAATTTGATTTTTTCTTCGAGCTGTTTACTACAAATTCCCGCGAGCCGATAGATGGTAAAAACCCGTCTGAAATAGCAAATGTTGCCTCCGCTTTAATGTCGTTTAATTTATTTTTCGTACGAACATGAAGTGTTGCAAAAGCATCTCCTTGAACCTGATTTTTTAATTTAAAGAAATTGGTTGCAACTTCATTAGAATCAACATCTGATGCAAAAAATTCTATATCCGAAGAATAATCTGCAAGATTATATATTCCTTTTGCGCTCAATAAACCTTTTGCATATTGAGCTTTTGGAATTACAAAATTAGCAATATTATTTTTTAATGAGCCTTGAATATCGACATTTGTTACATCAAATTTTCGGCTGTATATTTTATCAACTTTTACTCTGCCTTGTTCTACCGTAATATCAGATAATAAATCTTTTTTAGGTCTTATTTGCAGTTTTTGACCTTTGTTAAACTTTGATGGGATAGATGTTAATTTGCCCCTTTGTACAAAGAAATTATCTAAATGCACATCTATATCATGAACAAAAATGTTATGCCTGAAATTATTATCGGCAACTGCTTTTGCTGTCACGGGAGAGCCGTAAAAAGTTCCTTCCGTTTTCAATAGCAATTTGTCTTTAGTAACATTTATATTTGTTTTATTTAAGTTTAAAAAGTCGGCATGCGATATATTATATAAATTCATTATTCCGAGCAAAGTCTTTGGCGCAAAATCATATCTTAAATCCGCATCAAATGTACCGTTTACAATATAGTCTCTTAGAAATGATCTGATAATATTTACGGAAATATCACCGTTAGTTTTTAATGTAAAATATTGAGGAGCATAATGCCCGTTTTTCTTATCAAACAATCCTTCGCCAGACATCAGTTTTTCGCTTTTACTATTATCAACAAAAGAATAATCATAATTGACAACTTTTATTGGTTCACCGTTTTTTTGAGTTTGCATGGTTATTCGTCTTGTACGTTCTATTGAACCCAAATTGCCGTATTCGGATATCAAATCGGAATTTTTCGGGACAGTTAGAGAATAATCGACTTTCACTTTGCCGTTATTGGTATGATATTGAACTTTTGCATCTGCATTTCCTTTTATTTGAACAGGCCGGAAGTATTTTGCGCTAAATTTGTTTGTTAATTTAGACGATACATTTCCTTTTATATGCAAATCATCAGTCAACAACCCCGTTAACAAAAAATCCGTATTTACCGGTTCTCCACCAAAAGTTCCCCTTGTATCAGCTTTAATAGTTTTATCATCAAAAACGAAAACCGTTTTAGGTAAATTTATCGGGAATTTAAAATTTGAAAATAAAGCTTTTAAATTATACCCGATACAATCTCCTTTGATTTTTCCGTTCTTCAATACTAAATCAACATCTAAACTCCCGCTCATATTATAAAAATTTTCTATAAAATTCTTTTTATGCGGATGCTTTATATGATAAAAATAAAGAAAACTTTGCTCTAATTCTGCTATTGGCAAGCCTTTACCATAAAGGTGCAGGTTTGATTTATCACCTGATAAAAATAATTTAGAATTTTCTGCTTTTACAGAAAAATCTTCAAAAGATAGTTTGTTTGAATAAATTATTGCGCCATCTGCACCAATAATAACAGGTGTTTTGGTGTATGGTGAATTAATTTTTGCCGATAAAATCGTTTTTATTTTCCCAAAACTTTTATCGGATTTAATATAATCAATATCTATAAAAGTTTTTTCATCAAGTAAAACCTTTGCTGTTTTTATGTTTATCGACGGATAATATGTTATATTTATAGGTTTATTCTCTTGTGTTCCACTTGTTGTAATATATTTTTGCAAAGTATGTAAATCAATAAAAATGCTGTCCGCATCAAGTTTTCCATGCTTAAAATTTAATAAATTTGCCTGATATTTTAAATTTTTAATTTCACCAAGATTTTCATTTTTTACGGAATTACTTTTTATCAATTTTGCATTCGCAATTATTTCTAAATTCGGTTTTGTTTTTATGTCCAAACCGCGTATAGACACAGGCACCCCGATTTTATCGGATAAAAACTTTTCATATTTGGAAACATTTCTGTTTGAAGTTAAAACTTTCGGTAACCCGAAAATGAAAAAAACATAACTCCCTAAAACAGAAATTATCACAAAAGATATTATCGTAGATGTAAATATTTTAACGTATTTCATTAAAAATATTTTATCATGCACAAATTGTAAAATTATTGTCCTTCATTAAAATCAATAAATTCGTAGTTTTGTTCCGACGGCTTTTGTGTTGCACCTGAAGGTGTCGGATTAGGCTGCGATTGAATAGATTTGTTTATAACAGTCGAAAAATCAGATAAATTATTTATGTTATAAAAATGTCCGCCGGTTGTTGTTGCTAAACATGTGAGTGCCTTTGAATACGAAGAAACCAATACAACATCTATATGTACATCACTTCTTTTCTGCATTAATCTTTTTGCAAATTCGCAAGGATTGCCCCCGCAATTTTCTCCGCCGTCCGTTATTAAAACAATTTTCTTCGGCGTTACTGTATCAAAATTGGCAAAATCCTGATAAACGGTTCTGTCGAGTGCATAAACCATCGGTGTTGCTCCGCCGATATCAACAGAATTCATGCCTGTTAAAAGTAGGGATGCATTTGCCTGATTGATTGGTGCAACTTGTTGTGTTGCACTGCATGCCCCAGATATTGACCCAACAGGTCCCTTTTGAGTCACGACGGTAACTTTGTTGCCTTTTTTTACCATGCGTTTGACTTCTTGTACTACACTGCCTGAAGGATTATTCCCGTAATTGTCATGCCCAAAAACCCTAAATCCCAACTGAGTTGACGGTGAAATTTGACTGACTATTGATGTCATGCTTCTTTTGGCAACCCCTATCCAATTTGCCATTGAACCAGAATAATCCATTACTATCTCGATTATTTCAACAGGATTGGTATTCACCATATTAGATGCTACATAGTTTTGTGCACTATAATTGTTGTAATAATTCTGGTTGGTTGTATTTGCGGATGGTGAAATTACATTTCCGGAAGATTTGACAACTCCTGAAGTATTTACCTTATATGTCGCAGCAAGTGCTGCCGTTGCGCCAATTAAAAATGCAATTAATAATATTATTCTTTTTTTCATTTTTTCCCCTCTTTATATTTTTTCAATGTTTCATTGATTGTTTCTATCATTTTATCACGCATAAATTGCGGTGAAATTATTTCACACAAATCCATATACCTCATTAATCTGGCTATCAATTCATCGAACGGCTCATCTTTATTTACGATAACAATACTGCCGTCAGATTCCTTGTTGCGCAAATATTCATGCGGACGCATTCTGTATATTTTTGCCAATTTGCCTTTTAGTCGGAAAACCACAGTCATACTTATTGTTTTGTCCACCCCGCGCGAATGATTTTCCACTATATTCAATATATTTGGCAGAGGTATTTTTTGCTGTACATATTTCTTTGTGTCATGAACCAATATATAAACTGTTTTAGTATCATATACAAGTTCCTGCGGCTTACATTTAATTTTGATAATTTTTTTATTCTTTTTATATGTAATTTCTGTTAAAAAACCGTTTTCACATATTTTTTTACAAGTTTCTATCTGTGTTTTAATATCCTGATAATAAAACGGAAAATTATAATCGTCAGCTAAATTTGTCAGCATATTTTTATCATCATTATTTATGCGCAATTTGATTGCTTCTATCAAATCATTTATATTTTTTTTACACTTCTCGTCAGGAAAATTTTCAATTGCTTTAGACAAAATACTTATTGATTTCAAATCAGATTTTGATAAACCCATAGTAAACAAACCGGATTCAAGAATATATTTGCCGTTTTGCTTCACAATTTTTATACCAAAAACTTTTAAAGTATTAATATGCTTATTCAAAACTACCTGAAGATTATTCTCTGATTGTTCATTTACCTCATCTTTAAAAATATTTATTACATCTTCATAATAAGCTATATCTTCATATAACAAATCAAGAAATTTGAAGATTTTCAGACAACCGTTATTCAATTTTTCATTACTGTTTGCCAAAATAACCTTCTTTCATCTGCTTTAAACAATTAATAATTTCCCGTTGAAAATCATCAGGAGAAATAACCTTACATTTGTTATTATGAAACAATATTCTTTGAATAATATCAAACTTATTTTTTGAAACTATTTCTATTAAATATTTATATTTGGTTTCTTTTACTATTCTTTCGTTTGGCAATAATTCAATTTGTGCATCATCCTGCTTTTCATACTCATACAAAACAGTAAGCTCAGGCAGAGATAATTCCGGTTTATTTATATTTACACTTTTTATTTCCATAATTTTTTCCGCCGGAAATTTTGTATATGTTTTATATTTTGAATTTAAACCTGATAAATACAATTTACCGTTTTCTATATAGAGTTTATCGGTGAGGATTACTATATCTTCCAACCCTGAATTTTTTGAATTATAAGAGACTGTTATCTCATTTTTATTATTTACATATTTTCTTAAATCATTTATCAAATCGTTATTAATATTCTTCAAAGGAGAAATATTTAATAATTCTTCCCGCAAATCTTCATTTATTACATACACTGAAAACTTTTCAAACAAACTTGTTAATGCAATAAAATCTTCAAAATCAATTGATTTTGATATCGCTTTAAAAATTTTTATAATGCTTTTTACCTGAGAATCATTTATTCTTAATTCAAACGGATGTTTTTCTATATAATATTTAGCAATTTTATGTTCTGTTGTTCTGTTTACGCAGCATCCCATTTTTTTTAAAGAATTCAAATAAATTCTTATAGTATCAATAGATACAGAATCTTGAATATACGGATGAGACTCCAAAATATACTGAAGTTCTTCATAAGATTTAGGGCCTTCCAAACAAGCAGTAAAAATGATTATAGCCTTAAATGCGCTGAACGACATTAAATTATATGTTATTGTATTTGTTTCATAAAATCTTTTCATAAAACCCTTTTAATCAAAATATAGCATAAATTTAATATAATATCCACATGATAAAAAGCATGGTAAAGAAAAATCCTGTAATTTTGTATTGTCAAATAAAATTTATGAAAAAATTTACAAGATTTCATTAAATTTTCTTCATTAAGAATTAATAACATGAATTTTTTCATATAGTTCTAGGGGCATGGGCAATTGTAAAAATTTATTATAATTTTTTTACTTGTAATTATTCAGATTTAAGACTAGAGTAATATGTATAGAAAGCAAGCCGATATGGTTGCCGGATAAAGGAAGGGAAGTAGAGTAAAAAACTTTACTAAGGAGTAGAAGGGAAAGAGAAAGAGTAAAGAGGTGATGGTCAAGTAGTTTGGAAAGGGAAAAGAGAAATATTGAGTAGTAATTTTGAAGCTGGAGATTAGGGATATTTTTTAAAAAGAAGAGTAAAGACTTTATTTTATATATCTAGTTTATTAAGGGAGTAAAGTAAAAAGCTTTAAGAAGAGAGTAAAAATAGGATAGTTGTAAACTTCAATTTATAGCCTGTACTAAAAAGTACAGGCTTTATTTTTTATAAACATATTTTACAAACATTAATTATTCTTTTTATTTAAAGCATCTATTTCGGAATTAAGATTTTTTATTTGAACTTCCATTTTTGTACGTTCATCAACAACTGATGTGAATGCTTTTTCTAAAGTTTGGATTTTTGCTTCCAATACGGAAACTTTTGAAGCGTTTGCTTCGCCGGTTACGGAAGATTTTTCCAACTCTCTTTTATATGCTTTTACTTTATCTTTTTGAACTCCTAAAAACAGTCCGACTGTTCCTGCGCCTGAAAATATTCCTGCTATTAAAACAAGTAATGTATATGAAGATAAACGAATTGCTTTTGTTAAGTCTGCAGTATAATGCCCGCCTTTTAGCCAATTTACATCAACATACGATGAAGTGTTGATTAATGCTATGTAAACAACTGATAATAAAATGATTATACTTAAAAAGAAAAATAATTTTTTCATAAATCGCTCCTGTTTCTGAAATATGTAAGAACTTTTGAAAGTTTTTCATCCGGTTCTATTTCTAATTCTATTATAGACGACGAAAACGGTTTGGCAAATTTTAAATAAAAAGATTGTAAAACTTGCTCTTGGGTTTTAACTTTTCCTTCTCCTGCACCATATAATGTATCGTTATAGACCGGATGTTTTTTAAAACTTGTATGAACTCTTATTTGGTGAGTTCTGCCTGTTACAAGTTCTAATTCGACATAAGTTGCTTCCGAGCCGAAATGTTCTAACACTTTTAGTTTAGTCAGACTCGGACGTCCGTCAGAACGTACTGCCATTTTTTTAGGGTTAACATTATTTCTTCCGATTGGTTCTGAAATTATATCTGTTTCGTTCGGGTAAAAACCTTTTAAAACCGCATGATATTTCTTTGTTAACTGATGCTCTTTAATTATATTTGCCAAATATTCATGCGTTTTATTATTTTTTGCTATCATTAATAGCCCTGATGTGTTTCTGTCCAAACGATGAACAATTCCGCGGCGAAATTCTCCGTTTGTATCCGAAAGATTTTGTCCGAATTTATACAATAGCGCATTGACTAACGTCCCTGTCGTTTCTATAAAAGTCGGATGGGTAAGCATCCCTGACGGTTTATTTATAACCGCCATATTTTCATCTTCCCAAACAACTTCTAACGGAATATTTTCAGGTTCTATTTCTATAATTTTATCAGGCTCAAGATTTTCAAATTCCACCCTATCATCAAATTTTAAACTGTATGATGGTTTTTTGACTTCACCGTTAATTAAAACTTTTCCGCCCTTAATTGCAGATTGAATTTTCGAGCGCGAAATGTTGTCATATAGTTGTGATAAATATATATCAAGCCTTGTATCTATTGAGTTTTCGTCTGTTATAAGTAGCATTTTTACCTTTTATAAACAAGCAGTATCCCGATAAGTGCAATAACACCGATTGTTATAAAAATATCCGCCATATTAAATACAGGGAAATTCATAAAATTCAAATGTATATAATCACGAACATAGCCTAAAACAATTCGTTCGTGGCAATTCGCCATAATTCCCGCACATAACAATGCAATAAACGATGTCGCAACAAGATGTATCCCTTTATTATTATGAACATAAAGACATAAAAAAGTTGTTGCAACAATGGATACAATTATTAAAAATTCTCTTGCGTTTTCAAGCAAACTGAATGCTGCACCGCTGTTTTTTAAATATGTAAGGCTAAAAACCGCATTTGAATAATGATGACCTGAAGTTACATTATCTACAATCAATTTTGAGGAAAATAATGCCAAAAATAACCAAAAAACAAAACAAGCTATAAAAAATAAATATTTTAATACATTAGAGTTCATATTTTTTCCTCTGTTTTCTTATCTTTTTCTTCCAATTTAATAAAATTATTTTTCGGAATTACGTTTACTCTTTTCATAATACAAGCCATGCCTGCCAAATATACTTTAAAGGTTCCGTATGTTGTAGGTTTAGCTTTGGAAATAGCCAATGATGCAACCGTATATTCATTGAGGTTATCTGTATTTGCTTTGATTACTCTTTCCAAAATTTTAGATTCAGGCATTGTTCTTAACGGGCCGTTCGGAATATCAGACGGATACATAATCGGGTCATGTTCAATTGAACCGACAATAACCGTATCATCTCCCGCATCAACTTTTACTGTTGTTGTATATGATTCGCCTGATGATACTTGATTTGGTGCAAATAATTCTATATTCATAAACCTTGCATCACCATATAACAGGGAAGATTCATCAGAAATAATAGTTTCGCCCGAAATTAGCCATCTCCCGTTTATTCGGATTAAATTATATAATCCCTTTGATTTTGCGTGAATTTCTCCTGCAACGGCAAATGTTTCAGATTTTTCAAATACTGTTCCTACTGCAGTTTCATCAACATCAACAGTTGCGTGATCCCCTTTAATTTCTATTGATAAAATTTTTATTTCATAAGTTATATCTTTGCATTCATCCCAAGTTTCCTGAGCGGATTTTAGATATGCTTCTTTATTAAACCCGTCATTATTTATATAATTATCCGCATACAAAGGTGCGATTGCTTTTATATCATGTTTATTTGCAAATGCGGTATAGACTTTAAACAATTCTTTTATCTGTTTGATATCTTTTTTATTTTCTTTTTGCAGTTCATGTCTGTATTTTGCGGAAGATACCAAAGATGCTTCGGCAGTTGAATTTACAGAAGTAAATGTCAATAAAGTTAAAATTAAAAATAGGATTATTTTTTTCATAATAAACAGTATAATAAAAAATTTAGAGAATGTCTATTATTGTAAAAGTTTTCTTGCAAAAAATACTTCTGTTTTGTAAAATATACATAAAAAAGGAGTTTGTATAGTGGAAAGCCAAAAAAGAATATTAATCGTCGATGATGATGATGAAATAAGAGAGCTTTTGGAATTTGACGTCCGTTCAAGCGGATATTTTGTAGATACCGCACATGACGGTTTAGAAGGTTTGAATAAAGCCTTGAATAATTCGTATGATTTAATTTTATTGGATGTTATGATGCCTAAAATGAACGGATTTGATGTTTGTAAAAATATAAGAAATGCAAAATTATCAATTCCTATCTTAATGCTTACGGCAAAAGGAACAATAGAAGATAAAACATCAGGCTTTGATTGCGGGGCTGATGATTATTTGGTTAAACCGTTTGATGTTCAGGAAGTTTTGTTGAGAATAAGAGTTTTGTTAAGAAGAAACGAAATCAATACGGAACAAACACCTCTATCAAATGAAATTTTGCGAAGCGGTGATATTGAAATATTTCCTGAATCTTTAGAAGCGGTAATTGTTAATAAAAAAATGAAACTGACTCCGACGGAATTTGAGATTTTATACTGTCTAATGCAGCATTTCAATCATCCCGTAACATTAGCAACATTGTTAGACGAGGTTTGGGGATATGACAGTAATGAAGATGTAAGGATGTTAAGGGTTCATGTCGGTGGTTTGAGAAATAAAATTGAACCTAATGCAAAAACTCCAAAATATCTTCATACAGTAACAAATGTCGGATATAAATTGACACCGTTTGGCTAAAGGATTTCTGATGAGAAAATTTAAACTTAAAAGATTAAAAATTATCGAACAAATCGCAATAGTATTTTTCTTTGCGGTTGTTATTCCGATGGCAATCAGCGGTTTTGTCATAAACAATATTAATCAGCAATCCGTCAGGCATCAATTAAGAGAATCCGCCATACTTGTAGCAAGTATGGTTTCCGATGAAATGGATTTTTTAATCAGGTTAAATGAAACAACATTATCGCAAATCGCAGATTCATTAGAGTTTTTACCATCATCACAGAGAAACAAATTCTTGAAAGATATTGCGGACAAATACCCTCACAGCCACGAAATATTCATGCTGAAAACACAAGACGAATTGAATAAAGCAAAAACTGATGCCAAAGAAGAAGAACACGCAATTCTTTCTACACAGATGAAAGACGGTTCATTTCTTGTTTTAACATTTAATTCAAATAATGTTGATACTCAGTTATTCAAATCTTTAGAAGATGATTCAAGACAAGTTTATATAATAGGCGCGAATAATAATCTTATAGCTTCCCACAATTATACGGAAAATGTATTTAAAGATACAATTTCTATGCTTCCGCCAAAAGAAGAAATGCTTGAAGATGAACCGGTATTGTTCGGTGATGAAAAGAACCAGCCGAGTGTTTATTTAAAAAGTAAAAATCCTGATTTTACGATTATTGTACGAACAACAAAAAGTATTGCCAAAAAAGCTATTATTGATAATAGGGTAAAAATCATTTTATCGGTTTTAGTTGCAATTTTATCGACAATGATTCTTATCGGGTTTTATATTTTCTATTTATACATAAATATAAGACAATTGTTCAAAGCAATAATGGCTCTGTCTAAAGGAAATTATGAACATCAAATTCGTTTGTTAAAAACATATTTCACCCCTTACGAATTAGTATTTTTAGCTAATGAATTTAATACAATGGCATCTGAAATTCATAAATCATACATTGAATTAACCGAAAAAAATAAAGAATTAAAAGAATTAAACGAATTTCGTTCAAACCTTTTAGATACTGTCAGTCACGAATTGCGCACTCCATTAACAAGTATTCAAGGTTATACCTCTCGTTTAATGCGCCAAGATATCGTAATAGATGAAGAAACAAAACAAAAATCTTTGAGAATAATAAAAGAACAATCAGAACGATTAAAAAGATTGATAGAAGATTTATTAACTATTCCTGATATTGAAGGAATGCGCTTAAGAACGGTTAATACCGAAGTTTGGCTAAACGAAGTTTTTGAACAATCTGAATTACTTTTGAGAAAACACGACGGGCATGAAATAATCGTCAACTTGGCAGAAGATTTTCCTCAAGTTTTTGCGGATAAAGGCAGATTGGAACAGGTGTTTGTGAATTTATACGAAAACGCCGTAAAATACGCTTACCCTGATACTCAAATTGTTGTCGATACAAAAGTTGAAGGTAATAAAGCGATTATATCCGTTAAAAATAAATGTGACAAAATCCCGCAAAAGAAACTGGACACGTTATTTGATAAATTTGTGCGGCTTGATGATAATATGACAAGGACAACGCGCGGAACAGGTTTGGGCTTGTTTATAGTAAAAGGTTTAATTGAGGCAATGAACGGTTCTATTAAACTATCATCCGATGATGAATACGGATTTTGTGCAACTATTATATTAAATATTGTGTAGATAATGTATAAATTTATTTTTTAAGTTATAATAAATTTGGTCTCATTTTAGGAGGAGTATAAATATGCAAGTAAATACCATATCGGGCCCAAATTTTGGGGTTCGAATCGTAAACAGCGTACAATTGAAAAAATTTAACAGCTGCGCTACAAAAGAAAATTCTCAACTTATGACAAAAATCATTGATGCATTAGGACATCATCCTTCACAAGTCATTCTTTATCCGTTTGTAGAAAATACGAGTAAAGATTTTTATGAAGTACAGGGAGGTATTGCAAACGGAGTCATACGTCTTATTGATACTAAAGCTGAAAAATCTTCTTCTCCTGCACCTATACAAAATATTTTCAGAAGAATTTTAGATCCTGCAAATAAAAATAAATTCAATGAATTAACGGGAGAAAAATACGCCCAAGAATATGACGGCTGGTGGAACGAATATGTTATGCCATTATGGCAAGACATTGAACGTAATTTTAGAGGATAAACTTTTCCCTTCCCTTGCATGTAAAGGGAAGAGGTGATTAAATTTTTTAATTTAAGCATAATCTAAAAACCTCTCCTTTTTAACGGGAGAGGTTTTTTTAATCATTATAAAATATCGAAATATACTAGGTATCAATATTTGTTGCATAAACCGCGTTGGATTGAATAAAATCTCTGCGCGGTTCAACTCTGTCACCCATTAATACATCAAATAATTGGTCGCAAATCATTGCATCTTCAATATTAACCTTCAACAATGTTCTTGTAGCAGGGTCCATTGTTGTTTCCCAAAGTTGTTGAGGCATCATTTCGCCTAAACCTTTGAAACGTTGAATTTGTAATCCTCTTTGACCTCTGTCATCAATTGTTTTTTGCAATTTTTCAAACGAATTGATTTCAATTTTTTCGGTATCTGTTTCTAAAATCAAACCGTCTGTTTCTTCAATCAAGAAATCACGAATTAACGGATAAGATTCTTTTAATCTCTTGTATTCAGAACTCTTGATGATATTTTGCTGCAATACAACGTGTTCTTCGTCATTTAGGTGTAAAACAAATGAATATTTAGAGTTTTCTGCATTATATTTTACTTCTACTTTATAATTTTCAGCTTCCGCAATATTGTAATTCTTTGCGTGGTCTATCAAATAGTGATTTAAGTATTCACAATGCTCATTCATTTTGCTTTGCGAATCAAAATCGGCAAGTTCTATATTTGAACGTACCAAACCTCTTAAAAATACTGCAGGATACAAGTTCAAAATAGGGTTATTATATGAACGATAGAATTCTGTCATATTTTTAATCAAACCTAATAACTCATCGCCTGATTTAGCATTTTTCTTTGATTTATCGGATAATGTTAAATTCTTGATACCGCGTTCTTTAAGCATTTTATCCAAGACGTGTTCATTGAATAAATATTCCGAAGTTTTACCTTGAGTAACTTTGAATAACGGCGGTTGAGCAATATAAACATAACCGTTTTCAATCAAAGGTCTTGCATACCTAAAGAAGAAGGTCAACATCAAAGTTCTGATGTGTGCACCGTCAACATCAGCATCGGTCATTATGATAATTTTATGATAACGAAGTTTATCAATTTCAACTTCGTCTTGGTTTCGGCTGATTTTTATACCGAATGCCTGAACCATTGATTGAATTTCATTATTAGCATAAATTCTGTCCAATCTTGCTTTTTCAACGTTAAGGATTTTACCTCTCAAAGGCAAAATAGCTTGGAACATTCTGTTTCTGCCCTGTTTAGCAGAACCGCCTGCGGAATCACCCTCAACAAGAAAAATTTCGCATTGGGACGGATCTCTGTTTGAACAGTCTGCAAGTTTTCCAGGCAGGGTTGAATTTTCCAAAACAGTCTTACGTCTTGTCAATTCCCTTGCTTTTCTTGCGGCTTCTCTTGCTCGTTGAGCTTGTAATGTTTTTTCCAAAATAGCTTTTGCCATTTTCGGATTGAATTCAAGCCATTCTTGCAATTTATCTCTTACTGCATCTTGAACCGCACCTAACGCTTCAATAGAACCTAATTTTTCTTTTGTTTGTCCTTCAAATTCAGGATTAGGTATTTTTACGGAAACAATTGCTGTTAAACCTTCTCTAACGTCATCACCCGATAGGTTTTGGTCTGAATCTTTCAGGATTTTATTTTTTCTTGCATAGTCATTTAATACACGAGTAATTGCGTTTCTGAAACCTGTTAAATGTGTTCCGCCAAAGTGTGTATTGATATTATTTGCAAAAGATAAAATATTTTCCTGATATGAATCGGTATATTGCATTGCAACTTCAACCTGAATTTCACCAACAATTTTATCTATATAAATCGGTTTGTCATGTAAAACAGTTTTGTTTTTATTTAAAAATTCGACATAACTTCCGATACCGCCTTCATAGTGGAAAATTTCGGCTTCTTCCATTCCGGGATGCTTGAATATAATTTTCAAACCTTTATTTAAGAAAGCCATTTCTCTTAAACGTGTGCCGATAACTTCCGAATCGATTTCAGTAGTTTCGGTAAATATTTCAGGGTCAGGCCAAAAGGTTGTTTTTGTACCTGTTTTATCAGTTGCTTCCCCTTTTTCAACAGGAGCCATAGGTTCGCCGCGCATATATTCCTGACGCCATACATAACCTTGACGTGAAACTTCTACAATGTATTTTTCCGATAATGCGTTTACAACAGATGCACCAACGCCGTGCAAACCGCCTGATACTTTATATCCGCCATCACCGAATTTTCCGCCTGCGTGAAGTACTGTATGAACAATTTCTAAAGCGGATTTTCCCGTTCCTTCTTTTATATCAACAGGTATACCACGCCCGTTATCTTCAACAGTTACGCTGTTATCTTTATTTATAGTCACATAAATATCGGTACAAAAACCTGCCAAAGATTCATCGATAGAGTTATCTACAATTTCATATATACAATGGTGCAAACCTCTTTGAGAAGTTGAGCCGATATACATCCCCGGTCTTACACGAACGGCTTCCAAACCTTCCAAAACACGAATATTTCCTGCACCGTAATCTTCGGAGGTATGTGTTTCAAGTTCTTCATGCACGCCGCCTGAAGGGTCTACAAATTCTTCGTTTATTTGTTTTCTTAATTCGTCTTGAGCAATATTTTCTGCGGCAACTTCTAATGCCTCTACCGCGTTATCCGTATTAGTCAAATTTTCTGACATGTATTTCTCCCCTAATCATAACTTCTTTTCTTATATAATAGCATAAACACAACTATTTTGACAAAAATCTTTACCATTAGTAAAGATTTTCACAGAAATTAAGTTCTTGCTATATATTTTTTCGTATACTAAAATAAAAGTATATATTTAATTTTAAAAAATTAGCGAGGAAGATATGCCGCAACATAAAGTAAAAGTTTGTATGGGAAGTTCATGTTTTGCAAGAGGCAACATGAACAACCTTGAATATATAGAAAACTACATAAAAGAAAATAACTTGGATACTGAAATAGATTTAGTCGGTGCACATTGTCAAAACAATTGCGAAAACGGTCCGCATATTTTTGTTGATGATAAATCTTATGACGAAGTTGATGAAGAAAAATTGAAAGAAATTCTGGCATCAATAAAAGATTAAAGACATATCTGGGTTTTGAAAAAGGAGTTCAAGAAATATTATGGTTACACAAGCACAGCATCCTGTATATACATTGACAAATGAATGTAAAGACTGTTATAAATGCGTCAGACATTGCCCTGTAAAAGCAATCAAAATAGAAAATGACCACGCATCGGTTATTGCAGAAAAATGTATTTCATGCGGAACTTGTGTTCAAGTGTGTCCGACAAACGCAAAATGTGTAAGAACTGATTTAGAAAAAGTAAAAAATCTTTTTATAGCAAAAAAAGATGTTTATGTATCTTTAGCACCATCCTGGCGTTCTGTTTTTGAAAACTCCGCAAAAAAAATGATTGCCGTTTTAAAAAGATTAGGTTTTAAAGAGGTGTCAGAAACCGCATTAGGTGCTCAGGAAGTTTCTATACATGATGCGGAAGTTTTGAACAATATGGAAAAAGGGTTGCTGATTTCAAGTGCTTGTCCTGTAATTGTTGATTATATAAGGATTTACAAACCAGAATTTGCAAAATATATAACTCCTGTCGGTTCTCCTGCCAAAACACATGCCAGAATGTTGAAGGATAAATACGGGGAAGATATAGCAGTAGTATTTATCGGACCATGTATCGGCAAAAAAAATGAAGCGGATGAAGATGACGGATTAATAGATGTCTCCATAACATTTGAAGAATTAAAATTTTGGATAGCAGATGAAATCGGTGATATTTCCGAAATAAAAAAAGAAAATGATTATGAATTTGTTCCGTATAGTGCTCATGAAGGGACATTATATCCGATAAACGGCGGAATGAATGAAACAATTAAAAAAGTCGGAATAAAACCAAACGTCCAGCTTATGGAAGTTTGTACAATTCCCGCATTTGAAAAAGCTTTAGACAATCTTGAGCCGGACAAATTGGAAGTTCCTGTGTTTGTTGAAGCATTAGCTTGCGAGTCCGGTTGTATAACAGGACCTTGTATTGCATCAAATAAAGCAAGCATAAGTTCAATCAGCGATGTTATGTACAAAGTTAAATCAAGAGATGAAATTCCGCAAAAGGCTCAAACTGTTGTAGAATGTGAATATTCCCCAAAAGCAGTAGCTAAAACGGAATATTCCTTGGAAGAAATTCAACAAGCATTGAAAAAAATCGGTAAACATTCACAAGATGACGAACTAAATTGCGGCGGCTGCGGATATTCTTCCTGCAGAGAGCTTGCTGTGGCATTATTAGACGGGGTTGCGGAAACTTCAATGTGTGTTTCATATATGCGAAAAATTGCAATGAGAAAAGCAGCGGCAATGCTTCGTTGTATGCCGTCAGCTATTGTTATGGTTGATAATAATATGAAGATTTTGGAAGCTAATGACAGTTTTATGAAGATGTTTACAGGTGAGATGTATGAAATTTTCAAATCAAGACCTGACGGGTTATTGGGAGCTTCTATTGACAGAATTGTAGATTTTGCTGATATTTTTTCAACAATATTAAAAACGGGGAAAGATTTGCATAAAGAGCATTATGCGGTTAAGGACAAATTGTATGATATAAACGCATTCACTATTGAAGAAAACGAAATAGTGGGTGCGGTTATAACAGATGTTACTCAAACAGAAACAACAAGAGAGAAAATTTCGGAAAAAGCTCGCGAAGTTATTTCCAAAAACATCTCAATCGTTCAGGAAATTGCCTGCCTTTTGGGTGAGCACATGGTCGAAACTGAAACGCTGTTAAATTCAATAGCGAACGATTATGATGATAAGGAGGATAAAAAAGTATAGATGTACAGATGTGTAGATGCATAAGCCTATTTAAATTATTAAGCTTTGCTTCTAAGCCTCTAAGCCTCTAAACTTCTACATTATGTTCATCGATATCGATTGCCACCAAATAAAAAAATATAACCAAAATGCATTCGGAGATTATTTCGTATCAAAAAGATACCCCGATGAAGCAAAACTTATTGCGGTTTTATCAGACGGATTGGGTTCAGGTATAAAAGCGAACATTTTGTCTTGTATGACTGCGACAATGCTGTTAAAATTTGTTGAAGGCGACCAAATTCCTATTAAAGATGCGGCAGAAATTGTAATGAATTCTCTGCCTGTTTGCCAAGTTAGAAAAATAAGTTATTCAACTTTTTCAATAATTGATGTCAACGACGAAGGGCACGCAAAAATCGTAGAAGAAGGTAATCCCGATTTTATATGGATTCATAACGGAGAAATTATGGAGCCTTCATTTGAATCAATTCCTTCTAAAAATCATAAAAATCGCTGCATGAAAAGTTATAAAATTCAATTAGAATTAGGCGACAGATTAATATTTTGTTCTGACGGAATTACTCAATGCGGTTTGGGTAATGAAAAATTAAAACTCGGATTGCGTCGCAGCGGATTGATTGAAATTGTTAAATCAAAACTTGAAGAAGAACCGGAAATATCAAGTTCGGATTTATCTTCATACATCATACGTCAGGCGCGCAATATTGAAACAGACAGAAATCCTAAAGATGATATGTCCGCATTAGTATTATATTGCCGAGAACCGAGAAAATCTTTAATTTTTACGGGCCCGCCGTATAACCAAAAAAATGATGCGCAATATGCAAAAACATTTATTGATTTTAACGGTAAAAAAGCTATTGCAGGCGGAACAACCGCCAATCTTTTGTCGCGTGAATTAAATATTCCGATAACAATGGATAAAACCATAAGTGTCGGAAAACTTCCGTCATGCTCTTATATGGAAGGAGTTGATTTGGTCACTGAAGGGATTTTAACCCTTACGCAAACTCTTGAATATTTAGAGTCGGGAGAATTATATGTTGACAATGCGGCAGGAAAGTTGGTAAAATTTTTATTAGATAGTGATTGTATTCATTTCATGGTAGGGGCAAAACTCAATCAGGCTCATTACAACCCAACATTACCTATTGAAATTGAAATCAGAAAAAATATTATCAAAAAAATGAAAACTGTATTACAGGATAAATATTATAAAAAAGTAAGTATCGCATATATGTAGGAGTAAAAAAAATGGCTAAAGTTAATGTAAAAGTGTGTTTAGGGACAACCTGTTTTGTTATGGGTTCATCAAATTTACAAGAATTAATAGAACTTGTTCCGAAAAAATACGGCGATGATGTAGAAGTTGCAGGTTCCCCTTGTTTAGGTTTATGTTCTATTGATTGGGAATTTTCAAAAGCTCCGTATGTAAAAGTTAACAACGAAGTAATCAAAGAAGCTACCGTTGAAAAAGTTTTAGCAGCGATAGATAAAGAATTGAAAAATTAAGTAAAAATATAAGAAGGAAGAAAAAGAAATGTCGATAAATACCCCCGCAAAACAAACATCACACCTTAAACGTGAAATATTGGCTCGCATCATAAGAGCATATTTAGGTGATAATTACGAAGAAGACGTAAGATTAATACCTTATAAAATGCGTCCGCAAGGCAGTGATGTTCCGTTTAGATGTTGTATACATAAAGAACGCGCTATTTTGCGTGACAGAGTTATAGCAAGTTTGGGTTTTGATATAGAAGAAACCCAAGATAGCGAACTGTTATCAAACCTTGCAAAAAAAGCTTTGGATAGAAAACAGCCTGAAGAACATCCGTTGACGTTATTGCAAACGGCATGTAATGAATGTGTCCCTGCAAGAATTCATGTTACGGATTTGTGTCAAGGTTGTGTAGCCAGGCCTTGCGAATCAGCTTGCAGATTTGGTGCAATAAAAGTTGAAAACGGTAAATCAAGAATAGACCATACAAAATGTAAAAGCTGCGGATTATGCGCTCAAGTTTGTCCGTTCCAAGCTATTACAAAAATTATTGTACCTTGCGAAAACGCTTGCCCTGTCGGTGCTATCGCAAAAGACGAAGACGGTATTACAAGAATTGACCACGATAAATGTATTTCTTGCGGAAAATGTGTAAGCGCTTGTCCATTTGGTGCAGTTCATAAAAAAAGCCAAATTATAGACATTATAAAAAATATTAAATCAGGGAAAAAAGTTATCGCAATGTTAGCCCCTGCAATTATGGGTCAATTACCTTGCACGCCTGAACAACTAAAAACCGCTATTAAAAAATTAGGGTTTAATGATGTTGTAGAAGTTGCGCTAGGTGCTGATATTACAACCAAAAACGAAGCAGAAGAATTTAGGGAAAGAATGGAAAACGGCAAGCCGTTTATGACAACTTCTTGCTGCGCCGCTTATAACGAATTGGTTGAAAAGCACATCCCCGAAATTAAACCGTATCGTTCGGAAACAAAAACTCCTGCGTATTATACCGCAGAAATTGTTAAAAAAGAAAATCCCGAAAGCGTAACGGTATTTTTCAGCCCTTGTGTTGCAAAAAGACGTGAAGCTATGCAAAATCCAAACATAGATTTTGTTTTGAACTTTGAAGAATTAGGCGCGTGGTTTGTAGCCCTAAATGTTCAAGTATCAGAATGTGAAAAAGAAGATTTTGCAAAAGAATCATCCGCACAAGCTCGTAAATTCGCCATAACAGGCGGTGTTGCAGAAGCCGTAAATTCATTATTGGATGAAGGTGAAAAAGCAAAAGCTCATGTAGTAAACGGACTTGATAAAGCTGCAATAAGAGATTTGAAAAAATTTGCCAAAAACGGTAAATGCGAACTGGGTAACCTTATCGAGGTTATGGCTTGTCCCGGAGGTTGTTTGGGCGGTTCTAATACAATAAATGCTTATAAACAAGCCAATAAACAATTAACAGGCTATGTAGAACAAAGTAAAGATATAAAAGAAATTTTAAAATAATCCAAAAAGGTCGGAATAAAAATCCGACCTTTTACATTTTGCTATGAATATTGTTTTATGCTAAAGTAGTAAACAGAGGAACTATTATGATAAACAGAAAATCAAGAGATGAAATAAAAAGAATGGTTCATGCAGGGCATATTGTTGCTCTTGTTCATCAAAAAATGAAGGAAGTTGTTGAACCGGGAATTTCTACAAAAGAATTAGATAATATTGCAATGAAAATTATAAAGGAAAATCGTGCAATTCCTACATTTTTAGGTTATTCGGGTTTTCCTGCAAGTATTTGTACGTCAATCAATGAAAACGTTGTCCACGGAATACCTTCGGAAGATGAAATATTAAAAGAGGGCGATATTATTGCAATAGATGTCGGCGCGACTTATGCGGGTTTGGTTGGGGACAGTGCTTGGTCTTATGAAGTCGGAAAAGTCAGTCCGGAAGTTCATAAACTTATGGTAACAACGGAAGAATCTTTATTTGCCGGTATAGAACAGATGCGACCGGGGAATGTTTTAGACGATATTTCAAAAGCAATAGAAGCAGTTGCAAATCGCGAAGGCTACGGCATTGTTCGTCAATACGGCGGGCATGGTGTCGGGCACGTTATGCACGAAGATCCGTTTTTGTATAATTACAGCGTTGGAGATAATACTTTAATAAAAACCAATATGGCAATCGCTATTGAACCGATGCTTAATTTGGGGTGTGATGATGTTGAAGTGGCTGCCGACGGATGGAAAGTTTATACAAAAGATTTAAAGCCGTCCGCACACTTTGAACACACTGTCATTGCGACAGAAGACGGGCCATTAATTACAACAAAACTTTAACAAAAAGAATTAAATGAGTAGAGTGGGCAGGTAAAATATGAATTATTATGTAGGATTATCATTAGCATCAACCTCAGGCATGGATTCGGGAGTTGCCGTTATTGATGAAGATAACCAAATAATTACTTTGGATAAATTATATAAAATGAGCGATATAATTTATTTCTTTGAAAATTTTTCATCATTAAATAATTCAAAAATTTGCGCATCTGTCCCTTTAGACAGAACAATGCTTGAAGGGAAATGGCGAATTTTATCAAAACCGTATCAATTCGTTGCGACAAATAAAAATATTCCAAATCGTGATAACTGGACTCAAAGGCACTCTACAAGAGGATGTGAATATTTTAATGAATTAACTCAACGCGGAATAACAGTTTCAAGATTTGACATTTATATGACAAGACAAAGCTTACACTTAAATTCTTGTTACAAAGACCGCTCACCTGCCGATTGCAAATTTTTACAACAAGCACTAAAGTATGAATGGGGATTTTCGAATATTCCTTCTAATATGATGCCAATGTCGCATATGGAAGCTGTTTTAGGTGCTATTATTGCAAGAGAGTACGAAAAACATCCGCAAAAAATAAGAAAATTATATGAGTTTAAAGGGCTTGATGTAATAGATATTAACGAAAATTTGAATATTTCGACTGATGTTTATAATTTTGAAAAGGAATTAATAAGCAATGCAATTTAATAAAGATATTATCAAAAATTTATTTAATAAAATATCAAATCCGCTATTATTTTATGCAGATAAATCAGGAAATTCCTTTTTTAGAAATTATTGTCTTTTTAAAAACAACGGCTATATGTATACCGAAAAATTTGAAATGCCTGAAGCGGGAAAAGCTTTAGAATACAGAATTCAACTTGATAAACACTTAAGAACCATCGGTTGGATAATTACATTTTTGGTGTATCTTATTTTAATACATATAAAAATAAATTTTTGGACAATTCTTTTATGCGAATTTATTTGGTTATTACTATTTTTTGGCATAAGATTTGTATTTGCAAACAAATATTCCAAGTTTCTATATCAAAATTTCGGACGTTATGTTTTATGCGATTTTTCTCCTGAATTATCTGCTAAAAAAGAACAGGAATACCACTATGGTTTTTATTCAAAAATTACAAAATACGCAATTTTGATACTATTATTTTTTATACCGGCTTTTATAATTACAGGGACAATGAAGTTCAATTTAAATTCTAAAAAACCTCATTTCAAATCTGTTATAGTCATATCAAAAATATATTCTTTAATTTATCCTAAAACATCTAAAATCTATGATATGGAAGCTTATGCAAAATATATGACGAAAGATTATGAAGGCGCATTAAAAGATTATAAATCCGTACTTGAAAAAACAGGCAACAGATTTGATAAACACGATTATATAAGATTTGCAAATCTCTTACTTTTAGAGAAAAAATTATACGGCTCACAAAATGCGATTGATACTTTTAATGAAATTATTACCAAGAAAAATTTGTCAGTAATGGATCAGGCAAAAATGTTATGGATGAAATCAATTTTTAGCATTCAAAACGGTGCTTCCGAATTTGTAATAACAGATTATAATGATTTATTGGCATCATTAAATGATAAAGATGAACGTAACAAGTTCTATATAAATTGTGATAAAGCTTATATGCTTTATCTTATGGGGCAATATAGAGAAGCTGTTGCATTATATGACATTTTAATCCCTTATGCAATAGAACACAAAGATAAATACAAAAAAGAATTAAAAAGTCTTTATGCGGAACGCTCTTTTGCTAAACGCCGAATAGGTGATAATATTTCCGCAAATTCCGACATTTTGAGTTCGGAGTTGGATATGTACGAGATAGAAAAATATGAACCGCAAACCTCCCCGCAAGGATTTTTGTTAGATAAGTTTTAGAAATTTATAAATTCCTTTAACACATTCTGAAAAACTTCTTCTATTGAACGAGTTGAATCAATAACTTTGATTCTTTGAGGTTCTTTTTTGGCTAACTCTAAATATCCGTTGCGAACACGATTAAAAAATTCTTTTCCGGCACTTTCCATGCGATCTTTTTCGTCCCCCACACGTTTTGCCGAAGTTTCTACATCGACATCAAATACATAAGTTAAATCAGGTTTTATTCCGCCTGTTGCAATATTATTCAAATAATTTATTTCATCCAAATCCAACCCTCTGCCATAACCCTGATATGCGACGGTACTATCAATATGTCTGTCACAAAGAACAATTTTCCCCTGTTTTATTGAGGGAATTACAATTGTTTCAATATTTTGGGCTCTATCTGCAAAGAACAAAAAAGATTCGCATTTGTCGGCAACTTCACCGTCATAATTCAACAAAATCTCTCTTAATTGTTCTCCCAAACCCTTTGCACCAGGTTCTCTTGTCAAAACAACCTCATATCCGTTTTGGATAAGATAGTCTTTTAATAAATTCATTTGAGTTGTTTTTCCGCAGCCATCTGCCCCCTCAAATGTTATAAATAAACCTTTATTCATTTCTTCCTCGCTATTTTTGATTATAAACCAAAAATAAAAAAGCCGAGAATATTCTCGACTTTGTAAATTTTATTTTTTAATTAAGCTTTTATTAAGATTCTGAAGAAGAAGCTTCAATTGCGGCATTGATATCATTAACCATAGCGTTAACATCAAATCCGTGAACTTTTGCGCCTGCTTCTAAATTTTCAAATCTTGCAGCTGCACAACCTAAACATCCTAAACCGTATTTGTGGAAAATTTCAATACTTTCAGGGTGTTTTTGTGCGATTTCAATAATATTCATATCTTTTGTAACTAATTCTGTCATTTTTATTTCTCCTTATTGACTTTTTAATAAATACCATTAAACACATTATACACACAAAAAAATATAAGGAAACAAAATTATGAATTTATTAAAATTTTTCTTAACAGATGAAGTTCCAAATGTCGGTCTTGGAAAATTCAGAGAAAATAAAGAAGAATTCACGCGGCGATTTATAGAACAGAATTTTAACGTCAATAAACAATATTTCAAACCTGATTACAGCAATAATATATTTTTATTGTAATATTTCTTAACATTTCGAGAAAAACAGGCAATTTATTATCCCCAAAATACTTTATATTAATGTACAGGGAATAATGGGAATATTATGGGAATTAATGTAACAAAATTATTAGGCCTAAACACATTCACTCCGGCAAGACAAGTTGGCGAAGGCGGAAATAATGGTGTTCGTGCCGTAGCTCAAGGTGTTACAAACCCTATTGCACATACTGACGGTTTAACAAATCGCATAGCGCAAATAAACGGGGAGTTATCACCTGAAACTCGCAACGATGTTTTGGGACGAAATGTGTATTTCTTGGCTTAACTCATAAAATCAAGCCTTTTCGCAGTTGTTTCGGTTTGAACATTTGGGTGAAAAGGATTAAAACCTTTAGAGTTCATTTGACTAATAAAATTAAAATCAAATGAACTTTTTTGTGCCTGTGGATTTTTTTGAGCCTCAAAAAATTTCACAGGTTCAACCGCAAACATGTACTGTCTTTGAATTCCGTCGATTTTGTTGTTCATCATCATAATCAATCTCTCTTGGGGTTCTACGGATTTTGTTACACATATATAAAACCAAAAGGAATTTCACATTTTCAAGAAAAGAATTTTTTGTTACAAATTTAACAATTATTGATCACTTTCGTGATGTTCAGAGTCTTTCATAAGTTTAGCAAAATCGGACGGTTTAATATCTTGGATAAATGTTTTAAATTCTTCGGCTTCTTGAGCGTCTTTTGCACTATCTGTAGAAACAGAACCTGTTGATAAGACTTTTGCATTAACAAAAATCGGAGCATCAACTCTAATTGCAATAGCTATTGCATCAGACGGCCTTGAATCGATTTCGAGGACTTCGTCTTTATCGTTTTTGAGGAATATAGTTGCGAAATATGTTTCTTTTTCAACGTCATTGATTTCGACTTTAGAAATTTCATATCCTGTTTTTTCAACCATACTAATAATCAAATCGTGAGTCATGGGGCGAGAAACAGAAAGGTTTTCGATTTTCCTGATAATAGAACTTGCTTCGGCAGAGCCAATCCAAATCGGCAGAGCGCGTCTGTTTTCTTTATCGTGTAGAACTACTATAGGGGAACCTGTTCTTGTATCAAGGGCAATGCCCATAACTTTCATTTCAATCATATTAAAGCCTTTCTTGTTACTATTATTATAACGTAGATAAAAAAATTTTAAAGGCTTTGCAAAAAAATAAGTTTATGCTAGGATGTAAAGGTAATCGAAAGATTATAGCCGTTTATTGGAAAAGTGGCCGAGTGGCTTAAGGCGGCACCCTGCTAAGGTGTTGTGTGGGGTTACCTGCACCGTGGGTTCAAATCCCACCTTTTCCGAATTAAAACGAGAATGACTTTTGTTATTCTCGTTTTAATGTTGATGGGGTGAGGATGCGAAGCTGCCGTTTTGTGGGTTGAACGAGCGAGCCAGGTGCGGAGCATTGAGCCTTGTTGATAGGCTGTCCGCAGGACATATAAGGCTCAAGCGGAGTCACGTCGATGGCGAGCGAAGTGACCCAAATCCCACCTTTTCCGAATTAAACCCGATTAACTTTTGTTAGTCGGGTTTAATTGTTTATTGGTGCCTTTTTTCAGAATATTTGGTCGGAAGGGATTTACGTCATTGCAAGGGTGAAAGCCCGAAGCAACCCAAATTTTGCCGATTTACTAAGGGCGGAAATGGGTTGAATAAAAAAGTCCGAGAAGTCCGGTTTGGGTCAAATAAATGTCCGCTTTTTTGCACCCAAAAAAGCGACCTGTCCGCAAGGCATATTAGGCTCTAACAAAGCCACGCCAGCGACGAGCGAAGTAAGATAAATCCCGCCTTTTCCTAACAAAATGCTAACAAAATGCTAATAATTTTAATAGTATAATAAAACTATGAGTATAAAAGATGCAAAAATTCTAATTGTGGAAGATGAAATACAGTTAAACAGAATCATGGAACTTATGCTTCAAGCTGACGGTTACTATAAAATCAGATGCGCATTTGACGGAAATGAAGCTCTGAATTTTATCAAAAACGACAAACCGGATTTGATTTTGCTTGATGTTATGATTCCGGAACTTGACGGATATTCTCTGTGTAAGATTATCAAAAATGATGAAGTTTACAAAGATACAAAAGTCATCATGATTACAGCCAAAAAAATGGAAGATGATATTTTAGAAGGATTTAGATCAGGAGCTATAGATTATATTACAAAACCCTTCAGCAACAAAATTCTTTTGGCAAGGATAAAAGCTCATTTGGAATCACTGAACTCTATTGGCGGTATAAAAAAATATAAAGATATTATCATTGATACAGATAAAATGATTGTAAAATTGAAAGATAAAGAAATTGAATTAACTAATTTTGAATATAAAATTTTAGATACTTTTATTTCAAATATCGGAATAGTTTTTAGCCGTTCTTCACTGCTTTCAATACTTCGAGGAGATGAAGGGTTTAATATATCAGAGCGGGCTGTTGATGTTCAAATTGTAAATTTAAGAAGAAAACTCGAACAAAGAGGACAAGATATAGAAACAATCAGAGGCTCTGGTTATAGGCTTAAGGAAAGCATATGAAAAAAAGAGATTTGTTTTGGATAAATAAAATTATATGGCTGCTTGGCATTTTAGCAATTTTTATAGTGATTTCTTTATACAATTTTGTTCAAATAAATCATTTGTATTTAGACGGTGAAAAAAATGAAATAAATTTCTATAAAAAACAAATAAAACTGGCTGCAATGCCATATCTGTCAAAAAATGATAAATTGGGTTTAGTAGAATATTGTGAGAATTTTAAAAGTGAAAATGATATTTCTTTTCAAATTTTCGATGAAAATAAAAACCTAATCGCAGGGACAGCTCTTGATAATAATAAACTTGATTCTGATACTCATATACTCGACAGACAATTAAACAAATGGGAAATATACAAAAGTATAATTAAACATCAAAAATTATCTGATGTTAGTGAATTTAATATAAAAAATAAAAAATACTACCTTGAACTTGTTTTGCTGGAAAATGAGTTCATTTCATCTTTAATTAATTCTCAAATAAATATCATTATATTCTTTATTATTTGCTTGCTTCTTTTGAGCGGATATTTTGTGTATGTTTTTTCTAAAATAAGAAATTCGTTTAATAATCTGGAAGATAGCGTTGTAAAAATTTCAAACGGAGAATTGGATACCGAAATAAAAGTTTCAAAAGAAGGATTGCTGCATGAAATATCAATTGCAATAAAACAAATGACACTAAAATTGAAAAACCAAATCGTAAGACTAAAAAAATTAGAAGAATATCGTTCGATTTTTGTTCAAGATATGACACACGAAATAAAAACACCAATTGCAACAATTAATTCTGCAATTGAACTTCTAAATACAAAAAATTCAATAACAGGCAGTGATAGAGAATGTTTTGATATAATACTTTCCCAAACCGATAATATAAATAAATTAATAAATGATATTTTAACACTTTCTGAAATCGAACTTGAACAAACTAACGAAAACAAAAATTTTACAACTTTTAATCTTAATACAATGGTTGAAAAAGCAATTTCTTATATCAATATACAAAATGCAAATATATGCTTTTTACCTAAATGTAATTTAGAAATTTTTGCAAATGAAGATTTACTTATTACAGCAGTTATAAATCTTTTAAATAATGCTATAAAATATTCGCAATCTTCCAAAATTGATGTAATTACAGAGCAAGAAAACGGTAATATCATAATCTCTGTTAAAGATTACGGTATAGGTATTCAAGAAAATCACTTAGATAAGCTGTTTACAAGATTTTACAGGGCTGATAAAGCTAGAAGCCGACAATCAGGTGGTACCGGTCTGGGACTTGCAATTGTAAAACATATTGCTCAACTTCACAAAGGAAACGTTGATGTAGAAAGCGAAATTGGCAAAGGCACAACTTTTAGGATTATTTTACCTGAATAAAGCTCGTTCTTTACATCTACTAAAATCAATGCGTGTAGTTAGTTATACACCTATAAACATTCTTGTATTAGTATCTTTATTTATTTTAAGCAGCAAAGATTTTATAACAAATAGTGTTAAAGTTGATAATGCGGCTACAACTACAAAACGAATTGCTACACAAAAAATTATACACGCAATATTTTCGGAGATTATTACACCGGATATATTAAATACCTTATTATATATAAAAAACCAGTACCAGTGAATAAAGAATAAGCCAAAACTGTATTTTGCAATAAAATCAAGCGTTTTATTTGTTTTATTATGAGATAAAATAAATTCATCATAGTGTTTCAAATATCCGAGTAAAAGCATTGTTAAAAATGTTTTAGAAATTGTATAATTACACCAATTAAATTTATATGTTAAATAAATATTTAATCCGCTTGTAATCAACATTCCTGTCCAGAGTAAAGCTCTTTTATCATAAAATTTGTCAATAATACTTTTATTAGCAGAACAAAACATTCCAAAAATATACAAAGACAAAAAGTGTATAAAGCCCATTAATATATAGTTTACATAGGCTAAGTATCTGCCGGGGTAACTTAAATTTATCAAATCAGAATATTCAGGACTGATTCTCGGAAGAAATATTGTTACTAAAAACAATAGAGGAAGCAGTTTATATAAAATGCCTTTTTTCTCCAGTTTTAGTAATAACCAAGAAAATATAAAGAAAATTACAATCATCGGAATAAACCAAGCAGGAATATTATGAACTCTGCCCACTGCCAAATGCATTGGGATTTGTAATAATAAAGGGATATCATAAAAAGTATTTTTATACGCTATTGGCATTGTAAAACAGAAAATTAAACCGGGGATTGATGTTATTAAATAAGGCATAATAACATTTGTCCATTTTTTCTTCATATAGTTTTTGTATTCAAATTTGTATGACAAATGTTGAAACAAAAAACCGGAAATAAATATGAAAAGAGCTGTTCCGCCGCAAACTAATTAATAAAAATATTAATAATGATATTATTTTTTTCATATTAAAACCGATTTGTTTTACAAAATTCATTAATTTTTAATTTTATTAATATATTAACTTTGAGTTAATATTTCATTTTTTCTCCACTTAACGGTTTGACCGTCTTTTAGGTCATCTGTTATATTTATTATAAGATTTTCATCCCCTCTAAGACCTTCCAGAATTTCAACCCTATCGCCAAAATCACGACCTGTAAGAACTTTTTGGAAATGAATTTTTCCGACCTTATTCACTGTTATAACATATCTACCGGTATTTAATGTTGTCAGACAGGCAGGATTGACTGTTATAATCTTTTCTTCACCATTTATATGAATATCGGATTTTACATACAATCCGGGATATAAACCTGATTCTTCATCATTATTTATAATAGCTACAACCTCCATAGTACGGGAAACAGGGTCTAATGCTTGTGAATTTTGAGTAATTACTCCTTTGAATTTATTTTTAGGATTATTTGGAGTATATAAATCCACAGTCATACCGAGTTTTACATAAGGAATGTAATTCTGCGGAATATTTAAGCTTACTCTGAATTTGTCAATTTGTTGAATTTCAAACAAACTTGTACTTGTACTGCTTCCTCCGGCAACAACATTTGCACCAACATCAACATTATATTTGCTTATTACTCCGTTAAACGGAGCTCTAACATTTTTATAATCCATAAGCGCTTGTATTCTGTTTTTCATGGCATTTGCCCTTTTTACTTCGGCTTTTGCAGCTTGATAGTTCATTTCGGCAGTTTTAAATTCGTTATATTTTGCATCAAGTTCTTGCTTTGAAATAGCACCGCCTTCAGAGGATTGATTATATCTGTCATAACTCTGTTTGCTAAAATTATATTGATACTCCGCTTCAAGCAATCTCTTTTGAGCGGTAATTAGTGTTGCATTTGCACTTTGACCTTCTTCATCCAAATCGGGAGATTCAATAGTTGCAAGCAACTGTCCCTGTACAACCTTATCCCCCAATTCAACATAACGTTTCTTTATTATTCCGTTAATTCTTGAAAATATTTCTGTGTGCAAATAAGGTTTCAATTCTCCGCTAAGTTCAAGAGATGAATCGCCGCTTTCTATTTTCGGATTTTCATAAAGGGCAATATATTCGTAACTTTTTGCATTTTTCCACGCAATTATATCTCTTGAAACTTTTGGTATAAAACCAACTAAAAACATAAAAACAAATATTGCAATTACACTTGATTTTACCTTATGCTTTTTGATTTTTTCCAATATATCATTCATCATAATCCATATTCCTCACTGTATTTTTTATTTTTATTCATAATTGCAAATAACATTGGAACAATCACCAGAGTGGCAAATGTGGCAAAGAGTAATCCTCCGATTACTGTTCTGCCAATCGGAGCATTTTGTTCTCCGCCTTCACCCAAACCTAAAGACATTGGCAGCATTCCCAATATCATTGCCAAAGCTGTCATTATAACCGGTCTTATTCTTGTAAATCCTGCATCAACAGCTGCTCTGACAGAATTAAAACCCTTTTTCATTTTATCTGTTGCAAACGAAACTACTAAAATAGAATTTGAACAAGATACCCCGATAGTCATAATTGAACCCATCATAACCTGTATGCTAAATGTTGTATCCGTCGCATATAACATCCATAATATACCCGCCAAAGCAATCGGTACCGGGGTAATTATAATAAACGGATTTCTCCATGATTGGAAGTTGGTAACAATTAATAGATATACCAAAATCAATGCAAGCAATAATCCTGACAATAATGATGCAAATGCTGTTTTCATTGCGTTAGCTTGTCCTAAAATATTAATAAATGTTCCTCTTGGGGCTTGCTTCTCATATTTTTTAACAATTTTATGAATATCATCAGCCACTGAATCTAAATCTCTATCTTGAATGTTTATCAAAATATCATAAACTGGCATAATATCATAATGATTTACAACGCTTGGTGCCGTACTTTCATGAATCGTTGCGACATTAGATAGGCGAATCGGTTTATTACCGCTGAAAGCAAGCGGAACATCCATAACATCTTTAACAGAATTTATCCAATATGGCGGTACTTGCAGTGCAAGGAGATAATTAACACCGTTCTCAGGATCAACCCAATAAGCAGGCATTGCCTGCGCACTTGATGATAGCGCGATAATCATGTTTTTGGCAACTTCAGCCTGTGTTAGTCCCATATTAGCTGCTTTTACCTTATCAACTTCCAGTTTTATTTCCGGATAATCGGTAATTTGATGAACATGCGCATCAGCTACCCCTTTTACTCTCTTAATATCTTCTAGCATATTAAGAGCAAGAATATAATTCCCTTTTATATCTTCACCTTGTATTTGAACATCAATAGGCGAAGCAAGTCCGAAATTTAAAATTTTTCCGACCATATCGGCACTTTGGAAGAAAAATATCATATTAGGATATTTCTCATTTAAAACTTTACGAAGTTCTTTAATATATTTTTGTGTTGGTTTGTGGTGTTTCTTTAGGGAAATTAAAATTTCCCCGTCACCCATTCCCAACTGAGAATTATCCATAAATGCAAGATTCAACATACTTACAGGAATTCCGATATTATCAAGCATTGTGTCAATTTCTTTTTCAGGAATAACTGTTTTTATAGTTTTTTCAATATCAGAAAAAGCCCTTGCGGTATCTTCAATTCTTGTTCCGTGTTGTGCATACACATGAAGCCTGATTTGGCCCGCATCAACATTAGGGAAGAAATTTTCTCCTATAAACGGTAACAAACAAAAAGATATTATTATAACAATAGCAGAAAATTGCAGTGTCTTTTTAGGATTTCTCATAACTTGTTTTACTAAAAATTGTTTGTATATTCTTCTTAATTTTGCAAAACTTTTATTTACCGATTCGTGTAAATTATATAATAATGTATCAGGCTTAAGCACTTCTGTTTTCTTTAGCAGCTTATCAACCATAACAGGAACAATAGTATTAGATAATAAGTAAGAGCCAATCATTGCGCATATTACCGATAATGCCATCGGCGCAAATAAAAATTTGGTAGCACTTTTCATCAAAAATATCGGTGCAAAAACCATACATATTGATAATGTTGAAATTAGAGTAGGTACTGCAACTTCAGAAGCTGATTTACAAATAATTTCCTGCAAGCTTATTCTATTTTTGTAAATTTCCTTATTTCTCAGGATATTTTCAAGTACAACAGTTGAATTATCAACAAGCATACCAATAGCTAATGCCATTCCGCTAAGGGTCATAATATTTAAAGTCTGTCCGCTTAATGACAGACAAATTATTGCAAATAATATTGATAAAGGTATAGAAACAGCAACAATAAAGGTAGAACGCTTACTGCCTAAAAACAGTAAAATCATTAATGCTGTCAGTATAGCAGCGAGTGTTCCTTCAAAAATAACGCTGTTTATTGAACTTTTAACAAATATGGATTGGTCAAATAATTCGTGCATTTGAATTCCTGAAGGAACCATTTTTTTAATTACAGGAATTATTTTTTTGCACCCGTCAACAACTTTAATAGTTGAGGTTTTTCCTGCTTTATAAACCGTCATCAAACTTCCTGCCACCCCGTCATGGCGGACAACATTTTCTTGAACGGCATTTCCGTTATGAATATATGCTATATCCCGTAAATAGACGGTTTCTCCGTCTTTTGATTTTATTGGGAACATGTTCATTTCATCAATTGTTCTTGTTGCATTATTCAATGTAATGTAATAATCAAAGCCGCCTATTTTAGCATTTCCTGACGGTAATATAACATTTTGTTCCGCTAAGGTTTCTGTTACTGCCAAAGGCGTGAGCCCGCGCGCTTCCATTTTTTGCATATCAAGGTCAACCATTATTTGACGGGACAAACCACCCATAGGCAACGGTATTTGAGAACCTTCTACTTTAGACATTTGCACTTTTATTATATTTTGAGCCAAATCTGATACATCAAGCAACGGTAATTTTTTTGATGATACAACAACCTGCAATACCGGAATGGTTGTTGGAGTGTATTTTATAACTTGCGGAGGCCTTATCCCAAGCGGCATATTATTTAGTGCAACTTGTGATGCCGAACTTAATTGTGTTATCGCGGTATTAACATCAGCTCCGGGGTGTAAAAATACTTTTATTACCCCAACCCCGTATAATGATTGTGATTCAATATGCTCAACATCATTCATATTAGCAGAATACGCACGCTCCGCAATTGAAACTATACGATTTTCTACATCTTTAGCAGGCATCCCGTTATAGTTCCATACAGCAACAACAGCAGGAGTGTTTATTTCAGGAAAAATATCAGTCGGAGTAAAAAATATTGCAACCAGACCCAAAATCAAAATAAAAAGAGCGAATACAAATACGGTATAATAATATTTTAAAGCTGCTTTTATAAATTTACTCATGAATTCTACTCCCCAATGCCTTATATAAGCTCACTGTATCTATTAATGATGCTGTTTTTGCTTTATTTGTGGCATTTTCATTTATTAAATATTGTCGTCTGGCATCAAGTACATCAATTCTGTTGCCTATACCGGACAAATATCTGGTATTTGCAACATTATAATAATGCTGAGAATTTGCCATCATAGCTTTAAAATCAATATATGCTTTGTAATCCGTCTTATAACTTGACAGGCAATCTTCTACTTCTCTTACTGCATCAAGAATTGTGTAATCATATTTATGTAATTTTTCAAGAGCCAGTTCTTTATTATATTTTAAAAAGTATTTTTTATATCCGCCGGAATACAAATCAAATAATAACCCCGCACCAAACTGATAAACTATGCTTTCCCAATTGAATAATCTTCCTGCTTTAAAACTCTCAAATCCGACAATTTCATTCAAATTAAAAGAAGGAAGAAACATTTTTTTTGCAACTTTAACATCAAATGCCGCTTTTTTTATGGCATACTCAGCTTGTATAACATCAGGTCTGTTGAATATTAAATCCGAATTAATTTCAGCATCAGGTAAAAACGGAAGAACCGTTTCATCCATTGTTCTATGGTAAATACTCTTTTTAGGGGCTACCGCTCTTAAAAATGAAAATGCATGTGATAGAATATCTTTTTGTTTATACAGAGTGTTTAACTCATTTTGCATATTTATTTTTTCATATTCTGTAATATACACATCGTCATATTTTATTATGCCGCCTTCATATAATTGCTTTTTTAGTTTAAGAACTTCTTCAAGATTTTTAAGAATTTCTTCTTCGTTTTGTATCAACTCATCCGTAAGGATAATATTAAAATACATTGCGCAAACTTCTGACGTTAGAGATAATTTTTGAATATTAACATTCTCTTTTGCTATTTTTACGTCATATCTTCCGGATTGTACTTTATCGGAAAGTTTTCCGAATATATCAATTTCCCAATTAAAAAATAATGGCATAGATATATCATTGTATGAACTATAATTTTTTCCTGATAAAGATCTGTACGGATAAATACTTGGATTGACACCGATATGCGGTAATCTTTGGGCATTTATAGTACCTAATAAAGCTTGCGATTGTCTTAATCTGTCATTTGCAATTTTTAGGGAATGATTTTGTTCTAAAGCTTCTAAAACATATGATGACAAATATTCATCCATATAATTTTCCCAAAAATGGTACAGTTCAAATTTTTTATCATCTTCATTATTTTTTTGTTGTTTTGAAACTCCGGATTTATAACTTGGGGATATCGCAAAAACAACGTTATTCAATCCGACAATCCCTAACATTAATAATATAATAATTGTGTATTTTATATATTTAAACAATTTTATACCTTCAACAATATTTGCGCACTTGTAAATAATTACATACTAATATGCTATGTGTAATCTTTAAGACAGATGTATAATCGCAACTTTATTTATTATCCGTTTCATCCTTCTTAAACTAATCTATTCTAACACAAATGTTAAAACTTAATTGTTAGTTTACGGTTAGGAAATACAGTAAATTTTAAATATATAAAGTTAAATTTTATGCAATAATGATTCTGTAAGAGGATACCGTTTTAAAACAGATTATTTTTTAGGTTTCATCCAACCTGTGCGCTGCAATCTTTATAAAAAAGGTCGAATTTATAAATCCGACCTTTTATTTAACAATTATATTTTTTTATATTGATGATGTTGTTAAATTTGATTTCATTGAATCTGCCTGCTGCATATATCTGTATAAAATCTTGTTTGCAACGTCATCAGGCATATCTACAAATTCTATACCTGCCATATTACCTTTTGTATTTACTACCTTTGCTGTTACATTTATGTCAACATCATCAAATTTCAAATTAATGATTGTCTTTTTGCCGCGTTTTAATTTCTTATCGTTCCTTATCAATGCACCTGTTGTAGAAATATCATAAATCTCAACATTTGATTGCAATCCGTCATCTTCGGTTGTATCAAATCTCATTGATATACGTTTTAAACTTTCATCATATCTTCTTTCATCCAATGCTGTCGATTCATCAATTCTGTCAATCAAATCTTTATTTTCTTTAAATTCTCTGTTGACAAAGTTCCAAGCACTATGATAACCGTTTACAAGCATATGAGGATTGTTATAAACCGTCGGAGCCGTTGTATGCATATTGATTGATTCACTCAAGTCAAGCGCAAATGAACCTGTTTTTTCCGTATATAATTGAATGTCCGCAGGTCTAACTATTCTTCTGTAATCATTATCAACAACCGCAATTTTATCACGGTTTCTTAGTTCTGCGTAATTATTAATATAACCGTCCTGAACACCCAAATTGGTGTCATTAGTATTTATATATGCATTATCCGCATACAACGTATCAAAAGATACCCCTCTGTTTTCAGGCGCATAATCGTTAACTGAAATTACCGCATTATCTGCCCTAAAGTCATAACCGTAGAATGGTAATCTATTTTGGTCATTTTTGAATTTATCAGGAACATTATCGACCGGCTTTTGTTCATTATACGAATTTCTTTGAGGATTTTTTACAACATCATTTACGACATCCGAATCAACCCCTAACACATCAAGTGATAAAGTATCTCCTTTACCATAAGCATTTAACCCCTGGGCAGGGTACTTTTTACCATCTTCTATCCCAAATCCCGACAAATCATAAGATTTATCTGTTTGTTTATATCCGTTAGGATTTTCTTTGGTTGATACGGTTGAATCAGGGGCTTTATCAGAATTTGCATAAATATTATCTGCCATCAATGTATAATCAGCAAGTCTTGAACCGTCAGGATAATATTGAGTATTTTCACCGTGGTTACCTCTTACATAAGCAGAATATATTTTCAGGTTAGAATCACCTCTGTTTGGTGTATCCATAGCATCCAATACTCTGATAATTGCATAATTAGGTATTGCACTTTCTCCTGATTTATCTGAAGAATCGCCATATACTATATCATCATGCGGATACAACATATCATCAAATTTTTCGCCTGTTTGTCCTGCGGAAGAATAAGATGTACCCAAATTATATATTGTCAGATTTTGTGCTTTCTGAGTAAGTCTTAAACCTTTACCCGCAGTAATTTCTTTTATTACTGCATCAGATTCCATATCAAAATCAATATCGCCATGTTTTGAAACAAGTTGATATATTTTTGTTTCGTTTGATGAATTTGCACGACCTGTTAAATTGATATCGTTTTCGGCTTCAAAACTAACCGAAGATTTCGGATTTGAAGCAGTATCTTGATTATATATAAATTTCTTATCCGCACTTCCGATATTATCACTCGCAATAACGGAAATCATTTGACCGCTGACAGAGGCATCATCAACATCAGCCGTATTCAGTATTGAATAACCTTTAAAGTAACTTTCGTCATTTTTCGGAGTCGGTCTTGTATCTGCCTGTTTCCAATCTGCAGCCGTCAACATTACATTTCCGTCTGAAGTTACATCTTTTACTTTTAAATCAGAATCCTTTGCTCTGATATTTACAAGTCTGCTATCAGTTTCATTTTCATTTGTTGCTCTTGCTACCAAATCACCGCCGACATTGACGTTTATTGATTCTGTATAATCTCTTGTATCTGCATTTATACTAAATCCCGGATTTGCATGAGAGGTTGAACCTATATCACCGTCTTTTGCGTTAATTGTCAAATTATTACCTGCCGCAATAAGCGTTTTATATGCATGATCAGGATTTCCTAAATCGTGATTTTGATGTGTGTTTGTACTTGTCGGGTCAGTAATATTATTTAAGATATTTCCGTTTGTTTGATTTATGACAACATTTCCCGCTACAGCATTAATATAATTATCATTATCACTGTCATATTCCCCAATTCTGATATCTGAATCCTTATTGGTAATTTTTATATCCTGCTTATCAGTTTTTACAGAACCTTGAATATCAATACCGTTTGCACCGGTATTCGATATTTCAATATTTCCGTCTTTGTTATTTACAACACCGCTTGTCTTAATATTTATACCGTCTTGTGATGTATTGTTTATATCGGTTACACCCATATCAGAACCGACAAAACCGGCAACAACAATTCCGCCGTCGTTAGAATTATCAATATCGATATCTCCGTTTGAAGTTTCTATTCTGCCTGTTGTTGCGACTTCTAATTCTTTATCGCCTTTATTATTAACAAAAATATTACCTATAGCGTCGCCTATATGCTTAATTAAGCCTGCAATAGTAAATTTAGCGCCGTTATTTTCGACATCAATATCGCCGCCTTCGGTATTTGTAACTTTTCCTGTTTCGGTAATCGTTAAATCGCCGTCATTATTGGTAATTTTCGTATCATCTTTTACATTCGTCACATTACCCGAAATTAGAGTACCATCTTTGCTATCGTTTGTAATACTTATTTTTCCGTTTTCGTCTTTTACGGCTCCTGAAATTTCTAAAGCTCCGTCATTAGAATTATATACGTTGATATCACCTTCTTTTGCAAGTACTATACCTGAAATAGAAGCTTTATCTTCCCCGTTATTTGTTATATCCAAATTGCCTTTATTATCAACGACATTTCCTGAAATATCAAGTCCGCCTTTTGTATTATAAACAGTTGTATCGCCATCTTTTGCCAATACTACACCCGATATATTCGTACCGTCTGCGCCATGATTGATAAGCTTTAAATCACCTTTATCATCGACAACATTTCCTGAAACATCAAGCTTGCCTGCATCATTATATAATGTTGCATCACCATCTTTTGCAAAAACCGTTCCTTGAATATCTATACCATCTCCGCCTTTATTGGTGATATCTAATTTACCCTTATTATCAACGACATAGCCGTTATCTGTAACTGTCAAACCGCCGTTTGTAAATATTGATGTATCACCTTCTTTATCAAGAACTGTACCTGATATTGTTGTTTGTTTATCACTTGTATTGGTAATTCCTAATTTGCCTTTATCATCAACCACATAACCGGAAATACCGAGTTCACCTTTTGTATTATAAACCGTTGTATCGCCGTCAAGTGCATGAATTGTTCCGGATATTGAAGTGCCGTCTGCACCGTTATTTACAACTTTTATATCTCCAATGTTGTCTACAACATTTCCTGAAATATCAAGAGCACCGCCTGCATTGAATATTGTTGTATCACCTTCTTTATCAAGTATTGTTCCCGATATTTCAGCACCGTCTTTACTGCTGTTTATAATATCTATTTTTCCGTTTTCGTCGGTTATATGACCGGCAATATTCATTGCGCCGTCATTAGAATTTTGAATATTTATGTTGCCATTTGCAGCAAGAACTTGACCTGTTGATGTAATATCTAATTCTTTGTTGCCGCTATTTTTAACGGTTATATTACCGATTTCAGCATGCTTAAACAAACCGGATATTGTGAATTTACCGCCTTTATTTTCTGCAACAATATTACCGCTTTCGGTATTTACTATCTGCGCACCTTGTTGAACAGTTAAATCACCTTTATCATTGGTAATTGTCGTATCACCTTTAACATTAGTTATTTTACCTGTTGAAGCAATTGTTGTTCCGTCTGTACTTGCATTTGTAACATCTATATTGCCGTTATAATCAATTACACTGCCGGAAATGTTAAGCTCACCCGCATTTGAATTTGAAATATCAATATCGCCTTCATTTGCAACGACATTACTTTCAATATTTGCTTTGCCGTTTCCTGTGTTGGTTATTTCTATATCACCTTTATCGGTACTTTCTACGTCCCCTTTAAGATTTAAAATACCACCCGCATTTGCAATAGTAATACTGTCATCTTCATTCTCGGTTGTATTGGTAATCTTTGCTGTATCTGTTATATTTAAATTGCCTTTTGAATTTGATATATGTATTGAACCTGCTTCGTTATCAATTGCACTTGTTATTTCAGTAAAATCACCGGAATTTATTACGGAAATATCACCGCCTTTATTGGTTACATCACCGACAATTCTTGTTAAACCGTTTGTATTTGTTATTGTTGTATTACCGCCAACATTATCGATTGTTCCAGAAACTTCAGTGATTGCTCCTTTGTTTGAAATGGTTGTATTACCTTTTTGATTATTAACCGAACCGCCTAAAAGCAATTTGCCAACGTCATTTGTACCGTTATTAGTTATTGCCACATCACCCTCTTTAACAAGGATTGATGCGGTGTTTGTATAATCAAGACCGCTATTTGTAATACTTACTCCGCCTTTTTCATAATTAGAAATCATGCCTGCGGTTGATAAGTTTTCATTGGCATTTTTAATAATTATATCGCCAAGTCTTGCTGATAATGTGCTGTTTAAAGACATTCCATTGTATCTTGATTGGTTATCAATTAAAATTGCGGTTGTTTTTCCGTCATCATCAGTTTTTCCCGCACCGTCAGTTGCAATAGTTGAATTTATTTCAACCTTACCTGCATTACTTGAATTGGTAATCGAAATCATGCCTTGAGCATCTCTATGCAAGTAATTATGAGTAATTTCTGAAGTTACTTTTAAATCTCCGCCGTTATTTATTATCTCTATATCGCCTTGTTCATCAAGAACAGTTCCGCCGATTTCTGCCCCGTCATCACTATTATTGAGAATGCTAACATCCCCTTTATAATCAACAATATTACCCGTAAACGACAGTTTTCCTGCATTTGAGTTTGTAATACCTATATCACCGTCTTTTGCAAATATATCACCGCTGAGATTTGCCTCATCACCATTATTGATTATGGAAATATAACCTTTATTATAACTATTAATATTTCCTGCAATCATAAGATTACTTGGGATAGTAGTATCTTCACCATAGTTGACTATTGTAATATTTGAATTTTCTCTGTTGCTTGTATTATTAATTTCTGCGGTTTCGGTTATTCTCAAATGTCCGTCTTTATTAGAAATTGCGATTGAACCCGTATCATTATTAATTTTGCTTGTAATTTCCGCAGATACACCTTCATTTTGAATCATTATACTGCCGTGTTCATTGGTTATATCTCCGTTGATATGGAGAACACCTTTACTGTTTGTTATGGAAGTATTACCAAAATTATTAATTTCTCCGCTAAATACAAGATTTTCACCTTTATTATTATTGATGGTTACATTGCCTGTATTATCAATAGAGGCACCGATTTGAGCAATTCCCGTACCGTTATTTACAACTTTTGTATCACCAAATTCATTTAAGGTATTTCCTAAATATGTTAGGGTAGCACCTGAATTTGTTATATTTATATTGCCTTTTCTTTCGATAATTTCAGCATTAACTAACAAATCATTTTTCGTATTTATAATACCGATATTACCTTCATTTGCAATAATATTTCCTCTGATTTCAGCACCGTTTTTACCTGTATTTATAATATTTATTGCACCTTTTTCGGTATTTGAAATAACGGCATCATTTGTTGTTGTCAATTTACCGTATTGGTTTTCTACATTAACAGCACCCGTTCTTGCGGATAATGTACCTGAAATAGTTACACCGTCCGAAGATGAAGATGTATTCATTATATTAATCGCATTGGTTCCCGATTGATTAGTATGACCTTCGCCCCAATTTATGATATTACCTGTTATATCAAGTTTTTTACCTGATGATAAACTTCCGATTGAAATAAATCCTTCTTCTTCATTATTCAGGTAATTCAAATTAACATCGGCAGATACCGTCATATCTCCGCGTAGGTTTCTTATAATTACATAACCTTTTTCATCAGTAATATAGCCGCCGACAACCGCATCTCCATAACTGTCTATATTTATGATACCGTCAAAATCTCTTATATCACCTGAAAGATTCATTGTACCATTTTGGGTTGTATCTGTTTGAGCATCATAATACGGTACATTTTGAACGGTTATATTACCATTGTTGGTTGTTATAATTGAATCTTCGGTTGTATCTAAACCGACTGAAGTTATATCTATATTTCCTTCTTGTGTGGTAATATTACCGCTTATTTCCGTTTTACTTTTTTGGTTAGATATTTCTATATTACCGTTTCCGTCAGTTACATTGCCCGAAATTGAAAGTTCATCAACCGCATTTTTGATAATAATATCACCAATTCTCGCAGTAACCTCATTACTTATTGACATACCGTTTGCTGCAGATTGGTTATCAATAAGAATTGCTGTTGTTTTATCCTGTTGAGTTCTGCCCTTACCCCAAGTTTGAACTTTATTTTGAATATCAAGTTTTCCGCCTGTCGGGTCATTTATAATTGATATCATACCTTCCGCATTTCTATTCGTACTGTTATGCAATATGATTGATGAAATTGTCATATCACCTTTTGTATTTCTAATCGTCAAATCTCCTTTATCATCAGAGATAAACCCTGCGATAGATGCGGAAGTCCCGTTATTTTGAATTGAAACATTTCCGCTTTCGGAAGATATATATCCTTTTAAATCTAAATTTGAATCATTATTAGTGATTGTGATATCACCTTCATCAGTAACTATTTTAGATTCATTAGAAGATTGCAATCCTTTGGATGTAATATCTATATTACCTTTTTTATCGTATATTGAACCTGTAATATTTGTTTGGGCATTGCTTTGAACTTTTATAGCACCTTCTGTTTCGTCAATATCACCAAAGATATTTAATGTTCCTGTTCCTTCATTTGATATATTTATTATACCTTCACTAATCAAAGTTTCAGGATAAACATTTCTTGATGCATCATTTGAAATATTGCTGTTTAAATTTAACGCTCCGGTACCTTTATTTGATATATTCAATTCGCCTGTTGTTGTAATTTTACCGTCTATATCACCTTGTCCGTTATTCAATGTAATAGTAGTTTTTCCATGGGATAATATTGAATCAACAGTCGTTGGAATATGGTCTATTAATTTTGTTTGCGGTTTTACTTCTAAACCATTATTTGCGGTTATATTTAATATCCCGTTTTCTTTATGGAAATCATGGAAGTTTGTAACAATACTGTTTTGAATTATACCATTCAAAGAAAGTTTTCCGTTAGATGTAATATTTGTAGTTGCATGGTCAACCGTATTTAATATAATTTCTCCATCTTCTGTTTTATTTATATTTTCAGGAGTCATGCCGCCTCTAAACTGTTTATTATATATATTGGCAACATTTAGTTGAGCATTTGTTTTATTATCTATTATTATATTTTGAAGTCCGTTTGCCATTTTGACTTTTCCTGACAACGAAACATTTACATCAGAAATGCTGACTAACGGATCTGTGATATCTTCAGGCAAATTGTATAAATAAATTTGACCGTCTTTATAAATTGCTTTTATATTGTTTGTATCATTCAAATAGAACGAAACTTTATCTCCGCCGAGATTTATCAGATTAGTTTCACCTGAAGTCGGGTCATAGATAAGATTTTCAGGTTTTATCATATCTTCTGTTATTGTAATATTTCTGTTTGAATAACCTGTTTCTATCGTACCCTGAATATTTACGTCTTTATTGGTTAAGATACTAAAACCGTTTTGTGCAAATATATAATCGTTTGTTTTTATATTTATCGGAGTTGTATCTGTTTCATTGTAAATTAGCCAAACAACTGCATTATTTGTAGATATTAATGACATTTTACCGGAATTTATACCGCTGTCATTTGCTATCATAATTCCACCACTTTCATTCCATATATTTAAATCTCCGGAAGTATTTACACTCCCAATGATATAAATATCAGAACGAGTTGTTGGCTCCGGAATATCAAATGTTGATGCAAACGGGTGATTTACATCATAGTAATTATTAATAGTTATTCCTGATATTCCGTCACCACCGGATTTATAGTGAACACCTGAAGTCGGTAAATTCCCAAAAGTCTTGTGTCCAATAATATTATGAACATAAAAATATGCATCCGCTCCGCTTACTGCTTGAGCTTTATCTGCAAATTCGCTGTGATTTTTACCACCGATTATTAAGCCGCTCCTGTTTGCTACAGAATCTATATTCAAATCGTTAAATAACAATGTACGAGTTGAATAATTATCTACTTTTAAACCGTTTGAAGCTACACTAAATATACCGTTTCCGTTTATATTATGGTTATACGCACCATCAACCGATATATGAGCATCTTTTGGTTTGATGTCATTGAATGTAATTGAATAACTTCCGCTATGCTGATCATAAGCACTTGAGTCAGTATTGTATACATCATTATATTGAGATGTTAGTGATACTCTGTTAGCTTGCAGCATTGCATGAGTATTAAGAGCAGAAGTTCTCTCATCCTGATATGGTTCCATCTGGGCGTTTATATCTTCAATTGCATTGTTAAATTGTGTTAATTCTTCACAAGTTTGTGCATTACCTGTACCTGTCGGCGTTGTCACAGCTACATATTTGCCTGTTGAATTTTGATATACCGAGAATCCGCACTTTTCCGTCATTGAAACATTATTATTTACAGAATCATATCCGTTAGATATTGTTGTTTTTTGTGCATCTGATAAGCCATAATCCTGAGTTTCAATAAATTCTGTGATTGTAGGAACTTCAATATAAGGCTGTTGATTATCTATATTTTCAGGTTTTGCATTATGATTAAATATTGCAGTATTCTGAGCTTCTATTTCGGCAAGTTTGTTGTTATAGCTTGTCGTTATAGTATTGTACTGAGTTTCGGTTATTTTAGTGTCATCACTGTCACTGACAATCAAAGCTTTTATATCGTTTTGAATAATTGTGTTGAAATCACTGTTGCCTTGTGCATCCTGCTTATCATTTGTTAAAATTGCACCATTATTTATTAAATTATTGATTTCATCAATTTTTAATTGAATTACATCTTTTTTATCTTCAAAATCATTTAATGTTTCACCCAGACTTGTTATTGTTTGTGAAATTTCTTCTAAACTTTCATTTATATTATTTATTTCAATTTGGATAGAATCCAAGGTTCTTTGTTTAATTATTTCACCTGAAATTATTTCACCATCCGAAAGAATATAATCATCATCATAAAAACCTTTTAACGTTTCTTTATCAATAGAACCATCACGGTTTATTTTCATATATTTATTGTTGCCTTGACCTGCTACAATTTTACCGTTATTCTTTAATACATAATTATCTACGGGTTTATCAACAGAATAAGAATCGGAATCAGATATAGGTATACCAAACAACGCATAACTTACTGTCTTCCATGAAACAGTCGAAGATACGTTATTTTTACCGGAAGAATAAGTTATTTCAACGTCTTTACCGGATGTTATATCTGCATTAGAGTTTACGTTCAATGTGTTATTAATTGTTCTTTTCAGCTCTGTACCTTCGTTTGTTGAAGCTACTGCCGCATGACATTCCGAATGTGCATATTGAGTCAAAGCGTTGATTGAATTGTTCATAAAGTTAATATCAACCAAATTCCCGGCTTCCATTGAACCGCTGTTATCTAAGGTATTATTAACCGTAAAATACAAATTTGCATAAGCAGAAGGCTTACCTTCAAAGTTACGGGCATCTGAAACCGTTCTTACTGCCAATGTATTATTTGAATCAAAGCTTACATCAAGCTCATCGGATGCTTTTATTTTTGAACTGTTATCTAAAGTAATTTTATTGTTATTCGTTACTTCAAGATTATTATATGCTCTCGGAACACTAACAAACCCGTAACCGTTTGATTCAATCTTTTGCTTAAAGAAAGAAGACGTTAGTGCATGTAATTTGATATCTTTTGTTGCTTCTAATATTGAATTTTGAATATCTATTTCACTGCTTTGAGTAAGCGTATTTTTTAAATCCAAATCCTGTACAGCAACAAAACCACCTGCAGTCCCTGCATATTCAATATAATCAGAATCTTTTGTTCTTAAATCCGAGGATGTTTTTAAGTCTATATCTTTTGCATTTATCTTTGTATTTTTAAGTGATAATTTTGCACCTGAATTGTAATTGTTCTTTACATCATTTGTAGAAACCGCAACAAAACCGCCGCCGACATTTGTTGCCTGGTCTTTTATTATACCCTTATTTTCAACTTCAAATTTTACCTGACCTGTTGAATTTATATTTGAATTTTCAATATTTGTATTTGTAGAAGTATCAAATGTTAATTTCAGATTATCGACAGCTACATTTATAAATCCGCCTGAACCGTTTGACGTTGTAACATCAAAAGTATTAGTTGATTTATTAGATATTGACCAATTATTAATACCTTTTTTGTCATCAGATGTAATATCTTTTATATTAAGAACAGAAGTTCCTGTTAAATTATTTATTGCTTCAGGATTGCTGACATTGATAAATCCGCCCGAACCTGAAGATTTACTTAATGTAGAATTTCTGATTGTATCGAAAGTTATTTTAGCACTTCCGGCATCAAAGTTTCCGCCGATATTGCCTGTTGTATTTGACTCCATATCAGAATCAATTCTTAATCTTGCTCCCGAAACTAACAATCCGAATGAAAATCCGCTTAAATCAGAAATCGTATTTGAATTGTGAGTAGCGTTTATTACTGCGTTTTGTGTAATTGTATTAGTTCCGGAAATATCAAGAGTCATAGTACTTGTATCTTTTGAATCCGCAGCTATCGCCGCAACCCCGAGACCGCTGACTTTTGTATTATTTGCTATCGCTTCTGCAGTAGATTTCAAGTATTGATTAATATTAAGATTATTTGATGTATGATTTTTTACATTTAATACTGTTACTGATTTTGCATCATTCTCAGCTTTTGAAAATGCTCCTTCATAAAGACCTGCAATGTCAACATCAACACCGTGCATTCTACCTTTTGAAATTAAACCTTCCGTTCCGTTATCTTTTGCGGTTGTAATATTTGTAGTATCAGCGACGTTTAAAGTAAGTGCTGAAGGACTGTCTATACCTGATTTAAAGTCTGCATTCATATAAGAACCGCAATCATTATATGCAGCCAAACTTGCTGCGCTGACAGCAACTACATTTGATTTCGAAAATACCGACATTTTATCGTAATCGGTTATTATATCAAGATTTTGTGCATTTATTTCACCGTTTACATTTTCGATTAATGCTCGTGTGATTGTATTTACATTAGCTTCATTTCTTGTAACATCAACTAAACTTGCAGCTCTTACCGGAATCGTTAATCTGTCAGAAGTTACATCGGTACTTGTTGTTGAATGGAGAGTTAATTTACCTTTTGCATCAATATTTGTATTACCGGTTATTATTGCGGAAGTTTTATTTGTGTCTTTGACCTCCGCTAAATCAACCGTTACTATATCAGCGCCTGTTACCACAACATTTGTCGCATCAACAAAAGATTTATTTGTTGATTTTGAATTAATTTCAATATCGTTAGCATTAACTGTTGCATCTTTTACTTGAGCCAAAGTTTCTGCTGTATTATTATAAACGACACTGCCGCCTGAAGCTCTTGCTCCTGACACTTCCACTTCTCTGTATACAAGTTCAACATCCGCACCGGATTTTGAATTGAGAGATACATTTCCGCCTGAACTCTCAACTTTTCCGCCTGCAATTTCGGATATAGTATTATTTGCCAGTTGAATATTTTTTATAGCGACTCCAATTGTAGCCCCTGTTGCATTTATATTTACTTTTTCAAATTTAAATTTGTCAACAAGATTACCGTCTTTATCCAAACCGTTTAGTTTACTTTCGGAATTTATGCTTATATCATTTGTTGTCTTTAAATTTCCGTTAACACTCGATATTGCACCGGTTTTAACATCACTTGAAGGTGTTGTTGCCGTATTTTTAAGCTTATCAGGTATCAGACTGTTTGCTTTATTAATATAATCTTGTTCAAGCGCTGAATATGTACCTGTACGTTTGCCTATTTCTACAATTTGGACATCAACAGGAATTGCAGCTAACCCGAATGATACACTGCCTGAAACATCATTTGTTGCATTTAATAATTCAGAATTCAATGCTGCAGAACCCGCATTAATTTGACCGGAATCACCTGATAAAATTTCTGCTTTTGCAAGATTGTCAGAATAATACAAATTAATATCGGCACCTACCGCCGCGCCTAATCCTGCACCTTTTCCTGTTGCTAAAGTATTTCTTGCTGCGGCAATATCTTTGGCTTCAAGATTTAATCCGTTTGTAATGTTTAAAGTTTTTGATTTCGCATCAACATATGAACGAGTAGTTGATTTTAATTCGTTTACTACGGCATTTGCCATCAAATTCGCGCCTTCGCCCGTAAACCCAATACCTACATTTATATTATTTGTATTTCTTTTTGAATATGCATTTACATCAATAGAATCTATTTTTGTTGATTGCGTATTATCAACATAAGATGAAACGGTGTTTGTATATTCATTTTTTATGACATTAACCGAAGCATTTACACCTTGACCGGCAAATCCGATAATAATAGCATTGTTCTTTAAAACATCTTCTTTATCTTTATTTGTATTTATTGTTATTGCACCTGCGTTTTCAATTTTGGAATTTTTAATTCCCGCTTCAAGCTCGGAATTTACATAATTCAAAAGCACATTAACAGGAATACTAACCCCCTGACCCGCAACAGCAACCGTTGCCAACCAGTTATTGGCATCTATTATTGAATTGCCATTAATATTTATTGCTTTCTCAGTATCAATAGTCGCACCGTCAATATAAGATTTAACTTTATTTGTATAACTGTTCTTGATTGCATTTCCGACACCGCTAACCCCTTGACCGACACCTGCAACACCTGCAGAAATATCAAGTGTTCCCAATTTGCTTTGAGCATTCATATCTATTGATGCATCTTTTATGGTCGTTGCAGAAATTATTGATTGTGTAGTCATATCGTAATTATTTATTGTTGGAGAAACAGAAAGTGCAAGGTTTGATGCGCCTCCTGCAGTTACAATAATATGACTTGAATTTATATCCTCATCTGCGGAAATTTTTATTTGACCTGCTTTAATTTCATTATCTGTTGATGTATTATCAATTTTTGCAGTTGCTTTGTCTGTTACATTATTCAAAACTACATTGGCATTAATTACACCTTTCCCTGCTCCGGAACCTGCAATCAAAATTTCATAACTGTCTTTTTTGTTATTTGCAAGCATTTCAATTTTATCAGCTATTGTCAAATTGGAGCCGTTTGTAATTAAGGCATTTGTTGTACTGTTATCTCTTGTGTAAATAGCTTGAAGTCCTGCTGCTGCTTTGCCTGAAGCTGCAATAGAACCTGCAATAATATTTTTTACCGAATAATCAGATGAACCGATTGATAAAGTATTTGATTCAACAGTAGAGGCTGAAACTTCGGCTGTTACAGTATTTTCAATAACTTTACCTATTCCTGCACCACCAACAGATATATTTGAACCGACTGCCAAATCATAAAACATATTCCAGTTTTGAAAACTATTATTTAAACTCAAACCGTCATAATCGCCGTTTTCGTTTTTAGTCAACATCTTATCTCTATAAGCGTCAGTTGTTACATCATCTCTTGTGTATTGATTATTTTCATCTTTCGTACCGCCTAAAGAATTTATAGATGTTGCAAGAACCGAAACATCACCGTTTGCTTTTACGTCGGCATCTTTAATCTTTGCTTCTACTGTTTTGTCGATTTTATCAACATTCACTGAACCTGCAATATTTACCACCGCATCCGCACTTGCAAGTGCCAAAGTTCCGCCTCTTGAATAAAGAGTAGTTTCATCATAAGCAGAAACTGTTAATTTATTTATCTTTTGAGCATCATCATCGGAACCAATATTACCTGAAGCATAAGCTTTTACGGTATTATCAATAACATTTACACCTACATTTGCTGCCGCTATAAGCAATTGTTCATTTGTTGCAACTGATAGACCTACAGGAATTACATTTGATTTTTCTGTTGATGTAGCAGAAACCTTAACATCTTTTGCTTTTAAAATATTGCTGTCTTTATCAATTTCTGCAATAATATCATTTCTATATACATTTACAACAACATCACCGTTTACCCCAACACCTGACTGTGCGGTTGTTATATCAAACGTACCTGCAACACCAAGATTATCGCTTTTGGAATTTGCTTTTACTTCAATATTATCACCTGCAGTAATATTTGATTTAATTATTTTTGAACTTATCGTATCGTGAATATAATCTATATCTGCACCACCTGCAAAAGAAAAAGCTCCGCCGTTAGTTCCGGCAACAATTGCTCCGGCAATTGCCCAATCAGATAAATCATTATCCGCATCAGATAATATCGTTAATTTCCCGATATCTTCCAAAGTAGAATCTTTTATATATGTTGAAATTTCATTTTTAATATTATTATAATTTAATGCCGCACCTGCAGATACTCCGTTTTGTGCGCCATAAACAAGTGAACCACCGCCTGCTATATTATAAATATCAACATCACTTTTTGCATTAATGCTTGTATCAATACTTCCCGATTTTCCTTCATCCATACTGATTGTTGAATTATTAATATATGCTTCAATGGTAGGTTTTAATGTGTTTATAGAAGCAGAGCCCCCGACTGCTGCTTGAAAACCTTTACCTTCCGCTGCTGTATTTACGGCAGCACCCGCACCAATACCTATATTTAATATCCAATTTTTGTTAATTGAATCCATTTTTAATTCAGGATTTTCACCCGAAAAAGTAATTGTTGAACCGTCTATATAGGATTTTACCGAACCTTCTTGTTTATAAATATTAACAGCAGCTCCTGCACCTACTTTTTTTGATTTTGCAACCGTACCGCCTATTGTAATATTTTTTGACTCTCTGTTGGAATTTACAGTTAAAGTATTTCCTACATTTATGTCTTGCGAATTTTTTATTGAAGATTCAACATTTGTATTGTCAGTTGTAATATCAACAGCTCCTGCTAATGACATTGAAAATTGACTTTGAAGTGCGGTTAAATCATTCCCGACAGGATTTCTCATATATTCATCTTCGCCGTCAAACAGATTTCCAAAGATATTTTCATCATCTTGAGCATCATTTGCATTTTGTTGAACATCTTCTACTTCTGCTTCCTTTTGGGTTACTCCGCCTGAAAATGCTGCTGCTATTTCAACATCAATTTTTTGGTTATATGTATCGGAATTAACCGTTAATGTATCGGATGAATCAATAATAGCATTATCTATTGTTGCCTTTACGTTTCTGTCTATTTCTGTTACATTTACGCTTGCCCCGACCGCAACACCTTGAGAGTTTTGTTGTACTGTATTATTTATTTCTTCATATTGAGAAGTCCAAGCACCTTGAGCAATTATATTGGTAATTTCATCATTTGCTTCTCTTATATATTTTTCATCTCCGGAAGCATCTGCATTTTGCTCTTTCCATTTTATTTGACTTGTGTCATCATCACGTTTTACCTTACCGCCTGTTGTTTTTATATGCGCTTTTCCTGCATTAACAGATATATCTTTTGCAGTAATCGAATTTTCTCCTGTAATATTTGATATTGTTGATAAAGTATCACCTTTGATTTTTTGAACATTTATGGAACCGTCTATTCCGAATTTTTCGGATTTTGCACCGGTCATTGTTATACTCATATACGATTGTTCGGTCGCACTATCAACATTTATACTGCCTTTTTGTGCATCCACGGAAGAATTATCAATTTTAGCAGTTGTATTATTTGTATAATTGTTCCATAAAACATTCGCTCCTAAACCGAATTTTCCGCCATAGACAGTCGGTTCGTATTCCCAATCGTATTGTCCCGGAATTTTGTAATTGATTTTTTGTATAAGATAATCAAACATTCCTAATCCGTTATACCCGATAACAGAATTAACTGCATTAACCGTAAGTTTTCCTTCGTCTGCATTACCTTCTGCCGGATTTATCGTTATACTTGATCCGTTTTGAATAATAGCATTTGTATTATTATTTACTTCATTATAAACAACGGAACCTGATGCCGCGGCATTCGAGCCAATAGAATTTGACTGTGCCATATTGTTAAAGAAACCCGAAAGTCTGAATTTTGGTTTCAAGTTATTGTATGTAGTTCTGATATTTTGTTCCGCAACACCCGTCATCTCAAATGCCGGTGCCGAGTTATCAGTTTTTGGAGTAATTACATCTGCACTCCATTTTCCGTTTGCTTCCGAAGCAAATTCCCCACCGACATAGAAACTGTTTATCCCTTGTATTGCAAAAGGTAATTTTAAACCAAAAGTAAGTTTCCCGACATTCATCGGCAATTCTGTTGTGGCATCAACTGTTACATTATCAGCTTCAATTTCAGAAGAATCTATAATAGCATTTGTTGTATTATTTTGTTGATTATAAATTACGGATGCGGACAGCCCGTATTGTCCTTCGCCTTGAGTATCAGTGGTAGCAGCATTTGAAAGTAAATCTATGGTATTTGCCTGAACCGTAACATCACCTGCCGCCACTTTTGAATTTTCTATCTTTGCGGTCGTATTATTATTTGTATAATTTAAAACAACAGCTCCGCCTGCTTCTGCAAAAGGATTCTCATCTTCACCCGCAGTAATAATATTTTGCCCTCTTAATTTTTCAAAAATGTTGTGGTTAAAATATTTCTTCTGTGAATCTTTCAGAAAATCCTGCATGTTTTTATCAAATACTTCGGGCTTTTTGACCATTTTATCGTCAATACTGCCATCTGCAGCATTTTCCGTAACATTTAAACTTTGAGCAAGAACAACGGTATCTTCTGTATTGATTTCACTATCTTTTATAAGAGCCGTAACATTATTTGAAGAATGATTCAATATTGCAACAGCAGAAACTGCAGAGTTACCATGAGATTCTTGATTATTAGAATCTTTTTCGCCGGCAACAGCTTCCATTGTGACTTCTGCCGAACTGTTAGCCAAATTTGTCGCAAATACGGTTAAATTTTTTGTGTTTGCCGTTGAATTTATTATGGAAGCTTCGGTTTCAGTTTTAACATTGTTGTTTAAAATCATTGCCAAAAAACCGTCTTCTAATTTTATCGAAAATAAACTGTCATTATCAATAACAATTGAATTTTCATTTGTTGAAACTGCCGTAACATCAATATCACCTTTTGTTACATTTAATGTTGAACCGGTAACAATTGCTTTTGATATAGTTTCCGTACCTAAACCATACATTCCGACAGGAAGAAACATTGCTAACAGTCCGTTATTTGCATCAAGACTTGAATATGCATCTGTTGAAATTTCAACATTTTTGGCATCTTCAGAAATTGCATTAATTGTGGAATTCTCAATATTTACGGTCGCTGAACTTCTTGCACCTTCAAAACCTTCGTAAAAATCCGTACTAAAATACTTATCAAGCGTTGCTTCATCGCTCGTTACAAATTTAATTAAAGACGGAGTTAAAAAATTCGCATTCTCTTCGGTTTCGGAAGAACTTTCGGCGTGAATATAAACTGACAAATCAGGATTTTCTGCATTTAATGCAGTAGCCTTTAATGCATTAATCGTTGAATTTTTGATTGTTACATCCGCATCCGCTTTTCCGGCAACTCCCCATAAAGAAAAAACAGAAGGTGTGTCACCGCCAAATATATCCATCAAAGCGCCGGCAATCCATCGACCGTCATCTATAATGTTCTCTGTGTTCAGTTTTTTGTTTTGACTTGCATTTGCGGTTATTTTAACCGTATCACCCGTAATATTTGAATCTTCTATATTTACTTTAGCTTCCGCTAAATCAATTCTTTCTTGTCTGTCGACCTTTGCGGTTGAAGAAATATCTACTTCATTTGCTCCGATATCAGCTTTTTTAATATCAACCTTTGCTGTTATATTTCCCGCAGCATCCCCAAGTACCAATTCTTTATTTGCAACAATCTGAATTTTGCCGTTCGAAAGTGCAAAACCATTTGTATTTGTAATATTATTAGAAACCAAACTGTTAAAGGTTGCTTCTGCTGCACTCAAATCAGAAAAAGTATTTTCGCCGCTGTAACCTGCAATAATACCTGCTCTATTTGCACCGTCACCAATTTGTATATCACTTCCGTATAAATTTACTTCTTCTCTTGCCAGAATTTTACCATTTATTATTATTTTACCGTCGGAAGACTTAATTAAATTATTGTACTCACTGTTATTATATTGGTATTCTTCCAGACCCCCGACTTCGTATGCTGACTTAAAGGCATTGTAACTGTTTTGATTCGGAGTCAACACCGATAATGAACCGACATTCAAAAGTCCTGATGCACCGACAATCATGCCGTTTGGCGAAACAAATATTGCATGTCCGTTATAAAATGAATTGTCTTTTAGGGTTTGAACAAGACCGTTAATTTTTATTTGATCATTTACAAGGTTAACAAATTTGGAATAATTATTTTTATATACAAGATTTGCTATATCACCTTTTGATAAGTCAAATTTATCATAATGTCTAAAACCGGTACTGCCTGAAACTTTTGCTGCTTCAATATTATATGTATTACCGTTCGGTGTAATACCCGTTATTTCCGAAGCCAAAGTATTTAAAGGCATACTCATCAACATCATATTTGCACACAAAATAGATGCTATAATTTTCTTTTTTCCAAAATTTGTTTTTCTCATAAATCTTTCATTTTTTTTCACACTAAACCATTATAATTTTATACTGAATGCACTGATATTGCATATATTTTTTGATACAACTATACAAAAATTTACGTCATAAAAATTTGTGTATTTTTTTATAATTTTTATGGTATTATAATTTCTAAATTGAGGGAATATGAAAAAAAGATTTTTATTAAGTATTATATGCTGTTTGGTAATACAAATTCCGAATTTTGCTGCTCCTGATATACCGCAAAATATTATTCCGCAAACAGGTTCTATTAATGCTCACGATTTGCAAAATTTGGAAAGACAAACTATTGAAAAACAGGTTGAAAAAGACTTTCAGAATTACGAAAAACGCAAAAATGACGGTAAAATAAAACCGGAAAAAGAAAGGAAACAAAAAGGGAAAGTTATAAAAGCACGATTGGAAGATTTTGCAACAAAAGGTGTTTATGTCGAAAATATCGAAGTATCACCTTCACAAATTCTTACGGAAAATGAAATAAGAGATATTATTGATGATTACACTCAAACAAATCTTTCTTTTGCAAACTTGCAAGAAATTGTCGCAAAAATAAATAAACTTTATCTTGAAAAAGGTTTTGTTACAGCAAGAGCATATTTACCCGAACAAACCATTGAAAATGAAACGGTAAAAATTGAACTTCTTGAAGGTAAAGTTGGTGATGTCAATATATATGATAACAGATGGACACGCACTTCTTATATTGATAAAAGATTAAACCTTAAAGAAGGTGATTTATTCAATCTTAAAAAATTAGAAGAAGATTTGATGGTTTTTAATCGTTATAATGACAATGTCGAATTGAATGCAAATTTAGAGCCGGGTAAAAGAGTTCTTGGAACTACCGATATAAATATTCAAACAAGGGAAAGATTACCTTTTCATTTAACAGCACTAATGGATAATGCAGGAAGAACCACTATCGGGAAATATCGTACAGGCCTTATGCTGCAGCATGACAGTTTATTCGGACTTCGCGACAGGCTAACTTTAGGCGCTTATGCAAATAAATATTCCGTAACTCCTTTTGCTGATTATAATATTCCTGTTAATAAAAAAGACGGAAGAATAGGTTTTAGTTTTTCTTCAAGTAATTCTAAAATAGGGCATGGCCCATACAGAATATTTAATATTAAAAGCCGTTCGCAGAATTATTCTTTGTATTATTCTCAACCGTTATATCGTCGTCCTTGGACAGAATTATTAAGCACAACATCTGTTGCGTATAAAAGAGCAATTACAAGTTTTGACGGACACGATTTATACAAAAATGAAGTTACTACAGCTCAAACGGGTTTAAATTTCAGGTATGATACCAAAAGGGGTATTTGGTACATAAATCAAAATGTTAGTTATTCATTCCCTATTTTTGATAAAGCTTCCAATTATTTAAAACTGGATGGCGGAATTTTGAGATTGCATGATTTCGGACACGGAATTGTAGGAACTTTAAGGGGCAATTATCAAGTTATTCCTAACAAAAGAGTTGTACCTTATATAGACCAAATGATTGCCGGCGGTGTTGCAACCGTCAGAGGTTATTCGGAAGGTCTACTTATCGGAAGAAGCGGTTATATTTTAAGTTCCGAATTGTTATTCCCGATTGGTCCGAGATATATAAGAAGTAAAAAAGATAAAGAAAAACTTATTCCGTTTAGCGGAAATTATTTGAAAGGCTTCATTTTTGCAGACCACGCGGGAATTTTTCCATATAAAGGAACAGGAATCGGTAAAGAAGGTTATAATCAAAATGATTTCTTAATGAGTTTGGGTTTCGGATTTAGAATAAATCTTCCGGGGAGTGCATCTTTGAGAATTGCTTGGGGATTCCCTGTAATGAGAAATAATCATGAAGAAGTGAATAAATGCGGAAGATTTCATATAGAACTCAGCTTGCAACCTGATTTTGATGCTATGGTAAAATTAAGAAAACCAAAAAATGCTGAAAAAGTTAAAATTGATGATGATATAAAATTGGTTTATGAAACAAAAAAAGATACCGTAACATCATCAAAACGGACGGTTATAAAATCTTTGACAGATGAACAAAAAAGAAGATTAAGTTATAACAGATAATTCTGGTTTTATTAAATGCGGGCTGTATAAAAAATACAACCCGCATTATTTTACTTTTTTGTTTTTTTATTTCTATTTCTTTTGTTTACTCATTTCTGTTGATTGTTTTTGCATTGCACCAATTTGTTCTTTTAATTTTTTTGCAATTACATCAGGATTATATTGTTCATCAACAAAAACTATTTTTGCTTTTTTCTTTGCTGCATTTACTATTTCATCCAATGTTTTTAATTCTTTATCTGCAGCTAATCTTTCTTTTAAATTTGACTGAATTTTTTCCAAAGGTTCTGTTCCTGCAGCACGTCTGTCTGTTACCATTATGATATGATAACCAAACTGAGATTGAACAGGTTCTGATACTGTGTTTGGTTTTGCACTGAACGCAACTTTTGAAAATTCAGGTACCATTTGTTCTTTATCAAAGAAACCTAAATCTCCGCCGTTTGCTGCCGAACCTTTATCATCAGAATATTTTTGTGCATATTGTGCAAATTTTGAATTGTCTGCTTGTAATTCTTTTGATAATTTTTGTGCCAATGCTTTTTGTTTATCCATTTGTTCTTTTACAAGAGCTTCTTTTTCTTCTGGTTTTAGTTCTTTTTTTGTATTTTCTACTAATTCTTGTTCTATTTGATAAGGATTTGCCATTAATAATATGTGGCTTGCTTTTACTTGCTCGCCATGTTTAAACATTTGTATATTTTTGTTGTAAAAATCTTTTACTTCCGCATCAGATACTTTTGTCTTTCCTGATAAACGAGCTAATTTTTGCATTTTTACCTGTGTTTTAATATCTTCTCTGAATTTTGATACTGAAACTCCGTTTTCTTTTAATATTTCGGATAATTTATCTTTTCCGCCCATTTGATCCATTATTCTGGCAATTGCTTCATCTGTTTCTTTATTAGAAACCTTTATTCCTTTTGCTTTTACTTCTTGTTCTAAAAGTTCTTTTACAATTATTTGATTTATTACACCTTGTTCTGTCATCAAATAAAGCATTCCGTCTTTATTTTCTTTCATTCCTTCAGCCATTCCCATTTTTGCAAAAGGTGATTGAGCTATTTGGGATTCCATCAATTTTTCAAATTCTTGTTTTGTTACTACTGTATCATTTATTTTTATTATTGCATCTTTTTTTAAACCACAACCGGTAACTAAAATTCCGGCAAGTAACATTGTCGCTAATAATTTTTTTGTGTTCATAAGTGATATCCCTCTCTTTTTTTAATATTCGTGACTTACTTTGTGAATATAATATAACAAATCTGTTAAAATGTTAAATATTTCATCAAAATTTATATAAGATGTATTTACAATAAGGATTGAATTACCTTCAGTACAAGTTTTTGGTGCAATTGTGTATTTTACTTTTCTTGATATATTTGGCGGTAATGCTCGTTGGATAATATTCCATTCAGGTTTTGTATAAGGTGTATAAATCCTTATAACTTCACCTGCCTCGCGTATTGCGCTTATTTTTACGTCTGTTGCTTTTAAACGTAATCTGATTAATTTTATTAAGTTTTCAACAGATTCAGGCGGAGTAGAAAATCTGTCTTTCCATTCCTCTTGTATATAGTCAAGCTCTACTTCAGATTTTACATCTGCAAGACGTTTATATTCAATCATTTTTTGTTCGGTTGAACCTACCCATTCATCAGGAATATATGCAGTTACATTTATATCAACAATTGTCGGATTTGTTTTTTCTATATGTTCACCTTGTAATTCTTTTACTGCTTCTTCCAAAAGCTCGCAATATGCATCAAAACCCACATTTACCATGTGACCATGTTGTTTTGTTCCTAAAATATTACCGACTCCGCGAATTTCAACATCTCTCATCGCTATTTGATAACCGCTTCCTAATGTTGTAAATTCTTTTATCGCCTTTAATCTGTCTATTGCATCTTTTGTTATTTCTTTACTTTTTTTATAGAAACAATAACAATAAGCTTGTCTTTCACTACGCCCGACACGACCTCTTAATTGATATAATTGCGCCAATCCAAACCTGTCAGAATCATGAATTATCATTGTATTGGCATTTGGGATATCTATGCCGTTTTCAATAATTGTTGTTGCAAGTAATATATCATATTCATGGTTTTCAAAATCTACTATTACTTTTTCTAATTCTTTTTCATCCATTTGCCCATGACCGATTGCTATTCGTGCATTTGGAACAATTCTTTGGAGTAATGTTTTCATCTCCATTATGGTTTCTACTCTGTTATAAAGATAAAAAATTTGACCTTCCCTATCTATTTCGTGATTTATGGCATTTTTAACCATTGTTTCATTCCATTCACCTACATAGGTTTTTATCGGTAAACGGTTTTTGGGCGGTGTTTTTATTAATGAAATATCTTTTATTCCCGACAGAGACATATACAATGTTCTTGGAATAGGTGTTGCAGACATTGAAAGAATATCTATATTTTCTCTTAATTGTTTTAATTTTTCTTTGTGTCGAACCCCAAAACGGTGTTCCTCATCTATTACCAAAAATCCTAAATCTTTAAATACAATTCCGTCTTGTAAAAGCCTGTGAGTACCTATTACAACATCACATTCACCTGTTGCAAGATGTTTTATTGTTTCTTTTTGTTCTTTTTGGGTTCTAAATCTTGATAATAATTCGACTTTTACCCCGAACGGTTTAAATCTTTCTGACATTGTTTGATAGTGTTGAAGTGCAAGTATTGTTGTCGGTGCAATAACAGCTGCTTGTTTACCTGAAGTTATTGCTTTAAATATAGCGCGCATCGCAACTTCTGTTTTCCCGAACCCGACATCACCGCATAGCAATCTGTCCATTGGTAAAGAAGATTCCATATCGCGTTTTACTTCTGTTATTGATTTTAATTGGTCGGGTGTTTCTATATATTCAAAAGCTTCTTCCATTTCTATCTGCCAATTTGTATCCGGTAAAAATTCAAAACCTTGCTGCATCTTACGTTTTGCATAAAGCCTTAATAAATCATAAGCAACTGTTTCTACGGCTTTTTTGACTTTTGTTTTTGTGCTTTCCCAATCACGACCGCCCATTTTTGAAAGTTTTGGTTTTGTATTCCCGGCTCCGCGATAACGGCATAATAGATTTATTTGTTCTGCAGGTATGTGAAGTTTATCTTTGTTTGCATATTCAATCGTTAAATAATCTTTTAACTGTCCGTCTATTTCTTGTTTTGATAATCCTTTATAAATTCCTAAACCATGAATTGTATGAACAACAAATTCACCTTCTTTTATATCATTTATATTTTCAATATATTCAGGTTTTTCTTTGTAATAGGATTTTTTTGATGATGAAATTTCTTTCGGACGTTTATTAAACAGTTCTCTGTCAGTAATAATTACAGTATTAAAATCATGCAAAATACATCCGCCTGATATTATTGCAGGTTGATAATCTATATCAAAGATTTCATTTTCAGATAAAACTTCTTTTACTCTGTCAGGGTAATCTGTTGCAATGATTTTTTTATATAACTGGTGTTCTTTTATAAATCTTACAATCTCTTCAAAATCAGCATCAAAATTGCGCAACGGTTCTGAATTGAATTCTATTAAATCAACCATGCTGCCGTCTACAAAGTTATTTAGCCCTATTTTTTGGAAATATGTTGTTGCTCGCAAAAATTCTTCATAGGTAAAGTGGTTTTTGGAGTCTATTTTTTCAATAATTCCTTTATTCAAATTTTCTTCATAACGTTTGTTGTATTCTTCATCAAGCATTTCGTATTTTGAATATATTTCTGATGTTTCATCAAAAATAATCGTGTAATCTTCAAAATAATCAAATATACTTACCAAATTTTTATTGAATTTACTTTGATAGACTTCTATACCTTCGTCATAAGAGGATTGGAGGATTTGAGGATTAGAGGGCCGGCTTTTGTCAGTTTGCTTATCGTCATATCTTTCTATTTTTATATAATCTAATATAAATTTATAGACAGGAAATATTGTTGTTTCTTTTGCTTTTTCAACAGATTTTTGGGTTTCGTTATTAAAATAACGAATATCTACAACTTCATCTCCCCAAAGTTCAATCCTTACAGGAGTTTTATTTAAAGAAAAAACATCAGCAATATCACCGCGAATACTAAATTCTCCAATATCGCTAACCATTGTTTCTTTTTTATATCCAAGAGAAACAAGTTTACGTGAAAATTCACCTAAATCTAATGTATCACCAACTTTTATTTCGATTTTATTTTCTTTATAAAAATTTTGATTTGGAAATTTTTCAAACAATGATTTTACGGGGCAAATTATAATTTCAGGCTTTTTTTGTAATATTTCAACTTGTTTTGCATAGTTATAAAGGTTTGGTGAAACTGCCTCGTACATTGAAACATCCTGATAAGGGAAAATTTCTGATAATAAATTAAACATTGTATTCAAATCACTTTGATACTTTAGAGCAGATTGTTCGGTTGATGTTATAAATAAAATTTTTTTTTCTGATGCAGTTTTTGATACTGTAAAAAGACGTAAAAATGATGTTAATCCTGTTATCGCAAAGGATTTATTGTTTGATATTTTATTTTTTAATAATTCTAATTTTGCGTTATTTTCATTTATAATAAACATCAATAAAATTATAACATAAGTCATATATTTTATATTGCGCAAATTTTATTTTTAAAAGTTTTACAACATTAAAATATGAAAGGATAGAAATGTCAGAGATAGAATTAGGACCATTACCAAAATATGATGATGTCAGATTTAATGCATATTGGTCAAAAATAGCGATAGATTCAAGATTATTAATAGATGATATAGATGTAGACTGCTATAAAAATCATTTACAAGACTGTGAAAAAAATCCGACAATCGGTTTAATAGCAGGAAAAAAATATATAACAGGTAAAAAGATGAATTATCCGTTTTATGCAAAAAGAAATATTAAACTTTTAGAAAGACAACCTGAAATAGATTCGTTACAAAAAAGTATTAATAACAAAATAAATAATCTATACCCAAAAACAAAAAATGCCAGATTATATATTATAGAATCAGGAAGAATTTCGCTTGACAGAATAAAGAAATTAAAAAAATATACAATGATAGATAAATTAAAAATTTCTCTTAAAAGTTTTTTATAAATAATAATTAATATATAAATTAATTATATTAATTATTAATTTATTAATCATGATAATAACGTAAATTAATTGTAGAAAACTCTTAAAACAACTGTTATTATTGTAATTTAAGAATTAATAAAATTGTAGAAAATATAATAATAAAATGTAGAATTTGTATAAAAAAAAATAAACAAACAATAAATATAAAAAAGCTGTAGAAAACAATCTGTTTTCTACAAGAAATCTACAAACTTATCTACAAAAATCTAAAACTCAATCCATTCAAGCATAGGTCTTATTTCACCTGATTTTAAATTGTATTTTTTTGCTAATTCTGAATTTAAAACTCTGTCTATTCTAAGATTAATTTTCGGCACATCCGCAATATTAAGTGTCTTAGATTTTTTATCATAAAATTGTGAATAATTTAAACCTTCATTGACACAATCAGGAAGTCTTACATAACCTTTTGTGTCATCATAATAACAAATACCGAATGTTCTGCAAATAATTCCTCGATATTCATAAACGCAACACTCGTTATTTATAAGAAAAGGACATTGATGTTCAAATGTTTTTCCTCTAAATTCCTCTTTATCGACTAAAAGATTACGAATATTTTGCTGCACAAGAATTTTAGTATTTTGAGGTAAATTGATAAAACCTTCCGTAAGATATGTAAATTCAAGCTGCGAAAAAGGATAATCTCCCTTTTGACAACATTTAGAACAACCTTTATTACATTTTATATATTTTTTTTGGCTTTGTGAGATGTATTTTAATAACTCATCAAAATCATCCAAAAATTTTTTGTAATTTTCTAACATATATAAAACCCTATAGAAATTATATCATAATAAATTTTCATGTTATTATTTTAATATGTTTGGTTTTTTAAAAGAAAAATTTAGCGGATTAAAAAATACCGTTTCAAATACTGCAAAAACGCTTGTAGATAATGTATTGTCAAATGTAGATTCAACAGAAGAACAATATTCCGAATTCACATTAGATGATATTGAAGATACATTGATAAGCGCAGATTTAGGTGTAGGTTATTCGGCAGAACTTGTCGATAAACTTCGTTCTCAAAAAAATTCAAAACCGTCAGAACTGAAACAATTTTTAAAAAATGAATTTAAACAAGTATTATCTGATGCGGGAAATACTGAATTAAACTATAAAGATGGCGGAGTAAATATATATTTTATAACAGGCGTCAACGGAGCAGGTAAAACAACACTTATAGCAAAACTTGCCTATAAATTTAAGCAAGAAGGAAAAAAAGTTTTAATAGCAGCCGGCGATACATTCAGAGCGGCAGCAGAAGAACAATTAAACATTTGGTCAGTACGCGCAGGAGCAGATATTGTTCGCAGAGATAAAGCAGATCCTGCATCAGTTGTTTATGAAGCTATCCAAAAGGCAAAAACAGAAAATTATGATGTAATTCTTGTTGATACAGCGGGTAGATTACAAAATAAATTTAATTTAATGGAAGAATTAAAAAAAATAAAAACAGTAATTGATAAACAAGCGCCCGAATCTTTACGCGAAAGCATTCTTGTATTAGATGCTAATACAGGACAAAACGGACTTCAACAGGCAAAAATATTTGGAGAATGTGTAAATTTAACCTGTTGTGCATTAACAAAACTTGACGGAAGTGCAAAAGGTGCGATAATTCTTGCAATAGCAAAAGAAATGAAAATTCCCGTAAAACTAATAGGTGTCGGTGAAAAAATGGAAGATTTAAAACCTTTTAATGCCGATGATTTTATAAATGCATTGTTTAATTAGTTGAAAGGTTTAATTGTTGAATGGTTAAAGAGTTTAATAATGGTTTAATAGTTTTAGAAAAAACAAAGACTAAATTAAATAATACAATACAACTTTTAACAAATTCTACAATATTTCAACCATTCAACAATCTAACTGTTTTAATAATCGGAGTTTTTCACGGAGATGAACCGCAAGGAAAATATTTGATTGAGAAATATTTATCTCAAAAGATATACCCTCAAAAGGAAGGTAATAATAATTTAATATTTATCCCTTGCTTAAACCCTGACGGGATGCAAAATAATACCAGAACAAATGCAAACAGTGTTGATTTGAACAGAAATTTCCCTACAAAGAATTGGGGACAAGACGGAAGTGATGCAGGTGAAAATCCAAAAGATTATTATGGCGGAAAAGCTCCTGCAAGTGAAATTGAAACACAATTTGTTATAGATATTATTGGAAAGTATAAACCTAAAATAATTTTAACATTACATGCGCCATATAAAATTGTAAATTATGACGGGCCTGCACATGATATAGCACAAAAAATATCAGAAATAATAAACTATCCTGTTGAACCGAGTATAGGATATCCAACTCCGGGAAGCTTTGGAACGTATTGCGGAGTTGAGCGAAAAATACCGACTATTACACTTGAATTGGATGAAAAAATACCGGTAGAAAACTTAGTCCAACCGGTATTTGAAACTTTTGATATATTAAAAAATTATAATTAATCAAAATCGAAATATAAAGTAGAACCATTTTCTCCGTATATGCCATAAACTTTTTCTTTTGCATCATATTTTACTTGGACACCAAGTTCTTTTTGCAGTTTAGGATTTGTTCTTAGTGCCTCTAAATCAGATTGGGTTAATTTTTCACCTTTTTTATCCGATTTATCAGCTTTTCTTAATGCATCAAAAATTCCGTAATTTGTAGAATTAAGATTTAAAGCAGATTCTTTTGTCGGATGGTCAGTGTTTGACCATTTATATGAATTTGATATTTTACCGTTTTTTACCGTTGTTTTTGCTTCGTTATTTTTTAATTCTCTGTTACCTTTAAAATTTTTTATAGTAACATTTCCTTCAACTTTTACTTGAAAAGAACTTCCTTGCGCTCTGTTTGAAACTTTTAAGTCACCCATAATCAATATCCTTTCTTCGTTTTCTATTACGATATATAATTATTAAGTATTTTTTATATACAAATTTGCCAAAAATAATTATACATGTTCACATTTATTTACATTTATTTATGTTAATATAATTTTATAGAAATGAGGAAACAATGCAATTATTTAACACATATTCGGGAAAATTAGAAGAATTTAAAACGATAGAACCAAACAAAGTAAAAATGTATGTATGCGGTCCGACAGTTTATGATTATGCGCATTTGGGACATGCAAGATGTTATATTACTTGGGATGTTTTATATCGTTATTTGAAATTCAGAGGATATGATGTTACATATTGCAGAAATGTCACCGATGTTGATGATAAAATTCTCAAAAAAGCGGAAAAAGAAGGAAAAACACCGCAAGAAGTTTCTCAATATTGGTATCATCAATTTACCAATTCAATGAATAAATTAAATAATTTAAAACCTGACATAGAGCCGTTTGCGACAAAAACTTTGGGCGAAATGATATCAATGGTAAAGACATTGATAGAAAAAGGTTTTGCTTATGAATCAGGCGGAGATGTTTATTTTAGAGTGAAAAAATTCGGCAAATACGGAAGTTTATCAGGTCAGCCGATTGACCAATTAGAAAGCGGAGCAAGAATAGAAGTCGGGGAATTAAAAGAAGATCCGCTTGATTTTGCTCTGTGGAAAAAAGATGAAAAATTCGGATACAATTCTCCTTGGGGCGTTGGTCGTCCGGGTTGGCATATAGAGTGTTCCGCTATGAGCAGAAAATATTTAGGTCAAACCATTGATATTCACGCTGGCGGAGCAGATTTGATATTCCCGCATCATGAAAACGAAATTGCTCAATCAGAATGTGCTAACGGTTGTAAGTTTGTAAATTATTGGCTCCATAATGGATTTGTAACAATAAACAAAGAAAAAATGTCAAAATCTTTAGGTAATTTTTTAACAATAGACGACATGTTGAAAAATTATGATGCCAATACATTAAGACTGTTTATTTTGACAAATCATTACAGAATGCCTGTTGAATTTTCTGATGAATCATTAACATCCGCTCAAGCAGGTGCAAAGCGTTTAACAAATGCAAAACAAACCGCAATAAATGAAGATTTGGATATTACAACAACTCCTGAATATAAGGAGTTTTGTGAAGCGATGGATGAAGATTTAAATACATCAAAAGCTTTGGCGGTATTGTTTGATTTAACAACAAGAGCAAATAAAGACGAAAAAGATGCTTATACAATTCTTTATAAACTCGGAACAGTATTAGGTTTTACTTTTGAAAAAGCAGGATTATCTGATGATGATATCTTAAAAGCCGTAAAAACCGTATCAGATGCGTTAGGCCAAGATTTTCAAACAATGGATGAAATTTTAGAGCTTCGCAAACAGGCACGGGCAGAAAAAAATTGGGATATTGCCGATAAAATAAGGGTTTCTTTAGATAATATCGGAATAATCTTAAAAGATACAAAAGACGGAACAACTGTTGAATTGAAGTAGATAACAAACTTGCACCATTTTGGTTTGAACTATATAATGTTGTTATGATTGTTATAAGAAGACTGACGTGTTTTGATTATCCGAAATTAAAAAAATTGGTGTCTTATCTTTGTAATGATGACAATGATAAGATGACTAAAAACTTGGCACAGGATTCAATAAGTCTGGTCAATGGAATATTGCCTTTAAGTCTAAAATTTAAGCCCGAGTCTTTTATACTTGTAGAAGATAAAGAAATTTTGGGATTAATAACAGTGGTTTGTACGGCGGGAAACCCTTATAAAATCAATATAACCCGCTTAATTTTTAAAGATAACAGATACGATATAGGAAAAAACCTAGTTGATTTTGTGATACAAAAGATTGGTGCAAAGGGTGCGACAACATTTGTAGTAACAATAGATGAATGTCATGAGGAATTGTTTGATTTATTTGTAAACGGCTGCGGATTTAGACAATGTTCTTCGGAAACTTTATGGAAAATAGAAAAACCGACTCCGCAAAAAACAAGTTTAAAATGGCGTTATGCCCAAAATTCCGATTCAGAACAAATAAGCCAATTATATAATGACGAAGTAATAAATATTTTTAAACCTTCATTATTACGTCACCCGAAAGAATTTCAAACCCCGCTTTTTGAAGGATTTAGTCCTGTATATAAAAAACGTTATGTAATAGATGGCGATAAAAATATTATCGGTTATTTTTCAATAACAACAACGGATAATTTGAATTACATACTTGATATGACTTTAAACAGCGGATATGAAATTGATTATGACGATATAATAAACACCATGCTCTGTGAAATTGCATCAAAAAAACGTGCTTTCTATCCTTTGATAAAACAGAAAAAATATATTAAAAATTCGGAACAATTTGAACAGTATTTAAAAACCAAGAATTATAACCCTGTTCAAACACAACATATTTTAGTAAAAGATTTTTATAAACCTGTAAAAGAAGAATCAAATGCTTGGAAGGTATTTATATTGGGCGAAAACCAAATTTCAGGATAATAAATGGATAAAGAAATAGAAAAAAATTTAGTTTTATATTTGGATATGGCGGAAAAAAGTAAGCAATCAGGCGATTTGAAGTCCGCAATAGATTATTATGAAAAATTTTTATCCATTGATAGCACAAAATCGGTCGTATACAATATCACTGCGGATTTATACGGCAAAGCTTACGGATATGACGGGTTGGAAAAACAGATACAATACTATCAAAAAGCTTATGAATTAAAACCTTCAAGGTTGTCTGTTTTGGGTTTGGCGTTTTGTTATGAAAAATTAGGGAATTTTGAACAGGCAGGCAAATATTATGAAATTTTAATCAATAATAACCCGACGGAAACTGATTTATACAATTACGGTTTGTTTTTAATTCATTCCGGTAAAATGTATGAAGGTCATAAATATATAACTCACAGGTTTAATATTGATGATATAAATTTAAAATACCCGATAAAAAATACAAACAAACGCTGGGATTTAAAAACCGATATAAAAGATAAAACCTTACTTGTTCATTATGAACAGGGTTTTGGCGATACAATAATGTATTGCAGATTTGTTCCGTTTTTAAAAGATTTTGCAAAAAAAGTTATTTTTGTTGTGCAGGATGAACTTTTTGAATTATTAAACAATTCTTCTAAAATTTCACAAGGAATAGAAATTGTTTCGGATAAAATCAATATTGAAAACATAGATTATGATTACGATATGGCACTTTTAGATGTTCCTTATGTGCTAAAAATCGAAATAACAGACATTCCGTATACGGAAGGCTATTTGGATGTTCCGTTTGAAAAAGATTTAACCCCTAATAAAAAACTAAAAATCGGAATAGCAAATACAGGCAGTAAAGATGCAAATTACAATATCAGAAATATTAAAATAAATGAGTTTAAGGTTTTAAAAGAAAAATTCGATTGTGATTTATACTATTTGCAAAAAGCGGAAATTAACCCGGATTTTGAAATAACAAATTTAGGAAAAACATTTAACAATTTTTCCGATACGGCAAGCGCAATAAAAAATATGGATTTAATCATTTCGACAGATAATGTCATTTTGAATTTGTCGGGCGCATTGGGAGTAAAAACAATCGGCTTATTTAATAAAGATACGAATTACAGATGGTTTAAAACAAAAGGAAATGATGTCTGCTGGTACAATTCAACAACCCCTCTGCAAGCAGAAACACAAGATGATTGGGATTTTGTTATAAAAGAACAAATGATATCTATAATAAATTCTTTATAAATTTATTCTCTAATTTTCATTTGCAAAAACAGTTTTTTTAAACTAAAATTAATTTAAATTA
>DESZ01000010.1 GCA_002361485.1 Cyanobacteria bacterium UBA3301 | reverse complement strand
AAAATTTCAATAGCGCATTTGTATCCGAAATTGTTGAATTTATACGGAGATATGGGAAATATTATTACGCTAAAAAAACGTTGCCAGTGGCGCGGTATTGAAGTTGAATTTGAAGAAATAAATATCGGCGACAGAATAAAAGAGCATGATTTATATTTTATCGGCGGCGGTCAAGATAAGCAGCAGGAAGAAGTAAAAGATGAACTTTTTTCTCATAAAGCGGAATTGTTATCTCAAAGAGATGATGGGTCGGTGTTTTTAGGCATTTGCGGAGGATATCAGCTTTTTGGACATTACTATCAGCCTCATGGTAAAGATAAATTATCAGGAATTTCTTTAATGGATGCTTATACGATAGCAGGCGATAAAAGGTTTATTGGAAACGTAACAATTAAAACGAATTTTTTGACACCAAACACATTAGTCGGATTTGAAAATCACAGCGGACTAACCTATTTGGAAGGGGAGTCAAAACCTTTAGGAACAGTTGTAATCGGTAACGGAAATAACGGCAAAGACGGACTTGAAGGCGGAAGATATAAAAACGTTTTCGGAACATATCTTCACGGCTCATTATTACCTAAAAACCCGCATTTTGCAGATTATTTAATCGAGTTGGCTTTAGAAAAACGATACGGCGAAAAAATAAATTTATCACCATTAGACGACAAATTAGAAACCGAAGCCCATTTATCTGTTATCGGTAAAAATTACTAGCTTACGAAACATCCGTATGAGAGGTTATTCCGATTGAAGCATTGTTATCAATATCTATAACGTGTTTAATTATTGAGTGAGCCGTTAACAGCAAATACGGATTTATTTCCGTTGTTTGCGACATATTAACACTGGCTTTTGCTCTTTCCGAAATAGGTTTTCTGTCTTTCTTTATATCAAATGTCGTTAAAGTTTCCATTGAATAGTGCTTTTTATCCCCGTCAAGCCTTAAATTTAGCTCGTCTTTCGGAAATTCTTCTCCGCATTCTACGACTATTTGGACAGAATTTGATGTTTCTAAATACAATGTTGCTGTCACCACGCCATAGTTGACAGTAGTTATCGTTACGGTTAATATACTGTCGCTTTCGTCTTTACCGCCTGATTTTTGTGTTACTTCCAAATCAAAATCTACCCCTTCTTTTAGCGGTAACCAAGGCAAATAAAGCAATAATAATAATTTCAAGGTCTTTGTCGGTTCATTTTCTGAAGCTACAGCAATACTTGCATTGATAAGTTTTGCCATATCTTTCATTTGTGATAAATCGGTTATTCCCATCTTGGAAGCTTCAGTCATCGTCATTATAAGCTTTGTTAAAGCTTCTTTGCCGTTAGTCTGAATCATTTGAGCAATTTGCGAAAGATTTATCATACCGTTTGAAAGAATTTCCAAGTTCTTTAATGACGATTGTAATTGGGTTGCCATTTGCTTATTTACTATTTCAGACACATTTTGAAGATTCATCCCCTGCAGTTGGGCGAGAATTTGCGCTTGTAATTGTGATAGTGAATTTCTCTGCATTGCAAGTTGTGATGAAAACATTTGATTAAATTGCCCTTGACTCATACCCCTTTGGAGCATAAATACAAATTCATTTATATTTTTCGGCACTCCCATCAAATCTCTTGCATAGATTGCTCTATCAATACTTTTTAGTGTATTCATCTGCAAGTTTTGGGATGTTTGAATGTTTGTTGTCGGAGTTTGAATTTGTGCCTGCGGAGTTGAGGCAGGTTTTGCTGACGCAGAAGAAGATGCAGGAGGCTGATGGTTTATGTTCGCTCTAATCCCTGCGTTCTGCGGTCTTGGCATATTAAAATGTCTTATATTTATATCTGACATAATATTTATTATAATAATTTTTTCTCAAAAGTCTTACTGACTTATCGGCAGATATGCCTGCGGATAACTGTAATCTTCCAAGAATCCTAAATTTTTATATAATCTTAAAGCCTGAAGGTTGTTTGTTTCCGTTGTCGTATTAATTTCAGATATGCGTTTTTTCAAATTCTCATTTTCAAATAACTCATCCATTGAATGTTTCAGCATAATTGTTGACAGACCTTTACCCTGATGTTCTTGCAAAATTCCTACAAGCGGAATATTTACAATCGAACCGCCCGTAATGTTCATAAATGAAAATCCGACAGGTTTACCTTCGTATAGCAAAACACTTGTCGCTTCAGGTAAGAAATCGGCATAGACATCATTAACAACTTTATGTAAAATATCTCTGCAACCGGTAATAGTTTTGAAACGCGGGTCAAATAACGCATCGGAACTTTCTTTAAAAGATTCTTGAATTACATTTACCGCTGCTTCAAAATATGAATTATCCCAATTAACAACCTGATATCTTGGCGGAATTTCAACTATTCTTGCACGGGTAAATAATTCTTTTGAATTTGAACCACTCATTTTAAAACGCAAAACCTCAATCCCGACAAATTGAAATCCCAGTTTTACAATGACACCGATTAAAGATTTTTGCTCCCCTAACATCGGGTAGCAAACAATTTTTTTCTTGCGCAAATCTTTTGTTAATTCCAAAAATTTGTTTAATAATTCTCTTGCATAATCTAAATATGTACCTGCTTTTGAACAATGAATAATATTCAATTCTATTGCTTCGGAAATAGCTGTTGTATATACAAGAAATCCTGCCGGCTCATGATTATCATAAAGTATAATACATTGGATAAGTTCGTTTTCGACAGAATTCAGAAAATCATCATAATTCAACGGTTCAAGCTCAAAATTGTATTCTGTTTTTGCCCGTGAGCAAAAATCATTATACAAATTTTCAAACTTTTCATAATCTTCTACCGTTAAAAGCTTTGTATTATACATCAATTTCTCCTTTATAAAAAGTGGTGCATTTTTTCTTTTTTAGTATCCAGATATCGTTTATTATATTCAGTAATTTCCGATGATACTTTTATTATATTATTTATTGACAATCCGTAACCCTCTAAACCTATGATTTTTTTCGGGTTGTTAGTTATCAAATCAAAATTGGTATACCCTAAATCTACAAGAATTTGAGCTCCATTTCCGTAATCGCGTAAATCTTCACCGAACCCTAACGACAAATTTGCTTCAACTGTATCTTGTCCTTCTTCTTGAAGTTTGTACGCTTTTATTTTATTACATAATCCGATACCGCGTCCTTCGTGATCGGTTAAATAAACCAAAGCACCTTTGCCGTAATTGTCAATGTAGCGCAGCGCGTTATGCAATTGCGAATTGCAATCACATTTCAAACTGTGAAAGATATCACCGGTTAAACACATACTATGAACTCTTACGGCAGGGATTTTATCAGAACCGTCATCTTTGACCAAAGCAACGTGTTCATGCCCGTTTATATGGTTTTTATAACCGTATAGCATAAAATCCCCATATTTAGTCGGAAGGTGAACTTGCGCCTCACGAGTTACGATTTTTTCGGATTTCAAACGATAAGCTATTAATTGGGCTACTGTTACAAATTTCATTCCGTATTTATCGGCAAATTTTCGTAGATAATCCCTTCTTGCCATATGTCCGTCAGGCGCCATAACTTCACACATAACGCCTGCAGGTCTGTGGTTGCATATTTTTGCCAAATCAACAACGGCTTCAGTATGTCCTGTCCTTTCTAAAACTCCGCCTTGTCTTGCTACACAAGGGAACAAATGCCCCGGACGTCTTAAATCTGAAGGAATTGCATCGGGTGCGGTTGCAACTTCTACTGTTTTAGCTCTGTCATAAGCTGAAATCCCTGTTGAAACACCATATTTTTCATCCGCATCTATACTTACGGTAAAAGCAGTTTTCATTCCTTCGGAATTTTGCTCAACCATTTGTGATAATTGAAGTTTTTTTGCTATTTCATCTGATATTGCAAGACATATCAAACCTTTAACTTCCGAAGCTAAAAAATTGATTTTATCAGGAGTTATAGTTTGCGCTGAAATCACAACATCCCCTTCGTTTTCGCGATTTTCATCATCAGCTATTATTATAGGTTTCCCTTGTCTGAAATCTTCTATTGCTTCTTCTATACTGTCAAATCTAAAATTTTCTCTTTCCATATTACACAAACCCGTTTTCCTCTAAAAAAGCCATATCAATTTTGCTTTCTTTTTTATTATTGTCTGAATACAGTAATTTTTCAACATATCTTGCCAAAATATCAGTTTCAATGTTTACAATATCCCCAATATTTAAACACTTTAAATTAGTATTGCCATAAGTGTGAGGAATAATCGCAACTTTAAAAATATCATTTTGTACATCAGCTACGGTCAAACTTATTCCGTTTACAGTTACAGAACCTTTATACACAATATATTTTGAAAAATCTTTAGGAATTTCCACAAACAGATTGTAAAAATCAGAATGTTTTTCAATTGAAGTTACAACACCTTTGCAATCAATATGTCCTGATACGATATGCCCGCCCAGTCGAGAGTTCAGCGTTAATGCTCTTTCAAGATTTAATTCATCATTTTGTTTCAATAAGCTAAAATTTGTAACCGATAAAGTTTCCGCACTGATATCGACACAAAAGCCATCGGGATTTATAGCTGTTACGGTTTCACAAACACCGTTAATACAAATACTGTCTCCGAGTTTTGTGCCATTTAATAATTCGACCGAACATCTAACTTCTAACTTTGCGCCGTCAGAAGTTGCGGTAAATCTTTTCACATATCCTATGTCTTCTATTATACCGGTAAACATATCTTCAGATTATCACATATATTCTGTAATGTAAAATAATCTATATTAATTTTTCGTAATATTTCAGCAAAATAATAGTTTTTCATATATTAATATTGTATGCATCTTTTAAGGGGTATTTTATATGTTAATTCATCCTATATCTTTCGGGGCATTGGAAAACTTCTCAAATACTTTGTCTAAAGCTCCTGATAGTGTAAATACGAAGCCTGTTGATAAATCAGAGAAAAAAGAAAAGCTAATGAAAGCACTGCCGTATATTGCTGGTGCAGTTGTATTGGCAACAACTGCTGTGGTTTTTAGGGACAGGATCTCTAAAATATTAAAAAGACCAAAGATAAAAGAACAACCTATTCAACCATCACAAACGCAAAAAATCGAAAAAACGGTTGAGCCGAATAAAAAAGAAGTAATAACTGCACTTCCTGCGGTAATATACAAGTTTGATTTTTCTCCTAAAAAGGTTGAAAGTGTTTATATTCATGACAATGTCGTGCAAGCTTCGAAAATTGAACCAAAATCTGAAGCTGTTGAAAAATTAAATCAAAAGCAAAATGAAATTAAAAAAAATGTTAAAGAGTCTGCTTTCGTAAAGCCGAAGGAATCAGAACCGGAAGAAGGTTATAAAATTATGTGTATCGGTTTTCAAGATGGCAAACCTGTCTACGCTAAAGTAGAAATGCCGATAAAAGGCGCAAATGAAACAGAAGATGCATTTAAAGATGCTCTACATACTTCGAAATTAAATGATAAAGCTATAGTTTCAAAGATTTTGACTGTGCGCAAAGCTCAAGAAGCGGATATTGAAAGAATTATAAATGAAAATACCCATAACGGCTTAATTGATATGCCAATGATGCAAAAGATTGCAAATGATTATATGGCTGATATAAACAGAGGTCCTGACAGATTCCATCAGGCTGCGGATTTGCTGGAAACATCTCACCTAAGGCAGCATATTAAAAGCGAGCGTAGAATTGAATCTGAAATGTTCAATCTCGTAGATTATATGACGGCTGATACCGTATTATACAAAAGTTATTTGAATATGCCGATAGAAGAATCTGCCAATCGTTTAAATTTGATTGTCGAAAGCAGTTTTAAAGATGATAAATTCAAAGATGCACTTGAAACAACGGACTTCTTTGGAAAAGTTTTTAGAAAACTTGTTGAAAAATATCAATTTAAGCGTCACAATATAGCTCACGGCATAGCCGAATAGTTTATCTTAAACTTTCAGGAACAGCCATTGGTATAGGCGCTTTTGCATGACCGGATTGAGTTTGTTGCTGCGTTTGCGGTAATTGAGGCTGTTGTTGAACAGGCGAAGGCGCAGCCTGAGGTTTAAAATTCTTAGCTATATCTGTAGGAGTGATATTTTTATTCAAATTAGCACCCGCTTGTCTGACAGATTCTGGCAATTCAGGTTTAACTTCCGATTCGGCAGCATTATCAGTATTTTCGGTGTCCTCCTCATCGACAATTTCCTCTTCTTCTTTGTCTACAGGTGCATTATAGCCTTTTAATTCGACTTTTGGGTAATCAAAATCATGTGAACCAAAATCCCTGGTCGCAACAGTCATTATGCCCTTCCATATTTGAGCAGGAATGGTACCGCCTGTCAAACCTTTCATTTGTTTATTATTATCGTCACCAACCCAAACACCTGTTACAATATCAGGAGTATAGCCAACAAAATATGCATCTCTGTAATCGTCAGTAGTACCTGTTTTACCCGCAGCTGGTTTCCCTATATCTGCAGCTCTACCTGTACCTGATTTGATTACGGTTTGCATCATTGCGGTCATTTTGGCTGCTGTTTCAGCATTTAAAGGTCTTGTGCTTTTAGCTTTCGGCGCGCGGTAAAGTACTCTGCCTCTTGAATCTTCTATTCTTTCTATCGCATAAGGTTCAACTACATAGCCGCCGTTTGCAAAAGCTCCGTATGCTCTTACGAATTCAAACAATTTTACACCGTTTGAGCCTAATGATATTGTATAATCCTTTTCTAAAGGTGTTGTAATGCCTAAAACTCTTACCAACTGAATAACCGAGTGTATCCCGACTTCTCTGATAACTCTTGCCGCACAAACATTGGATGATACCATCAGCGCCTTATATAGCGGAATTCTTCCTCTGTATGTATTTCCGTAATTACGCGGAGACCACTGAGATATTGTAATAGGCCTATCTTCCACGATACTGTTCGGGGAATAACCTTTTTCCATTGCTGCAGCATAAACGAATGGTTTAAATGCCGAACCGGGAGGTCTTATTGCTTGAGTAACTCTGTCATATTGAGATTCTCCATAGTTTTTTCCGCCTGCATAGACCAAGATTCTGCCGTCTCGCGGGCTGAACGAAAATACTGCTGCCTGTTGAGTTTTGTTTGTCAGACCATATTTCTTCATATTGGTTAATATGGTTTCGTTGGCTTTTTCTTGAGCTTTAGCATCAAGAGTTGTTATAACTTTATATCCGCCGTGAATAACCTCTGTTTCTTCAAAACCGAGTTTATTCATTTCTTTCATAACATAATCGCTAAAGTACGGAGCTTTATTTGTCGTATAAAGCTGAGGAACTTCGCTTAGTTTAATCGGCGCTTCAATGGCCTTTTCATACTCTTCTTTTGTAATATAGCGCATTGTAAGCATTCTTTTTAAAACTTGATTCCGTCTTTGTTTCGCAAGTTCAATATTATTATACGGGTTATAAACCGAAGGAGCTTGCGGCAAACCTGCTAACAGAGCCAATTCAGGCAATGAAAGTTTATCTAATTTTTTGTTAAAGTAAATTTTAGACGCACCCGAAACACCATAAGCACCTGCGCCTAAATAAACGTTATTCAAGTACATTTCAAGGATTTTATCTTTTGAAATGGTTTTTTCAATTCGTGTAGCAACTTCAAGTTCTTTAATTTTTCTGATAAAAGTTCTTTCGTTAGACAGGAAAAGAATTCTGGCCAATTGCTGCGTAATTGTACTTGCGCCTTGAACCGTGTGCATAGCAAGTACGTTTTGTATTGAGGAACGAATTATCCCTAGCAAATCATATCCATGGTGGCGGTAAAAATTTTTATCCTCAGTCGCAATAAACGCTTTTTGTAAAGTTTCCGGAACTTCGTTTAATTCAACTTTGTCATAGGTATATGCTGTAAATGTTTTGATAATTTCACCGTCTGCAGAATAGAATTTAGTAACAATATTTGGTTTGAAATCCTGCAGATGTTCAATTTTTGGCAATGATGACAGATAAAGATTTAAAGCTACAATTCCTGCCAAAACCAACGCACTGAATGCGATTATACACATTTTTAAATGCGCAAAAAATTTATTATCTTTTTTGTTTGCTCTCGTTATTCTTCTTGTGCTTTGTTGTGCTCTTTCGCGTTTATATCTTTCGTATGAACTTGACATGCCATATCCCCATATATTTATTATTATATCATAAAAAGCGAATTTCAAAATTTTCTTTCAGTTTTCAGATATCCTAAAGATATACGATATTTTTTACAAATATTTACAAAATCATAAAAATATTATATAATATGCGTGGTTAATGAATGAAAAAGATGCGCAATCATATGCAAGGATTGTGCGGTATAGGAGTGATATTATGGCAATATTACCGGTTAGTAGTGTAGATTTTAATGCCAGAAGCAATGTGAGCTTCGCGCGAAAAAACGATTCGGAAGGCGCTCCTGCAGATAGAGGAATGACAGCCCCGTTAGGGAAAACAGTTCCTGTAATAGTTTTGATGGCAATGAATCCCGCATTATTAAATTCTGCGGCTACAATGAGTAATTTGCAAGGCGAAGAAGAGAATCCGAATTTAATTACAATGGCAGAGCCCGCACAAAATTTTGAAATCGACGACGCAACCTATGTAATGCAACCGAAAGTTGAAGAAGTACAACAAAGTGATGCCCCATACGGTTGGAAAAGCTTAACTCACTATAAAATACAAAAAGTAATACCAGTTGATTCACCTTTATTGAAAGGACATATGATTTTTGCTACGGGTGGACGTGCGGAAACATTAAATGATATTACGGATGTATTTATTGTTTATAATAATGTTACCCCAGCTAGTAATCCTTATACAGACCCCCCAAGAGTAGAAAAAGTTGTCTATCACAACACTCATGATGGGAAAGAATATTATGGGTTGGTTGTATATGGGCCAATAACAGATGCGAATGGCAAAAAAATCAGAGCTATGCGAGGAGAAACAAAAATTGATTCAAATTCAACCAATGAATTATTAAAACTCTTAAACAACCGAACTCAATGGGAAAATAAAACTCTTATAAATGTTATGGAGACTTCATCCTCTCAACGAATTAAAAGAATTATATATGAATAAATGTAACAATTATGTTAATAAAGTGCAAAAATTAGAAAAAAAATTTTTTCTTATAAATAGTAAAGTTGATTATGATATAAGAGTGCACGCGTATGAGTGGTTTTGATTTTCAAAAAAAAGATATAACTGCGAGAGCAGGTGAGGTTTCGGCTCCTGTGCCGAGTCCGTCTCCAGCCGTAGAACTTTCTACGCAAAAGACTAAAGGTCCGTCTATTTTTTTACAGGATGGTCAAACGGTTACTGCCTCATCAAATGAACCTATACCTATGGCTGGAAATAATACGTCAGAAACTCAGGAAATTTCGTCAAAACCAGTATTAGAAAGGGAAACATCAGAATCAGCGCTCAATGAAAAATTGTCTTTACTTTCTCAATATAAAGAGAAAATAGGATTAGAAGATAATGATGAAATTTTAGAAGTGCTTAGCTGGAAAGCCTCTCAATTAACGAACGAAGAGCAAAGGATTCTTGACATTTTAAAAGAACTCAACAATGCAGAACCTAAAACCGATAGCCCTATGGATAGCACAAATAAACCGGAGGTTGTAGCAGAAAAAGCTTCAGAGCAAGAAGCCAAAAAGGCGGAATATGAAGAGTTATTTAATCAACCGGGAACTGCATATGAAAAAAATTCCCGAATTATTGATAAATATTTGAGTGAAAATGATCCAAAATATCAGGCATTAACTGACCCAAAAGCTAAGAGAAACTACAGAGACCAGCAAATTACTTTGATGCGTGAAAAAATGGGATTGGCTCGTAATATCAGTCAAGCACAAAGACAAATCATGCATGAAAATATTGCAAAATTGTATATGGATGCTGCTATTACCGACAGACCTGTTTCCGAACTCAAATCAAGGGAAGATGTAACAACCAGATTAAATGAAATTAACGAGAAATCTTCTAAGGAAATATTTTCAGGTTTTAAGCTTGATGAAACAAAATCTACTCATGAGCAGTTGCACGATATTGTTGATAATTTTTTATCTAAAACTGATTCAAAATATCAAGCATTAAAAACACAAAAGGAAAAACAAGATTATATAGATAAAAAATTGGGAGAATATTCTCAAAAACTTTTGCTTTTTAATATAAATTCCAAGACTTTAACAGCAGAAGAACGCGAAGCAATAGGAAAAGTTGCTCTTTCTGCGTTTAAAACAATGCAAGAAGAGGGTATCCCTATGGATGCTCTTATTGCAGATTCAGACAAGCAACAGAGATTTCTCGCAGAAGTTTTAACATCAAACAAAGAGCTAATATCTTCAATAAGCGATCCAGAAATTAAAGATGCATTCGGGAATGCGTTGGTAAAAGCGGAAGTGTATCAAAAAATTCGTGATATAAATATTCAAAACGGTAATCCGCAAAAGACAATTACAGACAGGGATATCCTGAATTATTTATCAAATTTGTCAGATAAAGAACTTAATACCCCTGAACTAAAAAAATTGTACCAAACATATAAAAATTTGGCGACACTTGATGCTGAATTAAGGGCAAGGAATCCAAAAGCCGAAAGTTTGCTTGATAGCGAAGTAAATACGACCAGTTTAGTCGGTATGGCAACTTTATTTGGACAAACTCCTGAACGTTTGGTAAAAGTAATGTTAACAAATCCCGAAACGGGGAGACTATATGAAGGCGAGCAATTGACACATGCTTTGCAGGAGTTGAGTACGAAAATTCTTGGCGGAGGTAAAGATACTGCAGGTGTCGAAGTCTTAAAAAAAGTATTAACTGATTTAAACATGCCTGCTGATGATATGCTTTACAAAGCAGGCTTGTACAGTAAACGTGCGGTTCTACATGCATATGCTTCAGGTAAAGTTGAAATCGCAGCTAGCGCAAAAAATCATATAAGTGCAAGAGGTACAGCTGAAGATGTGTCTGCAATGCAGGAAGTCAGTAGTGTCGCAGCATCAGTACTTAATGCTACGCAAATGAAGACAGAACAAAGTTTGTTAAATGATAGTGCATATAATCTTTTTGCGGATAGTTTAAATACAGGTATACATCAATTCTGGTCGCAAAACGAGCAAGACACATTCCGTAACAGTATGGTAACGGATTCAAATATTTCTTCCGAAAGAAAATCTGCCTTTACTAAGTCATATATTGTTACGGGTTCTCCTGAACAGCAAATTCATGATGCTGAATATTTTAAAACCGTTAAAGATCCTGCTGTTACGGAAGGTATGGCTGCGGCTGAGCCATATGTAGATAAGAGTGTCAAAGCTAAATATAGTGCTTATGTAAATGAAGCAATACAAAATAACGGATATTCTGAAGCGCAGAAAAAAGATATTCAACAAGCGCGTGAAACAGGAATGACAAAAGCTGAAACAGCTCAAGCTAAAAAAACGCAGGAAGAAGTTAAAACTGCAACTCAAAAAGCTCAACAACAGCAAAAAGCAGAACAAAAAGCTCAAAAAGAAGCGCTTGAACAAAAGAAACAAACTGTTCTTAATTATGCAAAAACTGTTATTGCAACCGCAACCGCTTCTAAACCGAAAGCTTCAACTTCAACCGCAACGTCTTCTCATACGCAAGCAATTGAAGATGCTCAAAAATCTTTAAATCAAACTTTAGAACGACTTGCTAAGGCTCAATCTGTTGCTGAAACCGATAGAGTTCGCCGCGAATTGATGATGCGTATTGAACAATTCCAAGCTGAAGTCCGTATTTCTCAAGAAGAACGTGATTTAAGAATTCAGCTGTCAGAACGCGAAGTGGTAAATGCTCTTCTTGCCGAATCCGCTGCAGAAGAAGAAGCACAAGTTTCACAAGATGCACAAGAAGCAATTGCCGTTGCTACAGATACAGAAGTGACAGCAGAAGACGGAACAACAGCAGAAGTTCGTTCTCAAGCCGAAAAATCAGGCTTAAGCACTGAGGCTGTTCAAGAGTTGCAAAACGCATATTCTTCAGGCGGTCTGGTTGCTTTGTATGATAAAGCCGCAACTATTGTTGGTTCAAAAGCTCAGGAAAAATTGCTTAATTATATTTCTCATGCAAGTTCCAGCACCTTGCATTCGTTTGCTGATGCGCATTCAAATAACAAACATGTTTTAATGACTTTATTCAAAAACAGTAAAGACCCGTATATTATGCAATTGCTTATAAGAAACGGTTATGCATCGGAAGTTTTAGGCAGCGGTGCTGTCAGCGTTAAAGATTTTATGGCTCATGCTTCTGCTCAAACTGTTGCAAATTGGTTAGTTGATCTGCAAAAAACAGGTGCAACATATACTTTGAAACAGGCTTTTGAACATTTGCAAGATGATTCAAAAGCAATGGCTTCAAGCTTAATTCCGGGTTCTGATGAATGGCGTCAGGCTCAACAAACAAGAATGTCAACTGCAAGTGCAGAACAGACTGACAATTTATCACAAACAGATCCTGCAAGAACCGCATCCGCATCTGTTTCCTCAAACGGATTGTTTGAAGAATATGAAGGGCTTGCATTAGGCTCTGACAGAGTGCGTATGGGTATACCCGTAGATAAAAAAGTTGACAAAAGATTCTTTAGAATGGGTTAATTCTTGATTTTTAAATTCTTTTATGGTGTAATATAGTTACAGTGGGAAGTAGGGTATTCCTTCCGTTATATATGAATGCGATATAAGCAACCATTTGTAACATCATTTACCCCCGCCCCGCGAGTCCATTTGAAAGAAGACAATTTAATTTGCCTACAACTAAAGAAATTACATTAGCTAAATATGCAGGGTTTTGTTACGGGGTAAAACGCGCTGTTGATACCGTTAAAAAATTAAAGTTAGAAAATCCTGATAAAGAAATTTGTATTTTAGGTGAACTTATTCACAATTCTCAAGTAATTGATGATTTACGAAATAGCGATATAAGCACAATAACAGATTTACCTGAACAAGGTGAGGGTATTTGTGTTGTAAGAACTCACGGTCAAAGCCCCGAAACTTTTGAAAAAATTGAAAATGCAGGTTTTGAACCTTATGATTTAACTTGTCCTGATGTAAAAAAAGTTCAGCAAAAAGCTGTTGAACTGGTTCAAAACGGATATTATCTCGTTATTGTAGGCAAAGAAGAGCATCCTGAAGTTTCCGCCATAAAAGCCAATGCAAGACTTTACGGAGATAAAATTATTGTTTCGACTTCGGTTGAAGAATTAAGAACTTTTGAAAACGAATTAAAAGAGCATAAGAAAATAGGGGTTGTTGTTCAAACAACTCAAATGCTTTCTACATTAAATCCGATTGTTGAATATTTAACATCCATATCAAAAGAATTAGTTGTTGCAAATACGATATGTCCAAGTACTTCAAAGCGTCAAAACGAAGTCAGAGAACTTGCACAGAAAAATGATTTAATGATTATCGTAGGTTCGAAAAACAGTGCAAATACAACTCATTTAGCAGATATTTCAAACGAAATTACACCAACAATTCATATTGAATCAGCAGACGAATTGAATAATTATAAAGATTTGATTGAAAAATCACAAAAAATAGGGGTTAGTGCCGGTGCATCAACTCCACAAAACATAATAGATGAAGTTATAAATTATTTAAAAATAATGTCATAAAAAAGAAAAGGAGAAAATAAAATGACACAAGCAACATTAGACGAATTCGAAAAGTTATTGGAAGAAAGCTTTTCAAAATCACATGCAGTAGCAGACATTGTTGAAGGAACTATCCTTCGCAAAGAAAAAGACGGTTACTTAGTAAGCGTTCACGGAACAAAAACTGAAGCATTTTTACCTGAAAGAGAAATCTCATCATCAGAAGATGAATCAGGATTGGAAATCGGTGATGTAAAAGAATTTTACGTATTAAAAGAAGAAACAGATGAAGACGGTATGTTATTATCATTAAAAAGACTTGCATTTGCTCAAGCTTGGGCTCAACTTAATGATGCAAAAGTTCAAGGCGATACTATTTTGGCAAAAGTTGTATCTGTTGTTAAAGGCGGAGTTTTGGTTGACGTTGCAGATTTGAAAGGTTTCATTCCTTCTTCTCAATTAAGAACAGGCACACCTTTTGACGGATTATTAGACCAAAAAATTGAAGTAAAAGTTTTAGAAGCTGATCCAAAGAAAAATAAACTTATCTTATCTCAAAGACAAGCAATCGCTGAACAAAGAGATCAAGTAGTTGATAATATTTTATCAGAATTACAAGAAGATCAAGTTGTAAAAGGTGAAGTTGTAAGAATTGCTGATTTTGGTGCATTTATTGATATCAATGGAATCGATGGTTTGTTACCTATTTCAGAAATTTCTTGGTCAAGAATTAAACATCCGTCAGATGTTATTTCTTTAGGTGAAACTATTGAAGTAAAAATTATTAAAATAGATTCTGAATTGAAGAGAATTTCATTATCATTAAAGAGAATGGGAGAAGATCCATGGCAGCAAATCGAAGGTCAATTCTCAGAAGGACAGGTAATAACAGGAACAGTTAATAAAGTAACCGGATTTGGCGCATTTATTAATATCTTCCCTGGAGTTGAAGCATTATTACCTGTTGCCGAAATGGCTGAAGAAAATGTCAATCCGTTCAATAAATTCAAAGTTGGTGACAGTGTTGAAGTTTTGATTAAAAAATTCACCCCGCAAGAACACAGAATTGCATTAAGTATTAAAGATATTAATAACGGTGGTTCATCGGAAGCAGTTTCTTCTGAATCAACAGAAGAAATTTCCGAATAGATCTTCAATATCACACACACAAAAAAGACCGAGTAATTCGGTCTTTTTTGTGTGTAATATTTTTCGTAATAAAGAATGTAACAATTTCTTAACAAAACTCTTAAAATATTAAAGTTTTACGGAAAAATGCCGACATATATAATACTAAAGGAAAAAAGAAAGGATCGCTCACTATGGGAATGGCGGCATCACAAGCAAGATTATTAACCATAACAGCACGTTTGGCTGATAATGAATTGCGCTCTCAAACCATAAATAATGCCAAAATGCGTCTTGCGACAGAAACCGCGCAAGCAAGTGACGATTATATTACAGCTTTAAATAATGCAAGAATGATGTTTAGAAATGTGGATTTGACAGGAACAAGTCAAACCCAATTATTGACGTATAATTCAATGACAGCTTTCAGTCCTTATAATACACAATACGGACTTGTAAACTCTGCAGGTTTGTTACTTGTCAGCGAAGATGAAGCTGATATATTTGAAAAATCAGGTAACAATTTGGAAAAATTCTTAGAAAACCATGGCTTAAAATGGGATACAACCTATTTTGACAAAGATAAAAATGTTATAGACAGATTACAAAGTTATTACGGTTCTGATGAGTTTAAATTAGTACCAAAACCGGAAGATTATGAAACAAATCCAACTTCAGCGGAAGCTCAGGCATATGATAAAGATCCGGGGTTGGCATTCTTATTTGAAATGACTTCCGTTCAAGATGATGGTAGTATAAAAACAGAAAAGATGACCGCTGATAAGTTAAGAGAATTATATGAAAGCTATTTAAGAAATGATTTCTCAATTGAGCGTGCATCATTTAATGCGGCACAAGCTCAATATGCTTCTGAAAAACGCATTTTGTACAGTAATGCAATTGAAGATATTTGGGATATTTTGCGAACGAAATCAGGCGAAACAAGTATTCAAAAAATTGCGAACAAATTATCTCCGAGCGACATAATGGGAGCTTTAGGAGGTTATTACTCTACAACAGGAGATGATAAAAATAATAATTTTGTTAAATTTGAAAACTCCTTGAATATAAAAGAAGATGCAAGCGGTTGGTATTTAGAAACGGCCAATAAAGATTTGAGTTTATTTTCAAGTGGAGACGGAAAATTCGTTGATGCGGATGGTACTACTACTTCCGGTTGTAAGGTCTATAATATCGGGTCTTTAAGTATATATGTTGACCCTGCTACTAATAAAGCGATAGGTATTACGTCGTCGAGTACAAGCGACCGTTATGAATTACCTCCTGCATTTTCGTCTTGGAGTGATAAAACAAAACCGTTTGCTTTAACACCTCCCGTAGATTTAGCTTCTGCTTTAAGCAGTATAACTATAACCGATAGTGCCAATAAAAAGGTGAATTATACATACCAAAGCGGAACTGCAGGAGCATTAGGAACAATTACGGTAAAAGAATACGGTTCGGAAACCGAAGTTAAAAATTTGAAGAGTGCAGAACTTATAGCTGCGTTGACGACCGTACCGGATTATGTTGACTTAGATACATATATATCAATATCAAATTCATCGTTTGCACAAAATTATAGAGATAGCAGAAACGAATACTATAAATTGATATTTGATGAATATAAATTTGATACTGGAGAAAGCGCTGATAATCGCACTTCTTTTGATGAATTTAAGGGCAATTATGAAGATTTGTTCAGCAAAGATGCAGGAAAGATAAACATTGATACAATGGAATGCTTAAATGATTTTACATTATTAATTGAGTATGTCAATGAGTACCAAAAAACTCATGACGGTAAGCCAGCATATACATCAGCTTTCCAAAATATAATAGATGCATTTACGGTTGAACTGATGCGAGATGAACTCGGAGAACCGAAATATGCTTGGGTTGATTCTACGGATAATGTTCCTTCAAGTGATTCCTCAGCTCCAAATGAAGGAAATGCAGATGCAAAAGCTCAGTGGTATGAAAATTTATTCAACAGAATGCGCAAAGGCTATGCTGTAATAGAAGACGGATTGGCTTCATCAGCCGATTGGATAGAACACGCTTTTGAAGCAGGTATTGTCACTATGGAGCAAGTTGACAAGTCCTATAATTGGGTATCACTTGATTACAAATGTTGTGCAAGCATAACCGAAGATACTGACAATTCTGCAGCAGTTGCTATTGCGGAAGCAAAATACAACAGAGCGATGAACGATATTAAACGTAAAGATAATATGTATGATATGCAGTTAAAAAATATCGATACAGAACATAATGCACTTCAAACAGAATATGATGTAATAAAAGGTGTAATAGCAAAAAATATAGAACGCACAATGAAATTTGACCAAAGTGCGTAAATAAGAAGAGAGCTTAGCAATCTTTCAATTTAAAAACTCGTGTGTACATATCAATCAACTTACAATTCTAACAACATCCCTTCTCAAATAAGAGAAGGGGTTTCGTTATTTTAAATTTTTTATTTTTTTCGAAATATTAAATATGCGGGGAAATAATAAGAATAAAAATTACACAGCCATAACGCTATTCTATATGATTATTGCCAAGAAAATTAATATATGCTAATATTTTAACAAGCTCATACAGGTGTTAATTTTGTTCCTACATTATATTAAATTGGGAGAGTTAACTCCATCGAGGCTGAAGTATACCCGCCGATTTTAAAAATCGCCAGCGGGAAACGGATTACTCAGGGTTCTCACCCACCTGTTGGAGATCAGCAGGTAACAAAATCCGCCTGATATGGGCTTTTATTATTGTATATTCGTTGCACTCAAATTTAAAATATGCTATACTCCCATGTATAGGGGAGAAAAGTAGTGCACTCAATCATTTATTCAGAAGAGTTTTCCACAACTGAAGTTATAAAGCTGTATCTGCAAGAATATGAAGATATGGAAGTTTTTGTTGCAGAAACTTCTGAAAAAGCATACAAGCTTGCGCAAAATGATAACACAATATTAATTATAGATTTATCACAAGAAAAAAGTCAAAAATTAGATTTAATCACAAAAATTCAAACCAATTTTCCAAACACAAAGGTCTTGGCGCTTTCAGATAATCCTTCAGTCAATTTAATTATAGATATTATGCGCGCCGGAGCTAAAGAATTTTTGCCTATTCCGATTATAAAAAACGAATTCACCGAAGCAGTAAATAAACTTATATCCAACAATAACAGCACTATAGAAAAAAGCAATTGCAAAATTATTACAGTTTACTCAAACAAAGGCGGTATCGGGAAAACCTCTCTAGCAACAAATTTAGCATTAGAATTGGCAAAAATAACAAAAGAAAACGTTGCCTTGATTGATTTAAATTTCCAAACAGGAGATATAACCACCTTTTTGGATTTGAAGCCGTCTTTTAATATTTCTTATATGTTGGAAAATTTAGACAAGATAAATGAAACATTTTTACTAAGCACATTAGAACGCTATAAACGCACAAGCTTATATGTTCTTGCAGATCCGCCATATTTCAAACAGGCAGATACAATAAAGCCAAATTTAATCGGAAAACTTTTTGATATACTGAAAGAAACCTTTTCATATATAATTGTTGATGCGGAAGCCGGATTTGACGGTAAGAGCATATCTGCACTCGACAATTCTGATATGATATTATTAGTAACTGTTGCAAATCTTCCTGCTCTTAGAAATACACAAAGATGCTTAGAATTATTTGAGAAGCTGGGATACGACAAAGATAAAACCCAAATTGTCATAAACAGATACATTGAAAACGATGAAATAAAAGCCGAAGATGTTGAAAAAGTTTTATCAAAAAAAATTTATTGGAAAATTCCTAACAACTATTTTGCAATAATGAGCGCAATAAATAAGGGAATACCTGTCAGCGATATAAATTCGTCTACAAATGTTGCACAAAGTTATCGCGAATTGGCAAAATATATTTCTGATAATTTATACAAACAAAATATGCAGCAAACATACGAAAACATATTACAAAAAGGAGTGTAAATGGGATTAGCGGAACGTTTCAGGGAACAATTAAAAAATAAGGATATTTTTGAAGATAAAGAATTGGAAATATTTAAAAACTCAGAAGATAACTCTCTAACTTCAAAAATAATATATGATATAGACACGGATAATATTTTTAAAATAACAAATTACACAACAAACGTTATAAAAAATTCAACAAAAAACAGCATATATAAACCTACAACAAGAAAAGACGAATTAAGAGCATCAGCAATCTCTAAGATTTCAAAAACACCTTATTGGGATGATTATTCAATAAATACTAAAACAGCAATGCTTGAAAAATATTTTGATACTAAAATGAAGGGTCAATCCTACACAAAAACAGAGAAAAACGATTTTGTAAAAAGTATATTAAATAAAAAATAAGAAAGAGGGAAAAATGTTCAAAAAAATAATTACAATGTTATTGGCAGTAATGTTCATTTGCTGCGGATGCGGAAAGAAAAAAGAAGTACAAAACACATTAAAAACAATTCAACATCGCGGAACAGTGGTTGTCGGAGTCAGAACAGACACTTATCCGTTTGGATTTTTGGATAAAAAAGGCCGCTATGCAGGTTATGACGTTGAACTTGCAAAACTTATTGCAAAAAAACTTTTCGGCTCTGACGGACATATAAAATACGTAAAAGTAAACGCATCCGACCGTATGATGAAATTATACTCGGAAGAAATCGATATGATTATTGCAACAATGTCAGTAACGCCGTCCAGAGAACAGATTTTAGACTTTTCAAATCCTTATTATATTTCAGGTCAAGCTTTATTAGTAAAAAAAGGTTCTAACATAAAAGGCTTGCGTGATTTAAAAGGTAAGCGCGCCATAATAGTATTCGGTTCAACAGGCGAAAGAAGTTTAAGAGCAGCTATTCCTGATGTAGGAATTTTAGGATATAAGACTTATGAGGAAGCATTTAACGCACTTAAACGCGGAAAAGGAGTAGCTCTGGTTTCAGATGATTCAATACTAATGGGGTTGGCAGCCAAAGACGATACGGTTGAATTATTGCCTAAAAAATACTCAAATGAACCTTATGCTATTGCTTTTAGAAAAGGTGCAGAATCAAAAGAATTAATTAAAGAAGTTAACGATATTTTAACAGAAGAAGAACAAAACGGTAATTTGAAAAAACTTCAGGAAAAATACGGAATTAAACAAAATTAAAAAATTTTTTAGCAAATTCTATTTCCCGTAACTTATTAAAAGTTGCGGGATATTTTATTTTTTCTTCAATAATATATTCAAAACATTGATTATATTTTTCAGACGGTTCAATTCCGAGATTTTTCAAATCATTGCCGGTTATTTCAAGTTTAATATCTTTTAAATTCTCAAGATACTTATTGACAATAGCAGGCTGCTTTATAGAATACATAATAACAGATTCGATAGGAATATCTTTAAACGTCTTATAAATTTCATAATCATTGGCTTTGTGAGTTATAACAATTTTTTTATACTCATCAACAATCTTTTTTTCGGATTTTGTAAGCGGAAGTGATGATATATCAGGCAAAAGTCCTATATATAAAATCCAAGGATTTGAGATATTATATTTATTGATTAATAATTCCATTTCCTTAACATCAATATAAGAAAATTCTTTTGGCGAAATTAGTTTGTAAATTCTCTGCTTTATAAAACGTTCAAAAGCGTATGAAGAATTGAGGTTAAACGTTTCCATTAATTCTTTTTTTAACCTTTTATATGAAATATCATAATTAATATTATTGATATAATCTTGTTGAAGTTTTTTTGTTTTATCATCAGGTTCAAACCCGAAACGCACCGCAAACTTTAATGCGCGAACGATTCTTGTCGGGTCATCAATAAAACTTTGGTTATGTAAAACTCTTAAAGTTTTATTTTTAATATCTTCTAATCCGCCTGTATAGTCAACGATTTCTCCTGTCAGCGTTGACTTTGCCATAGCATTTATTGTAAAATCACGCCTCATAACATCATCTTTTAGGCTGCACCCTATTTTATTAACCACCGGAAGATGCCCCTTTTGAGGATAAGCTTCACAACGAGTTGATGCGATATCAATTTCTTCTCCATTTAATCTTATGCGAACTGTTCCAAACTGCTCGTTTATTTGAAGAATTTCGGCATCCTTAATTGTTTTGGCAAATTCTATCGCATCACCGTCGTAAGTTAGATCAATATCAAAACTTTTTTTATTCAAAAGTTGATCACGAACAACTCCGCCAATATAGTAAAGTTTCTTATCTTTTATATTCATAGAGGCATTTTATAGCAAAATTCGCAATTACACAAGATATAGAGTATATTAACTTGTATATCCTTTAAAATGATGATGTAAAATTATTGATTTTAGCCTAAAATAAGGTAGAATTGTATATATTAGAATAAAAGGGGCAGACAGAACATGTTACAAGAAGCAACAAAAGCGCTTAATTCGGCATTTAACAACAGTTTTATAAAAAAAGTCAGCCAATATCTTCACGATTGCGTAAGAGAGGAAGTTAAAAGCTCGACTTTTAGAAATTTAAAAGGCGATAAAGATAATAAATGGATTTTTCTAAAGGAAAAAGAAACTTTATTAACGGAGGGTTTGGATTATTTAAAACTTGACGGGGCTAATCCGAATCTGACAGAGCTTATGATTCAAAGTGAAAACAACGCCAGAGATAAATATTTAATCTACGGTTATATGTTTTTGGTCGGAAGAAACGGAAAATCAAAGCGTCATAATGAATTTTTAACTCCATTACTGTATGTTCCTTGTAAATTAGAGCGAAACGGTGTAAATATAAACTGTATAAGACAAGAAGATATACTCTCGCTTAATACGGGAGCTTTAGCATCCTTAATGAAAAAAAGTGATGATGACGATGAAGTTGATTCTTTTTTAGAAGGTATATTGGATGTTGTTCCTGATTTGCCGATAACAAAAGAAAAAATGGATGTCTTCTTAACGACATTAAAATCTTTAATTCCTGATGTAGAAATTATGTCGGACGAATCTGAAAACGCTGATGAAGATAACGTTTCAAGGGATGAATCTTCACACGATTTATCAAATGTAGAAATTAACGGCGACAATCTTGATGAAATCATTGAAGACGATATTCAACAGCAAAAACAAAAGTATGAAGGGGATTTAAAACGTCTTTGCGTAACGTATCAAAGCGCAATAATATTAACGAAACGTCCTGCGGTAACGGCAGGTGTTTTGCACGAATTATTGCAAATTGCGGAAAAACCAAGCGGAGTATACCGCGAAACAACTTTATCTGTTATTAATGATGAATATAACCAAGCGGTTGAAAAGACATCAACAAGAGCTGATGACGAACCTTTTTACCCGATAACACCGTTATCACTTAGTGATTCACAAGAAAAGGTTTTAAAAAATATTGAAACAAGTAAATTTATAGCAGTGCAAGGTCCTCCGGGAACAGGTAAATCGCAAACAATAGTAAACCTTGTTGCGCATTTAATCGCAAACGGCAAAACGGTTCTTGTTGCATCTCGTATGGATAAAGCTGTTGATGTCGTATCAGACAGATTAAACGAACTTGGGGCACCATATTTGGCACTGCGCGCAGGGCGTTCTGATTATCAAAAACAATTAAGCCAAAAGCTGAATGATTTAATTTCAGGTAAAGTTGATTTGAATGAAGATGTGGAAGATTATATTTTTGCAGATACAAAAGATATGAAACAACATCTCGACATAATCAGAGAAACCGAAAATAAATGCGAACAAATTATCAAACTTGAAAAAGCTTGGCACGATTTAAAAGGCGAAATCCAAGAACAATCCACCATTGTAGGACAATTGCAATATATAAAACGTCCTCTTAAAAAATCGGAAATTGATAATATTAATGATGTTATACGTTCATTGACGAATAATATGGAAAAATCAGGATTTTTTGCAAATTTTGCAAATATGTCTAATATTCGCCAATTAAAGAAAATTTTAGGTATAAAGGATTTTGATACCGAACCGGAAAATTTAGACAGGTTAAAAGTTGAATTGGATTATGTTACACAAAAATGGAAATTGCGTAAAATAGAAACAGACATTCAAAAAATAGGGAATTTGCATGTAATGATGGAGCAAATTCGCCAATTAAAGAGAAAACAAAAGACTCTGGCAGTTAATATTTTAAAAAGCACACGCAGAGAAGCTTTAAAAGCATTACTGCGCGACGATAAGAAAAAACGCAGAATAAAAGTTCACGCAATGTCTTTAGTTGAAAAAAGAAAGAAACTTCAAACAAAAATACTGGAAGATGAAGATTTTAAACCTTTATTGGAAGCTTTTCCATGCTGGTGCGTAACAACTTATGCTGTATCTGACAGTTTGCCGCTAAAACCTGGGATGTTTGATGTGGCAATTATTGATGAAGCATCACAATGCGATATCGCAAGCTGCTTCCCTATTATGTATCGTGCTAAAAAATCGGTAATTGTAGGTGATAATAAACAACTGCCGCATTTGTCTTTCCTTGAAAAGGCAAAAGAACAATCCTTCTTAAGCCAATACGGAATACCTGACAAGTACCAACTAATGTGGCGATTCAGGACAAATTCAATGTTTGACTTGGCGGATTATTATTCTATGAATTCGGTAATGCTTGATGAACACTTTAGAAGTTTACCGCCTATAATTGATTTTTCAAATAAAGAATTTTATGCGGGCCGTATTCGGATAATGCGTAAAGATGCTTCTGATTATACGGCATTAGACCTTGTTCAAGTGCCTGAAGGTAAAGTTGATTCTGATGCAACAAGAAATCTTCCTGAAGTGGAAGAACTTGTAAAAACTTTACATTCTATAATTATTGAGGATGAACGCAACAACCCTGATAATCCGACGACAATAGGTATTATTTCACCGTTTAGAGCGCAGGTTGAACAGTTAAAAATCTCTGTCCGCAAAGTATTATCAGATTATATGATACAAAAACACCAAATAGAAATAGGTACAGCACATACCTTCCAAGGTGATGAACGTGATATTATGCTAATTTCCTGGGGCTTTGCCAATAATTCTCATCCGCAGAGTATAACATTTATTCAAAAACCTAATTTGTTTAATGTTGCAATAACGCGTGCAAAAAATAAGTGCATAAATTTCGTATCTCATGATATAGATACAATGTCAGAAGGTCATTTTAGAAATTATGTATCTTATGTCAAAGAATATTTGGAAAGAAAACGCGCACTGGCAAATGACGAATTTGATGCAAATATTTATAAAAATAAATTTGAAAAAGAAGTAGCAGATGAAATAAGAAAACTGGATCACAGAGTCTTGGCAGGTGCTGATATTGCGGGATTGAGTGCGGATTTGGTTGTAGATGACAAATTTATAATAGAAATAGACGGCGTTGAAGACAGTAAACGTACTTCTATGTCCAATATGAAAAAACAATCAATATTGGAACGCTGCGGCTTTAGGGTTAAGCGTATAACATACAGAGAATGGCAATATTCTCCAAAAGCTTGTCTTGACAGAGTTTTAATAAACGAATAAATCTGTTTTTAAATTAAATAAAACCTGATGTAATACTTGATTTTACATCGGGTTTTATTTTTAATATAATATATAAGGGTAATTCCCAAAAATAAATTAGAAGGGATAGAAATGAAAGAACAATTAGAAAAAATATACTCTGAAGCTGTTGCGGATATAGAAAAAGCGACGGGAATAAAAGATTTAGACGATATAAAAAACAAATATTTAAGCCGTAAAGGTGAACTAAATGAAATAAAAAAAGGCTTAAAAGACTTATCAGTTGAAGATAAAAAGGTTGTAGGGTCTTTAGCTAATGAGATTTCAAACAAACTTGAGACTTCAATTTCCGAAAAATTTAAAGCATTTTATCAAAAAGAACTAAATGAAAAATTAGAAAAAGAACGTTTGGATGTTACATTACCTGGGCAATTTATTCCGCGCGGGCACACTCATTTATTAACATCAACAACCGAAGAAATATGCTCAATTTTCAGAAAACTCGGATTTTCAGTAGTGGCTGATGAGTTTGCTCCTGAAGTCGAAACGGAATATTACAATTTTGATATGCTCAATGTTCCGAAAGACCACCCTGCACGCGACGTTCAAGATACGTTTTTTACCAATATTGCATCAAATGTAGTATTGCGCAGTCAAACTTCAGGCGCTCAAATTCACGCAATGGAAGCTAAAAAACCCCCTATTAGAATTATTGCTCCGGGTCGAGTGTATCGTAATGAAAATATAAATTCAAGAAAAAATAACTTCTTCCATCAAATTGAAGGCTTATACGTGGACAAAGATATAACATTCGGAGATTTAAAGGGTGTATTAAACGAGTTTATCAGAATTTATTTTGGAGAAAGCAGACCGACAAGATTTCGCAGCAGCTTTTTCCCATTCACAGAACCTTCTGCTGAAGTTGATGTTCAATGTATAATGTGCAAAGGCGAAGGGTGCAGAACTTGCTCCGGAACAGGCTGGCTTGAAATTTTAGGCGCAGGAATGGTGGATCCTAACGTTTTAAGAGGGGTTGACATAGACCCTGATGTTTACTCGGGATTTGCATTTGGCGTTGGCGTCGAAAGGCTTGCTATGCTAAAATATGCAGTTGATGATATCAGATTATTCTTCAATAATGACGTCAGATTTTCACAGCAATTTAAATAAAATTTTATATATTAATTTTTGAGGGGATAGTTTTATGTCACTTATAATAATGATATTACTTTTGAGCTTTTTAATACTTGTACACGAAGCCGGTCACTTTTTCGCGGCAAAAGCATTAGGCATAAAAGTAGATAAATTCGGATTCGGTTTGCCTGTCGGGCCTACTTTGTGGAGTAAAAAAGTTGGTGACGTAGAAGTCTTGGTTCACGCGTGCTTGTTAGGCGGATATGTAGCTTTCCCTGACGATGATAAAGATTCTGATTTGCCACTAGATTCAAAAGACAGATTTATAAATCGTCCTGTTTGGCAAAGAATGATTGTAATTTCTGCCGGTGTAATCATGAATATCGTTGCAGCAGTTGTTCTGGTTATGCTTACCGCCGGACTTTGGGGCAAATTACCATCAGGGAATTACGAAGTTTACATAAATAAAATTCAAGCCCCTAAAACAGAATCTGTATGGCAAAGCGGATTGCAACAGGGCGACAGAATACTAAAAATAAACAATTCTGACATAAATTCATCATATGCTTTTACCTTATACGCTTCAAACAGCGCACAATATAACGGAAAAACCTCAACAGAATTTGCACATCAAAATATTGAAAAATTAAAAAAATTAAACCCGAATATTAATATAAATAACAAAATCTCAGCAGGCACTGTTATATCACTTCCAACAATAGAACCTGAGCCTCAATTAAAAATAGAAGACGAGATACTAAAAGGCTATGCTCCTTATAAAAATAATGAAACATCTTTATCAAAAGAACAAATAAAATTACGTGATATTGTAAAAGAAGGTGCAAAAACTCTGACTTCAGACGGTACATATACATTATCTGATGTCGGCTATGCCATATCTGACGGCTTAAGACCAATCAATGCAACAGTATTGAGAAACGGTAAAACAATCGAATTAAAACCAATATACCCTAACAACAAAGGCTTAATAGGCGTAATGATAGAAGCAAAGCAATTACTGGTACCAACCAAAAATCCTGTAACAATATTTACTAACAGTTGTAAATATTTATGGGAACAGACCTATATGCTTGTTTACGGTCTGTGGCAACTATTTACGGGAAAGATTCCCGCAAAAGATTTGCATGGAATTGTTGTAATCGCTAAAATTGGCGGAGATGTTATTCACAATAGCGGAATATTTTCAGGATTATTACTTACGGCAATGATATCAATGGATTTGGCACTTGTTAACTTCTTACCTATACCTGCACTGGATGGCGGACATTTTATGTTTCTTATTATTGAAAAATTAAGAGGTAAACCCGTAAAACAAGAAACAATAGACAAAGTTAGCACATTTTTCTTTATATTACTCATTATATTTATGATTTTGATAATATTTAACGATATTTATGCTTTAGTAAAACATCAGTTATAAAAATTTTTCAATAAATACATTAAAAGCAAGACTATGACATGGTTTTGGGCATATACCCAAAACCATGTTTGTAACATGTCTTAACATGTAAGAACTGCACTGTGATTGCATTTCAGACATTTAGTTAAGAATTATTAAGCAAAATTAAAGTAAAAATTAAAGTTTTCAAACGCATGTGCCGACATGGTAAATACATAGGAACAAGACCAAAAGAAAGGACAGTCAAAGATGGGAATGAGCGCATCACAAGCTAGATTCTTAAGCTTGACGGCTCGCAAGACAAACGTTGAATACGAAGGTCAACAAATTAACCAACAAAGAACAGCGTTGTCTAATGAGTCATCAAACTACTACAGTCAGCTGGCATCAATGACTGTACCGACTCCACCTTCTAGTGCAGATTATTCAAAAATTACATATACTTTCCAAAACGGAACAGAAACAAACACGGTAACATCTTTAATCGCAACCTCGACCACTAAACAAGATGGTATCTATATGTTAAACTATGTTCAAGAAATTCCGTGTGATACTATGGTAATTTCAGGAACAAATGTTATTTCCAAGATTCCTGCCGGCGGCGGATTTCAATATTCACTTGGGAACGTAAATTTGGTTAACGCTACAACAAGCGATGATGCAACTATCAGAGCACAAGTCGCTCAAAACCCTGATTCATTCAGAGACAGATTTATAAGTGCAGGTATTGCGAAAGCTGATGCAGAAAAATTGAGTGCCGATGAAATTGTCAACAAATTGATATTAGAAAGACAATATAAAGATTTAGCGCAAGAACGCTATGGCTTAACCGATTGGCTGGTAAGGTATCAAAAGAACCCAACAACCGGAAATTATGAGCCTGTATATTATAGCGCAAAAGAATTAGAAGACGCTGACAGAAACGAAAAAACAACCTTAACTTTAGGCGGAATGAAAGCTTATGTATTCGGTCAAGCAACCGAAACAAAAGAAATCAAAAACGCGAAAGCAAAAGTTGAACAAGATTCATCAGGCAGATATATAGGCATCACAATATTTGCTGATGCAGATGACCCATTCGGTACTTATTACAAATTAACAACAACAACTGAAGCAGATGATGCGGCATATAATGATGCGATGAATCAATACTTCTATGATAAAGCAGTTTACGACAAACAAGTTCAAGATGTAAACGCAAAAATAGAAATCATTCAAGTACAAGATAAAAACTTAGAATTGAAATTAAAACAATTAGACACAGAAGAAAACGCAATCCAAACTGAAATGGATGCAGTTAAGAAAGTTAT
>DESZ01000021.1 GCA_002361485.1 Cyanobacteria bacterium UBA3301 | reverse complement strand
CAGTCCAGAAGTTACCTTTGTAGAATGTTTCTGTTAAGCCGATTAATCCGGAATTCATAGACGCATCAACACCTTTGTAATCCATTTGCGAACCGCTGTATCCAATGTATGCAGTTCCGACATTAGCCCATCCGTGTTTTAGTTTATGGAAATCCGAATCAAATCCGATTAAGGTACCGTAGTTTATGGTATTAACTTTCGGTCCGTTTTTAAGTTTTATATTTTCAAAAGTAGAATACGGTTTTACCCATACGCCTTGGTTATCTAAATCACTGTTGTATTTTAAATTAGAATTAAAATCTGTAGATGCAATTGCGTATTTGTTAGAATTTATTTTAGCGAATCTGTCAACTGACGGTAATTGAGAGAATACATCCGCATGTTCAAAAGCAAACTTAATAACCTGATTCATAGCGGTTTGTCCGCCTGCTTGTACAGCGGTTGAATCAGTTAAAACAGCAGGGTTGAATCCGTCAGAAGGGTTTGAACTTCCTCCGCCTCTTGTGAATACGAAATATCCGTCTTCGCCGGTTCTGTCGTAATTTACATCATAGCGATATATTGGGGTATAAGCTTCTTTAACATTACTGTTAACCGCATCTTTGAATTTACCTTGAGCGAATGTTAATTTTGTAGTGTCTTCTTTAGCATCTGATAGTATGTTCATAGCATTAACATTAATGCTTCCGCCTGTCGGAGCGGCAGAATTTTTGGCAACAATATTACCCATTTTTTGGTTGGCTAAATCTACATCAACTGTTTGTATATTCAGATTTCCGCCTTTCATATTCAACGCATTCAGACTTAAGGTTTCAAGCCCTAAATTCGGGATATTAAAGTTTCCTGAATTCATGTTTAACGAATTATTTCTGTCATTAATCAGAGCTAAATTGTTAATGGTAGTATTAGCACCTGCGTTGATTAAATTTTGGTTATTAAATTTGCCTTTAATTTCTTGGTTTCCTTCTTTGAAGGTTACGTTACCGTTACCGTTGACTTCTGAAGTTATGTCATTTGAAGAGCCTGCAAAAACTAAGTTTCCGTTGTTGGTAATATTGTCTGTCAGTTTTGCGTTTTCAAGTTGTAGGGTTCCTTCGTTGTCAATGTCTTTAGTATTTTTGACAGAAGAATTTTTGATAGTTAATTTAGCATCTTGATCTGTTTTCAAAGTAGTTTTATTGCTAAAATCTATATAATTCTTTTCTCCTTCGCCTTGGATAGTTAAATCTCCCGTAACGGTGATTTCATCTCCGTCATAAGTATAAGTCGGAGTATCTTTTGTGAAGGTAAAGGTTTTCTTATCTCCATCTTTTGTTTCAAGAGAAGATATGTATTCCAAAGTATTCAGACGGTATCCTCGCAAACCGATTGAATCGTGGTAAGTGTCTGTTGTTTCAAGGGTTACATCTTCTGATACGGCAGCAAGTTGTGTATCAGAGAATACATTCGGCATATATGGTACAAAATTCTCTTTGTCCATATCAGGGTTATACAATTGAATAGGGCTGTCGTTTTCGTCCCCTGCAGCATTTTTAATAACTTGAACGATAATTGAATTATTATCGTCTAATATTGCATTCATATTCAATATGTTTAACTTGTTAAGATTGACTCTGCCTTCTGAAGTTTGGTCAACAAGGACGATACGGTCAGCCTTTGCTTTGTTCCAATCAACATCTATATTGTATTCTGTATCGGTTGAGGTTAATTTGTTAACGTTATAATCGGTAAGTACATCATCTTCGAGATGGATAGTACCTGTTTTAGCATCCATGGTTGTACCTTCATGCGCAAGCACATCCGATATTCCAGCTTCTTTATCCGTTACGCCGAGATATAAATTAGTATCTTCTAATGTTGTTATACCATTAATAATTTTGTTATTCAGAGTAACTTTACTTGAATCATCGCCTGAAATGTTGAGGTTAAACTGATTGTCCCCCTCGATTGTGCCATTAAATTCGATTTCGCCGTTGTTGACGGATTTTAGGTTTACGGTAGTCGGTGCGTAATAAGTGCTAATATTCAAATATATGTCATTTGCACCACTTGAATCGATATTATCTTTAAAAATACTTTTGCCGTTATCTGCAACTATATTGGCTTCTTTTAAAGAACTTAAATATATTGCACCGCCCTTGCCTGTCGCTTCGTTACCGGTAAATTCAGCATTTAATAAATTTAAGGTTGTTTTACTTCCGCCAACATATATCGCCCCTGCTAAGTTTCCGTAGGTGCTACCTTCAGGGGTTCCTGCTACATTATTTATGAATTTTGAACCATCGCCAAAAGTCAAGCTGCTAGCATCGCTATTCCAAGCACCATAAAAATACATGGCTCCGCCCCAATTGCCGTTTGCTTCATTACCTTCAAACAGTGTATTTTTACCAAATTCAGCATTTTGAGCGTCTGAAACATATAATGCACCTGAGCCTAGTTTAGTAATATTATTTATAAATTTAGTATTATCGCCGAATTTTATATTTTTTGCATTTGTATAAAATAATGAATTTGAGCTTCCGGTACTCGCAATATTATTACTAAATGTTGCGTTATTACCAAATTCTAAATTAGATACAGAAATCTCCAGTCCTTCATATTTTGAGTTATTGCTGTCGAAAACAAAATTGTCTCCAACCTTAAATATCGTCCCTCCGTTTATATATATTGCGCTATTGCCCGAAAGATTATTTTTAAATGTAATGTTGTCTCCCATTATTATTTTATCTGCACGATTAATAGATAACATGTACCCGTATTGGCTAAGATCACAATCAGAAAATACGGCATTATTGCCGATAATAAACTCTCTGTTAGGATATGTACCATAATCATAATATGCGACTATGTAACCCTGATTATTTGTATACTTAAAATTATCTCCTATATGAAATTTATCTAAACCGTTTGCGTTAATAAGCATCAAGGAACTTCCTGTAGATTTATTTCCTGAAAATATAACATTATCACCAAAGAAAACATTCATGTCATTATATAAGAAAAGTCCTCTCGAGCTATTTGTATTATTTGTATATGTAAATCTGTCACCTATATTAATTGTATTTTGGTTAGTAATATATGTTGCATAATCCTGGAAGGTATTATTATCTATAACAAAATCTTTACCAATTTTTAGGGTGGCATTATTTATGGTGTTGTTATTTACATATATATCAATGGCGTATGGGCTTGAAATATTATCTTTTATTGTAATATTGTTCCCTAGTTCAATATCCTTTGCGCCCCTGACGTAAAAGATTCCATAAGGATAGGTTTCTCCTCGTCTGTTACCTATTATTTCAGCATTATCACCTATTTTATATACTCCATCCTTATAACTTGAATTAAAATAAGCATATATTGAGTTTGAGCCAGTATTATTGTTTATTTTAAGGTTATCGCCTATGGTAAAATTGTTCACTCCGGATGCAGAAATCATTTCATAACTTTTATTTTCGTTATCAGAAAGGTTTGCATTATCGCCAAGGGTAAATTCTCTATCTATGCCTGAAAAACTTGCGCTAATGTATGATTTATCTGAATTTCCCGTTAAAGTAAAATTATCTCCGATAGTAAAGTTGTTCGCATTGTATGCATTAACAGATGTGTATTTGTTAGTATTATTCTGAATAGTTGCGTTATCACCAATGCTTATTTCAGCTACGTCTGCTGTACGTATTACATCTCCACCGTTATTATTTATAAATTTTACATTGTCGCCAATAGTTAATTCTTTCAATGTTTGCGCATAAATAGCACTACCATAATTTGCGCTGTTGCCGTCAAATAAAACGTTATTTCCTATATTTAAACTTGATTCAATATCATTCTGCGTAACCGCAAAAATAGCACCGCCGTAGGAACCTGATTCTGCCGAGGTGTTGTTTTTAAATATTGTCCCATCAGCAATGTCAATATTGCCGATACTTTGAGCGTAAATGCCCGCACCGCCTTCTTTAGCGTAGTTATCTTTAAATACGATATTTTCACCTATGGTCATGGTGCTTAGTGTGTTTGCATATAATCCGCCCCCTCTGCCTTCTTGTGCATTATTATTTTCAAATAGCGTGTTGTCGATAGTTAAATTTGTTGCTGTCGATTCTGTCGAATTCTGCGGTTTAAATATTGCAGCTCCTGCCCCTGAGTTTGCTGTGTTTCCATAGAATGTAGAACCTGTAATTCCTACATTTCCCATATCAGTCGCAGACAGCCCGCCGCCTGTAGCCCCTGAATTCCCTACAAATGCTGAGTCACTAAGTGACAAGTCGGCTCTTATTACAGATACACCACCACCATTGCATTCACTGCTATTTTTATAAAATATACTGTCAGCAATTGTTAAACCTGTTTCTATAGCTTCAATTGCACCACCATTACTGTATTGGGCATCGCCGGCAGCTTCATTATTTGAAAATACGGAATTTTTAACGGTTAGTTCACCTCCCTGAGCCATTATAGCGCCTCCGGCAAAAGGTCCTGCGCTTTCACTAAAACCGTTAAACGAAGCTTGGATATCTACGGTTAACTCGCCGTTGTCATTTCTGCCAAGTGTTGCCGAACCGATTTCATTAATGATCAAAGATTGATTTTTGCCAACTTGCGTAATAATGCCGCCAAACCCGTTGCCTGTTATTCCATATTTGTTGCCATTCAATGTAAAAGATGTTTTTGAAGTGTCATAATCACCTAAAAAACTTATATTGGCTGTCGCATCAGCATTTCCTATTAGCGTATGCGATAATGTGGTTTCGTCATTAATCGCTTCCTTTAATGCATTAAAATTTTCTTCAGCTGAAACACTTACTCCTAAAAAGCTTAGTCCCGCCAAAGCTGCTACAGATAAAGTTTTTGTAAAAAACTTTTTGTTACAATAATTCTTCGCACGTTTTTTCATAAATCATACCTCGTGATTTTTGAACTACCTTCTTGATATACAAGTCGGCAAGTTCTGTGTAAATCTTTAGACTTTTAAGGAAAATTTTTACAATCTGAAATATAATATATCCTCTTAGATATATTATAACAATGTTTTTATAAAAATTCAACCCTTTTAAAAAAATTAAGTATTTTGGCTATTTGCGCCACTTATCAGAAATATAACTCAAAATCGCACCGCCAATTTCTTCATTCGGGTCAAATGTTTGATTTGGATTATTCGGTTTTTGAGAATTCTGTATCAACATTCGTACCAAAGGGCCAAAAGCATCAGGAACTTGTATTTTGCGATAAATACCCGCTAAAAATGTTTGTATATTTGGAGAATTTGTATTATTAAAACGGGAAAAAACAGGATACAATTTGTCTATCCCTTTTGTACCGTTTTCTATCATCCTATCCATTATGTAAAGTGTTTCGGTTATTTGCGCTTCATTATTTGATGTTTGCAAAACATTTGTCAAATAGGGTAATGCGTTTTCTTTTTGATTCACAAAATAATCCACCTCCTGTTGATTAAAAAGGCAATAATTTCTTTGACCGTTTGGCATCTGAACGGATATCCCGACAGGATGTGTGTTATATTGGTTTATATTGTAATTTTGTATTGGTTGAATCATATATTATTTTTCTCTTTCCACTTTCCATTAAATAAAATGTTTGACCTCCTGCCTTCTTGTGCGCCTGCTCTCTTTTAAAGAGCCTATGCATCTACGCCTCCGGACCACTACGCCTCTGATTTTTACGAATAAACAAACGGAGGGCCGTTTTTGATTTCTGATAAAATATTTTCAGCCATATTTTTTAATTCTTCCTTTGTGCGATTGTGACCGTCTACTTGTTTATAAAATTCCTTAACTAAAGGTGATATCGCAGCATCTTTTTTTGCTTTGAAATTGCGCAATTCAGTTGAAACAAGTCTTTGTTGAAGTTCCAACTCCGTTTGAGCATTGATTTTTTTTACTTCTACATCTTTTATCGCTTCTCCTGCAAGTTTTCCGCCATAACTCAATGCGGTTAAACCCGTTATGCCATAAAATAATTGTTTAAATTGCGGATTTGAAGTATCTAACAAATAATTATAGAAAAATGCTTTATAATCATCTACAAATGAATTAAACGCAGGTTTTGGAGTTCCGTCGCCACCGATATTAGGATTTACTTTTGTTGTTGAGGTTTCAAGTTTTTCAAAAATTTCTTTTTCAAAAGCTTCTTTTTCTTGAATGTTATTCCAATTCAAATTTTTTATCTGTTCTTTTATAAATTCTTTTATCCCTTTGGATGTTTGGATTTCCGTAAACATAGCTTCCAAATTGATTTTATCGGTTTGTTTTGTATCTTCTTTTGAAGTTTTTACAAGTTCTACAATCTTTGATTTTGTATTTTCTAAAGCCAGTTCCAAATGTTTTTTGCTTTTTGAAAGATTTTTCATTGATACAAACCCGAGTCCGACAATTCCGCTAAAGGTTAAAATCCCTAATAAAATATTACCTAGAGTTGATTTTTTATTTTGTGAGGTCTTATTTTTTGCGCTAAACGGTATTCCCATTCGCGAAAGTGAACCAAATTCCGAAAACGCTTTTTTGTCTGTTGGTTGAATATATGCTTCAAACTCTTTTGTATAATGAGAAAGCATACTTCTTATAATTTGCATTTTCCCTGAAAATGACTGTGTTTCTACCTTTATTAAATTTTCTTGCAAATTCTTTTGAATATCTGCCTCTTTTCGTTTAATCCAGATATCTTTGTACCCGTCAAAAAATGTTTTTCCCATAAAAGCCATGGCAGAAAGAGTTAATACTCCTGCTCCGGCAATAAAAGTAATTTTATTCGGACTTTGAATCATCTGATAAATTACCTGATAATTTTCTTTGTTAATATTAACATTTCGGGTTAATGCAGGAAGCCATTTTTTTGCATCCAAATCGCGTGCAACCTTTGCACTATGGTTAATATAACCTGTTAAAACCGCAATAGCTGACATCACGCCAAGACTTATTGCACTCAAGGGAATAAGTTTTTTATCAACAATTTTTGTATCCTGATAAAGAGCCTTTGGCATTTCTACCTTGTCTGATATCATATAGGTATCTTTAATATCATTAAGGCTTGGCTCATTATCTTTGACAAAATTGTTGATAACAATACCTTCTTTCGTATTGCTCGCATTACGTTTTTGGGAATTTGTCATATTGCGTTGCTGACGTATTACTTCTTTATCGCTAAAAGTATTTACGGTTATCATTCGTTATCCTTCCTTTTTAATTTTTGAGAAAGTTTATGTATAAATGTTTTTAAATTAAATGTTTTTTTGGCTTCATCAACCTTCTTTTCGTCGTTATCTGACTCATCAGTACCGAAAATGAAGAAAATCGATTTTAATTTTTTCTTTGTTTTTTCTAATAAATTAGATATTGCTTTTGAGATAGAAGCTTTTATTTCACCATATATAGCAGTAAGTTTATCCGTTATATCGACAAATTTTTGTATAATATTTGCTACTGTTGCAGGAACAGAAGCTGCAATATTTATTATTCTTGCTACAACTTGTGTCAATACAAAATTTATCGGGGCAGAAATTATTACCGGAAGTGACTTTGAAATTGTTGATGCTAAATCCAAAATTCGTTGATGCACAGCCTCAATGTTTTTTTGAAATTGAATAAGGTTGTGGATAAAATTTTGTTGAGAGTTTTGTGCGCGTTGTCTTGCGGTCTTTTGTGCTTTTAACATCGCACCGATTGCTGCACATTCATTGTATGTCATCTCACCGACATTACGAGGGATATCTCGTTTGGTTGTAGAATTTCCGCCTGCCATACCGCTGCAAATAGGACACGCGCCCATTGGCAATCCGTGTGGGCAAGAGCCTATTTTTGTATTGTTTATATGTGATGATGCTCCTACAGGCATAAAAAATATCCTCTTTCATTTTTTTAAGAGGATACACTCAAGGCTTAACATTTCAATCCTGCACGTTGAAATATTAAATATACGAGCATTCCGACTATTACGGCTGCGGCAGCAGTTGAAGATATTCACTTCATTTCCTCTTATTTTATTTGATAGTAAAACAACATGTAATTTATGTCAAATAGAGGATTTAAAGGTTTTAAACAATCAAATAAAAGTCGATAAGTCCGAGTTCCTTTACAAATTGCACAATCAACTGAAAATATAATATAATATTTTTGAAAATGGAGGATTTAAAAATGACAAGTATATTAATTACATGCGGTGTGATTATTGCAATAGCTACGTTTGTTATCGGAGCATATAATAATGGAGTCAGATTAAGGAACTATGTAAAAGAAGCATTTTCAACAATGGATGTTTATATGAAAAAACGTTGGGATTTAATACCAAACCTTGTTGAAACCGTAAAAGGATATGCTTCACACGAAAAAGGTTTATTGGAACAATTAACACAATTGAGAAGCGGTAATTATTCAACAATGTCTGATGCTCAAAAACTTGAAACAAACTCTGAATTGACTCAAGTTTTAACAAGATTTATGGCAGTTGCAGAAAATTATCCCGATTTGAAAGCTAACCAAAATTTTATGCAGTTGAGTGGTGAATTATCAGCGGTTGAAGCAGATATCGCAAATGCAAGAAAATATTATAACGGTACAGTACGAGAATTGAATACGTTTTTGGAAGTATTTCCGACAAATATGATTGGTTCAATGTTCGGAATACAAAGAGAAAAAATGTTTGAAATTTCGGAATCCGAAAGACAAAACGTAAAGGTTAGTTTTAATGACTAAAAAAATATTATTGTTTTTTATGGGAGTGATGACATGGTTTTTGTTATGCTCTCCTGTTTTTGCCGAAAATTTTTACATAGAAAATTATGATGTAAATATTCAGGTAAATAAATCAAAACAGGCCCATATAACGGAAAATATGGATGTATATTTTACGGTAAGTTCACATGGAATTTATCGCGATATTATTCATAAAAATGCGACCGTTAAAAATATTTTGGTATCAGAAAACAGCGTAATTTCTCCTTCTGCATCAAACACTAATATTAAAATAGGTGACCCATATAAGCTAATAACCGGAAGACACCATTATACTATCACTTATGATTACAACTATTTAGATAATAAAAACGAATTTTATCACAATATTATCGGAACCGGTTGGAATACAGATATCAGACATGTGAATTTCAGTATAACAATGCCTGAAGAATTTAATCCTGACGATGTCGGTATATCAATAGGAGAATACGGCGTTCAAGGTTTTGACGGCGGTGCGGAATTCAGAATTGACGGACTAAATATAACGGGTCAAACACATAGAATCCTTCAACCCCACGAAGGTATAACCATAAGATTAGCTGTTCCGGAAGGGTATTTTAATAAAGTCGGCAATATAAGAGCCAACGTGCTTATAATCCTTCTGGTATTACTGACTTTGTTATCATTTGTAATATGGTATACCTTCGGAAAAGATGAAAAGGCAATTCCTGTTGTTAATTTTTATCCTCCAAAAGGTATGAATACCTTGGAAACAGAAATTGCATACAAAGAAAAGGCTTCAACTCAAGGTCTTGTCGCGATGTTAATTTCTTTGGCGCAAAGAGGATATATAAAAATTCATGATTGGGGTACTGATTTTAAACTGACCAAACAGAAACCATATGACGGAACAGACAAATATGAACAACAATTCATGAAAGCATTATTTCTGGGAGATAATAAATCTGCAGATAAATACCAGCTTGAGCATTCGACTACATTCTATATGGATTGTGCAAATATTGTTAATGATGTTAACCGTAAAAAGAATAATATTTATGAAAAAAATTCTGTCAGTTTGGGTTTGAGAGGAATAATGGCGATATGCCTTTTAGGTGTCGTATTGATAACATTTATGGCATTCGTTAATTTTAATATTTATAAAATCGGTGACTACTCAGCTCCGCTATTATTTACGACAATTGCCCTTGCAGTATTAATATTCTCTGAAAACAAGAGTCCGTTTCTGTTTATATGGGCAATCTTGTTTGGCGGGATACCATTTTTAGGTGTTATTGATGCAATCAACAATGTCGCACCGTATAACCTTCCGATTTTATATACAGGATTAATAGCTGTCATAATTTGTTCAATATGTTTATATCACTTGAAAAAACGCAACAAACAAGCGCTGAGCGTCTTGGGTAATTTATTGGGATTTAAAAAATTCATTGAAACCGCAGAAAGGAATCGTCTGCAAACTTTAGTTGAAAAAGATCCTCAATATTTTTATAACGTATTGCCTTATGCATATTTATTCGGGATTTCCGACAAATGGATAAACAAATTTGAAGGGATAATGAAACTTCAACCGGATTGGTATACCGGAGAACATTTTAACTGTAATTCATTCCGTCGTTTTTCAGATTCAGTGAGATCTGTTTCAATTCCTTCAACAGTAAACGGCGGAGTATCAACAAGCTCAGGCGGCGGAGGCGGGTTCTCCGGCGGAGGCGGCGGAGGCGGTGGCGGCGGAAGCTGGTAAAAACCGCTTGCAAAAAATAAAGATTTAGTATATAGTAATTAGAAATAAAAAAGGAACAAAATATATGCAATTTAACACAACAATGATGATGCAAATGATGATGATGCAAGGCTTGATAAAGTCGGGCGGTTGTTGTGTTGAGCGAATGTGTTAATTGCTTTTATAACAAATTTTAAGCCGTCCGACTGATTGGACGGCTTTTTTAATGCACAAAATTAAAGGAAGTAATTAACATGATAGAAAAAATAAACAATAATACAGACAATATTAAATATCTAAAATCACAAACAGCATTCAAAGGTTTTGCGCCAAGTACAAGGTTTTTAGACGGATTTATTAAATCACAGGAAAATTTATCAACAACAAGATTTATTCAAGGTACTGCGACAAATTGGTTTCCGAAAGCCGTTTTTTCAAGAAGTAAAGCTGATTTTTGGGAATTTACATTTCTTGAATTCATGGAGTCAGGATTATTTTATTTTGCAGCACCGCTTTTAGGGGAGCATTTTTACAGAAAAGGTTTGTTTAAAAAAATTCAGCCCAAAAATTTACGGCAAACTATTCACAAAAATCTATCACATAGTATTGACCAAATAGAACATTCAAATTTGAACAAACTTACCAAAAACAGACTTATTTCAACAAAAGCGGGTATGGTTATTGCATGTTTGGCTGTCCCTGCTTTAGAATATGCATTGAGCTTTGCCAAAAATCTTCTCACATTAAAGGTTTTTAAAATAAGCGATTTTAATAATGTAGCTAATTTGAATAAAAACGGTGTTAATACCGAAGAGAAATCTCATCAGCAAAAAGTTGAAAAGCATGCAAAATACGAACTGAAAAAAGCAGGAATTTTATCTTCTGCCGGAGTATTAACAGGATTATTATTTGCAGCTTTCGGACATAAATCAAACTCACTCCAAAAATTCGGGAAAATATTACTTGAACCCGGAGCATATCTGTCAAAAAAATTTAATGTTAAATCGAAAAAACTTGATAATTTTTTAAAAGAATATCTGAAACTTGATTTTAATGAATCTGACGGGAAATTATCATTAAGTAAAGGACAATTGGCGGCAACATGCATTACGGGTTTATTCGGATATTCTTCTGCAGCAAAAGACAGAGGGAAACTTGATTTTTATGAAGTTTGGACAAGAGTTCCCATTGTGGTTTTGTATACAATTTTCGGCTCGTCATTATTTGACAGCGGATTTAAACATATTCTCGATAAAAACGGGAAATTCCCGGAACTTATTAAAAAGGATAAAGACGGCATAATAAATGTTCCGTCAAGAAATGATTTACCTGAAATCGCCAAAAAACTTGCACAAAAAAATAATACCAATATTGAAAAAGAATTAGAAACACTAATTAGGCAAAAATCTGTTATTACCGGGGTTCCGTATTTGTTCAGCCTGCTTGTAATGGGATTTACTCTATCGGGAGTTGCAAGATTATGGACTCAAATTCGTTATAACAAACAACATAAACAACAAGAACAAAATCAATGGACTAAGGATAATATTACAAGTACTGCATTCCAAGGTATTCATAATATAAAAGGGTAATGTTATCGGGGCTGTTATTTTTCAGCCCTTTTTCTTTGATTATTAAAAAAATCGTTCAGCAGTTTGTCGCATTCTTCTTCACAAATTCCGCCGTAAATATTCGGTTTTGTTTGGGATATCTTTAATAATTCGGCAGAAGAGAAAGCGCCGTAATTTACATCATAACTGCCAAAATAAATATTTTTTATCCGAGATTGCAAAATCGCCCATCCGCACATAGGACAAGGTTCTAATGTTACATACAAATCACAATTTTCCAAACGCCAATTATTTAATACTTTTGAAGCTTTGCGAAGAGCAAGAATTTCGGCATGAGAAGTTATGTCATTATCTTTTTCTTTTGTATTAAAAGCTTGTGCAATAATTTTCCCGTCTTTTACAATAATTGCACCCACAGGAATATCGCTATGCGTTTTTCGAGCTTCTTTGATTGCAATTTTCATAAATTCCTGTTTCATAAAAATATGATAGCAAAAAATTTTTTTACCTGCATTAAGATAATATGAACATTCAACATATTAATACATACAACACGAGTTTTAGCGGAATAAAATTATCAACGGATAATTATGAAAAAGTTCGCGATATGGTTACCAAACTTAAATTTATGGGAATAGGTTGTGCCGGGCATAAATCATTTACGACAAATAATACTGTTGCAGAGAAGGCATATCTTGCAAATTATATGCGAAAATATCACCCTCCTGGCGAACAACGATTCGGGGTATTATTTTTCCCGTTTAGTCATGATGCATATATTATTGCTGATAAAATTTATGAACAAAAGCTTTTTAAAAATATCCAAAAAGTTGATAAAAACGCTAAAATTAATTTGATAATATAATATCTTTAATAACTTCTCCTGCGATTATCAGGCCTGCAACCGACGGTACAAAAGCGATACTGCCGGGAGTTTGTTTATTTGTTTGAGGATTTAAAGTTGAATTCGGTTTTATCGGCTGTTCTTTGGAATAAACTACTTTTACATCTTTGATTTTGCGTTTTTTTAATTCGGTTCTGATTACTCTGGCTAAAGGACAAACGGAAGTTTTTGAAATATCTGCCACTTCAAATTTTGTCGGATCTAATTTATTCCCTGCCCCCATTGAACAAATTATCGGAACGCCATACTCTTTTGCTTTTTCTATCAAAGATAATTTCCCGACAACGGTATCTATCGCATCAACTATGTAATCGTAATTACTGAAATCAAATTCATCCGCTGTTTGAGGGGTAAAAAACATTTGAAAAGTTTTTACTTTAATTTTCGGATTTATTTCTAAAATTCTTTCTTTAGCGACATCAACTTTATTTTTCCCAATTGTTTTTGTTGTGGCATATATTTGTCTGTTAATATTTGATTCACAAACGGTATCATTATCGATAATATCAATAGCACCGATTCCGCTTCTGACAAGCGCTTCAACAACATATCCGCCGACTCCGCCTATTCCGAATACGGCAACACGGGATTTTGAAAGTTTTTCAATCCCTTCTTTGCCAATTAATAATTCTGTTCGTAAAAATTGTTCAGACATTATTGCTCCTAATTACAAATTTTCCAATGCGGCAATTTTCATATCTTTAAAATCAGGGGTTCTGCCTGTCCATATTTGCTCAGATGCAACAGCCTGATGCACTAACATATCCATACCTGTTATGGTTCTATAGTTGTGCTTTTGCGCAAGACGAATGAATAATGTGCGTTTTGGGTTATAAATAACATCATAAACTATAGCATCCTTTGGCAGGGTTTGTAATTCTTTTTCTTCAACAGGAGTAAATTCCGCAGCATGCCCTTGCATTCCGATAGGGGTTGCATTTACCAAAATATCAATATTCGACAAATCCTTTATCATATCTATCTGATACGATTCAAAGGTTATTTTTGGATAAGATTTTCTTAAAAATTCTAATAATTCTATAGAATTCGGGATATGGCGGGTGTATAATCTGATTTCTCTTACCCCGCGATGAGCCAAAGCTACGACAGCTGCCCTTGCAGCTCCGCCTGTTCCGAGTATTCCTGCTGTTTTGTTATATAATTGAATATCTTGTGCAATTGCCGTACCAAATCCGATGGCATCTGTATTATATCCTTTTAAAACTCCTGTTTCAGGATTTATTGTAACCGTATTTATTGCATTAACAATATTTGCGGATTGGTCAATTTCATCCATAAACATTGTTATAGGCAATTTTAAAGGTATTGTAACATTGAAACCGCTATATCCATGGGTTTTGAGATATTTTACGGTGTCAACTAATTCATCAGGCGGAGTTTCTATAATTTCATATGATGCTTGAATACCAAGACTTTTAAAGCCTGCCTCATGAATATACCTCGACAAAGAATGCCCCAAGGGGTATCCTATCAGTGCAAATTTTTTAATCAACGGTTTGGGAATTTGAACATCTTGAGTCGGAATTTCATATGAATTTTGCGACGTTTGTGTCTGCTCTTGATTATACAAATTATTTGAAAAAGACGGGCTTAATTGAGATGTATAATTTATGTCCGCTGAAGTTGAAGCAACATTTCCGCTATATGGTGTCATTGAAGATGACTGTTGAAGTTCAGGCGTTGGGGAAAGCGTGTTTTCACTTGTTTGAAAATTATTTTGCTGATAACTGTTAACCTTGTTATATTCAACAGGTGCTTGGGTAGGCTCTTGAATATAGTTTGATTGATTTTGGATATTGTTATTTTCAGAATTTTGCACAGGCGAAGTTTGGCTTAATGCACTAAATCCGCTTTTTACAGGCTGATTTTGAGAAGAATTTTCTTCGCTTTGTGCTGCAAGCTTTGCCGCCTTCATTGCTTTGTATCGTTCGTATAATTCTTTACTGATTGCCATAATGTCTTTATTTTATAATATTATTGAGATAGTGGCAAACATTTAAAATTACGTTTAAATTTTGTTATGTACCGTTTTGATTTTAATAAATCTTTGTAATACAATTTTTGCTATGAATATTGCGCAAAAAACATTATATACACTTGAATTTGATAAGATTAAAGAAGAATTGTCAAAATTTGCAAAATTTGAACAAAGTAAAAAACTTTGTTTGATTTTAAACCCCTATGAATCAACCGAAAAAATAAAATCAGAAATTGAATTAACCCGCGAAGCCAAGAAAATTCTTGATATGGCAAAAGAAACTCCGACGGATTTTATTGCTGATGTTTCAAAAATCCAATCAAATGCAGCTGTTTCATATCTTGAAGAAGAAGAATTGATTGATTTAGCTAAAACTTTGCGTTCATCAAGACTATTGAAAAGATTTATCCTCGACAATTCCGAAGAAAATTATTTATTAAACGAATTGGCACAAAAACTTATCTCTGACAAAGAAACCGAAGACAAAATTTTTGAGGTTTTTGATGAAAATTTAAGAATTAAACAAAATGCGACCCCTGAACTTAAAGGGTTATATTCATCTTTGCGTGATACGGAACAGAATTTACGAGATACGGTTAATTCGTTATTAAACAGTTCAAATTTTTCAAAATATTTGCAAGACAACATATATACAGAACGCGACGGACGTATAGTTTTTCAGGTTATTGCATCAAACAAAACCAAAATCCCAGGAATTATTCATGACGTTTCGGCTTCTGCCAAGACTTTTTATATTGAGCCTGCTCAAATTGTTCCTTTGAATAATAAAATCCGCGAAGTCAAAGCAAAAATTCATCAGGAATGTATAAAAATTCTTGTCGGTCTAACCGATTTGATAAAAGTTCACCTAAAAGATTTGCTGCTATCAGAAAAAGTTATGGCACAGATAGATTTTCATTTTGCCAAAGGGAGATATGCAGTTAAAATAAATGCTGTAGAACCCGAAATAACCGAAGAAAAAAATATATATTTTGAAAATATGAAACACCCTTTGCTGATAGCAAAAGAAATTGAAGTTGTAGCAAACAATTTTGAAATCGGAAAGGATTATAATTCACTCATCATAACAGGTTCAAATACAGGCGGAAAAACAGTAACCCTCAAAACTATCGGTTTATTTTTATTGATGGCTAAATCAGGAATGTTCCTACCTTGCACCTATGCAAAATTATATCCGTACAAAAATGTTTTTGCAGATATAGGGGATTCTCAGAGTATATTGGAAAGTCTTTCCACATTTTCTTCCCACATGACAAATATTATTGAGATTTTGCAAAAATGCGATGATAATACTTTTGTTTTGTTAGATGAAATTTGTGCAGGTACTGACCCTGTTGAAGGTGCGGTATTAGCGCAAGGGATTTTAAAGAAACTTGCCGATAAAAACGTAACAAGTGTAATTACAACGCACTATGGCGAATTAAAAGCTCTGGAATATTCAAATCCGTATTTTAAAAATGCCTCTGTTGAGTTTAATACAGAGACTCTCAAGCCGACATACAAATTGCTAATCGGTATTCCGGGGTTAAGTAATGCAATTTCAATTGCTTCGAATTTGGGACTGGATAAAGATATCGTAGAAAGTGTAAAAAATATTCTAATAACTCAAAAAGATCCGAGCGTCGCGGTTGTTGAAAAATTACAACAAACCCATCAAAAGCTTTCACAAAACCTTGAACAAGCTCAAGAACTCAAAGAAACCTCTCTATCTATAAAAAAAGAATACGAAGAAAACTTAAATCAAGTAAAAAAAGATAAGAAAAAAACTTTAAAAAATATAAAAAACAAATTTGATTCCGAAATAATGGAAGCACGCGCGCAAATAAAAGAAATTCTTGATGAATTACGCAAAGAAAAATCAGAAAAAATCGCACGTCGTGCATATTCAAGAATTGCAAAAATTGAGCAAGGTTTCAGAAACGACATTGATGATGCAACAGACAAACAAAAATATATCGAAATAGATTGGACAAAAGTTGTAAAAGGTGATGTGGTAATGCTAAAAGACCTTCATCAAAAAGTTACGGTTGTTACTTTGCCTGATAAGAATAAAAAATTAACGGTAGATATGGGCAGTATGAAAATGCAGGTTAAACAAGATGAACTTGCAGTTTTGGACGAAAATTACAAAGAACCGACAAAAGCAAAAATTCCGGGAACATCATTTAAGAGTTTTGAATTGAAAAAGTATTCGCTTTCCCAAACATTGGATTTGCGCGGATACAGAGTTGAAGAAGCTTTAGATGAAGTTGAAGACTATCTTGATAAGGCTAGTTTGGCAAATTTAACTCCTGTATATATAATTCACGGGCATGGAACCGGCGCATTGAAACAAGCAGTCAGAGATTTTCTTAAAACTTCGCCTTATGTTGCAAAATTCCGTGTGGGCGGCGAATCAGAAGGCGGCGACGGCGTCAGCGTGGTTGATATTAAATAGTATTTTGATAATAGCCTGCCCTCCTGCCCTCTTATCTTTAGGTGTTGACTTATAATCTTTACATTTTTATTGTTTATTGTATAATTTCCGAAGGAAGAATAAATTTTTTAAGAGGGATATAAAATATATGGTCAAGAAAATAGCTTTTATTTTCCCGGGGCAAGGTGCTCAAGTTGTAGGAATGGGAAAAGATTTATATGATAATTATGAAGAAGCAAAAAAAGTTTTTGATATTGCAAATAATGTTTTAGGTAAAAGCATAACAAAATTATGTTTTGAAGGACCTGAAGAAGATTTGAAACAAACAATTAATACCCAGCCTTCAATTGTTACGATGTCTATTGCGGCGTTAGAAGCTTTCAAGTCGCAATTAAAAATTACCCCTTCCTTTACCGCAGGTCACAGTTTGGGTGAATATTGCGCAATGTATTGTTCCGGAGTAATGGATTTAGAAACAACAATAAAAGCTATTCAAAAACGTGCAGAACTTATGAGCCAAGTAAAAGGCGGAACGATGGCAGCAGTTTTGAATGCTCCTGCAGGCTCTATTGAAAAAGCTTTAGAAGAAGCTTCAAAAATAGGTTATGTTGATGTTGCGAATTATAATTCCCCTGTACAGGTTGTAATTACAGGCGATGAAAATGCTGTTTCAAAAGCGGGAGAATTATTACTTGAAGCAGGAGCAAAAAGGGTTGTACCGTTAGCGGTATCGGGAGCATTTCATTCCAAGTTTTTAGAAGGTGCAAGCAAAGAATTTGCTGAGTTTGTATCCGATTTAGATTTATCAAGTGCTTCTGTACCTGTTGTAACAAATGTTGACGGAGCGGCAACAATATCTTCGGAAGATTTCAGAAATAAAATGCCAAGACAAATTTGTTCTTCCGTTCATTGGACTCAAACTATTGAAAATATGATACAAAACGGAGTTGATACTTTTGTAGAAATCGGGCCGGGAAAAGTTTTGGCAGGATTAAATAAAAAAATCAGTTCGGAAATTACAACATACAACATATATGACAAAGAATCTTTAGAAACTACAATATCTGCACTTAAAGAACAATTTGCAGGTATTGTATAATAAGTATAATAATGTAGGGTGTGTGTCAGCACACCAACTGAATAAGGAGAAAGATTAAAATGAGTGAAAGAAAAATTGCTTTAATTACGGGTGGTTCTCGCGGAATAGGTTTTAGCTGTGCAAAAGAACTTGCACAAAACGGATGTGATATTATCATCAATGATATTTGCGATGCGGCAACCGCACAACCTGCAATTGATGAAATCAAAGCTTTAGGTGTAGATGCTTGGTTTTATCAATTCGACGTATCAAATGACGAACAAGTTAAAGCTGCTGTTGATAAAATGATTGAAGAACACGGACATATCGACATTTTATTAAACAATGCAGGTATTACAAAAGATGGTTTATTCTTAAGAATGGATGCCGAACAATGGGAAAGAGTTATTAAAATCAACTTGGGTTCTGCATATTATGTAACTCACGCGGTTATCAAATACATGATGAAAGCAAGACAAGGTTCTATTATCAACATGTCATCAATTGTCGGTGTTCACGGTAACGCAGGTCAAGCTAATTATTCAGCTTCAAAAGCAGGTTTAATCGGTTTAACTAAAACATTAGCAAAAGAATTCGGTTCAAGAAATATCCGAGTTAATGCAGTTTGTCCGGGATTTATCCAAACCGCAATGACTGCAAATTTAGGTAATATTGAAGAATATGCGGCAGCTATTCCGATGAAGAGATTTGGTACTCCTGAAGATATTGCTAAAGTTGTTAAATTCTTGGCTCTTGATACGGATTATGTAACAGGTCAAGCAATTGAAGTTGCCGGCGGATTGATGCTATAAATTTTGCTTAGCAATTGTTTATATAATGTAAACCTTTTAGCACAAAAAAAGAGAACCTAAATGGGTTCTCTTTTTTTAGTCCTTAAATTGTAATTCCAATTGTTTCGGCTGAGGAGTTCTCATTGTTTGAGGTTTTTGTTTTGCCTGCGGTTGCGTCGTCTTTTGGACTTGGTTAGTTTTCTGTATAACAGGAATTTGCGTTTTCGTATTCAAAACAGAATCTATATCGCTAACATGAACCCGCTTTTTAACTATTTTATTTAAGATATATTCTACCGTTTTTTTAATTTCCTCAGCAACACCTTTACTTTGTTTAAATCTTAAAAAATTAGGATTAACAGGTGCTAATGTACGTTTTGTATAATTTTCGTGAAATTCGTATCTGTCTAATTCATATACAGGGTCACCCTTTGTATTTTTCCCTGATTCTTTAAATACTGCTCTTAGCATAATTTCTTTATTTTTTGGTGAACGAAGCAATACATTATCATGCGAAACATAATCAATTGCATTTCCGTTAACTGCTTTACTCAACGCCTTAACGTATTCGGTATGTGCAGTCCCGTAATTCCACATTGCATCGGCTTTTGCAACTCCAAGATTTTTTAAACCTTTAATATTTTCTAAAATAGCGACATCAGAACCTGTTGCAATATGTGCAATACGTCCTCCGCGATTGTAAATAGTTCTCACATACGGAAATTTCGCGTAATCTGTATCCAATTGCTTTAATTTATCAATCATTTCGCGATGAAGTTTACCAATCGGTTCTGTCTTTCCGACCTTTTTTTCAATTCCGTATACGGTTCTTAAATTTGATAAAAAATCTTCATTAAGCCAACTAACAATTTTTGAATTAAGAAGTCTATACAGCTTCTTTTCAGAGCGCGGGCCGACAAAAAAATCACCACAACCGCTTTCATTTTTCAAACAAATACTTACTCTGAAAGAATGTCCAAAATTAGGTCCTGAATTTCTGTTGCCGCTATTTATCGGTAAAATTTGCATAAAGTTTTCCTTTTTACTTAAGATTATAAGTTAGATAGGTTTGTTAAGTTTAATAAGTTCTTTGCAGGGATTAATTATTCTTATATTGCTCTATTACTATAAATAATAATTTTTAATATTAACTTATCCAACTTATCAAATTTATCTAACTTATTCGACTTTATAATAATACCTAAACATATTTTTTTTTGCTCCATATATTAAAGTTTTTTAACAAAATGCTTTAAAAATTGTAATATTCTTGCAAAAAAATATTTAACAAATATAATCAAAAAAGAGAAGTATTTTAATAATACAAAATTAATTACAAAAAAAGAGGAAAAAAACATGAGTACATTAGAAACAGTTAAAAAAGTTGTAGTAGATCAATTAAGTGTAGATGAAAAATTAGTTACACCTGAAGCTCGTTTTACAGATGATTTAGGTGCTGATTC
>DESZ01000002.1 GCA_002361485.1 Cyanobacteria bacterium UBA3301 | reverse complement strand
TATGAACAAAGAAGAATTAGTACAAGAAATTTCAAAAAAAGCTAGTGTAACTCAAAAAGAAGCATCAGAAGTTTTAGGTGCATTAATTGACACTATTCAAACAACTGTAAAAAAAGGTAAAAAAGTTACTTTAGTTGGTTTTGGTACTTTTGAACCTCGCAAAAGAGCTGCAAGAATCGGCAGAAACCCTCAAACTGGTAAGGAATTAAAAATCCCTGCTAAAACAGTTCCTGCTTTCTCAGCTGGTAAAAAATTCAAAGTTGCTGTTAACGGCAAATAATTTGTGAGGTTAACATAACAAATTTAAGGGTGCGCGAAGTATCATCGGGCATCCTTTTTTTTATTTATTTTTCTGATAAAATTGTTATGTTAAACGGAGAGAGATAAATCATGTTTGAAAATATAATAGCCGGATTTATAAATTGGCTTGAGGATATAATATCTGCAGCGGGTGCATGGGGACTTATGGGTATTATGGCTCTTGAATCTTGTAATATACCTATTCCAAGTGAAGCGACCCTTCCTTTTGCAGGATATTTGGTTTCTAAAGGAGAATTAAATTTTCATGTTACGGCTTGGGCCGGAGCAATAGGATGCTTAATAGGCTCAATTCCTTCATATTTTATAGGATATTTTGGAGGCAGAAAATTTATTGAAAAGTACGGAAAATACTTTTTTGTTTCTAAGGATGAACTTGAAAATGCTGACAAATGGGTTGAAAAGTATGGTGATTGGGCATTCTTTTTATGCAGAATGTTACCTATTATAAGGACTTTTATTTCGCTTCCTGCCGGTATTTTAAAAGCTAAAAAAAGGTTTTTCTTTACCATGACTTTTTTAGGCTCATTAATTTGGTGCTATGCACTCGTTAAAGTAGGGGTTGAATTCGGAGAGCATTTAGATGACATTTTGCCGTTATGGCACAAATTTGATGAAGTTATTATTGTAACTTGCATTATAGTTGCAATTATTTATATATTTAAGCATGTTAAAAAGTTTAAGGCTAATTAGTTTTGACTAAACAAAAAAAATCATTATATTGTATGATACCTGTATATTAATATTAAGGTAGAATATAATTGCGGGAGGAAAGAGAAGATGTTCTCTGAAATGATACAAAATATGCTGAATTCTAGCGGCAAAGAAGCGGCGATAAAACGTGCGGCACAGTTAAACAGTTATGTAAATAATATGAATCGTAAGGTGAATCCGCAAAATAATGCTAACTCAATAGATTCGCTTTATCCGCCGTCAGCTAATAATGTACAATCTTTTGAAAAAGTTTTATCTTCAACAGGCGCAGCAAATTTTGGATCTTTATTATTAAATCCGAGTTCCCTAAATGTAAATGGTAATATTTATAAAGGGAGTGATTCTTTAATAGATTTTGACGGAGATATTAAGACGGGTATAAAAAACCCTGTATTGATAAAAGCAATTCAGGAGGTCAATGAAGCTACAAGAGATTACTCAAAACCAGGTAATGCTCAAAAAGCACAATTGTTGGATATGATAAATAAAGTTGCACGTGATAACGGCGTTGATGAAAAACTCGTGCAGGCCGTGATAAAGCAGGAATCCGGCTTTAATCCGAAAGCAAAATCAAAAGCCGGAGCTATGGGATTAATGCAGTTAATGCCTTCTACCGCAAAAGCTCTTGGTGTAAAAGATCCGTATAATCCTACGCAGAATGTTGAAGGCGGAGTAAAGTATTTAAAATCTATGCTTAATAAGTATAACGGCAACGTTATCCTTGCTCTGGCCGCGTATAACGCAGGTTCGGGTGCTGTAGATAAATATGACGGAATTCCGCCATATAAGGAAACGCAGAATTATGTAAAAAGTATTCTGGCTAATTATTTGTAATTGCTAATAAAAATGATAAACAAGCAGACAGTTTAAATTTGCTGTCTGCTTGTTTTTGCGTATTACAATTTCTTGCGTTCCGCCCTACTGTTACACTGCGTCTTATAACAAATAACCTTTTTCTCTGGATTCAACTTTTGCTGCGTCAGTGTACTTCTGATCGATTTGTCCTGTTTGATATATACCTTTACCTAATACATAAGATAATAATGCTGCAGCAGGAGCTAAAATTGCTGCTGCTACCTTAGTTTTTGGAGAAGCATTTTTAACAGCTGATATAATTTTGTTTTTACCGGGAAGCAATTCTAAAGCTTTTCCAATACCTTTACCCAAGAATTCGGCAACTTTAGGACATTTCTTAGCAATATACCCCAAAGCTGTTGTTGCTCCAATAACTGCGCCCGCTTGAATTCCTGTAACAGCAGCGTTTTTTGTCTGCTCGGCCGCGCACTGAATTCTATTTGCAATATCACCTTTTTCATTTGAATAATAAGGGGTTAACATAGGCGTCCCTACGCACTGTACACCAAAACTTGTCATAATAATACCAACCTTTCATATTTTACCTACATAAATATAAAGTAAATTTATGAATAAAAAATTGACAGAAGTCAGATTTATGTTAAGAAATATAACCGCGAATTGCTTCGCGGTTATAAGTTATATACATAAAATTGTTCTTTGGTTACTCTTTTTTAATTTCTCTTGATTTATTAGGTTAAAGACGTAATCATAATATGAACTTTTCCCTTTAAATTTTAATAGCTTTTCTTCAAGTTTTTCTGGCGTAGTAAACCCTTTATAAAGAGCAATTTCCTCAAGACAAGATATTTGTTCGCCTTTATTTTTTTCTATTGTGCGCACAAAATTGCTGGCTTCAAGCATTGCATCCTGAGTCCCTGTATCAAGCCAGGTAAAACCGCGTCCAAGAATTTCAACATTTAGTTTTCCTTTATTTAAATATATTTTATTTAAGTCGGTTATTTCAAGCTCCCCGCGTGCTGAAACAGTGAGTGATTTTGCATACTCGCACACATGTTTATCATAAAAATAAAGCCCTGTTACCGCATAATTTGATTTCGGTTTTTGTGGCTTTTCTTCTAATGATAAAGCTTTCATGTTTTCATCAAATTCAACAACCCCAAATCGTTCTGGATCATTTACTCTGTAGCCGAACACTGTTGCTCCGTCGTGGCGGGAGATGACTCCTTTTAGCATTGTTGAAAAGCCAAAACCGTGGAATATATTGTCGCCCAATACAAGAGCAACATCATCGCCGTCAATAAAGTCTTCGGCGATAATAAATGCGTCTGCTATTCCTTTTTGCACATATTGAATTTTGTATTGTATATTTATTCCAAATTGTGAACCGTCACCTAATAATTTTTCAAAATTATCATAATCGGTTTTATTTGTAATAATCAGTATATCTTTAATGTTGGCAAGCATAAGTGTTGACAACGGATAATATATCATCGGCTTGTCATATATAGGTAAAAGAATTTTTGATATTGGTTGTGATGCCGGATATAATCTTGTCCCTGCTCCTGCCGCAAGTATAATCCCCTTCATTATACACCTCCTGATATAGTTGCTTCTTGGTTTTTAAATTGCATATTATATAATGTCTTATATTGTCCGTTTGGAATATTCATCAATTCTTCATGCGTTCCAATTTCAGACAAATTACCTTCATTTATGACAGCAATTCTGTGCGCATTTTGAATAGTTGATAATCTGTGAGCAATAACAAAAACGGTTTTATTTTCAATTAAGTTATCAAGTGCTTTTTGAACGATAGCTTCAGATTTATTATCAAGAGCTGATGTTGCTTCATCTAAAATTATAATAGGACAATTTTTAATCATGGCTCTTGCTATTGCCACCCTTTGTCTTTGACCTCCCGATAGTGATGTCCCGCGTTCCCCTAACATTGTATCTATTCCTTCTGGAAGTTCTTTTATCATCTCTTCTAAATGAGCAGCTTTTATAGCTTTTTGCAAATCTTCTTCCGAGGCTTTTGGATTTCCCATCATAATGTTTTCTCTTATTGTAGTCGAGAATAAGAAATTATCCTGAAAGACCATTGCTATGTTATCTCTTAAAGATTTCAGACTGTAATTTTTAATATCAGTACCGTCAATAGTTATGCATCCCTCATTGATATCATAAAACCTTGGAATTAAGTTAACAAGAGTTGATTTTCCTCCGCCTGAATTTCCGACAAGTGCTATTGTTTCTCCTTTATTAACGTTCAGATTTATATTATTTAATACTTTATGCTCACCATTGTAGCTGAATGAAACATTGTGGAACTGTATGGAATCTTTTAAATCGTGCATTGTAAGTGCATTATTTGAATCTTTAATATCAGGTTGTAAATCAAACAATTCAAATACACGTCCTAATGCAACAAATATCGTCTGTAAGCCTGTAAGCGTGTTTCCTAATGTTTTGATAGGTTTATACAAAAGCAATAATGATGTTACAAAGGATGCAAAACTTCCTGCAGTCATATACCCGCTTGTGATAAGTGATGTTCCGTACCACAGTACGAAAGCTATACCTGTTGATGCGATTAAATACATTAACGGGCTCATCCATCCGGCACGTTTAGTTAAAGCCATATTGTTATTAAACATATCCCATATTTGCTTTTTAAAATTGGATTTTTGCTGTTCCTCAAGGTTATAAGCATGAACAACTCTGTTTCCTATGTATGTTTCGTTGAATATGGTTGTAATGTTACCGCCAAGAACCATATTTTTATTTGAAGTTGCTTTAACTCTTTTTCTTATCAATGCAACAGGGATAAAAGCAAAGCATAAAACAACAACTCCGACTAATGCGAGTTTCCAAGAACTGTAGAGCATTACTGCAATTAAACTTATTGCGCCAAATAAGCTTGTTATAAAACTTTTTATGTTGTTAACAATACCTGTTGATGCTGTTTCAGGGTCGGTTAAATATCTTGTTAATACTGCACCTGATGAGTTTTCATCATAAAATGAAGTATCCATATATACGAGTTTATCAAACAAAGCTACCTTTACTGAATTGGTAATTCTTTGGCTTGTCCAATCAGCAAAATATGTATTCAAGTACCTTAAAACACCTTGAACTCCGGCAAATAATATTACCGCAAAAGGTATAGCTAAAGCCATAGAACTCCAGCTTATTGTATAGGTGTGATGAAACAAACTAAAAACCAAGTCTTTTTGTCCTACAACATAGTCCATATATGGTTTGAGCGCAAAAGCAACAATCCCATCTAATAAACCAACAGGTATTGCTACTAAAAACCCTAAAATTACTCTGAATAAGACAGGTTTTACAAATGGAAAAATTCTTCCGATTAACCAACTGTATCTAAATGAATTTTGAGCTGTTGTTTCTGCTAATTTCATATAATCATACCTTTCCTTAGGTTATTATAGTTCAAAGATTAAATAAAAACAGTCAAACTTCATAACTTGTAATAATATTATGTTAATGAGCCGAATATTTTCTTTTTAATTTTCAAACCGGTTTTCGTAGTCGCAAGACCTGCTTGGGAACTTTCTTTCAGCATTGGCGATAGCAATGCGCCTGTTTGAGCCATTGCATCTACAATTTCATCTATAGGAATTTTTGATTCGACTCCTGATAAAGACAGTTCTACTGCCGTAATTGAGTTAACCGCAAGAAACGGATTTCTTTTTACACATGGAATTTCAACCAATCCTGCAACAGGGTCGCAAGTTAAACCAAGAATGTTTTTTAAAACTAAAGCAGATGAATTCAGTATCTTTTCTACAGAACCGCCTTTTAATTGGCAAACCGCAGCAGCAGCCATAGCTCCAGCTACTCCGCATTCTGCTTGACAACCTGCGACAGCGCCTGCTAATGACATCTTAACAGAAATTATCCTGCCGATTTCTCCGGCTGTTATTAAGGCATTAATTTGCTCAGTTTCAGAGTAATTATATTCCTGACTTACACCAATAAGACAAGACGGTAATATCCCGCATGAGCCAGCAGTCGGGCAAGCTACAATTTTACCCATTCGTATATTTTCTTCACTTGTTGCTATAGCGTATTCGACAATCTTTTCAAACAATGAGCCGAACATTGAACGCTCTGTTTTATATCGCTTTTGTAACCTGTCGCAATCTTGCCCTGTTAATCCGCTCATTGAAGGTTCTTTACTTGCCATACCTGCTTCAATGGCTTCTTTCATATTAAATAAACTCTTATTGGCAAACGCCCTTACTTCTTCAATGCTTATTCCTGAATCTTTTGCCATTTCTTCTTGTGCGATTTCATATATTCGCTTGTTTCTATCTATACATTCATTTTTTAATTGCTCAAAAGTTATTATATTTGTCATAAATTCAGTTTTCCAATTTTTTTACATAAGTTACAAAATATACATCAGACATATTTTTAATTTTATCAATTACAGAGTCTTGAATATTTCCGTCAACACAAATTATCATTGATGCATCTTTACCTTTTGCATTTCTGTCACAATCAAGAGATGCAATATTTATATTCTTTGATTGAAGATGAGAAGTGACGTTTGAGATCATACCGGGTTTATCCTTATAAACAAGAATAAGTGTATTATAATTTCCGGATAATGAGACATTAAATTCATTAATCCGAGTAATTAAAATTTCTCCCGCGCCGATAGAATCACCCGCTATAAACATTTTATATTCGCCATCTAAAGTTATATCGACGGAATTTGGATGTCTTCTGAAATCATCAGAATATTCAAAGGAATATTCAACATTTTTTGCAACATTAGAATTAAATATGTCTTTTATTCTTCTGTCATCAACACTTAAGCCTAATATCCCCGCTAATAATCCTTTTTCTGTTCCGTGTCCTTTGCCTGTATGTGCATAAGAATTGTATAATTTAAAGGTAACTTTTTTAATGCTTGAATTATATATATTTCTTGCCAATAATCCCAGTCTGACTGCTCCTGCCGTATGTGAACTTGACGGGCCTATCATTACGGGTGATATTATGTCAAATAAAGTTGCTCTTTTCATTATTTTTTAATTCCCTTGATTTAACATCTCTAATCTTTTTATTTGAAGCGCTTTTGCATCTTCTATAATTTTTACTTGATTATCAACATATTTCTTTTGTTCAATAAACCTTGTCTGTGAATCCTTGTTTATTATATTTTTGGAATACATACCATATAAAGGAATTACCAGCAATAAAATTATCAATAAAACAAACAATAAATCAAGCAGTCCGACCCCGTTTTTCATCCTATTTCATCCTGTTTTTAGCAATAAACATCATAATAGCTTCATCTGTATCACGCGGTGTCCTTAGAGAATCCTTTCGGAGATTAAAATCTTTTATCTGTTCATCTACAAAATACTTATTATATATAGATAAACCCAGATAAAGTAAAAACGAAAAGAATAAAACCCCACCCATGGCAAGCCCGAATTTAGTTGCGATAAACTTTAGACTATGGGTGTCGGCTTTTGCGCCTAATGAAGGCAAGGCGGTATATAATACCGCCAATAATGCCATATATATTTTATAGAATTTATTCTTCACTGTTACCTTCTGTTTTTGCTGTTTTTCTTGTACGTTTTGAAGCCCCTCTGTTTGGTCTTTTGGTTCGTTTTGGAGCAGGTTCTTCTGACGGTTGCTCAACAACAGGGGCAGTTTCAGCGACTTCTTCTTTTACAGCTTTTTTAGAAGTCCTGCGTGTTCTTTTTGCAGGCTTTTCCGTTGGCTCTTGAGGTTGTTCTGTTACTTCGGGAACAACGTCTTCGGATTTTGCCGTATCTTCAGGTGCTGAAACCTGTTCTTGCCGTTTTTTGTTTTTGTCAAATCTACGCTTATTACGCTTGTTATTTTCTTTTTTAATAGTTTCTTCAGTAGCTGCCGCAGACGGTTCCGTCTCAATTGTTACAGGCTTAATCTCTTGTTGTTCTTGCTCATCAATATTCTGTTGAGGTTGATTATTATTGTTTTTATTGTTGAATTTATTCTTCTTAAATGCTCCTGTTGGAAGTTTTATTTTGGCAGCTTTTGCGCGATATTCACCTTCCGCAACAGGGGTTGCAAAATTAAAATCAATAACAGAGCAACCGGAGCCTTGACAATGAGGACATTTTTTAGTAAATATTTCCGCCAGAGATTGACCTTGTCTGTGGCGTGTAAGCTCAACCAAGCCTAAATCCGATAATTGTCCTACCTGCGGTTTTGCTTTATCAGCTTCTAATGCAATTTCCAATTCCTCAAGCATTGCTAACTTATCTGCCCTGCTTGTCATATCGATAAAGTCAATAATTACCATACCGCCGATATTACGGAGTCTTAATTGACGAGCAATTTCATGAACGGCTTCTATATTTGTTTTTAAAATAGTTTCATCTTGAGTAGCAGAACTTACGAATTTCCCGCTGTTGACGTCAATTACCGTCAGAGCTTCCGTTTGTTGTATAAACAAGTATCCGCCTGAAGGCATATTAACTTTTACATTTAATGCTGCTTTTATTTCTTTGTGAATATCCATCGCAATCAATAGCGGTTCAGTCCCTTTGTATAAAGTTACTTTTACACCTTTGGCAATGTGCCAATTTTGCAGAATTGTTTGAACTCTGCTCAATGCAAACGGTGTATCAACAATAATTTCAGATACATCTTCCGTGCAAGCTTCTCTTATAACCTTGTATAACAAATCTTGATCCCTGTAAATTAAACTTGGTGCATCAAGTGTTTCAGAAGATGTAATAATATTATTCCATTTCTCTAAAAGGATTTCCAAATCTTCCTGAATATCAGCTTCGGATTGACCTTCTGCTTCTGTTCTTATAATGACACCAACCCCGACTGGCTTAATCAAATTTACAATAGCTTTAAGTCTTGCGCGTTCTTTTGAATTCTCGATTTTTTTACTAACGCTTACTCCCGGTTCATAAGGCATTAAAACTAAAAATCTCCCGGGTAAACTGATTTCAGTTGTTACTCTCGGACCTTTATGCCCTGTAGGTTCTTTTACAACTTGAACCACTAATTTTTGTTTCGGGGAAAGTTTGTCTTTTAATGAACCTTTGCCCATAACGTCTTCTGCATGTAAAAAACCCATCTTATCGGTTCCGACGTTTACAAATGCTGCGTCAATACTTGGCAAAATATTGTCAACCGTAGACATATAAACATCACCCAACAAAACGTCTCCTCTTTGGATAAAGAAATCAGTTACTTTTTTGTTTTCAAGTAATGCAGCAATATTGTCACGTTCAGCTATGACAATCTTTTTTTCGATTGTTTGATTTTCGTTTCTGTTTCTGTTGTTACTCATAAATCTTCCTCTTATAACTCGTGAAGTTCTTCCGTCAAAAATTTTATACGGGTAATTTCAAATATTACATCCGGTGCAATTAAGTTCATAAGTGCATCAGCTCTCAACGGAGGAACATTTGTACTCTTTCCTGTTCTTAATGTTATGAATAAATTACCGCCTTCAAACCAGTATTCTCCGATTGATTTTGCGTAATTTATTGTTTTAGTTAAACCTTTTTTAGTTTTTTTACCGATTAATATTTCATCGGAATTCAAAACTTCAATAGTATTATATACGAATTTATCAAAATCGTAAACACTTTCGTCAAAAATCTTTACTTTATACTGCGCCCAGTAAACAGTATCATCAATTGACGGAGCTGATTTATCGATTTGCTCCACACTGATTATTTGCGATTCTTTCGGCATAACTTTTGAAAGTTCATTTTTTATGAATTCGCAATCTGAATTTTCCCACAAATTTATGTCTATAAGTTCTGTTAAACTTTCGCAAAATAACGGAAGTGCAACGCCCATTGAAATTTTCATTGTCGGGTTGTAGCCGTATGAAAAAGCAGGTTTTAAACTTGTTCTTGATATTGCCTTGAAAAATGTATTTTGCCAATCAAGATGAGAAAAATACCTCAATATCCCTGTTTTGGTTAGTTTAATTCTGTATCTGTAAGTTGGCTTTATATCTTTTTGGTTAATATCTTCGATATGTCGTTTTTCCTGTTTTGACAAAATTTGAGCTTCGTTTGAAGCTATATAAGGTTTTGCCAATACTTTATGTGTCCCTAAATTCTTGCAAACACCGCAGTTTACACATTTAGTTTCACAGGTCGGAGTGTATACAAAATCTGAATCTTTATATTTGTTTAAGGCAATATTGTATTCTTCCGCAAGCCATTTTTTATCAATGCCGATATTTATAAAATCCCAAGGGAGCGGTAAATTTGTTTCATATTTTTTTTGTGCTAGAGCTTCAAGATTGATGCCAAGTTCCTGTGCGGTTTCATTCCATAACTTCCAGCTGAAATGTTCACCCCATGATGCAAGATAAACCCCTTTTTTATAAAGAGCTTCAATAAATTTGCATAAAGATTCGTCTCCGCGAGTTAAAACTGCTTCCAAAAGCGATAAAAATTTGTCACTGTAATTAATTTTAACCCCTTTAATTCTTTTTACGCGCTCCATTAAGTAATCAATATGCGCTTTTACTTCGTCTAAATTTGCTTGAGCGCACCATTGGAACGGGGTAAAAGGTTTCGGAACAAAAATTGATAGAGTACAGGTTAAATCCAGCGAATGTTTTAGTTCTTTTTCTTTTTTTAATAATTTTGAACGATATCTGATTGTTGACAATAAGTTCGCCATTTCGTCCATATCTTCTATTGTTTCTGTCGGTAAACCGCAGATAAAATACAATTTAACGCGAGACCAGCCGTTTTCGTAAAGTGTTAAAATAGCATTCAAGATTTGCTCTTGAGAAATATTTTTCTTTATAACGTTTCTTAATCGTTGACTGCCTGCTTCGGGGGCAAGCGTCATTGTTGATTTCCTTACACTTTGAACAAGGTTTGCAAGTTCTAAATTAAAACTGTCTATCCTTTGGCTCGGTAAGGTTACCGAAATTTTCTTCTCATTGAAATCCAGTGCGAGTTCTTTAATGACTTCATTTATATTTTTGTAATCATTAGAAGACAGTGAAAGCAGTGAATATTCTTCATAGCCCGTGTTTTTAACCAAATCTTTTGCAATTGAAATTATATCTTGCGCTTCTCTTTCTCGTATCGGTAACGTTACATGTCCCGGTTGGCAAAAACGACACATTCTTCCGCATCCTCTGCGAATTTCAACAACCGCTCTGTCTTGTACTGATGATGAAAACGGAATAGGATACCCTGTTAATGCGGTATCTTTTTTTAATTGAGCAATTCGCTTTGTTACATTCCCGCCGATTGATGCACTCCATCTGCCCTCTTTATCACCGCATAAGGCTTTTATTCTTTCGTGACGCGGTAGACCTTTTGTTTTTTCAAGTATTTGGCAAACTTCTACTATTGAATCTTCGCCGTCACCTATTAAAAATACATCAATGAATTCCGACATCGGTAAAGGATTGAAAGCGCAAGGTCCGCCTGCCACAATAATAGGGTCATCATCTGTTCTGTCACAATTTTTATATGGAATTCCTGCCATTTCAAGCATTTTTAATACGGTAGGATATGCCATTTCATATTGAAGCGAAAAACCTACTGCATCAAAATCTTTTAACGGTCGCTTTGACTCTAACCCATACAAAGGATTAGGGGTAAAATCAGGTTCGGGGGCGTAAACCCTATCACACATATAATCTGGTTCTTTGTTTATTAATTCATACAAAACACGCACTCCCAAATTAGAAATGCCGATTTCATATTTGTCTGGAAATGCCATGGCAAAACGCACTTTAGCGCTGTCAAAATCTTTGTTGTGCGATAAGAATTCACCGCCGACATATTGGTATGGTTTAAAACACCTATTTAAGCTATCATTATATTTCGTAAAAAAACACATTCTTGCAGTTTAACAGTTGAATGGTTGAATAGTTTAGCTGCTTAATTTTGCATAATTCAACCGTTTCAATTATCTTCTCCATTTATACTATTTCATTTGGAAAGTATTTGTCGATTTCAATAATCGTGCCGTCAAGAGTGTTTTCATCAAAAGATTTCATAAATTTGAACAAATCATCATTTGGAACATCATATGAGTACAAGCAAATTTCTCCGTCAATTTCACGCATCACGGAAACCATATAATGACATTCACTGCGGTACTTCAGCAAATAATCTTTTCTTAATTTGTTACCGTTTAAATCTTTCTTTACTTTTACATAATTAAAGCCTGCATAATACTTCACATCAGACTTTGTTTTTGATGTAAACTTGGTCTTATTATGCTTTGAAAACATTGCTATGACGTTTTTATTTATTTCGTCAGACACAAATATCCCCCTTAAATGTTATTAAACAATATATTTTGATATTTGTCCAAATGTTAAGAAATCTTTTTTAAGTATTTTTGAACTTTTAATGCTATTTCTCGTCTTATATCATCAGGACATTGGCGCAAATATTCTATGGCATGTGATACTTTAATATTTTTATCGTACCATCTGCGCATAATGTAATTATATTGATCTTCAAGACTCATTTCTTTCAGTTCAACATCTTTAAGCAAATCGTCAATAATATATTCTGCGCATCTTATCTGAATTTCCTCAGGAGCTTTTTCCATATCGTTAATGACTTTACTTACAACGGCATCAGCATCATACCAGCGTTTAAACATATTCATATTTATTCTCTCCTTCTTATAATTGTTAAGAATATTAAAGCAAATTTTTACAAAAAAGTAAATTATTTTACACAAAATTACTTTATATAAGAGTAAAGGTTGTAGGTTAAAATTTTTATGGACGAAAGTATCAAATATAATTTAAGAAATCCGGCATTTACCGATGATATAGGCTATTCTATGATAAACAGAATGTATCCCGGCACGGTAAATCCAATTACCGGTACGGCCGATTCGCAAATCGGAAATGTTAACCTTAATTCCGGTCAACCGCAGCAAGATACCTATGAGAAAACTCAAAAGAGTAAAGACAACGACAAAATTAAAAAATTGCTTGTTGGTGTTGGAGGAGTTGTTCTTGCAATATTAGGATTTAAAAAAGGTAAATTGATAGTAAACTTTGTAAAAGATTTATTTAAAAACGGTATAAAATTACCTTCAGCTAAAAATATTTTAAATAATGTGAAAAATTTTGGTACAAATATTATTGATAAAGTCAAAAATATAGGCCCTAAATTTAAATCATCGACCTCTTCTGTCGCAGGAAAAACAAAAAATATTTTTGGCAAAGCAAAAGATTTTATAGTAAAGAATTTCAAAAAAATAAAAAAATAATTTCCCCGTAGTAGAAAATAGTGTGAATTTAGTAGGTAGAATAAAATATTCTACCTTTCTTTTTTTTGTGATAAAGTAATACAAAAAGGGGGTTAAATATGGCTAAAGATTGCAGTTTTGATATTGTATCGGAATATGACAAACAGGAAGTGGTAAATGCTGTTGAACAGGTAAAAAAAGAACTTTTATCAAGGTTTGATTTTAAAAATTCCAATTCAACTGTTGAACTTGAACAAGAAAAATCAATTACTGTTACTACTGAAGATGAAATGAAATTGAGAAATATCACTGATATTATTCAATCTAAGTTCTCAAAAAGAAATTTGAGCTTAAAAATTCTTGATCCGCAAAAAGTAGAAAATGCTTTAGGCGGAAACGTAAGACAGGTTTTTAATTTGAAAAAAGGTCTGTCACAAGAACTTGCAAAACAGATAACTTCTGATATAAAAAATGCAAAATTGAAAGTTCAAGCATCTATTCAAGGCGAACAAATCAGAGTTTCCGGAAAAAGCAAGGATGATTTGCAAACGGTAATTCAGCTTGTCAGGGGTAACGAAGATAAATATAATACCCCATTGCAGTTTACAAATTACAGATAACAAAAAGGAGAGCATTAACTGCTCTCTTTTATTTTGCTAAACAATTTTCAAAGCCTGTCCAGTCAAATTCTTTTTGTTGTAATTTATCTTGCCTTAAAGCAGGATTTTGCAATTTTAAATCATCAAATTGGTTTTCAAATTCTTTATTTAGTTCAAGTAGCGGAATAGAAAATTCTTCACAAATACGTTCGACTTTTGTGTCATAATTTATACCTAAAATTTTTGCTTTTGAAAGCAGTCCGACTATTATTGCATGAAACCTCATTGCTATTAAATATTCCGCTTTAGAAAGTTTTTCAATTATTTCAGAATTTGTTAATGCTGAATATATTTTGGTTTTTATATCTGGATTCAGCATTTTTAAATTCTTTTCAAATATTTGGCAAATTTTCAAATCAATAGTGTCTTGAAAAGAATATATTTCAATGATTTTATCTGAAAAATTATTTGCAATTTCTTGCGCAAGTCTTTCGATAAAATCGTTTGTAAGCGTGCTGAAATCCCTTAACTGAATTGCTACCGTATCTGTTTTTTTACAATTATCAATATCCAGAGAAAATATAGGATCACATAACAATTCGGAATTTATTCCCCAGCTTTTTAGCAATTCATGGCTCTTTTTATCGCGAACACTTACATAAACACATTGCTTTAGCAATAATTTTGTTAAAAATATTCCGATATGATTGTTTATAGGACCTATCCCTTGAGCGAATATAATAACTTTTTTATTAAAAAATATTCCGAGAAATATGATAAATAAGTAATAAATCAAACTTTTAAGGCTCGTAACATCCTGCAAAAGGCTCCCGCCTCCCGAAATCAATACATCAGATTTTGAGATAAAGCCTGCAATATTGCTTATATCAAATGTTTTAACGCATCTAATATGCTTAAACTGTGCTTTTGTATAATCAGGGTTTGATGAAATTACAGTAACGGAATATTTTAAAGATTGGAGCTTATTAACAAGCAGAGAAAGAATTGCTTCATCTCCAAAATTTTTAAATCCGAAATAGCCTGATAACACCGCACGTTTTGTCATATTATTTTAAACTTTCCAAAAGCTCTTTTGTTCTTATCGTTATCTGTTCATAAGTTTCGGCATTAGTTAAATGTCTGCCCAGTCCAACAGCCAATGCGCCTGCATCAAGATAACCTTTAACATCTTTTAATTCAACATCTCCTTGCGGAATTACATTTAAAAACGGCATTGGTCTTAAAAGATTTTCAATGTATTCTATTCCGCCCATAGCTGTAACCGGATAAATTTTAACTATCGGGATGCGCGCTTTCCACGCATTATATGCTTCGTTAGCGGTTGATGTTCCGGCAATGAGAGGAATCTGACGGTCTTTTGAAATTTTTACCAAATTTTGCTGGAATATCGGTGATGATATTATTTTTGCTCCGCTTTCAATTGCTATTTGAGCCTGAATAGATGTTATTATGCCGCCGGCACATATTATCAAATCTTTTGATAATTCTTGAATCACATTGAAAACCTTAGGATTTTCAACGGTTATTTCTATAACATCCGCGCCGCCTTTTTGGAGCGCATTAGCAATATTATACACCTCTTTTGGGTTTGAATTTCTTATAATAGGATAAATTTTATTTTGCGATAATTTATCAATTAAATTAACATTCATACATATTCTGCCTTTTTACAAAAAATATTATATCATAAAATTAGTGAGAGGTATTTTTTTATGAAAAAACTCAAAAATAAGCGATTTTATACTGTTTCTTTTTTAATATATTTGTTTATGGTGCTTGTTGCGTATGTAATTTCGGTTATATATTTGGAACCAAATGTTAGAAGCTTCTTTTTATCATTCTTTTCAGCAAATAAAGTAGGTTCCGAAAATATTATTGAAATAGTTGTTGATGATTCTTCAATAAGCAAATATCCTTGGCCTTGGTCAAATGAGATGTATACTGAAATTCTTGATTATCTGCATACTTATGCGAAACCAAAAGTCATCGGGTTAGACATTTTTTTACCTACTATTGATGTTAATAACAAAGCCGATATGGGATTTGTAAATCAAGTCGGCAAAATGAATAATCTTGTAACAAGTTTTACACCCGAATCGGGCTCTGCAGATGCATCAGATAAAGAATTTATGAACGAGTTTAAAGACAGGTATTCTCTTAAAATAAACGATGATGCATTATTCCTGAATTCAAAATTCGAAAAAGTTTCAAAATTGCAGGATTTCTATTATGACAAAATAAAAAATTCCGCATCCGTTCGTATAGAACGTGATACCGTTGCCGGCAATATTTTTGATGCTACTAATTTGATTAAAATCGGAGATGCATATTATCCGTCTTTACCGTTAAAGATGTATATGCTTGAAAACAATACAAATGAAGTAATATTAAATGATAAAAATATCATTATTCCGAAGACAAAATTAGCCATTCCGCATAAATTAATTCAGGATGGCTTGGTTCAATCAAAAATCAGATTCTATGCAAACAGAATAGTGTTTGACGGCAAAAACTATAATGAATCCTCAGCATCCCATTTGGCTTGTCCTGCATATAAAATTATAGACTCATACAGAAGTATAAAAGCGGGAAAGAAACCGGATATTCCGCCTGATTTATTTAAAGATATGACTGTTTTTATAGGTATAAATTTATCAGGGCCTTCTGCTGATGTGTTTAAGACGCCTATGGATAATCGTCATCCCGGAGTTGATATTCAAGCAACGGTTTATGATAATATCTCAAATAATCATTTTATAAAAGATTTAAATATTTTCATTCAATTTTTATCTGTGTTACTTCTTTCATTATTTACATTTATTTTGATATTGAAGTATAATTTTTTGCGTTCTCTGTTATCAATAATATTTATAGATATTTTGTATTTTATAATCTGTGGAGTATTGGCATATAACGGCAGCTTATTAAGCTTTATAAACCCAATATCAATACAATTGATTACTTTAATTTTCGGGTACTCGTTTAAATTTTTAACTGAAAATCGTAATAAAGAAAAAATAAAACAGGCAATGGGAAAATATATTTCTCAAGATGTCATGAAAAATGTTGTAAAAAATATCGACGAGCTTGGATTAGGCGGAAAAAGAGCAATCGTTACCGTTTTATTTTCTGATATAAGAGGGTTTACATCTTTAAGTGAAAAAATGACAGCAGAAGAAGTTTCTAAAATATTAAATGAATATTTTTCTCAAATGGAGCCAATAATTACCAAATATAACGGTGTAATAAATAAATTTATCGGAGATGCTGTAATGGCGATATTTGGAGAGCCTATTCAGGATATTAATCATCCGAAAAATGCAGTTAAATGTGCTTATGAAATGCTCAAAAAAGTTGAATATTTACGCGAAAAATGGTTATCAGAAGGTAAACCGAAAATTGAAATCGGTGTTGGAATAAATACAGGAGAAGCATTTATCGGAAATATAGGTACCGAAACAAGAATGGAATATACGGTAATTGGTGATACAGTTAATCTTGCAAGCCGTATAGAAGGATATAACAAGGTTTATAAGACTAATTTACTTGTAAGCAGTTCAACATATAACTATATATCTGATATTGCTGATGTAATAAAAATAAAAGAAGTCCAAATACGCGGAAAGTCAAAGAAAATGGATATCTATGAAGTCTTAAGAATTGAAGGCTTAAAAAAATAGTATATTTACAATTGCGAATAAAACTGTTAATATATTGATATATATTATATGAAGACCGAAATTATTAAGGAGTAAGAGAATGGAAAATTTAAAAGTTGCAATCGGCTGTGATCATGCGGGTTTACATTATAAAGAAGCAATAATTGATTATTTAAAATTCAGGAATATTGAATATGTGGATGTTGGTACTTATACTCCTGAATCTTGTGATTATCCTGATATTGCAAGAAAAGTTTGTGAGAAAGTTATTACAAATTGTGCAGACAGAGGAATTCTGGTTTGCGGAACAGGTATTGGTATGTCAATTGTTGCTAATAAAGTTCACGGAATTCGCGCAGCATTGTGTGGAGATACATATTCTGCAAGGGTATCTCGTGCCCATAATAATGCAAATGTTTTATGTCTTGGCTCAAGAGTTATTGGTGAACACTTAGCTCTCGATATTGTGGATTGCTGGTTAAAAACCGGCTTTGAAGGCGGAAGACATAAAAAAAGAGTAGATATGATTGAATAATAAGGGAGAATTATTTTGGAAGAAATGAAAATTGACTCACACAAGTTAGCGTGTGTAATAGCACAATTTTTAGATGACAAATTGGCAAAAGACATTACAATATTAAATATAAGTCATGTTTCATCTTTGGCTGATTATTTTGTAATTGCATCAGGTGATTCTACTCCGCAAGTCAAAGCATTAATGGAAACAGTTAAAGACAAAGTAAAGAAAAACTTTGGACGTTTACCTTCAAGAAGTGAAAATGATACAAAAAATCGTTGGAATTTGTTGGATTACGGTGATGTCGTTGTTCATATTCTGCATAAAGAAGAACGACAAACTTATGCTTTAGAAAAATTCTGGAGCCATGCTTTCAGTATATTGGAAGATGATTGGCGGGCTTGTGCTCAAGAATACAGTGAATATACAAAAAGCTAATAAAAAGAGGTGCGTAAATCGCACCTTCTTTTTTATACTTTTGCTTTCAATAATTCGTCTAAACTATTTAACATTACATCTTTAAATCTGTTACACTCATCTTCTGTTTTTGCTTCAAAGCGCAAAGTAAATACCGGTTCCGTATTAGATTGTCTTATGAGCGCAAAACCACCGTCAAAAACAATTCTCATACCGTCTAATGTTACTATGTCAAGAATTTGTGAACCAAACATATTTGGATTATTTTTTACTTTTGATTTCATTTGTTCCAAAACTTCTTTTTTTAGCTCGTTTGGACAATGATAGCGGACTTCTTGGCTTGTATATACTTCATCAAACGGTTTTAAAAGTTGTTCAATTTTAAATTCAGGATTTAATTTTTTATTTTTGGCAACAATTTCAATCATTCTGCACCCTGCATAAACCGCATCATCAAATCCGTAATAACGATCTTTGAAAAAAGTATGACCGCTCATTTCTCCGCCTAATAAAGCACCTGTTTCTTTCATCTTTTCTTTAATATAGCCATGACCGGTTTTGCACATAACGGCATTTGCACCTGTATTATTTATAGTGTCATACAAAACTTGAGAACATTTAACTTCAGACACGACAGTCGGTTTTGTATCAAGACTTGAAATCATATCAAGGGCATAGATTAAAAGGAGTTTATCTCCAGTCATAGGTCTCCCTTTTGAATCTATAACACCTATTCTGTCCGAATCTCCGTCATAAGCTATTCCCAAATCGGCATTTTCTTTTACAACAGTTTCAGAAATTGTTTTTAATGTTGAAAAAGAACTCGGATTCGGGTGATGATTAGGGAAATTGCCGTCAGGCTCGGAAAACAATTCAATAACTTCACAGCCAATTTTTCTGTATAATTCAGGACCTACAACGCCGCCTGTACCGTTTGCGGAATCTACAACTACTTTTATCCCTTTTCCGCAATTATTAAATCTCGATACCATATCTGAAATGTATTCGGGAATAATATTTACACTGTAATCTTTGATAATATTATCTGAAGGATTATAGTTGTTCCATAAATCAAAGGTAACCTCTTTTACTTCTTTAATTTGTGTTTCATTAAGAGTTTGATGATTATATGTCATTTTTAAGCCGTTATATTCACTCGGGTTATGGCTTGCCGTGATAATCATTGCACCGTCAAGATTATGCGCAAATTCGGAATAATATCCGATTGGGGTTGGTGCAATCCCGTAATCCTCAATATACTTGACTCCGATATCTTCAAGCCCTGCAATTAAAGCCTTTTTTAATGATGGAGAATGAAGCCTTGCATCCATACAAACACTAATTCTTAAATCTTGCGAATTTTTACCGTTATGTTTTATTATCCAACTAATGTAACCTCTTGCTATGTTATAAAATAATTCTTCAGTTATATCGTCGTTATAAATTCCTCGAATGTCATTTTTGCCAAATGCGTGTTCATATTTTTGCATAATTTATCCCCTTTATTTATAATTAAATCATACCATGAAAAATATTCTTAATAATTATATTACAAAGAATTTAACCGCTTGGATTTTTATATTGCCGGCGATATTGGGAACTTTGATATTTATTATAATTCCTGTTTTGTGTTCTTTTGGTTTGAGTTTTGCTAAATGGGATTTATTAACACCGATTCAGTACGTAGGGTTAAGTAATTATACAGATTTATTCAAAGAAAATTTATTTTGGAAAATCTTATGTAATACAGTTGTATTTGCATTATCCGTATCTGTTTTAGGCGTTGTGATTCCCCTTGTACTGGCGTCAATATTGAATAATAAAATAAGGGGAAGTGAATTTTTTAAAAGCGCTTATTTTTTGCCTTTCATTACGCCTATGGTGGTTGTAGGCATCGTATGGGCTTGGATTTTTGATCCGAATATCGGTTTATTAAATCAGTTTTTACATATACATATCAATTGGCTGTATGATTCAAAATTTGCTATGCCGGCATTGATTATAGTATCGGTTTGGAAATTAATCGGCTATAATATGATAATATTTTTATCGGGTTTTTCGTCAGTTTCGCAGAGCTTATTTGAAGCCGCAAAAATTGACGGCGCTAATTCATTCCAAACATTTAAAAATGTAACTGTTCCATTATTATCACCTACAATATTTTTTGTTGTAATAGTTACTGCGATAAGTTCATTCCAAGTGTTTGATTTGATTTATCTGATGACTGAAGGCGGACCGTTTGATTCAACAAACGTGCTTGTTTATGCGATTTATAAAAATGCTTTTGAATATTTTAACGTCGGCAAGGCAAGTGCTATAGCTTATGTATTGTTTGTGATAATACTTGTGCTGACGCTTATACAATGGAATCTTCGCAAAAAACTTGTCTATAATGAACGTTAATTTTTCTTAATATTGCTAAAGTTTTTATAAAAATACTCCGATATATATAAATGTCAAAAGGTTAATACGGGGTATATTAAAATGTACGAAGATATCGAAAAACAAAAGGTATTACAAGAATTTCAAGAGCTTGTACAAGAAGCTAAAGATGTTGAAATTGATGTAAAAGGCTATTTTGAATTTATGAAAGAAAAAATCTTGAATACATATAGCACAAATTAGCCAAATGTAGAATATAAATTTTAATAAATAACGCTAAATTATAGCTATGAATATAGTTATTATTGGCGGAGTCGCGGCGGGAGCAAAAGCTGCTGCGAAAATAAAACGTTTACTACCTGATTCAAGCGTTAAAATTTATACGGACGATACGCATGTGTCATATTCTTCGTGCGGCTTACCGTATTATATAGAAGGAAATTTTGAAGATTACCGAACACTTCTGGTTCGCTCGCCAGAGGAATTTAAACAAAGCGGCGTTGATGTATTTCTTGAACATAAAGTGACAAAAATTCTTCCTCAAAATAAAGAAATACAGCTTGAAAATGGCGAAACAGTGCCCTATGACAAGTTAATAATTGCTACGGGTGCAAGACCTAAAATTCCTGACATAAAAGGTATAAATGGTGCAAATAATATTTTTACAATAAGACGTATTGAGGATGGTATAGCGATACGTGACAAGATGCGAAGTTCAAAACGTGCCGTAATTCTTGGTAGCGGCTACATCGGTCTTGAAATTCTAGAAGCTTTTGTAAAAAACGGCTTACAGGTTGATTTGATTGAACATAACGATAATATTATGCCAAGATTAGATTCTGATATGGCAGAAATTATAAGAGTAAGACGCAAGAGCTCTGCATATAAAAATTTTCATATACACTTAAGCGATACAATTAGTGAAGTAAAAGAAGTTTCTGATAAGCTATTAATAACAACAGAAAACGGCGAAGAAATAGAAACAGATTTTCTTGTGATAGCTTCAGGAGTTGTTCCAAATTCCGAGCTTGCAAAAGATGCAGGCATAAGAATAGGTGAGACAGGAGCAATTTGGGTAAACAAACTTATGCGAACATCGGCAGAAGACATATACGCCTGCGGCGATTGTGCAGAGAAAACTCATATAGTTTCGGGCAAAAAAGTTTGGATACCACTGGGTTCAACAGCAAATAAAGAGGGACGTTGTGCCGCTATTAACGCAGCAGGCGGATACAGCGAGTTTGAAGGTGTTCTTGGGTCAACCGTAACAAGATGTTTGAGTACTACCATTGCCATGACTGGTTTAACTGAAAAAGAGGCACAAAATGTCGGGTTTTCTCCCGTATCAACTATCATAACAAAGCATGATAAAGTTGCATTTATGCCTGAAGCTTCTGAAATGACCATAAAGATAGTTGCAGATAAAGTAACAGGGCTTTTATTGGGAGCTCAAGCAGTCGGTTCAATTGGTGCCGATAAGCGTATAAATACACTAACGACAGCTTTACTTGCTCATTTAACAGTACAAGAATTCGGAAATAACGACATAACTTATGCTCCGCCTTATTCAACAACTATTGATCCGCTGCTTGATGCCATGAATATTTTATGCAAAAAAATAAATAGAATTTGTTAAATCAAAGTTTTAATATATTTTGCAACGGCTTCACCCATTGAAAAGCAATTAGCTTGGACTCTTAATGCGCCTTGTGCCATTTCATCCGCACTTATTCCGCGTCCTGCGACAAATACATTGTCAAAATTAGCACTCATTAAACTTTCAATCGGTAATTGGTAAGGTAAAACACGTTCTAATGTCGAAGAATTCTTCTCTCTTGAATGAACATCAACCGGATATACAGACACCAATACAGGAGTTTCAAAAGTTTTGCCGGAACGTAAATCATCAATTGTATAAACATATTTACCTTTTATTCTGTTTGAAGAACGTACTCCAAGAGTGTTTGCAATATTTGATATATATGCATTTTCAAAACCCGGAAAATATTTGTTGCAAAATTTGGCAATTCGATATATTACTTGTCGACCTTCTATTAAAGCATTTGAGACATCCTCAAGGTTGTTTGGATTATAATTCTTAATAAGTCTTGGACAGTTAAAAGCCAAGCTATCAGGCGTTCCTGCAACTGAAAATACTTGAAAATAGTTTCTGTCATTGTCTTTTAAGACACCGTTTTTAACCGCATCGTCAAAAATCGGTGCTAAAGCCCATTCCGTAGTGCTATCCCAGGTGTAAGCCGTAGAAAGATGCGTACAACCGTCTATTTGCTCTACTGTCGTAACTTCCCTGTTAGAATCAAGCTCTTTAAGCCAATTGCCAAATATATCTAACTTAATTCCCGACATTATAAAGCGTAAGCTCATCGGCTGAAAATCCTTTGTCATTGGTAAAAATTCACATCCGATTTTTTGACAAAAATTTAGATCACCTGTTGAATCTACAATATATCTCGCACCGATACGTACCGATAATCTATCAGTAATAACCATGATGTTATCTGTATGTATCTTGCCGTTACATGGTGATAACATTTTGTTTAAAATTTCTACATGCTCAACCTTGTTATTAATAATTTTTGCATTTTCGATTTCTGTATTAAAAAGTATTTTAACGCCTGCTTCTATTAGAATTTTATCAAGACAAATTTTTAATAATTCGGGATTGAACCATCCTTGATTATTTTGATAGGTAATTTGGCCGCCCAGCTTATGCATTTCGGCAATTAACTTTTTGTAAAAATCAGTATTTAAACTATTTGCACCTGTTTGCATAACCGGAACAACAAGTCCGTTAGTCATAGAGCCGCCAAGACAACCTGACTTTTCGATTAAAAGTGTCTTAAGGCCGAGTTTTGATGCGTTATACGCGGCTGAACACCCCGCAGTACCACCACCAATTACTATTACATCATAATTTTCCATAGTTATATGGTAATCATTATGCTTATAAATATCAATTATTTAACATTTTTAAAAGATTTTATATATTGGGTTGTTGATATTTTATCCGAAATTTTTACTTCATAATTTTTTTCATCGATAATAGCCTCATTTAGGGCCGTTAAATTTCTGTCGCGATAAAATATACCTGCTTTTGTATTTAAAAGTCCTTTTTCGTATTCTGAGAGGGGGTGTTTAATCATGGTTTTATTTTTAGCGCAAATAGTACCAATCGTCTTACCATTCTTTATGTTATTCCCTACAAAAAAACCTGCATGCATCATTGCGTTTCTAACAGATGCGGAGGTAGAATATGTTAAAAGCATTCCATCACTATCCAAATGCTCATACAGGCATTTAAAAAAGTCATAAGTCCATAAGCATGGACATTTTGTCGGTGAAAAAGCATCTAAAAATATTAGATGATATTCATTTTTGTCATTTTTAATAAAATCTCTGGCATCTGCTATTATAGGGTTAAATATAACTTTATCTAACTTAGAGCATTTGAGAGCTTTTTTGTAACGTTTTGATAGATACCTATAATATATATTATGTAAATTTGAATGATAAAGCTTGTTTTGACCTGTTAATTGCCCTTGATTAGTTAAATAGCTAAAAATACCTTTTATTTGTTTATTAAATATATAACTGTACGAATTATTATTGATTAAATCTGATACTCCTGCGGCGGAATAAACGTTTGGAAAGGCTTGTAGCATATTTGTTAAAATAAAATAATTAATCAAATTATTAATCCTTGGTTTATTTATAACTGCTTTTGTATAGTATTTATTATAATCTTTATCAGTAATTGTACCTTTATTAAATTTTTGCGGATTATTTATCCCTGTTTTTATAAATGGTGAAATTGCCATTAATATTTTATCATTGTCAACAGTTGTAATAGTTAATTTGTTAAAAATATTATCTGTATATATCGCGTAGTTATTTACCAATAAATTTTCTTTATTTTTGATAGAATGATTATTGGTATATATCGGCTCGAGATTATTAATTTTTGCTGAAAAATAATTGCAAAATTTTTGAAAAGAATTCTTATAATATTTTTCTAATATCAAATTTAGAAATGCCTTTGAGTTATATCCAATTCCATAACAAATATCAAGAATTTTAATATTATCTTTTGATATTAATAAATCAAAGTCGATAGGTTCTATAAATTTATCAAAAGCCTCTGATAGTGCGCCCGATGCACTATGATATATGTCTTGAACTTCGTTATTGTACAGTCCTGTCGACCCGTCTGCAGTAATATACGGTTTGAAATCACTCATGATAACAAGTTTAACCTAATTTTCCGCTATTTACAAACTTTTTTAGTTCAGTAATATTTCTTAATGTATATTATACTTATTTTTTGATATAATAATTCAATAAATATGAGAGGAATGTATGAAAGTTAGTGTAAAAGTGCCGGCTACTACGGCAAATATAGGACCAGGGTTTGATTGTTTGGGTATGGCTTTGCCCATTTACAATACGATTACTATTGAAGAAACTGTGCTTCCCGGGACAGGAATTGAGATTAACGTAATAGCGGAAAATTCTGCTATTGATGAATTATCATTAGAACATATTCCGCAAGACGAAAACAGTCTGGTATATAAAGCGGTTCAAATGTTGTATAATTCAATAGGTCAAACTCCGAGCGAATTAAAGATAAATATTTTGTCATCAATACCAGTAGCGCGCGGTTTGGGAAGCAGTGCGTCTGTTATTGTAGGAGCTTTGATTGCAGCTAACGAGCTTTTAGGGAATCCTGCGGATGAAGTTGCTTTATTATCAATTGCGTGCGAACTAGAAGGACATCCTGACAATATCACACCTGCGATTGTAGGTGGTTTGGTTATATCATCTCAAGAAGATGACGGATCGGTTGTTTATCGCAAATTAGATTGGCCGTCAGAGTGGATGATTACAGTCTGTGTACCTGATTTTGAACTGTCTACGGGTATTGCACGTTCGGTTTTGCCAAAAGAAGTTCCGATGAAGGATGCTGTGTTTAATGCTCAAAGATTAGGTATGTTTATTCAGGCTGTCCATACCAAAGATAAAGACTTGATGAAATTAGCACTTCACGACAAACTACATCAACCGTACAGAATGAAGCTAGTTCAAGGATTGGACAAAATTATGGACGGATTACGCCACATTGACAGTGTTTTAGGCTGTGTTTTGAGCGGAGCAGGGTCTTCTATTCTTGTTATATCAGAAAAAAATGATTTAGAAAAAATTAAAAATGTTGTAAAAGAAACTTGGGCAGATCAAAATATAAAATGTGATGTAAAAACTGTAAATGTTGAACAAAACGGTGCTCAAATAATCAAAAATGAAGATTAAATATAAATATTTGTAAACAAGCTAAAGCCTTTATATATTGCCTTTTTAGATTTCTTTTTTCTAAATAGGCAATTTTTTCAGCAAAAAATACTTTATATCATAGTAGGTTAAATTTGTAGAAAGGTGTAAATTAGCATGGTAAATTCAATTATCGGTTTGGTGCTGTCGCCGACGAGAAACTCGTACAGAGATTTACAAGAAATTCAACAGGCTCAACAAGCAGAGCATAGAAAAAACAATACTAAAACAGCATTAGGTGTCGGTTTAGCCGTTGGTTTACCTGCAGTTGCCGGGTATGCAGTGTATAAAAATCCTGATAAGGCAGAGGCATTACTGACAAAATACGGTAATAAAGCAGAAACTATACTTAACAGCAAACTTGTAAATAAAGCGAAAAAAGCAATTAATAATATAGTAAATGGAGCCAATAATAATGTAAAAGTCGAAAAAGTTACAGCGAATATAACTAAAAATATAGATGAAATCTTAGAACATGCAAAATATAGCGCCAAAGAATTTAAAAATTCTTTTAAAAATGTTACTCAAAACCTTGAGAATATTGACTACAAACAGCTAAAAAGTAAAGTCGTCGATTTATTAAAAGAGCCGGAGAAATTAACTCAAAAAATTAAAGATTTTGTTAATAACAGTAAAATTTCAACAGCATCTAAAAAAATAAAATTTGATGATATGCTTAAAAATCCTAAAAAGGTAGTTGACGATATTATGACAGGTGCTAAGAAGGCCTCTGAGAAATTAAACGGTATTAAACAAAAGTTAAATGTAAATATTGATGCAAAAACAGTACAAAAAAATGGTCTGATATATAAAATAAAAAACCATGTCGGAAACGCAATCAACAAATTAAAAGGCACAAAAATGTATGATGCCGCATCAAAAGTTGTAAAAGAGTTTATGGCAAAGACTCCTGCACAAAAAGGTAAAATGGCATTAATTGCTGCAGGAACCGCATTAGTCGTTTCAACAGTTGTGAACCTTATCAGAAATCATGACTATGAAGCAGGTAAAATTGACCAAAAATATGAAGATATGAAAAGAAATAACCCGATTATTGATGCAAGAACAGGAGATGTTATTTCAAAGGCAAGATACGAAGAAATGATGGATGTATATCTGAAATAGTCAACTTAATTTATTGACTAAAAAGAAGTCCTCTTGCATGAGGACTTCTTTTTTAGTATTTAGATTGAATCGTGTGTTAATTCATATGTTACGCTTACTTTAGCCTTTGCACCAGTAACAGATATGATTGCCCAGCGCACAAGATTATTGTATTTTCTTTTTAACGTTTGTTCAATATCAAGAGGATTTTTAAGTCCTGCATAATCAATTTCTATTATTTCTGTTATTATTTGATTCATTACAAAGTCTCCTTATTCAACAGTAACAGATTTTGCGAGATTCCTTGGCTGGTCAACGTCTTTTCCAAGAAATTCCGCGATGTAGTATGCTATCAGCTGAAGCGGTATTATTGCCAATATAGGTGATAACATTTCATCTACATCAGGTACTTTAATGATAAAATCAAATAAGTCATTAAGTTTTTCTTCATCTGAATTTGTTAAAGCAATCATTTGAGCATTTCTTGCACGGGCTTCTTCACTATTTGATAAGATTTTTTCGTACACAGAACCCTTCATTAGTATCGATAAAACAGGCATTATTTCATCTAGCATCGCAATAGGTCCGTGTTTTAACTCACCGGCAGGATAACCGGTTGCGTTTATATAACTTATTTCTTTTAATTTTAATGCGCCTTCTAATGCAGTCGGATAGTTTATACCTCTTGCAATATAAATAAAATCACGGGTAGATGAGTACTTCCTTGCACATTTTTGAATATGCTCTTTATTAGCTAAAATTTGTTCGATCTTTTGCGGTAAAACAAGCATTTCAGATTTTAAATTTTTCAGTTTATCTGCAGCCGCAGTTCCTTTAATTTCTGCCATATATAGCGCCAATAAGTAGAATGAAGTTAATTGTGCAATATACGATTTTGTAGCTGCTACAGAAACTTCAATACCTGCATTTACGGATAATAAACTGTCTGCTTCTCTTGCCATTGCGCTATCAGGTCTGTTTGTAACAATTAATATGTGTGAGCCCTTAGCTTTTGCTTGTTTTATCGCAGTTAAAGTGTCTGCAGTTTCTCCTGATTGAGAAACCCCGATGACAAGTGTTTTGGAATCTGTAACGGTTTTTCTGTAAATATATTCACTTGAGGCTTCAACATCAACAGGTATTGAACATAAATCTTCTATGAGATATTTGCCTATCATAGCTGCGTGTAAAGATGTACCGCAAGCAATAACTTGTATTCTTGTTAAATCCTTCAAGTTATCTTTTGTTAATTTAACCTCATCTAGCTCAATCGGCGAGTCCGAGGTGTGCAGTTTTCCGACTAAAATATTTCTTATCACATCAGGCTGTTCATGAATTTCTTTCAGCATATAATGCTTATAACCCATTTTGCTTAATGCTACAGGTTCCCAAGGTAATTGCTCGATTTTAGGCGTAATTTCAATCCCGTTTTCATCCTGAATTTTGAAAGAGTGTGGTGTTAACGTAGCTATTTGATTATCAGAAAGATAAACGGCTTTATTCGTATGTTTTATAAACGCCGGAATGTCTGAAGCAGCATAATAACCGTCATTCCCGATTCCGATTATTAAAGGGGCATTACGTTTTGTAATGACAAGTTTTTCAGGCTCATCGTTGTGCATAACTTCAAGAGCATATGCGCCTTCTATTTCTTTTGCTGCAAGCATAACCGCCTTTGTTAAATCTTTTGTTTGGGCATATTTTTGTGCAATTAAGTGTGCAACGGTTTCTGTATCAGTTTGAGAACGAAAAACGCAGCCTTTAGCCTCTAATTCCGCTTTTAACTGTACATAATTTTCTATAATTCCATTATGTACAACGACCAAATTGCCGCAATTACAAGTATGCGGGTGAGCATTAACAACTGTCGGCGCACCATGTGTTGCCCATCTTATATGCCCTATACCCATTGTAGACTTAGCAATTTCATAGGCATGAGGAGATAATTCTTCTCTTAAATTGTTTAATTTGCCAACGGCTTTGTATACATTTATACTATCCCTACACTTGACCGCAATACCGGAAGAATCATATCCTCTGTATTCCAATTGCTCCAATCCGTCTAATAATATATCTAAAACGGGATTTTTACCGACATACCCGACTATTCCGCACATAACTTTTATCTCTCCATTAAATAGTAATAATTATATATTATCATTAAAATGAAGTCTTGTGTTAATTTTTATATATTTTTTACATTTTACCAATCTGCAATATGTAATCTCGTAGCCGCATATGACGGTTCATAAATATTATGATTTCGCCACCCGTTTGAACCGTAAAATCCTTGCATATATGAAGGACCATATGTATTTATGTATGGAGAAGGCTCAATTTGCGGAGTATATCCGATTGGATAACCAATAAAGGTGTCTTTTATTTTTTGCATTATACCTTTTTTAGGAGAACAATATGTATCTTGTGAAATTGCAGCCCCACCGTAACTTTGATAGTCTCTTAGTATATTATTCATCCTGTCCGCAATGCTCATTGCAGCTAAATTTTTTCTGTATAGCTTTCCCTCTATTCTTGCCAAACGAATTATAACAGATTCTTTTGCGTATGTTCTGCCAAATAAAAATTTTTCTATGTGCGATAAATCATTTGAATATATATCTGAGTATTGAGAAATTTTTATTATGTTTGAATTATTAACATATTTTGCAACTGATTGTAAATTATATAAATTTAATGAATATATTAGTATTAGTACAGAAATTGATACTGTTTTAAGCATATTTACCTCACTACATTATATTTTAATTTCTCATTATATTTTTTAATTAGCCAAATGTATATAAATGTGATATAATTATATTGATATGTTTAAAAAAAGTAAAAAAAGAGTAATAGCATATCTGCACACACATTGGGACAGAGAATGGTACAGGGAGTTTGAAGTTTTCAGACTTCGTTTACTGCGTGTTTTTGACAATGTATTGGATTTGCTGGAACACAACAAGATACCTTCATTTTATTTTGACGGGCAGGTTGTTGCTTTGCTTGACTATCTTGAAATACGTCCGGAAAAAGAGCCGTTAATTCGTAGTTTGATTGCTCAAAAGAAATTATTTATCGGTCCGTTTTTTTGTTTAGTCGATGAATTTTTAACTGACGGCATATGTTTTGCAAAGAATTTAGAAATAGGCTTAAAAATTGCCCGAGATTTCGGATGCACTGATTTTATCGGATATTTGGCAGATACTTTCGGACATAGCGTTAATGTTCCGCAGATACTTCAGGAATTTAGAATAGACAAGGCTGTCGTTTGGCGAGGTGCGGGGGATTTACCTTCAGAATTCGTTTTTAATGGCGTAAATACGGTTAATCTGATTAGGGGATATTATAATGACATATTTGCAGCAGATAAGACTATTGCAGATAAAGCGATGTTCTTAAAATCAGAACTTGATAAAATTGCTGAAGGTTCTAAAAAGGTTTTATTATTACCAATTGGTGCTGATCATCTTGACATTCCAAAAGATATTAATGAACAAATCGAGCAAATTAATGCTTGTTTAGATGACTATTGTATTGAATTAGGTTCATTATTTGATTATTTTGATGCTGTAAAATTCAAATCAAAGTATGATGATGAACTTAGGGATAATGAAAAAACATTTATATTGCCGGGTACATATTCTACTCGCACTAAATTAAAACAACTAAATGTTGAATGCTCATATAAATTGGATTTAGCTAATAAATTACAGTTTAATTTTGGTAATAAGTATACAAATGTTATAGAATATGCTTACAAATTATTATTAAAAAATCAGGCACATGATTCTATTTGCGGTTGTTCGACGGATTTGGTTCATGAAGAAAACATCACCAGATATCATAAGATTTTGGAAATCGCAAACGGTATTATTGAAGAGATTCGCTTTGCTCAGGATGAGAATATTTCTGTATCCTTTAAGTATCCTGATAAATACAAACTAATTGAGGTTGAAAGAACTATTCCCGAAAAGGGCACCCAGATAGTTGCAAAACGTCAGGGATTTCCTACCAACTTATTATGTGATACATATAGAATTCCGGTAACAGAGGATTATACTACAATATATACATTATTGAAGGAGATTCATCCCCAGCAAACGGAGAGTGATATTTATGCTAACGATAAAGAATTAGGCAATTCAAATATTAAAATAGAAGTTGTTGACGGTAAAATTAATCTCTATGACGGAGCAAGCTGCCATGAAGATTTTATTCAATTTGTAAGATATTGTGATAAAGGTGATACGTACAATTACGGGCCAGTAAAGGATGATGGCGGAGAAATAGCTAAAATATTATCCTCACATGTAATTATGCAGGGGCCTTTGAGAGGTTCAATTCGTATTGAAACTTCGTTTTTTGGAGTTCTTGTATGGCTCAACAAACAATCAAAACTTTTAAATTTTAAAATAGTATGGTCAAATTTATTGTCTGACAAGTTATGGCAGGTTCGTTTCAGACTTTATAACAATATTTATACAGTTCATTCCGAAGACATGAACTCATTAATAACAAGAGATTTTGATCCGGAATATAACATCAGAGAAAATCTTCCTTCAGAAAAAGGCAAAGAAGTAATGACAAATACTGCTCCAATGCAAAGATTTGCTTGGGCTAACGGATTTGGGGTAATAACAAAAGGTTTAACTGAATATGAAGTATATAAAAATAATTTTTCTGTTACGCTGCTAAGAAGCGTCGGAATAATTTCTAATCCGCTAAATCCTGCCAGAACTACGCCGGCAGGACCGCCAATAAAAGTAAAAGGCGCGCAGCAATTTGGCGAAAATACTGCAGAATTTGCTATTGGCTTCTTTGATATAGAAGATTGGGCAAATTATGTCGAAGAGGTTTATCCGCAGACAATAATTTTATAAAAATAAAAGCGGTCTATTGACCGCTTATTTACTGATTTTCCTATCCTTATTCCTTAATTCTTTTCTCTTTTATTCTATTGATTATCCAACAACTTTTGATATAAAATTAACAGCTTCAAATAATGAGTCTTTGACAAATTCAGTTGCTAATTTGCTTACCGGACGATTTTCTATACAATCAAATATGTAATAAATCGGATCCTGTGCATTATTAAATCTCATTTGTTTATCTCTTAATTTCAAATAATTGATTTCTTTATCATATTTTGCTCTGCGAGATGTAGCAGCAGGCTTTACTAATGTCCCAAATTTTTGTGAATTCATAATTTACTCTCTTCTCTTATATCTTACATATATATAAAGTATGTTAAGTTAAAAAAATTGCTTTTTTGAAAATCTTTATGTTAACATTTCTTAACTAATTCTGTAAATCGACTACAGAAGCTGATTTTGGGAGATTAGTACCAATAGCTTTTTCTAAATCTGCTTTTGCTGAATTGTACTCATAAAGCGCATTGTAATATGTAAGTTGCGCACTTGTATATGTGTTTTCAGCTTCTCTGTATTCTATAGGAGAAGCTACACCGACACGATATCTGCCAAATGATAATTCAAAATTTTCTTTAGACTGCTTTAGTTGGAGTATTGCAACAGGTAGCTGATTACTTTTTTCATTTAATTTAATATATGCGCTTTGAATTTCTAAAAATACATTATTTTGCATCTTTTTAGCTTCAGCAATTTGTTTGTCATAGAGATATCTTGCTTCATTGATATTATTTATTATTTGAGCAACATTTATGCCCGTAAAATTCAGAGCGATACCTATATTCCACCCATCATTGGATGTCCAGTGTTTACCACCGCGCTGATATTCTCCTTGTCCGGTAATCGTCGGCATAAAGGCTTTCTGCGCGAGTTTTACATTTTGTCTTGCCTGTTCAAGTAAAATTAGCGAACGTTTTAAGTCAGGACGCGACTTTTTCGCTATTTCAACCGTATCTTCAAATGAAATATCAATCGGTGTAAATTCAAGTGATTCACTTAATTTATATGGAGTTATGCGTGGAATTCCCATTATATTATTAAGATTAGCAATAGCTGCATTTATGTCATTCTGTGCAGAAATCAATTGTAGTTTTGAACGGCTTAAATTTGAAAGAGCAATTGTAACATCAATTTTCGGATTTAAGCCTGTTGTATAAAAAGCTTTTGCTTGATCATAAAATTGTTGATAATTATCTACATTTCTCTGAGCTACCTGTTCTGCTTCATAGCTGTATAATAGTTTATAATACGCATCTTTAGTATCGCGAATTACAGAATTTACGGTTTCCATAAATGTTTTTATATTTGCCTGATAACCAAGTCTTAGAATAGTTGCTTCATTTTGAGTTACCCCAAAGTCATATAACAGCTGCTGCAAAGATGCTTGTCCTAAAATATAATAGTCATATTGTAAATTCCTATTTAAAGCATCGGAAAGTTGAAGTTGCTTAATATGCGTATAACTTGTTTGCCAACCGATTTGCGGGAAGAAATTTGACCATGTTTGTTTTATTTGAGCATCAGCTGCCAATATATCCTGAAAAGCTGAACTTATTTCGGGATTATTTCCAAGAGCCAGCCTTATACAGTTTGACAGACTCATTACAATATTTTTCTCAACATGTCCTTCTACAACTTTATTTGAATTTGTATCCATTTCTGAAATTATTTTTTCAGGGTCAGCATCTAAAAAAGGGACATCCTTACTTGCAGAATACGTTGGGTTTGAAAGTAATAACAGTACAAATAAGAAAAGTATTTTTTTCATTTTGTTTCCTCTACAATTTTTACGGGTTTATCGGGAATAACCTTAATAACTCCCTTTACAACAATAATATCCTCCTTTTCTAACCCTTCTGTAACTATCCAATTATCCCCTACTTGACCGTTTGTTTTTATGTACACTTCTCGCGCAATATTATCTTTATCTACTTTATATACACGTTTTCCGCGAGCATCTTCTCTTACCGAAATGATAGGTATTATTTTAACTTCCGTCTTATTATTTGAAAATATTTTTACTTTTACAAATTCACCATGAATAAGTTTATTATTAGGATTTTTTATATCAGCACGCAGCATTACCGTCCCTGATGATTTATCTATCTTATTGTCATAATAATTTTGTACTCCTGCATATTCGTATTTCTTCGACGAACCGTTTGGATAAATTTCAATTTTTCTGTTTAAATTATTGTTTTTATCAATAGATACCAGTTTTGAATAATCTTGTGATGAAAGAGAAAAAATTATATACATCGGGTCTGTACTATTAATAGTAGTTAGAGCTCCGGTTGAAGGAGTTACATAATTCCCGACTGAAACATCTACAGTTCCGATTTTTCCGTCAATAGGAGCTTTTATTAACGTATATGATAAATCTTTATTTTTATTATTAAATTCCGATTTTGCAGCGTTTAGTTGTGCTAGAAGCGAATCCCTGTTTGATTTTAATTCGTCATATCTTGCTTTTGCAATATAATCTGATTTTACAAGTTCTGCCGCTCTTTGTAATTGTTTATTTGCATATTCAAGTTCGGCTTTCAGCTTATTTACCTCAGCTAAAGATATATCGGCATCATTTTTATATTCATTTGCTTCAATGTGAAATAAAACATCACCTTTTTTGACAAAAGAACCCTCTTTAAAGTAACTTTTTTCCAAATATCCTGATACCCTTGGAACAATTCGAATTTCATTTTGTGAATCAACACGGCCTGATGTTTCAAATGACAAATTGATTTCTGTTGTTTTAACCCTTTCAACCGTTACTTCTGGCGGTCTGTAAGTCGAAAGCATCTTTGCCCTGATATTACCCGTAACAATATTAATGGCAAATCGTACTAAAATTGTCCCCACTATGATTATTGTCGGTATCAAAATTGCTTTGCGCATTAAGACTCCGTGAATTTATAAATTCAATCATTTTTCTTAAAGCACGGCTTCTGTGTGAAATTGTATTTTTCTCATCTTCAGACATTTGCGCAATTGTTATACTATAACCGTCAGGAATAAAAATCGGATCATACCCAAAACCGTTATCTCCTGCTTGATTTTGAGCAATTACACCGTGGCATTCGCCAACTTCTTGTCTGATTACATTACCGTCTTTATCTACAAGAGTCATAGCACAAACAAATTTTGCTCTCCTATTAGCAGCATCGGTAAGATTATTTAGCAATTTGTCTATACGCTTTTGGGGGGTAGTATCATATCTTGCCGAATATATTCCGGGTTCTCCCTTTAATGCTTCAACACACAAGCCAGAATCATCGGCTAACGATATTCTGCCTGAAATTCGTGCGGCTTCCTGCGCTTTTATTAAAGAATTTTCTTCAAATGTAAGCCCGTTTTCAATAGGATTAAAATCCTCAGGCGGGAGTTCAAATTCTATACCCGAACCCTTTGCAATATCATTTACTTCTTGTACTTTATGCGCATTTCCCGTTGCAAATACTATTTTCATATTACTTCCCAAACCTTCTTTGTCTTCTTGCGTATTCATCCAAACATCTTTCAAAACATTTTTTATCAAAATCAGGCCAAAATTCATCAACAACGATTATTTCAGAATAAGCAATCTGCCACAACAAATAATTTGATATGCGTTTTTCTCCCCCTGTGCGGATTAAAATGTCAGGATCAGGGATATTTGAAGTGTAAAGATGTCTGCTGATAATGTCTTTAGTTATATCTTCAGCCTTTAAACCTTCCGAAACAATTTGTTTGACTGCATTTGTAATTTCATCACGAGCACCATAATTTAGTGCAATTTGCAAATTTACACCTTCGTTATTTTTAGTTTTTTCTTGAGCATTTAGTGTAACTCTTTGAAGTTTGTCGGATAATTTGGAAGTGTCCCCGATAAATGATATTTTTACGCCCTCTTTGTGCATATCATCAAGCTCATTTTTAAGGGTAACAGCAACCAAATCCATTAAAAAATCAACTTCTTCTTTTTGGCGGTTCCAATTTTCAGTCGAAAAAGCATACACAGTAAGATATTTTATTCCAAAATCATCACAGGCTCTTGTTATAGTTCGAAGCGAATCAACCCCTTTTTTGTGTCCTGCAGGGGAAGGGAGATTATGTGCTTTTGCCCAGCGTCTGTTACCATCCATAATTATAGCTACATGTTTTATATCATTATCAAAAATTTTCATAAGCTATACTATTGCCCCATGAGATGCATCTTGTACCGTTTTTGCATATTTAGACAAATAACCTGATTTGCATTTTAATTCAAACGGTTTTAATGATTTCCGACGTTCATTTAGCACATCCTCAGATACAAGTACATCTATACTTCTGTTGTTTATATCAATTCTTATCCTATCTCCGTCTTCTATTAAAGCAATATTTCCGCCGTTAGCAGCTTCCGGACAAACATGACCGATACATATTCCTCTTGTTCCGCCTGAAAATCTGCCGTCTGTTATTAGCGCAACTGTTTTTCCTAACCCTTTACCTACTAATAAAGAAGTTGGTGCAAGCATTTCTCTCATTCCAGGGCCGCCTTTTGGTCCTTCATATCGAATAATAATTACATCACCGTCTTTAATTTTATCTGTCTCTAATGCATTCATTGCATCTTCTTCACAATCAAAGCACTTTGCAACTCCTTCAAATTCATAACACCCTTCATCTATCCCCGAAATTTTTGTCACACAGCCTTCAGGTGCAATATTGCCGTATAAGATACCAAGTCCCGGTTTTGTATTTACGGGATTTTCATAAGTTTTTATTAAATCTTTATTTACAAACGCATTTTCAGATATTTCAAATGTTGAATAACCGCAAACTGTTTTCTTATCCTTTATCCCAATGTTTGCATCAATCAAGTTTTTCATCAATGCAGGAACTCCGCCCGCATTATGAAATTCTGTCATTGTCGGATTCGCTGCGGGGTCAAGCTTTAATATTTGATGAACTTTCTTACCCCATAAATCAAAATCATTCAATTTAAGGTCAATACCGCCCGCATTTGCAAAAGCTAACAGGTGCATGACACTATTTGTGCTTCCCCCCAATGCCAAATCGCAAATTATAGCATTTATTAAGGTTTCCTTATCGATAATATCTAAAGGTTTTATATCATTTTTTACTAAATCAACAATTTGAATACCTGATTCAAATGCTATTCTGCGTTTTTTGGAAGATACTGCAGATGAAGTGGCACATAAAGGCAAACTCATCCCCATAGCTTCTGTTAAACAAGCCATAGTGTTTGCAGTGTACATTCCCTGACAAGACCCGATAGTCGGGCAAGATTCTTCTTCAAGTTCAAGAAGCCTTTGTTCATCTATTTGATTATTTCTAAATTTACCGACAGCTTCAAATGAGCCTTTTATCATAGTTAACTTTTCACAACGGCTCTCTCCTTCGAGCATTGGACCTGCCGTTACAATAATAGAAGGTATATTTAATCGCATCGCGGCAATCAGCATTCCCGGAGTGATTTTATCGCAATTTGTGAGCAAAACAAGACCGTCAAGCTGATGCCCTTGTGCAACAGTTTCAATACAATCAGCAATTAAATCGCGTGAAGGTAAAGAATAACGCATGCCGTTATGTCCCATTGCTATTCCGTCACATATCGCAGGCACTCCGAAAATAAAGGCCTGCCCTCCTCCCGTGTGAATACCTTTTTCTATTTGGCGTTCCAAATCTCTCATCCCTGCGTGTCCGGGAATTAAATCGGTAAACGAACTTGCAATTCCGATAAATGGTCTGTCAAAGGCTTCTCTTGAAACTCCGCCTGCTAATAATAATGCTCTGTGCGGGGTATGCGCAATTCCCTTTTTAATATTATCACTTCTCATAATATCCCTTAAAAATTTTATTAGTACCCTATTGCCCAGCGAAATTCGTTTGATATAGGTTTATTAGATGTTATTATAGCCTCATCATTATTCATTGCGGTTACTTCTATTACCTTGTTGGCTTTTTGCAATAAATTGAATTTTCCAACTCTGTCATCAACGTTATTAAATGACTTATAACGATCTAAATCCGCTTGCAGATCCAAATTTTCAGAGTTTATACGAACTATTTCGCTATCAAGTTTATTCAACTTTGCCTCGTAATTCATCGCTATATAATAACTGATAAACGTAACAAGTATTGTAAATAATAAACAACAACATAATGTTTTATTTATTTTACGAGTAACCATTTCACGGACAGTTACAGGCTTTTGTTGATAGAGTGCACCATCAGATATTGAGTCGAGAACCCTGTTATTAATAACTTCCGAACTGTAACTGCTGTTTTTGGATTTTAGTGATTTAGTTCTGTTTAAAACTCTTGTACTCAAATTTAGCTACTTTCTTATACATCTTGCAATTCTTAGCTTTGCACTCCTTGATGGCGGATTTTCCGAAACCTCAATATCAGATGCCATGATAGGTTTTTTATTAACTAACTCCAAAATCGGCGGCGGACAATTGCATATCATTTGAGTTTTGTCGCAATGACAACGCGTTGAATAATATTTGAATATCCGTTTTACAATTCTGTCTTCAAGAGAGTGAAAACTAATTACTGAAATTATACCATTAAATTCCAATAAATCCAAGACATTTACTAATGCTGTTTTAATATTTTGTAACTCTTGATTTACTTCAATCCTGATAGCTTGAAAAACCCTTGTCGCAGGATGAACGCTGCTTTTAATTTTTGGAACCGAAGAAATAATTAATTCCGAAAGCTCTGTCGTTGTTTTAATAGGACATATATTTCTTTGAGATACAATTGCTTTTGCTATTCGTTTTGAAAAGCGTTCTTCTCCATACTCCGAAAAAATCCTGATTAAGTCCTCTTCTTTATAATCGTTTACTATATCATATGCACTTATATTTGCATCCGTATCAAAACGCATATCCAGCGGAGCTTCTTTCATAAAAGAAAATCCGCGCTCCTGCTTTGTTAATTGGTGATATGAAGCCCCCAAATCAAATATAATGCCGTCAATTTTTTTTATACCTAAATTATTTAAAACATCCTTTATATTCACATAAGAACTCTTTACTATCGTTAAATTTTTATATTTTTTTAGCCTTTCTGAAGCTGCATTTATTGCATCGTCATCAATATCAAAAGAAATCAATCTTCCGTTTGGCGAAATTTTTTGCAAAATCAGCTCACTATGACCTCCGCCTCCTAATGTAGCATCAACATAAATTTTACCGTCAGCACAGCATAAAGCATCTACCGCTTCATTTTTCATCACTGTATAATGTTTAAAATCCGTCATACTGTTATAATAACATAAAATTAATGCATAAAAAGAGGAACCAAGGTTCCTCTTTTTAATCTCTTACACTATTTAATTTTTTACATTACAAATCCTGACAAGCCCTCCCTGTCAAATATTTCTACAAATTCCGCTTGGGTGCATACAAGGCCAAGCCCTTGTTCATCAATAATTTCAATCACATTTTCAAAGTCCAAGGCATCACCTGTTGATGACAACATAACTATTGAACTTTGTTCGTTTAATTCTTCGTATCCCATATTATTACCTCTTATTATGTAAAGTAATTATCGGCATGTTTATGTAAAAACTTTAATATTACTGATGAAATATTAAGATTTATTACATAAAAAATACCGCTTATATAGTAAGCGGTATCCTTTATAACTGACAATAATACTATTCAGCTTGTGAAGAATCGGATGGTGTTTCTTGTTCAGCTTCTTGTTCAATTGATTGTTCATGAATAGAAAGAGCAATTCTTCTGTCAGCAGGATTGAATTTAATAATATATGTATCAATTTTGTCGCCTGCATTCAGTATTGTTTTTGTTTCATTCTGATATTCGACAACTTCGTTATGCGGAAGCAAAGCCTCTACCCCCGGATAAACTTCGACAAATGCACCAAAATACTTTAATCTTGTAACAGTACCTTGAACTTTGTCGCCTTCTTTAATATTCTTTTCAGCTTCTATCCAAGGATCAGGTTCAAGCTGTTTTAAACTTAAAGACACACGCTGCTTGTCATAATCTACTAAGATTACTTCTACATCAATCTTATCCCCTAATTTTAAAATATCAGTCGGATGATCAATCCAGCGCCAAGACAATTGCGATAAAGGTAACAACCCATCTACTCCGCCTATATCAACAAAAGCACCAAAATCAGTAATCCTGACAACTTCACCTTTTACAATCTGACCGACTTCAATTTGTGAAAATACATTTTTACGCGACTCTTCAACAGAATCTTCATATACTTTTTTATTGGATAATATAAAGTTATTTTGCTGAACATCAAGAGTCAAAATTTTAACTTCAATTTTTGCACCTGATTCTAATTCAGCATCCTTCAGACGCAATTGACTTGAAGGGATAAACCCTCTAACACCGGCAACTTCAACAATTACGCCGCCTTTTACAGTATTAATTACGGTACCTAAAATTGTTTCGTCAGCCTCTTTTGCTTTCTCCAATTCTTTCCAAGCATATGCAAAATCAACCTTCTTTTTGGAAAGAAGAAATCTGCCGTCTTCATCTTCTTCTCTTATTATTAAAAATTCAGATTCTTGACCTTTTTCAAATTTATCTTCTACATTTTCACCTTTATCAACAGCTTCGTATGCAGGTATTAATGCCGTTGTTTTAGCTCCGATATCAACCAGAACTCCTTGACCTTCAAATCCGCATACAACACCTTTTACTAAATCACCTTTTTGAAACTTATAATCATACTGTTCCAATAATGCTTCAAAATCTTGATTATCCTTCTTCGTACTCATTTTAACCCCATTGTCATTACGACACAACATATTACTAAAATTATAGTAGCAAAATTTTAAAAACATGTAAAGTATTGTTAAGTTTAGTTAAATTTAATAACAAGTTATTTTTCATCAAAAACAATTTGATAATATAAATCCGGCTTTTCATTTGTTGAAGAAGGGTAATTTTTCCACAGTTTTAAGCTGATTGTTGCAGGCAATTCCGTGACACGAAACATTAACCCGTCTTGCATCGGTGAAATATTGTTACATCCGTCTTTATACTTGCAGCTGCCACCTAAATGCACATAATCAGCGAATGTAACAATAGAATTTGTCATATCAAAATCACTGTAACTAAACATTTTTATATTAGTAGTATTATACGCATACACATAATTATATCCGAAATCACGAGCATTCAATCCTGACAATTGAAGCGGATAGCGATAAGTCTTATTATTTATATTTGTTCTGTAATTCAAAAACGCGCGCGTAAGTTCATATTTTAGAACGTAAGCATTATATTTTTTGCTAAATTTTAGGGAATATGGTATGAATTTTGAGTATTCACTCGTACAATATTCTCTGTTATAATCAGTTCCCCATATCAGGTATGGCAGACTAACCTGAACAAGTGCATCCGGATTATTCATCTGAACACTGACTTTTGAAGGACCCTCAATTCGTTCATGATAATCTCCGTGATAATCAGGATTATCACAGGATATTAATCCCCACCACGGTTTATAATCAACAATGCTGCCAAATACTGCCTCGTTTGGTTCATAATTACGTTTAGCAAATTTTGATTTCGAAACATACGATTTTCTTATATTATAAATTTCATTTTTACTTTTAAAATTGTAATTTGTCGGTTTGTTTATATTTAAATCAACAAAATCTTTGTCGTTAAATGAAATATTATTATTTGTTGTTACTGCTGATGTTGCGACATAATTTAACTTCTCTGTTACATTATTTTCTTGCTTATTGACATAATATTTGTTTAATATAAATACTGCAATGATAGCAATAATTATCAATTTTATGCCTACCAGCAATCTTATCGGTACTAATCCCATAAGAGAAAAGCTTTCGTTTGATGAATTTGATATATAAGAATTATCGGTATCTAAATCCTTATATATTTTAATCATTTCGCGAGCTTCTTTTGCATAAATAGAATCCGGAGGAGCTATTTTTAACATGTGCTCGTATATTTCCACAATTTCTTTTGTATTAGAATCCGGAGAATTAATTAGCATCAAAGCTTTTATATCCAATACCTCTAAATTATCAGGAGAAATTCTTAGTAATTCTTCAATTTCATTAACTATATCAATCGGTACTGAGGACTCAGAATCAAGCCTGTAAAATGCGTCCTCTAAATCTTTAACTCGTCTTTCGAATGATTTCTCTTCCATGTTGTAACTTTCTCATATTTTTTTTCATGAACTTTATCAATAATCATAATTAAATCAAAAATTAAGGATATTCCTATTGTGACGATAGGTACAAATAAGTTAGAAAACAGTTCATCTATTGATTTTGAATTTGTCATATCACTAAAAAAAGAAAATATAAAAAACAAACCAATTATAAAAAATACTATCGACATAATTTTTAATGAACTCTCTTGCGGTTTTGTTAAAATAGGTTTCATCCCCTTTTGACGATAACAGTCTACTACTTCGGCAATATCAGCGGAATTTCCGTCACCTGAATATTTAAACACTAAGTTTTCAACTTCTCTGGTATAATCAATAATTTTATAAATAAGCCCTTTAAAATTCATTGTAGTATTAGTTAACTTAAATCTTTTATCATTTAATACGGTAAAATGTAATGAAATATAGTTAACGACATCTACATATCCGTTTTTTGTCCTTTCTCTTGTGACATTAATTTCAATAATTAGTGAGTTTATATCCTTATAAGCGCATGAGAAATTGCAATTTTGTCGATTAAAATTGAAACCAACTCTTCTGGGTTTAAACTCTGCACTAACAAGACTTAAAACCGAAGCTTCGTCTTTAATTGCATTATTTCTGGATATTATACTGTATATAATTCCATATAATATTAGAAGCGGTACAATGTATATAACAAGAATAATCAAAAATTTATCTTGAATACTTGATGTATTGGCAATCATTTCGGATGTACCTTTAAATACTTGCAAAGGAATATTTACAGGGTCATTAAAATTGATATATTCAGCGGTAATACACAATGATAAAACGCAAAACATAAAAAATAAGAGCGTATATAACCAAATATTTTTTGCTGATGTCTGTAATGTAACATTTTTTACAAGCATATACACCTCAAAAATTAATTAGCCATATTATTTATCCATTCGGATACTTTGTATATTTTAGGATATCTTCCCATAAGACTAAATAAAACGCAGTACGAAATCAATCCGACAATTAACAGTTGTAATGAAGAATACCCAAATATTATCGGTCTGAATATTACTAATTGAACGTATGATGAAACAATTTGGATTATAGGTATATGAGAAAGTATATAAAAGCATAACCCTAATAATGAATAAATTATAAAATATGCAAAAGAAATGAAAATCGATTGAAAAATATTAAATTTCAGAAACTTTGATAAATTAACATGAGAAAAATGAAATATAATCCAAACAACTAATCCGCCCCATCCTGCAGACAAATACGTTAGAACAGAAATTAATCTGTCCCAAATGCTGACTTTCAAACTGCTAGGCATTAGCGCCTTCTCTGATTGTTTTCATATAATCTTCAACAACTTGGGAATATATTAACCTATACTCATCATTTGTCGGTTCCAATGTTATAGAAGCACGATAAGACATTATCGCTTTTTCAACATCATTATCCAAGTAGTGAGCATTGCCTAATAAACAATAAATTTCAGCATTATTTTGATCAACTCTTAATGCCTGTTTATAAACTTCAATGGCTTCTTTTACCTTATTATGGTTTGTATATAAATTAGCTAATAAAATGTAAGCCAAAGACTGAGTTGAATCATTTTCAATTGCACGCTTATACATACCTTCAGCCATATCATATTCTTTAAATTCAGTTAACGATATTGCATAAGAAATATAAACCGGATATTTTTCCTCAGTCATTTTTAAAGCTTTTTCATAATATGCATATGCTTGCTCTCTGTCACCCATAAGCGTAAGAGCATTACCTATACAAACAGCAACCAATTCATTATCAGGCGCTAAAACAAATACTTTTTTGAATAATTTTAATGATGTTTCATATTCAAACAATTTGAAACATACATTACCCATATCAATTAATGCATTAATATTATCAGGAGCTAAAGATAAAGCTTTTTCATAATATGCTTTTGCTTCAACAAAATCTTCTTTATCCTGATACAATAAAGCGATTGCATTATAAATTTCAGGATTTACCGAATTCAAATCAATAGCACGATTATAATAGAATAAAGCTTTGTCAAAATTTTTCCATTCTGCAAAAACATTACCCATATTGTAATAAATCAGGTAATTTTTAGGATTAATTTCCAATGCGCGATTATAATACGAAAGTGATTTACGAAAATCTCTTTCATAAAACCACATTGTACCCATACCGATTAATGCCTGTACGTCATCAGGCTTTATTGCCAACAAACTGTCTAATACAGACATTACTTTGTCATAATCCTTTTGTGCCAAATACAATTCTGACAACTCATGATAATTTTCAATATTTTGAGGCTCTCTTGCCATTTTTAGCGTCAATGCGCTAATCTTCTCATTTAAACTTAAATCTTCCATATTTATATAATATATTATTTTCCTGTTTTTGTAAATTGATTAACACAAATTAATATTACAGGCCTTTTTCTGTAATAACTTTTGCAAGAATTCCGTTTACAAAAGATGAGCTGTCATCAGTTGAATATTTTTTAGCTAATTCAACCGCTTCATCACAAACAACTTTTATCGGGGTTTCTTTTATATATAGAAGTTCTGAAATTGCTATTCTTAATATATCTTTATCCATTTTAACAAGTCTGTCAAAATCCCAGCCTTTAGAATAACTTTTTATAATTTCATCAATATTAGCTTGGTGATTTTGGTAATTTTGGATAATATTAAGCGCATAATCCTTTACTTCCTGCTGAGAATCAAGAGCACAAAATTCAGCAATTTCCAAACCTAATAAAGCTTTCTCCGCGACATCAATCATTTCATCAATTCTGCCGGAAAAATCAGATGTCATAACCATAGGAACTGATATATTAGAAGCTCCCATCGGACGATTTAGATTTATTTCATGCTCTGCTTCATAATCATCTATTCTGTTTTTCATATCATTTAGTGCACCTAATGACACTCTCAAATCATCACTTGCGCTGTTCAATAAAACCCTGATTGATTTTACAATCATCTCATCCAAATTTTCTTTTGAATATTTTTCAACATTTTTTTCAAATTGAGAAAGCAAAATAAATGCTAATTCTCTTGATGCTCTGCGAGCTTGCATAATATACCTCTTATAAACTGTTTAACAACTTAAAAGTAGCATAAAGAAAAAGTGATGTAAAGGCAAAACAGATACAATATTTAATTGTAAACTTTTGTAACAAACTGTCGTACATGTGAAATTCTATAAAATCAAAAGTTTTTATTTAATTGAGAGCAAAAAAAGAAGAGAGCAAAAAATGACGGCAGTTGATATGGCAAAACTGAATAGACCGGGTGTAATGTCATCCTACTCATCTTCGGGTAGGAAAAATACAGTACATGGCTCGAAAAGTACGGTTGTCGGGAGTACCTTCAATCAGGCAAGGATGACTGCTGCTACAAAATTTTTAAGTCCTTCAAAAGGTGGGCATGTTAGTGCTCGCATTATGGCAGAAAATTCTGCTCCTAGATATTTATCAGGAAGTGAAACTGCTATAATAGCTAATAGAGACTCCGGGCAAGTAACATCATTACAATCAGGAACAAGTATCTTTGGTGTTGGCGCAAGAATGATGATGCCAAGCATGCCAATGGGCGGTATGTCAACAGGCGGAGTATTGGGATTTTTGGCAGGTACTGCCGGAGCAGCTATCTTAAATAAAGTTTTGTCACCTGGCGCACAAGCACATGTTCAAGCAACAGCACCTCTAACGAGCGGACAAGCTTTATCAAACGGGTTGAGCTCATTAACAAGTACTGCAACAACAATTTCGACGAATACAGATATTCAAGGTTGTGTCGACGCAATGGCAAACGCGACAAATTCCGCTGATTTGAGGAGTGCGATTGCGACCGCAGAATCACAGTATGCTACATTAGAAACAACTACTGAAGGATTACAAGGAGAATTCAAATCTGCGCAAGCCCAAGTTGGGAATCTTGATACCGCGAGAGGTAACGCTGAAGCAGCCTTGAAGAAAGCAAAAGGTGATGTAAATCAACAAAAAGGCGTTGTAAGCAACTTTACAACACAACGTGATGGAGCAAAAGCATCTTTAGAAACTGCAATGAAAAATAAGGGCATTAGCAATGAAAAATATATACAAGCGCATTCAAATGCTGTTATTGCAAAACAAGCTTTAGCAGATGCGACAACTAACCTTACTAGTGCAGAAAACAAATTAAATTCTACACCAGAAACAATAACCCAATCTGATGGCTCAACTATTCATAACCCTGAATATGACATTGCAAAAGCGCAATTCGAAAAAGCAAAAGCAGCAAAAGAAAAAGCAGAAAAAGATAATACTGCTGCAGAAAGAGCAGAAAATGATGCTAAGGCAGGATTAAGTGATGCTGAAAAATCTGTTGCCGAAAATGAAACTAATTTTAAAACACAGGAAGATGCATTAAAAACACATCAAAATAACTTAGATAAAGCTACCAATCAGCAATCAAAATTGGAAGCAACTCTTGAGGTTAAACAAAGCGAGTTTGACAAAGCGAATGATGCACTTAAAGAAGTAAAAGACAAAATTGATGAATTCCATACCAAAACGGCAGAACTGAATGGTTTAAGAACACAAATTGATAATTATAAAAATAAATTATCAAAAATGGAATCACAAGAACAAAAAGAATATAATAATCTTCAAACAAAAATACAAAAAAGTGAGGCTGAAAATACAAATTTAATGCAGGGTGTTGATGCTTCTGATGGCATAAGTAAAAAAGAGAGAAAAAGCCTTGATAAAATTGAACAAAATAATACAGAAAATTCGGCACGACGCACAAGATCAGGAGAATTAAGGACTCCTGTTATGATGACTCAGTTATCAAAAGCAACTCCGACTATCGGCAATGACAATAATGCATATAGAACAACCACTTTTGAGGGAGAAACATATTATTCTAGAAACAATGAATTGATTACGAAAGAAGAATATGAAGCCGGAACAAAAGCTTAAACTTATTTCTATATAGCAATACATCCTCACAAGAATTCGTGAGGATGTACTATTATATTAATTTTCCATTCTCAATTTTAAAGATTTGAACATCTTTTAAAAATTCATCTTCAAAAAGCAATGTGTCAACGGAGGTTATTATTGTTTGGGTGTTCGGATTTATTGATTTTAGAAGATAATTTTGTCTTATATCATCCAATTCTGCAAGCACATCATCCAATAACAACACAGGATTATCTCCGGTTTTATCGGTAATAATATCAAGTTCTGCAAGTTTCAGCGCAAGAACAATAGTCCTTTGCTGACCTTGTGACGCAAATTTTACCGCCTCTTGATTGTTTATATAAAAAATAATATCGTCACGGTGAGGCCCGACACAAGACTGACATCGGCGAATTTCTTCCTGCTTACGTTCATTTAATGAATTCATAAAAGCAGTTTGAATATCGGATATATTATCTTCTTCATTATTTAAAAACGAACAATCATAAGCAAGTGAAAATGATTCTGAGCTGATTATGGTCGAATGTTTGACCGAGGCAATATTTTCAATTTCTTTTAAGTATTTTTTGCGTAAATAAATAATATTACTTCCTGATACAGACAATTGTTCATTATAAACCTCAAACAAACTTTCATTAAATCTGCCTGTTTTGGCATAATCTTTTAACAAATTGTTTTTTTGAATACGAATTTTATCATATTTTGATAACCGTTCATCATAAGCAGGATAAATTTGCGAAATTGCTCTATCCAGCCAGTCACGTCTGTCCTGCGGAGTTCCCCTTAATAAAAGTAAATCAGCGGTTGAAAATAAAACTGTTTTTAAAACGGATTTGAAGTCTTTTATATTTGATTTTAAGCCATTTAGTCTAATTTCACGTTTTTTATCCGTATTATAGGTATAAGACATATCTATGTCGGTATCTGATTTAAAAATTTTTGCGCTAATCTTAAACAAATCGGAATCAAAATTTATAAATTCCGAAACATTTGATGTTCGCGGGCTTTTATTGCAGGACAAAAAATATAGACTCTCTAATATGTTCGTTTTTCCTTGCGCATTTTTACCTATTATAAGCGCCTTATTTGTGCCGAAATTAAGTTCTACATCCTTACAATTTCTATAATCAGTAAGTTTTAACGACAATATCTTCATATATAAATTATAATATAAAGAGGGAAATTATGAAAAAGTAGACTTAAAAAAAAACATGGTGTATAATTATCAAAAAATAGAGAGTAGATAAATTTTGAGAGGAATAATATGTTACCTGTAATTTCCGAAGAAACCACAAAATTCGCATTTGATGAGATTTTTGGGGATATGCCTTCATGGCGCAAAAAAATGATTCACTATTTAAAAGATGAAAATCCGGAAATAAATACAGCTATTATAGAAGCTGCCAGCAGAACAAATCTTGACCCGAAGGCTATAGCTTTAGGTGCGTACATGTCTTATTTGTTAATAGAAATGGCAGCAAAAGAAAATGATGCTATCATGAATTATACGGAATAAAAGGATTGAGGACGATATGATAATTGAAGACTTATTAAAAGAATTAGTAGAAGCAGGCGGTTCAGACTTGCACATCTCAAGCAATTTACCACCAATTATTCGTGTTGACGGTAATTTGGAAAGAATGAAATATGAACCGTTAACTGCCGAAGAAGTTGAAAGATTGCTTTTCCCTATGATGTCAAATGACCAAAGACGTCGTTTAGAGCAGGAATGGGAACTTGATTTTTCATACGGTGTAAAAGGTATCGGTCGTTTTCGTGTTAATTTTTATAAAGATAAAGGTGCATATGCTGCAGCTTTTCGTACAATTTCATCGCAAGCTCCGGTTTTAGAAAATATGGGTATGCCTCCGATAGTAAAAGCTGTTGCAGATCGTCCAAGAGGCTTGGTGTTAGTAACGGGGCCTACCGGTTCAGGGAAATCTACAACACTTGCCGCTATGATTGATTATATTAATAGAACTCGTGCAGAACATATTTTGACAATTGAAGACCCTGTCGAATTTGTTCATACTTCTAAAAAAAGTATTATTCACCAACGTGAATTGGGCATGGATACTCGCTCTTTTGCAAATGCACTAAAATCTGCATTACGTGAAGACCCTGACATTATATTGGTAGGCGAGATGCGTGATCATGAAACAATCGGACTTGCATTAACAGCAGCAGAAACAGGTCACTTAGTGTTCGGGACATTGCATACATCATCCGCATCCCAAACTATTGACCGTATAGTTGACGTATTTCCTGAAGGGCAGCAGCAACAAATTCGTGTACAGCTGGCAAGTTCATTAATTGCAGTATTTTCACAAACTCTGTTGCCGAAACGCGGTATTGACGGAAAACAAGACGGACGTGTTATGGCTCAGGAAATTCTTGTTGTTACGCCTGCAGTCTCAAACCTGATTAGAGAAGGTAAAGCTGCTCAAATATATTCTACTATTCAAACAAGTACTGAAGCCGGCATGCAAACATTAGAAGCTTCACTTGCAGACTTAGTAAATAAAAGATTAATTTCTATTGACGATGCAAAAGCAAAATCACAAAGAGTAAATGAATTAAAACGTTTAATTCAAGGAGCATAGGAGGAAGATTTAGGTGTCATCTGTACTGGACGCTTTCTACGAAGCAATAATGGAGAAAGCAGCCATGCTAAAAATATTCGTATACGCCTTACCGGTATTCTTTGCAGCTACTGCTTATATCGGTAAACAGATGCCTGCATTTAATTTTTGGAAAATTGTAACGGCCGCGATATTTTTAGGAGCCTTAACTTTTGGAATATATTGCGTAAAGCATAAAAAAGAAACCGTATTGACTCTTAATCCTTTTGAACTCGTTACGTCACTTTTAAAAGCATTAGTTGTTATAGTTCCTCATACTTTTGTTTGGTATGCCGTTGGCAGCACTGCAATTAAATTTATACCTACAATTGAGGGAATTCCGCATTTTGACATGATTATGCAAGCTATTGTTTGGGGCATTGTAGGAGCTATTGTATTATCGGCATATATGTGTTTTGCAGCAAACATGCAGGTTCCGCAGGGTTTTAATATTAGAAAAGTGTTTAACTCCTGCGTTGATATATTTGTATGCGTATTTTTCTTTATACCACAGCTCTTAATCGCGGATGCAATACTTATTTTTCCTATTATGTATTCATTTACATATTTGGATGTACCTCTGACGCATTGGGGTTTTATTTGGTATTGCTCAATGATTTCAGTTATTAATTTATCCGTATTCGCTAATTATCTTGCTCAAACGGCTTATGAGCACATTCAGCTTGATGATGAAGATTATAAAGATAAATATATCATTGATGAAGTTCAAGTAGAAAAAGGAAAAGATAATTTAAAAAAATTCTTTTAGTCTTTCATTTCACGTAATTTTTTCAACTGATCTCTAATTTGTGCAGCCTGTTCAAAATCAAGTATTTTGGCAGCTTTATGCATTTCTTTTTCAAGTTTTGAGATAAGCTTTGGTAAATCTTTTTTATCTATACCGTGTTCTACCATTTCTTCTGCTACAACATCTTCTACGCTTCTATAACTTTCAAGAAGTGATAATAAATTATTTTCGATTGGCTTTTTAATTGTTTGAGGAACAATACCGTATTTTTTATTGTATTCTATTTGAATTTTTCGTCTGCGTTCTGTCTCTTTTATTGCAACAGCCATTGAATCGGTAATTTTATCGGCATACATAATAACTTCACCGCAAGAATTTCTGGCAGCACGCCCGATTGTTTGAATTAAGCTTGTATCAGAACGCAAGAAACCTTCTTTATCAGCATCCATAATCGCTACAAGTGAAACTTCAGGAATATCAAGTCCTTCTCTCAGAAGATTTACGCCAACCAAAACATCAAATTCACCTAAACGCAAATCTCTTAAAATTTCTACACGTTCGATTGATTTAATTTCACTGTGCAAATATCTTACACGTATTCCCTCTTGTAAAAAGAAGTCCGTTAAATCTTCAGCCATGCGCTTTGTAAGAGTGGTAATAAGTATTCTTTCATCTTTTTCAGCACGCTTTTTTATCTCGGATTTTAGATCCTGAATCTGAGTATCAATAGGACGAACAGAAACTTTTGGGTCAAGCAATCCTGTCGGTCTTATTATTTGTTCAACAAGCTGTGCTGAAGTTTTTCTTTCAAATTCAGCAGGCGTTGCAGAAATATATATTTTTTGCCCGACTTTTTTGTAAAACTCTTCGTTTTTTAAAGGTCTGTTATCTTTTGCACAAGGTAATCTGAACCCGTAATCAACAAGAACTTGTTTTCTTGCCCTATCTCCGTTGAACATTCCTTTTATCTGAGGTAAAGTTACATGCGACTCATCAACAACTGTTAAAAAATTATCAGGGAAATAATCAAGCAGTGTTGCAGGCGGAGTACCCGGAGCACGACGTTCTAAAATCCTTGAATAGTTTTCTATTCCTGTACAATACCCCATTTCTTTAATCATTTCCATGTCATACTTTACTCGCTGTTCAAGCCTTTGAGCTTCAACAAGTTTGTTTTCGTTATTTAGCTCTACCAATCTGTCAGACAATTCTTGACGTATCATATTTAGGGTCTGCTCTTGGTCCTCGTCGTCAGTAATATAGTGAACTGCAGGATAAATTGAAATTTCTTGCGGAGTATCCTGAATTTCACCAGAGACATTATCTATTCTTACAAATTTTTCTATTTCATCACCAAAGAAATATATGCGTGTAACAATTTTTTCATAAGGAGGCATTATTTCAACAATATCACCACGAACTCTAAATGTTGAATATTTCAATTCCAAATCATTTCTTTCGTAACGAATTTCTACCAAATATTTTAAAAGTGCATCTCTATCAACTTCATCACCAACATGAAGCGTTATTGTACCTTTAAAATAATTTTCCGGCACACCTAACCCATAAATACAACTGACTGATGACACAACTATTACATCATCTCTTTCATACAAGCTTCTGGTTGTATGATGGCGAAGCCTGTCTATTTCTTCATTTATACTTGAAGATTTTTCGATATAAGTATCCGTACGCGGAATATAAGCTTCAGGCTGGTAATAATCATAGTAACTTATAAAATATTCAACAGCATTATTCGGAAAAAGTTCTTTAAATTCATTATAAAGCTGCGCAGCAAGAGTTTTGTTGTGCGCAATTATCAAAGTAGGACGCTGAACTTTTTCTATAACATTTGCGATTGTAAATGTTTTGCCGGATCCTGTAATTCCCAATAAGGTCTGAGTATCATCTCCATTGTTTATACCTTTTACCAATTTATCAATAGCTATAGGTTGGTCACCGGCGGGTTTATATTTTGACTCTAATTTAAATAACCTGTGCTCCATAATAAAATATTAGTACAAATACAAAATAATTGTACATTTATTTCGTGCTAAGATAATTACATGAATAAAAGTATGTTGAAGAATAAAGATGAAATTATAAGCACTATTGAAAATGGCGGTGTAATTGCATATGTAACCGACACAGTTTGGGGGCTTGGGTGCCTGCCCAATAATGAAAAAGCAGTAAAGAAAATTTATGAAATAAAGAAAAGAGAAGCCCAAAAACCGCTTATTTTGATGTCTAATGAAATATATAATCTTCTTGAATATGTTAAACCGATACCAAAAATCGGACAAATATTGATAAAAAAATATTTTCCCGGAGCACTGACAATTGTTACGGACAAAAGCAGCAAAACTCCGGATTATATAACTTCAGGTTTGCAAACAGTAGGTATAAGAGTTCCTGATAATGCAGTTTTTCAAGAAATATGCAAAATAATTCCCGGGCATGTACTTGCGACAACAAGTGCTAATCTGTCTCATCAACCTTCTGCAAAGACCTATGAACAGGCTTATCATAATATGAACGGACTTGCTGATTTGGTTATACCTGATTACGGATATGCCGCAAAAGGTCTTGAATCAACAGTTGTCGGAGTTATGAATAACGAAATGCGAATATTCAGACAAGGTGAAATATTTATTGATATATTATAAATTTGTAATTTAATTCTATTTGGGCTAAAATAAAATTAAAAGAGGGATTGTTATGAGTATTATATTGGGAATTTTATATCTTTATATATTAATCTATACACTATATATGGGCGTCCTTGCTATAAGAAATCTCAAGGACAACTATTTTAGCATTGAAAAAAAATATTCAAAATATGATGAGACTAAAAATAATTTTGCGGTAATTATATATTCACATAACCACAAAGCTAATTTGGAAGAATTAGTATATCATTTAAAAATGCAAGATTACCAACTTGCAAATTTTAAAGTTTATGCTGTATTAGACAATTGTAATGACGGCTCGGAATACCTATTTGAAAACGATAAATTTGTACATGTTGTAAATATTCAAGATGTTGGTACACTTGGAAAAACAGAGGCAATATCACTATTATTAAACAAAATTAAAGATGACAACGAAATTGATGCATATATATTCATTGATGACATAAGACGAATTGAAACTAATTTTTTGACACTGGCAAATGTTGCAATAAATAAATATGAAGCCGTTACTGGTGAAGTTAACGTTAACAGAGAAAATCTTGACATCGTTGATAAAATCAAAGCTGTCTATAAGAAATATCAGGCTAATTTCTTTAAACAGGCTCGTTCCATGTGCGGACTTGCTACAATGATTGATTCGGGATTATTCATAATAAGAAAAGATGTCCTTGATAATTTTGATAATATAAAAATCAAAGATGTAAATTCCGAATTGGAATTTAGTCTTGCGCTTTCACAATCTGATAATAAATGTGTGTATAATCCGAATATTCAATCATTTGTTTACGGTCAAGATTGCTCTTTTAAAAACCCTAATTTAAGCAAAAGATTTGAACTTATAAAAAAGAATTTTAAAAATTTAAAAACTACAAATTTTTCATATATTGAACATGTTTTTTCATTACTTAATCCGAATTTCTGGTTAATAATTTTATCATACGCGCTACTTATCGGATTTTCTTATAATTATTCGTTTATAGTAAAATGTAAAACTGTTGTATTTACAGCGATTATATTACTTGCGATTTTCGGTTTAAGTCTTATTAATGCAAAGCTTTCACCAAAAGAATTATGCTTGCTGGCTCTTTATCCGTTATATTCAATTTGCCATATCATAAAGAATTTACCGCCTGTCAGATATTTATTAAAAAAAATTGGAGCAAATACCGATAAAGATGCAGACAAATTGGTAATTGACGTTATGGTTCAAACAAAACGCGGAGACAGACCATGCAAATTAGAATTTATATCAACTGAAGCAGGCTTGGCAAAAATAAGATTCTTATACAGAAATAAAAAATATACAACATCTTCACATCTAAGAATGATAGATGCCCTTCAACAGTTAAAATCAAAAATGCAAGATTATGGGTTAATATTAAAAATTTGCAGCTGCTGTGCAAAATTCAGTTCACAGGTTGACGGTTCGACCAATATGCTAAAGGGACAATGTCATAACGATTATCCGAGTCCGTTGTTGAGTGAACCTCGCCAAACACAAGTTTGGAATTCGTGCTCTTGTTTTGAACCTGCAGCAATAAACAGTTTTATCGAAGAATTGGCAAGAGAAGTCGTCGAGCAAAAAGGATAATATTTTGCCCTATTCTCAATACGGGAGTATAATGTTTGATATGAAGAGATTTATAAGCATATTAGCAATATTTTGTATACTTTTATACCAAGCAATTCCGGTTATTGCTCAAGAACCATTAAAAGGTCACATCACTGAAACAGAAGAGTACAAACAGCTTGGAGATGAACTGTTTACAGGAAAGATTGAAACACTTGAACGCAAAGATGTTATAAATATGACAGTGTCCCAAGTATTAGATTCCTCATACTCAATGGAGGGAGATGAATTTTTTGCCGAGGTAACCCAAGACGTATACGGAGATAAAGGAATTATTATTCCGAAAGGCACTGTTGCACATGGAGTACTGGACGGAACAACAGAAGCAAAAAGACTAGGGCGTGCCGCTACATTAAGCTTATCCTTTGACTATCTTGTAACACCTGACGGGCGCGAGATTCCGATTGAAGGACAAATGACAACAAAACTACATCCGGTAGCAGAAACAGGTAAAATTGTAGCGCAAGATGTCGGATATACAGTTGCAGGCGGAGCAGTTGGCGGGCTTATGGCATTAAATTGGCTTGGTTGGGAAGCGGCTATTGCATCTCAAGGCTATACACTTGCCGGTGGTGCTGCAATAGGCGGTGTCGTAGGACTTGGAATGGCATTAATTCGCAAAGGACATGAAGTTATGATTGCTCCGGGAGATGAAATAAAGGTCAAAATCAAAACAAGTGTTGATTTGCCTGTATATAAAGAAGATGCCCTTAAACAAGAAGAAGTATTATATGAAGGCTTAACTGTAAGCATAAATAACGTAAAGCACCAAAAAGATCCGTTTGGAGAAGTAAATACTATAACTCTTTCGTTACTAATATCAAATATGTCTGATAAGACTCTTTCAGGATTTGACATGGCACTGGAAAACGATTACGGAAAAAAATTTAGTCCTTCGATTTTTGGAAACACAAAACTTATGTATAAACAAGTTAGACCGGGTGATAAGCTTATTGCTGACGTTTCATTCGCAGTAGACAATATTAATCGTAAATTTTGGCTTGCATTTTATGACCGAAGAACCGGTGACCCTATCACAAAGATTTCTGTTGATAATGCATACAGAACAAAAGTTTCAAAAAAAACAAAGAAAAAAAATGACAAAATCAGAGCCTCAAGAATGAAAAAATCATATAAAAAAGAGGATGATTTTATGGATATGGATTTTTAAGATGAAGAATAAAATTGGTTTTTGGGGATATCCTCACCCGAACATTATTAAAGAATTAAAACAAAAATATCCGCAAGCGGAATGGTTTGATTTAGATTTTGATTTATCGGAATATGTTCCTGATTCAAATATCTTGCCCGAAAGTTACTGCAAAATAATTAAACAGATTATAAATAATGCAATATATTATAGGGATGAATTAATTACAATAGCAGCACCAATCGGAAAAGATAAATGTGACAGCGGCTGGTTTGCTGCAAAATTATTGGAAGACATGGGTTTTGACGTCATTGAAACAATATTTGAAACATTTGAATACAGAAAAGATATTTCTATTTCGACAAGTAATCTTCCTTTATATGATAAAATAACTACCATTACTGCAAATATACCAAATCCCGAGATAAATACCATAAAATATGAACAATGCAAACCAAAATTCGGCTTTTGGGGCGTTCCGCCAAATGATTTAAGTGTTTTAAGGTTATTTCCTAATGAAACACATGTTTTCGGCTGGACAAGATGTGTTGAGGCCGGCGTCCCTGCTGATATTGAACTTGAAATGTACGTGGAACCTGATGTGCCTACAGTATTTTATGCTCAGGCTTTTTGTTCAAAAACTCAGCTCGCAAAGTACTTGGCAAACAAATATAATGGGCTTTATATCGATATTGACGATTACGCTACAAATTCAATAAAAGCCAAAATTGAAGCTTTTTTAAAATTAAGATAGGGAATAAATTATGTTTGATAGAAAATTTATATTATGCGCTGACGGATTCGGATTATCTTCGGAGAATAATAAAGCGGTTTTAGAAGGATATGTAAACGGATTTTTAACTTGCGCAAGTTTATCTGTTAATACGAAATATTTTGACGATGCAATAAACAATGTTCTGTCTGACTGTCAAGACTTATCAGTCGGAATTTGCTTAAACATAACGCGCGGGAACGCACTAACAGATGTACCTTTATTAACTGATGAGGCAGGTGCATTTAATTCCGGTTTTACATATTTATTAAAGAACAAATCTGCTGAACTTTTAGGGCAAATTGAGCAAGAATTCCGCGCTCAAATTGAAAGATTTATTACATATAAAAAGCCCGTACATATAAATTCTTTAGATGATATACACTCTATACCTTATATATTTAATCTTACCGCAAAACTCGCAAAAGAATATAATATTAAATTTATACGTACGCATCAAGAAGAGTTATATTTTATTCCAAAGCTTTCTAAACACCTTAATATAAAATATTTTAAAAATTTTGCAAAATTTTTACTGCTAAAACGCTTTACTCAAATTAATAAATTGACTGCAGAGAAATATCAGCTTAGGACAAATGATTTTATAATCGGCGTTGAATATGAAGATATGATGGATTTTAATGCAATAGAATTTGGTTTGAAAGAAATTTCCGAAAACGGAATAATTGAATGTGTTATTCATCCCAAAAAATATAATAATTCAATTAAAGATTCTCACACAAAAGAATTTGGTATAACCCTTGATAAAAACATAGAAGAGCATATAATGAAATCGGGATTTGAAGTAACCAACTACAACAATTTATGAAACGTATATTAACATATTTATCTATAATTTTATCATTATCATTATTCTCTATTTTTAATATTATAAGAGGAAAAGCTTTTAATGTTGTTAAAATATATACTCCAACCTCAATTGCTGTTGACTTTAACCATAACGGAATTGCCGAGAATAATGAAAATGTCTGCATTGCAGATATTGAAGCCTTCAGCCTTGATATTAGCGATGAGTTTTATAATAAGTATGCTAAATCACTAAACCTTACAAGAAAAGACATGATGGCGCTTGGATATCTTGCAACCGATTACACTCAAAAAGCATTAGAAAACAAAAGAGTAAAAGTTAAATATACCAAAAAATTTAATTCCGATTGTAAATTCGCAAAAATTATTGTGGATAACGCTGATTACAGCAAACTTTTACTAAATAGCGGTTTCGGAATAAAAGATAATAAAATAGGAAATATAGTAAAATATAAAAAGAATTTGGATATTGCAAAAAAATTAAATCTTGTAATCTTTAACCATCATTCACATAAGTATCACACACTTGACTGTGAATTCGGCAAACAAGCCCATGATTATGTTATATTACCTAAAAGACAGCTTCCGCCTGAGGCAAAGCCTTGTCAATATTGCCATCTGAATTTCAACACAAAAAATAAAATAAAAAAGCATACCTATTTTAATACTAATGAAAAATTAAACATCAAACAGCCTGTATTGACAATAACAGATGGGGATATTTCGCTCTTTCATACTGATTTTACAAAACAACTAAAGCCTGATTCAAAATGCAATTCAAACGTGTGTAAGATTTTCGTAAAACATATCGAAAAATCCCAAAAATCTATAGATATTGCCATCTACGGTTATGAAGACAATCCGGCTATTACAAAAGCATTAAAAGACGCAAAATCCCGAGGAATCAGAATACGCTTTGTTTATGATGAAGCAATAAATCCAAACAATACCTTTTATAAGGGCAATAACATAATTTCAAAAATAGCTGATATTTCAAAATCAGACAGATATTGTGATGGAGCAAAGCTTATGCACAATAAGTTTATTATATTTGATAATCATACGGTATTCACAGGTTCAATGAACTTTTCTCCTGCAGGCTTAAGCGGATACGACGTCAATGATGTAGTTATTATAAATTCTGATGATATTTCAAGGCTTTACACAGAAGAATTTGAGCAAATGCTTAGCGGCAAATTTCATAATGCAAAACAAAGACACAATATAAATAACAAATTTCAAATTGGGGAATCAGTTGTAGAAGTGTATTTCTCTCCGCAAGACAAACAAGTTGCCAGAATTGTACAAATAATAAACAGTGCAAAGAAAAATATATATGCACCGACTTATCTCATAACGCATAAAGACATTGCGAATGCTCTAATTAGCGCCCACAATAAAGGCATAGATGTCAAAATAATTCTTGATGCGAATTCAGCGACAACACAAAATTCAAAACACAAGCTTTTACGGGATTCTAATGTTAAGATAAAATTTGAAAATTACGCAGGAAAATTACATTCAAAGGCTCTGATAGTTGATGAAAGCTACGTAATTCTCGGGTCAATGAATTTTTCTAACAGCGGAGAAAACAAAAATGATGAAAACACGGTTATTATACAAAATTATAAATTAGCATCGAGTTACAAAAACTTTTTTAACTATCTTTGGAGCGTAATTCCGTATTTAAAATTTAATCCTTCAGCAGAAAGTAAAGCTTCAATAGGCTCCTGCACAGATGGCGTAGACAACAATTTTAACGGCAAAATCGATGCTGAAGAAGATGCGTGCAAATAAAAAAGGACTTGATAGAATCAAGTCCTTTTTTATTATTTTTAATATACTTATCTTTTCAAAAAATCAGGAATTTCAATATTAGTAAATCCCTTATTTGTAGATGACGGGGTCGATTCTAATATTGATTTATTCGTATTATTGAATGCTCCTGAAAAGAAATCAGCAGCATTTATTTTTGAAGGTTCCGAGGTTGTTGTCGTTACTGAACCGGTAGAAGAGTTAAAAGCTCCGAATTGAGAAATTGATGAATTATTTTTTAAATCAAAACCGGTTGCAATAACAGTAATTTGAATATCATTTTGAATTCTTTCATCAACCGCAGTACCAATAATAACTGTTGCATCCTCCAATACCGCATCGTGAATAATTGAAGCCGCGTCGCTGATTTCATGAATACCCATATCAGCGCCACCTGTTATATTTACAATAACACCTGATGCACCGTTGATTGAAGATTCTAACAATTGAGAATTTATAGCTTGTTGAGCTGCCTTTACTGCACGGCCTTCACCTTGAGCCTTACCGATACCCATTAATGCAGAACCTGAAGAATGCATTACTGATTTTACATCCGCAAAATCAACATTTATAATACCGGGAACAGTAATTATATCAGAAATACCTTGAACGCCCCTTAATAATACATCATCAACTATACTGAAAGATTCAGGTAAAGAAACATCTCTGCCAACCACTTGTAACAACTTATCATTTGGAACAACAATAACAGCATCAACGTATTCTTTTAATTTATCTAAACCAACGTTAGCTTGATTTTGTCTTTTACGGCCTTCCCAAGTAAATGGTTTTGTAACAACCGCAATAGTTAAAATTCCTAATTCTTTTGCAATTTTAGCAACTATAGGAGCTGCGCCTGTACCGGTACCACCGCCCATACCTGCGGTTATGAATACCATATCTGCGCCGTCTAAAGCCTTGGTTATTTCCTGTTGAGCTTCTTCAGCGGCTTTTTCCCCAACTGAAGGATCGTTACCCGCACCTAAACCTTGAGTTGAAACAGCACCCAATTGAATTCTGTTCTTTGTCTGACCCTGCAATAGAACCTGCAAATCAGTATTCATCAGCCAGAATTCAACACCTGACAATCCCGCTCTAATCATACGGTTTACAGCATTGCCGCCGCCACCGCCGACACCAATAACTTTAATCTTTGTCGGATTTATATTTGCACTTTGCATCATATTCCCTGAATTGTTCTCTTTTGAAGAAAAAAGATCTGCAACTATGTTTTCCACTTACTTTACCTCTTATATTTCCTAAAACATATATAATATAACAATATCTTATGTTAAATAGGAAAAAAGTACAATAATTTGCCATGAATTATGAACAAATTTTAAGTAGGGAATTATTTCTTTGTAGGATTTATTCCCCATTGAAGTTTGTCGCGTAAAACGGAATAAAAATCGTTTGATAAAAGCACCAATTTTGCGACCTTGTCAGATTTTTTTATACATATATTATCCATAAAAGAAAAAACATTTTGTCCGTCAGCAACTACACAATTCTTTTGTTTATTATGAGAAATAATTTTAATAACAGAATCCGATTTAATTACAATTGGACGTGCGTTCAAAGTATGAGGACAAATCGGTATAATAGCGACAGCATCAAGTTCCGGCGTTAAAATCGGACCGCCTGAAGCCATTCCATAAGCTGTTGAACCTGTAGGAGTAGAAATAATAACCCCATCAGCGAAATAATCACAAACAAACTCGTCATTTATTTCAAGAGAAAAGCTTGAAGCTCTTGATATTTCTTCACCCTTAACCACAAAATCATTCAACGCCAAATAATTATCCGATTCCAACATCATACGATTTTGTGTAATATATTGCTCATTTTTAACTTTTTTCACAACCAAATCAAGTTCATTATCTGTTGCCTGCGATAAAAAACCTAAATGTCCGAGATTTATACCCAAAACGGGAGTAGAACTTTTTGCAAAATATCTTGCGGCTTTTAAAATCGTGCCGTCACCGCCAATTACAAATGCAAAATCAGCATTAGATGAGATATTATCAACATCGTAAATTTCATATTCAAGTTCATAACTTTCTAACACTAATGATAATTTTTTAATTATCTGAACTGCGTTATCTATCGAAGAATTATAACAAATCGAATATTTTTTGTTCATAGCATAATTCTAACGCAAACATAAATAATCACAAAAAAAAAGATGCCTGCAATGAAATGCAGACATCTTTTAACTTATTAACATAAAATATTAATATCTGTAATGCGCAAAAGCTTTGTTAGCCTCAGCCATTTTGTGGGTGTCTTCACGTTTTTTGCAAGCTGCACCCTGTCCGTTAGAAGCATCAATAATTTCATTTACAAGTTTGTCAACATAAGACTTTCCGCCTCTTTTCTTGGCAAAATCAATTATCCAAGAAGAAGAAAGAGCGAATCCTCTGTCTGCTTTTACTTCTAAAGGTACTTGATATGTAGAACCGCCGATACGGCGAGCTTTAACTTCCAATAACGGAGTAGCATTAGTTAATGCTTTTTGGAAAACTTCCATCGGCTCTTCATTTGTTCTTTCTTTAATTTTTTCCATAGCAGAATAGAAAATTCTTTCAGCTAAAGATTTTTTACCGCGACGCATAATGCGGTTGATAAATTTAGAAACATCTACGCTGTTATAAATAGGATCTGCTAAAGGAATTCTTTTTGCAGGTTTAGAACGTCTTGACATTACTTCTTACCTCCTTTTTTATCTCTTTTAGCACCGTATTTAGATCTTGATTGAGTTCTGTTAGCAACACCTGCAGTATCTAAAGTACCGCGAACGATGTGATAACGAACACCAGGAAGGTCTTTTACACGACCGCCACGAATAAGAACAACAGAGTGTTCCTGAAGATTGTGACCGATACCCGGAATATATGAAGTAACTTCAAATCCGTTAGTTAATCTGACTCTGGCAACTTTTCTAAGAGCTGAGTTAGGTTTTTTAGGGGTTGTAGTATAAACCCTTGTACATACTCCACGTCTTTGAGGACAGTTCATCAAAGCAGGAGATTTTGTTTTTGATTTTAGCATTTTACGTTCTTGACGAACCAGCTGATTAATGGTTGGCATAATTTCTCCTTTTACCAATTGTCCTATACTAAAGCCATAAAGAAACGCTTGGACGTCGCGATTTCGGCTACTTTATACTTTTGAATTTTCTGAAGCAAAAATAAATTTACACTTCACAGCACAAAAATTCAGTCGGTATAGTATTATAAAACATCAAGTACAAACAAATGTCAATCAAAATTTGTTAAATATTTATAAAATATTTTAAAATTGTAAAGATTGTTAAGCTAACCACTTTAAATTTAATAAAACATGGTAAATAATATTAATATATCTAAGAGGATATATTATATTTCAGATTGTAAAAATTTCCTCTAAACCCTAAAGTTTTACTCCGGATATGCCGACTTATCAATTTAAGAAGGCAGGTCTGAAAGAATACGAGGTATTGACACATGAAAAAACGTACGATGAATAATAATAGCAAATTTGTAAAAAGTTTATCAGTTGCTGCTCTTGCAGGGCTGACGTTTTTTGGCGCAAGCGCTAATGCACAAGAAAATATTGCACCAACACTTGGTGATAATAGCTTGTATACTCTGACTCCGGGCACGGAAAGTGACTATAATTTTATCTACAAAACAACCGATACTCAAGGCAATATAACAACAAATTATTATAAAATTGACATTAACACAGATAAATTATCAACATCCTCAAGTATACAATGGGAAGAAGTTTCCGAGGCAGGGGAGCATGTTGATCCTATCATGCTGCCAAACAACGAAACAAGATATTTCAAATATACTTATACAAAACCTGCTTCATACACAGAAACTTCAACTAGAGTAACTACCCTTAGTTCAAATAACGTAAATAATCAATTGTTTAAAGACTCAAGTACAATATCTCGTGGTGGTGCTGTGTATAATACAGCAATAAATTCATCTATAGATATTGTATCTGACTTTGTAGCTAATGAAGTTTCCAATGGCGGATATGGTGGCGCTATCGCAAACTATGGTAGTAACAATAGTGTTTCTATCGGCAATATTTCTGGTGTATTTACAGATAATTCAGCACATACAAGTACCTATTATTCAGAAGGCGGTGCCATAATTAATTATTCGGGTGGCACAAACACACTTGCGACTATGGGTAATATAACCGGTGATTTTATAAGCAATTATACAATGACAAACGCTCATAATGACAAACATGCACACGCTCAGGGTGGTGCGATTTGGAATAATAATACTACAGCTTCACAAGAATCAATTATAGGAAACATATCAGCAAATTTTATAGGAAATTATGCATATTCAACACATGACGGAAGCTCAGGCATAAGCTCCTCTGGGGGCGCTATTGCTAATTATGCAAAGATTGGAGATATTACCGGGACTTTTATAGGTAATTTCGTATACTCAAATCATTCCGGTACAAAAAGCGCCAGTGCCAGTGGCGGGGCTATATTGAGTTATGCATCTGGCACTATAATTGGTAATATAAGAGCTGATTTTATAAATAACTATGCCTATGCAACAAACAATGACGAATATAAAGCAACCGCATACGGCGGAGCTATATATAATTCTAATAGCACAATAATTAAAAGTATTATTGGGGATTTTATTGGCAATTCGTGTACCTCTCAATATTATAGCTATGGCGGCGCAATATACAATGCTTATGGTAGCACAAGCAGTATTACGGGTAATTTTATAGGGAATTCAGTCAATGGTGTTGAGGCATTCGGCGGAGCTATTTATAATGTAGGAAGTGCAACACCTTCAACAAAAATCTACTTATTAGCCGATACTCAAGACATCCTATTTTATAACAATAAAGCAAATGATGCTTATAACGATATATATAATAAAAATGGCACAGTAAATTTAAATGCCGCAAGTGGCAAATCCATTACATTCAACGGAACAATTAATGGTTCAAATGGTACTTTGAATATCAATAACAGTGACACTAAAGGCGGAGATTACATATTTAATAATGAAATAAGTCAAAACAATATTAGTCTGTATAATAATGCTCAGGTTACATTGGGTTCGCAAGAGCAAGAAGACGGTTCAACAACTTACGGCGTAATTAATAATTCGGGTAGAACATTTAAAAATGACACTAATGGTGGTTATGTTGATATGGCAAACGACCATATAGATGCCAATAATTTCGGAGTTGTTACACTCCAATCAGCATTAAATACAGCAATAGATATTAACGTAACCAACAAAACCGCAGATACAATCGCAACTTCCGCACCATCAACAGGAACAATAGTATTAGATAGTTTGAACGTTCTTGATGGTAGTTTTGACAATATTACAGACGAAAATTTCAAAATTCAAATCTTGAAAACACAAGATGATAACTTACAACTTGCATTGTCTGATACAGTTAAAACTCAAATTCAAGATGGTGTTGATAGGTTATTAAATGAAACCACTACAAATTACACGGATGAATTGAAACTTCATACGGATTGGTTTGATAAATATCAATCACACGTCAAAGTGGATAAATTATATGGTTCAATGGGATTGGCAACAACCGACACAACAAATGACAGTATCGGAATAACCAATTTAAGAACTGAAAGTACAACGACTGACAATCCGTTGGGCGACACTTTGGCAATTGTAAACCAAGCGAATCTTGACGGGCGTACATTTGATTTTGAAACAGCAAGTGATGTTTATACAGTAACAGAAAACCTGGGCACAACAGGCACAGGCAAATTTACAATCAACGGTGTTACTGGTGAAGACGGTTCAAAATCCGTAATCGATTTCCAAGGCCACAGCGGAATGAATGTTACCAATGCATCAGACGTTACGGTTAAAGATGTTGAGCTTGTAAACGCAGGATTGATCCGTAACGAAGGTTCTGTTATGTACATCAATAACGCTAATGCTAAGGTTAATCTGGAAAATATTTATGCACACGATAACAACCATACATCCACAGACAACTATGGTCTTTATGGCGGTGCTATTTATAATAAAGCTGGGGAAATAACAAATATTTCAGGGTTGTTTGAAAATAACACCATTTCTGCAAAAGACAAAGCATACGGAATTTTAATATCAAATTATGATAAAATAGGCAAAATTGAAGCAGATTTTATAAATAACAGCTCGATTTCTTCATATGTCAGTGAAGGCATTATTGGTGCGATAGGTGCTGTTGAAAACGACGGAACAATTGACGAAATTTCGGGGTTATTTAAAGGTAATAGAGCAATAAATACTGCAAACGGTTCTGCTTATGCGGGAGTATTGTTTAATGGCAATGGCAAAATAGACAAGATTTCAGGTAAATTTGAAAACAATTATGCTGAAGCTAATGCAAGTTTTAGTGAAAATAAGTTTGGTACTACAGCGGGGGCTATAGAAAACAGAGGTGTTATAGATGACATAAAAGCAGATTTTACGGGTAATTATACTAAAAATTCAGGGGAACAGTCTGCTACTGCAGGAGCGGTTCATAATAGTGAAACGGGTGTAATTACTACACTTGAAGGTAATTTTGAGAAAAATTATTCATATTCCACAGAAGGTACAGCTAATGGAGGTGCCATTTATAACCAAGGGGAAATTTCTTCACTAAAGGGCGATTTTTCTGAAAACTATGTACAATCTGCAAACGCAAGTGCCAACGGTGGGGCAATATATAATAGCAACACCATAAATGGTATTAATGGCAACTTAGCGGGTAACTATATCGAATCCTCTGGCGCCGGAGCTGCAGGTGGCGCAATATATAACAACCGTAGTGGCGCTATACATGATATTAACGGCAATTTAACGGATAACTATGCTAAGTCTTCCGGTACGTACGCGATTGCGGGTGCAGTATATAATTATGGCAATATAAATAATATCACCGGTGATTATAAAACTAATAACGCTCAATCCTCAGGAACATACGCCGTAGGCGGCGCACTTTATAATAGCGCATCAATAAATGATATTATTGGTGAATATAGCGGTAATTATGCAAAAACATCTGGCACATTAGCCATGGGCGGTGCTATATATAATGACGGAACTATTAATGATATAAAAGGGAATTACAGTAATAACTATGTGCAAGCAGGAAGTACATATGCTGCAGGTGGCGCGATATCAAACTATGGAGCTATAAACGACATCATAGGTAACTATAGCAGCAATAATGCTAAATCTACAGGAACCTACGCAAGAGGCGGTGCAATATATAACAGCGGAACAATAAATAATATCAAAGGCGATTATATTGGTAATTATGCAAAGACTTCAGGCACATACGCACTTGGAGGTGCCCTAACCAATTATAAAACAATTGGCAATATAATCGGCAACTTTAAAAATAATTCATCGCAAAGTTCCGGTACAAATGCTTCTGCAGGGGCTA
>DESZ01000026.1 GCA_002361485.1 Cyanobacteria bacterium UBA3301 | reverse complement strand
AAAATGTCAATATATAGATAATATATTATCTAATCATAAAACAACATCAAAGTTTTATTATGATGTATTTTTATCAACTTTTGACAATTTCATCTATAACACTATATGCTTTTTGCGATATTTAAAATGAATTCAATCGTTCTTTTTACTTGGTCATAGGGTAATAAATTACTGATTGACAAATTAAATTGATTATAAAAAGAAATATAATCAATTCCCATTTTTTGTGAAACGATATTTAAAACAGAAATAATATAATTTTGAAAAGCATTTAAAAGTTGATAATCTATTTGTTTATTAAGCAGCGCTATTCCCTTTTGTGCAGCATCAGCTAACAAGTTAGAACTTTCGTTTCTTCTCTGCATATAACTATAAGCAGAATGAGGTTGGCTATAACTAAACATTTTTGCCTCCCTTCTTCTTCATAATAGTATTCAATTCTTCGTTATATTTATTTTGGATATTAAAATCAATGTTTATGTTTTGAGCTTTATTTGCGGCTTCATCTAAATTTTGTTTTGCTTGTTCCATATTTGCATATAGCGGATTATTTATCTCCCATTCAAAATCTCCAAATTTAAATTTTGCTAAAAAAGGTATAAACGTCCATATAATTAGCATACATAACATTGCAGAGTTTCCGCTGAAAGGCTTAAAAATTATTACTTCCTGCCAGTTAAATATGCAATAAAGTAATAATGTCACAAAAATTATGAAAAACCATATTGCTAAAAATATAAACATTCCTTTTTTCATGCGAATTTCGACCTCTTTCTATTTTTAATACTGCTATTATAAACGAAAATATTATTAAATGTTTATTTGTTAATAAAAAATTAAGTATTAAGTGACTATGTCCGTTTCTGACATAGCCCTCATTTATGATAAAATTAGAATGAGGTAAATACCATGAAAAAGATAGATTATGTTGAAGAAATTAAGAAATCAGCAAAGGATATAGATTTTGATGATGCAACCAAAAGACTATTTGAAGACTATGTTGATTTTAACAAGACAAGTGCAGATGAATTTCTAGATATTATACAACAATCCAATAGAGAAACTTTTATCAAAATTCCATACGAACAAGTTGATTGTATGTATATTGGCAATGTTGATAAAGAACGGGCACAGAATATGTGTTATATGTATGCAAATGATGATAATGGTGCTTGTTTAAAATATGTTTATTTGGATTATGGCAAGCCTGACTATGAACATTCAGAATTTGCTGATATACCTAATCCTGAGAATTTCGTGAAGCAATTTTTAAATCTTGCATATGCTGTTGGGATAGAATTTATAAACGGCAAACTCAAAAACCTAAAAAGATACCATTATTCATTACATTTAGCTAATGGTAAAGAGTATCATGCAACTTATAAAAATAAGAAAGCTCTATCATACTTTCATACATTATGTCATCGTTACTTGTCATACAATATGAGCTTATATATTAGAAGAATTATGCAAGACAGAAGTTTAGATTCTTTGGATAAACTTATAAATGCATCTGAAGAAAGTAAGAAACTTTATATGAATGCGAAACAAATGTTTGACAACTTTGACTTCTTGTATGCTGTAATGAAGTCTCTTGATAGTAAAAGGAAAATGGAAATATTTAATAAATGTGTTGATAAGAATGAAAGTTACATGAATCACCGTTATATGGATAATTTATTTAATTATGTTGACACTGCAACTTCTTTTGACAGATGGGGCATTCCAGAGCGAGTTGTATTTTTACAAGATATAGCTGAAAAGCGGAAGAATACAGAGCTAGCCAGAGAATTGTATGACAAACTAACTAATCTTTATGACGATAAATTAGCTGCAATAGAAATGTTTACTATTTTAGAAACAGAAGCTATGCAAAGAAAAATGCTTGATTACTTAAACACAGGAGAAACAAATACAAGTAAAATATTCAGTAAATACACAGATATTACAATTGAACATTTTGGAGAAATGTAACAAAATCAAAATTCAGGAGCAGATTTCCAGCGATATGACACAAAATGTCGTAAGTGTATTTTATAATAATTATATGGGCAAGCGATTCGCTATATGCCACGAATAACAACCAGAAGGAACTCAGATACTCACTTCGTTCGTATCGATAACCTTTTTCAAGACCGACTTTTATTTAAAGGTCGGTTTCTTGATTAATATCTTTCTAATGTCCAAAGTACGGGATTATCACCAAATATTTTTGTTCAAGTTTTTGGGCATACCTTTTTAATTGAACATAAAAAGGACTATCAACATGGCAAATGTAAGATATATAACCGGATAATTGTTGTTCTTTTTTGGTATCCCAAGCCAAATGTTTTGTGTCTTTAATGTTTGAATTACACAAATAGACAGCATAACTATGCAGCATTGCCCTGATATTTCGTTTAAAATTTTTTGACAACCGCACCCGATAATTATTCACAACAAGCCCCAAAATGCTTTGCTGCTTATTATCCGAAATATATTTTGTTTTCTTTGGATTTATTTTGTATCCGTAAAATGCTAAAAGTGCAGTAACTTTCTTTTCCACAATTTCCAATGTCTCTTTGCAGTATGAAGAAAAGGTCAAATCGTCAACATATCTTGTGTAATCTATCCCCAAAACCGAACTCACCGACATAATCTCTTTATCAATTCCCTTAAAGCAAGCATTTGCAATATGTGGTGATGTCGGACCTCCTGTCGGCAATTTCCCATTTATGGTTACAAGTGATAAATAACTAAGCGAATTGTTATACTGATTTATCCTCTCACATACTTTTGATACTACCCGTTGAATTTCGTGGCTCGGAACAGAATCATAAAAACTTTTAATATCCATTTTTAAAATCCATTTTTTACCGGAATGAATTCTTGCAGAATTAAGTGTGTCAGCTTTATACGGATAAAGCCATTTTATCGCATTTAGGAAAAATCTTTGTTTTGCTTTTAATTCATCACAAGGAATATGTATTATGCGATTTTTAATTCTTTTTATTGTGTAATAATATTCATCGCTGATATAAAACTTATTTGATGTCATAAGCACTCCTTAAAAAGCATCAAATTCAGGTTGCGGGGGCTCCAAAAATTTCATTATTGAACTTCTGAAAAGTAACCTAATAATTGCCGTTGTTCCGTATTTATTTTTTGCAACGATTATTTCTGCTTCCCCCTTTAGACGTGCGTAATCCTCTTCATCATAATCAGGATTAGTGTAGTAGTCTCTTCTATAAATAAACATAACAATATCAGATATATTTTCTATTGCACCGCTTTCTCTTAAATCCGATAATAACGGTCTTTTATCACATCTTGACTCTAACGCTCTTGATAGTTGAGACGTTATAAAAATAATGCAATTATTATCTTTTGCAATCCTTTTTAAATCTCTCATAACTTTTTCAAAAGATTCCGAACGGGGTTTCTTACTCGGTACATCAATAAGCTGTAAATAGTCTATAAAAACAAATTCAGGTTTTATTTGTTCAATTTTGTCTTTTATATCTACAACATTAAAATGCTCGTCATAAATAGTTAAATCGTATTTTGATAATTTATCAAGTGCTTTCATAATTTTTTCAACGTTCTTTTCCCTTTTTGAAATTTCATTTGGCATTTGTAATAAATGATAATCTACTTCCCCTATTTGGCAAAGTAATCTTTTTATAAGTAGCCCTTCACTCAATTCAAGCGAAAAGAACAAACATTTTTTATTTTGTTCAAGTAAATTCAGCATAATACTTGTGGCAAAATTACTTTTCCCCATAGCCGGTCTTGCCCCGATGGTTATCAGACTCGAATTTTCAGCACCACTCAAAATCGTGTCCAAATCTTTAAACCCTGTTTGTAACACATGAGGTTTTTCCTCAAAAATATTTTCACAAACCTTTTCTAAAACTTCACTTTTAATCATGATTCTTCTCCTTTTAATTTTATTATCCAACTCACTCCCGTCATTTTGTGTCGTATGTTTTTGTATTATAATAATCAAGTGTTTATCATATTTTCATAGTACGCCACAGATTGGCATAAGCGCGTGCTATTCTGATACTATGAAAATAGAAAGGAGTTAAGTATTATGACAATATCATCAGTAGTTCAAAGGGGAAGTACAGCATATGTTTACAATGAAAAGAATCAAACAAGTTGTACTATTTCTATAGGTAATGGCAAACTATGCGGATTTTCATCTAATTTTGTTTGCATACAAAGAGGTTCAACTTTATATGTTTATGATGAGAAAGCACACTCCTTAAGTACAATTTCTATAGGCAGCGGAGAGTTTCACAGTTGTGCTGGAACCATTAATATTAGAAGAGGAAGTTCATTATACATGTATGATGAAAAAGGACGCTCTAAAGGGACAAGAAGCGTATAAGAGGAGTTATAATTTATGATAGTTAATAAAAATTTTGAAAACCTTGTTAAAGTTCTTGAAGAAAAAAGAAACACTGATTTTAATATTTTTAAAGTTTTAAGATTAGAAAATTATGAAGTACGACACTCAAATTTTTTAGCTTGGTTACTTGATAACAAAGCTTCTCACGGATTAGGTTTTAATATTTTGGAAGAATGTTTTAATAAATGTTTTCCTAATGACAAAATTACTTTTTGCAACGATGTAAAAATATTAACAGAATATAGTACTGATGAAAGTAGAAGAATTGACATTCTTGTTATTGGAGATTCTTTTACAATAACTATTGAAAATAAATACGGATCTTGTGAACACGGAGAACAGTGCCAACATTATTTTAAGTTTGTAAATGAGAAATTTAAAGATAAAAAGAATAATTATTTTATATTTCTTGATATTGAAAAGCCACAAGATTTTGACACAGATGAACAACGATATATGGGATATCATTTTTTATCCTATAAAGACATTTTAGAAATTTTGGAAAAGCAGATTTTAGGAGAAGGAGGAGAACATTTAATGATAAAACACTACATTAATGTTCTAAAAGAAAAATACACACCTTTAGATGACACCGTTAAAAATTTATGCGAAAATATTGATGATATTGATAAAATAATTAAAATGAATAATGATAATTTACCTGAAGTTCAAAAGAATGCTATATCAACCTTGATAAAATATCAGCATTTTATAAAAAAAGAGAATGACGAAAAAATAAAAATTATACTTGAAAATATGGTGAATAACAAAAATTTGGTTCGTAGACACAATAACGGATATGCATATGTTATTGATGTTAATTATGGCTTTATGAATCAAATAGATTATACCGCTCATAATGGTTTAAAAATCGCTTTTTATGTAGGGTTAAAAGTTCCTAATTCACGACGTTTAGTAAATTATATATCTAAAAATCCAGATTTCTTAAACAATGTTCAAAATCTTCTTTCAATTGAAAATTGGTCAGGCAATTTTCAATTAAGTGTGAATGATGGTTCTGGATTTCACCAAATATTTTGTTTGGACTGCAATATAGATGATACATTAAATCGAAAATTTTTAACAAAATATATTAATAAACATATGGATATTGTCGGGAAAAAAGATACTAAAACAATTATTTCTACAATTGAAGATTTAATGAAATTATCTAAAAATAAACTTTTTGACAAAAATCAAGTTGATGAAGCTATTGAAAAATTGAGAAATAAAAAAATAGGAAATTTTGTATGGAAACTCAGCTTATATTATTCTTTAGGAACAAATAGCACTAATAATAAAGAAGGAATTGCAAAAATATACAAAGAAAAAACATTAGAAGGGTTAAATATTTTAGGTAAAGATATTGATTTTAAGGCAAATTTTTTAAAACCGTAAATTTGGAAATTTTATAACAAATTTAATATGTCCAAAAATGACGCATGACTGTTTTATAATATAATTGTAAAAAATGAAAAACGGGTAAAATATGCGAGAACCAAGCAGATTAAGAAAAGCAGAAGAAATAATTGAACTTGCGATGATGTTTCAAAACAGCTTCAGAGGTCTGTGTATATCAGATATTCAGGAGCATTTTGAATGTTCACGCAGGTCGGCAGAGCGTATGAAAACTTTGTTGTTTGATATGTTTCCCGAAAAAATTGAGGAAGTAGAATCAAACGACAAGAAGAAACGCTGGCGGTTTGTAAAAGGCACAATGAATTCACTTATAACCTTTAATGCTGATGATTTTGCTAACCTTGAATACTTAAAAGGGTTGTCGCACGATGATACCCGCAAACAAGAACTTGATGAACTTATCTCAAAAATTAAGGCTTTGACACCCCAAAAGAATGCAAGAGGGTTAGAAACAGACATTGAGGCGATATTAGAGTCAGAAGGCTTTGCAGTTCGTCAATATCCGAGGATTAAAACCGATAGTAAAACGATGGAATTGCTGCGTAATGCTATGCTCGCATTCAAGAGGATTCAGTTTAATTATGATATAGACGGCAAATCTAAAACCATTACACTTAATCCTTACGGAATAATTATTGCAGAAAAATACTATCTTGTAGGCTATAACGACTATGTGAGCGATTTAAGATTGTATAAGATAGATAAAATCAAGGATATAACCCTGCTTGATGAATATTTTGAAAAAGATGAAAACTTTTCTTTGACAGAATATTGCAATAATTCTTTCGGAATTTATCAGGAAACGCCGATAGATATAACCCTTGAATTTGATAAAGAGGTAAAAAATGACGTTTTGAACTATCATTTTCACCCGACACAAAAAATGAAAGAACTTGAAAATGGCAATATTCAGGTAAAATTCACATCCGGCGGAACTTATGCAATATGCCAAGAACTGTTTAAATGGGGAACGAGTGTGAAAATTAAGAAGCCTAAATCCTTTAAACAATACTACAAAACCTACCTGTCAGATGTATTAGAGAGCCAAAAATAAAAGACTATGGATATTTTAGATAGACTTGCAAAATCAAAATTCAGGAGCAGATTTAAGCTCCGGGCAAAAGAACTTGAATATATCAAGGACAAAGGGCTTGATACGATTCATTCTCATGCCTGCGATTTTATTCGAGATAGAGTTGCACCGGCTGAACCAGTGAATGACGGCAAACAAACTTCTATGAGGGGACACCCCGTATTTATTGCCCAACACGCAACAGCGACTTGCTGTCGTGGCTGTATCGAAAAATGGCACAAATTTCCAAAAGGCAGAGAACTAACCCCGACCGAACAAGACTATCTTGTATCTATAATTATGGAATGGATAAAAAGGCAAATTAATTCAAATCCCGTTTTATAACACTTAAAAATATGTTCAAATCCATGTTTGTGATACCCTAAAAAGAAAAAGGATTGGAGTATGACTAATAAATATTCAGTTGCACAATATTCAGTAGATAATATTTTAGGTTTTATTAATAGTGGTGAAATATCCATACCAGAAATACAAAGACCGTTTGTATGGAATCCAAGTAAAGTAAGAGATTTGATCGATTCTTTGTATAGTGGTTATCCAACAGGATATTTAATAATTTGGCAGAATCCAACTGTAAGATTAAAAGATGGTAAAGAAGCTGGTGGTACCAAAATTTTAATAGATGGTCAGCAGCGTGTAACTGCATTAATGACAGCACTGGCTGGACAGAAGATTTTAACCGAAGATTATGAAACAAAAGCATACAAAATTGCCTTTAACCCATTAGCAGAGGGTAATGAAGAAAGATTTGCCGTTCAGACTCCCGTTCATGTAAAAAGTAAAAACTGGATTGCAGATATTTCTGTTGTTTTTAAACCAGATTTTAATGCCTTTAATTTTATTAATGAATATATGGCTAATAACCCGGAAGTATCATCTGATGTTATTAATAAAGCAATACAAAAACTTTTAGACATACGAACTTGTCAAATGGGTACAATCATACTTGTTCCGGATTTAGATATAAATGAAGTTACAGAAATCTTTGTTAGAATAAATTCACAAGGCAAACGCTTGAATGAATCTGACTTTGCGATGTCAAAAATTGCAGCAGATTCTAAATATGGTGGAAATATTTTAAGAAAAGCAATTGACTATTTCTGCCATCTTGCAGTAGATCCTATTTTTTATGAAAAATTATCTTCTACAGATGATGAATTTATGCAATCAGAATTTGCTCCGATGTTAAAATGGCTAAAAGATGATAGAGAAGCAATATACGATCCTGATTATAATGATATGTTGAGAGTTTGTTTGATGCATAAATTTGGTAGAGGCAAGTTAAAAGATTTAGTTAATTTATTGTCAGGCAGAGATTTTGAAACGAGGACTTTTAAAGAAGAAATTGCAGAAAATAGTTTTAACCAATTAACATCTGGTGTTAAAAATTTTATGAACGAATATAATTTTAAGAATTTTGTATTATTAATAAAAGCTTGTGGTTTTATTAATGAAAAATTACTAAATTCTAAAATGACATTGGATTTCGCTTATACTTTATATTTAATTCTGAATAATTCAAAAGATATTGATAAAATTGAGATAAAAAGATTTGTTCAAAAATGGTTTGTATTGTCTACATTAACTAGCAGATATATCGGTTCTCCAGAATCACAAATGGACAGAGATTTAAGAAATATTGAAGAGAAAGGGTTTAGAAGATTCTTTGCGGAAGTTGAGGAAGCGGAATTATCAGATACTTTCTGGAATGTTGGATTAGTTCAAAATTTGGAAACTTCATCTATAAACAGTCCATACTTTAATACCTTTATCGCTGCACAAGTTTGGAATGCAGAACAATCATTATTTTCAAGTACAACAAAAGTTTCTGATTTAGTAACTGTAACTGGTGACGTTCATCATATTTTCCCAAAAGAATTTTTAAAACAAAATGGATATGATGATAAATCAAAATATAACCAAGTTGCTAATTATACTTATTTAGATACAACCGTAAATATTTCCGTTGGGAAACAAGCTCCAAACGAATATTTCACAAAAGCACTTGAACAGTGCCACAATAACCAATGTTCTGTTGGAACAATATTAAATGAAGAAGATTTAAAAAATAATTTAAAAATGAATTGTATCCCGGAAAAGATTTTCTCTATGCAAGCAAGCGATTATGATGAATTTTTGCTTGAGCGTAGAAAAATGATGGCTGAAAAAATTAAGAAATACTACTATTCAATATAAAAAATAGTGCCACTCTACATTCTTTCAATGTACCAATTACTATTTCCAAAATGATTGAAATTCCAGTGGAGTTCAAAATAAAAATTAAACTCCAAAGAGTTGTCATCCCTGAAGTATGCTCTCACACAAGAGCATTTTAAGCATATTGAAAAAGAGTTATTCAGGATTGAATAAAATCTGTACAAACAATAATTCTAGAATAGTTCTATCTCTTTACCCAATTTATTTGTTCTCGGTCTTTAAAATATAAATCAGAGACTTTAAACGTATATTTATTCTCAAAATCTAATTTTTTACATATATTTTTAAATTCTTCTAAATCGTCATTATTCATAAAATGAATTTCTTGTATATATTTTGTAGAAACATTTCCTTTAATTAGTACTTCTGATTGCACATCTTTTGGTAAATATGATACCTTGGAATCATAAAACATATTTTCAAAAAATTTTGGTTGTGTCAACGCTTCTGAAGACAAGTAAGAACTGGCCTCTGTTGTTGCGGCATTGCAATATACATAATATTTATCTAGAATATTAGGTAATAGCTTTTCTGCATCAAGTATAATTATGCAAAATTTATTTTCGGTATTATTTATTAGTTTAAATAAATAACCAGTATTAGGATATTCAATAGAAAAACTTGAACAATCTCTCCTTCTATCTTTTCTGTGTGGATCATTGTATTCATATTTTATTTCATTTTCCCTTAAATATCTTCTGGTACATATACCCATTCGAAGTATACTTTCAAGGTTTTTAATATTAGTAAAATGAATTAATTTTTCAATCTTTCTCTTATGGACAATATCCAATATTTTAGAATTCACATATACATTTTTGTTTGGTAATATAATTTTTTCTAACAAATCCAGAATCCTTTACATAAAAACTCTCTTCATCTATTCACAAGTAACAATTAATCCCATTGCGTGGGGCTGTCAGAGAGGTATTCTCTGTACATCTCAGAATTTGAATAGTTACTGCCAGGAGATAAACTTTCGTTATTTTCAACTATTTCCTTTATTTCTTCGAGTGATTCTATACCTTCAGTATCCCTATTTTCTTGTTCAATGGGTTCCATAATTTTATATTTCTTTTGTATAATATCCAAATTATTTTTTGCATTTTCTAAGTTTCTTTGTGCATTTTCGTATTCTTTAGATAATTGCCTATATTTTTCTAATACTTCAATATATTTATGCGCATCTTCCTGATATTTACTCAAAATCCTTTTTGTATCTTCATATTTTTTTGTTAATAATTTGTACTCTTCTTCCAATTTAGCGAATTTACTTTCAAAATCTAATTCTATATTAAGATTTAGCTTATTTACGCAATATTCTACAAACCGTAATACAGGGTCGTATGAATATAGTAGAACTTTTATATCTTCATCATTTAAATATACTTGATTATCTTTTATTTTTTCGTATAAATCGTTCGTATATTTTTTGTGAAACTTAACATAATTTTTTATACTATATTCTAAATCGGCTTTCCCCATTTTTTTCTCCTTGAAATATTTTATACTTTTATTATTTTACTACATCATAAAATTTATCATCTTTTGTTGTAAGAATATTTTTTTCTTGTAGTTGCGTTAATGCTTTCGACACAATAAATAAGCTTAAATCTTCCGGATTATATTTGCCGTAACCGTCAGTTTCATCAAGTTTAAATCGGGCAGTATATGCTTCTTTTCTACCAATTAAATATTTGAATACCGTTTTTAATGTTATGTAACATCCAATAGAACCAAAAAGTAATACTGTATTTTTTACATTTGATAATACGTCATTATCATCTTTATCTGTACTTTTGGGGAGTACTTTTACTTTTTCTTCTTGAGTTTTTGAATTAGCATTGTTTATATAATCTAACTTGCGTTTTAAGATATCATTTTCTTTTAGCACTTCTGAATATTTTTTCCTAATCTCAGTACTGATATATTCAAGATCTGCAATTTTTCCCAAAGAATTTTTTATTTCACTAACTGTTCCTATTTGTTCATATTCACTACATTTAATCTTATAATTTTTGATAATATCTTCATAATATTGTTGAGCTTCATTATTTGAGTTTCGTTGCGAATTATTACTTTGCAATAATGATTCATATTTATTTTTATATTCATCCATTTCTTTCTTTAAAGAGTCTTTTTCCTCTTTCAAGTCAGATATTTCTTTTTTATAAGGTGCGATGTTCATTTGAAATAAATCTGATTTTACTTGATCATTTTTAGCAATAGAGTATTTTGGTAAAGAAATATTTGCTTTGATTACATCTTTTACATACCAAATACAAAGGTCGCGTAAAAATACAAACAATTCTTCTATTGAACGGTCAGATATATTTTCATTAGTTATGGTATCGTCATAGTGAGAATATTCTTGTAATGTAGTGATGTTTGATTTTATCTTCTCGTGATAATACCTTAAGGCATTCGTTTCTTTAAAACAGGCATATGTTGTACTGCCAATAGATATTTGGTCTGTTTTTTCTTTATAATAAGGTTCTATTCTCAAATAATCACAAGCACCATACAATGTGCATTCAAGGAAACGCCTTGCCGTATTGAACATCTGTATATAATAGCCGTCATAACATAAATTTTCGATTTCGGTAGCTAAATTATACATTTCTTCCTCATTTAATTTAAGAAGAAAATCAAAATATCCATATTCGTTCATAAGCCAACTCCTGAATGTATAATAGCACATACTTTGTGTTATTGCAAAAACAATAATTACTTTTGCCGGCTTCTAAAGAATTCCAACAATTCCATATCTTGCTTTAATGCCTTATAGATTGATGGACCTATTCTTCCATCAGCTTCTTTCAGCATTTCTCTGTAATTGGCTGTTGTTTCTTCCAAAAGTGCTAAAATATCCCAATAATCAATTTTTTCTTCAACATCTGCTGTTACATTTAAAGGCAAATCTTCTTCCTTTTTTGTAGAGCCATGTTGGAACCAATTCATATTTACCTCCTATTTCATATTAAATTTGAATACTATAAATTCGGATTATCTTATATTTTGTTCTTTACTTCTTCCTCGTGAATTTCCAATAGTTCCTCGTATTCCACCGGGTCTAGCAACCATCCGTTTTTCAAGCTCATTTTTATTGCTCCCCAATAGTCTTGGTTGTATTTCCTCATCACTAAAGAGAGTGCTTTTTCGTCCTGAGAAGACATTTCTAATATTAAATCCTCTTCCTCTTTGGAAGCTCCTTCTGGAATCCAGACCATGTCAACCTCCTTAGCTTATAAAATACCATAAAATAGAATCAATTCGTTCAGAGACAGTGTTTTTTTCAAGAATATCCGAGATATCTTTTTCTTCAATTCCTTTACGTGTTATTGGTACATTCAATCCGGTATCTACTGCTTTTCGAGTATCATTTGTCATACATTCGTAAAACAGAGATAAATCACTGAATTTTGAACGAGTTTCCTCTTCTGGGAAATCGCATTCTAATCTCATTTCATAGTATATAATTTTCGTAAATAGTAAATATATTAGGTCCTGAATCTCATCATTCGTCAATACAATATCCATGTTTGCATGAAGGTATGCGAATAATTTGCTATAATCAAAATTACGCCTTTTTATATTGCAATAAAATGCAAATAATAAATAAGTTATTATAGATTTATCTTTCAGTTTGATAAATTCTTCGAAGTATTCATCAACTTTATCTTCTAATTTTTCTCTATCCGTTTTTTCCGGTATTACAGTTGGTTCATCGTCAATATACTCTTCAAGACGTTTTCTGCGGTTAGGATGTCTTAGTTTTCTTAATGCCTTTGCCTCAATTTGACGTACTTTTTCTTTGGTTATACCTAAAATATCGGCAACTTCTTCGAGAGTTCTCTGTTGATTATCATCTATGCCAAAACGTAATTTTAAAACTTCTTGTTCTCTTGGTGATAACGTGCATAGGATTTCCGATAAATCTTCTTTCAAAAGTTCGGAAGCAACCATATTAACAGGAGCACCCACATCTCTATCTTCAATAAAATCACCTAATCTTGAGTCACAAGCGTTACCAATAGGAGCCTCAAGAGAGTATAAACAATTTCCACTCGGTTCATAATCATCACAACTATCAAAACTATCAAAACATCCATCAAAATCTATACTATATCTCATTGATGAGAATTTCGATGCTATATCACCTAAAAATGTATTTTTACTGCTAAGAGTGGTTTCTTGGTATTCAGGAGCTTCAAGAATCTTATCTTCTCTTTCATAAATGGTTAAGAATGACGTGTATTTTGAATTGATATTGTATTTCTCTGACAATTCAATAATCATATTCTTATATGTTTGAGATTTTTCGTAATCGTTACAATTACGAATATAATCTTCTAACCTGTCCATTTCCATTTTTGCGAACAGAATTTCCAAATCTACATCAGTTTGTATCATTTCGTCTTTTTTAATTATCCAAGAATATTCTTTATTAACAATGTTACCTTTTAAAATAATGTCGTCTTCAAGATTTTCTGTTTTTGCAAACACATTATAAAACTCATAATTAAACAGAGCATTATCTTCTCTTATTTCATCAACGAGTTTGTTTTTACCATAATCGATTTTAAGTTCTTCAAGTAATGGAGTTTGTATTCTTGCAAAAGTTCTGATAATTTTATCATCAATTCTTTCCTGTGGCATAATTAGTTCAGCTTTCCCGTTGCCGACTTTTGCCAAATCGCGCAAAAAGTATGAATTGACATTATAATCTATACCAAATGGGAAGAGTCTGCTCTTACCTATGTTATTTTCAACAAAGGTTATTATTTCTTCTTCGTTTCCGACTTCGCCATCTGTGAACAACAAAACTACTTTGTCAGAATCCTCCTCATATAGTGCAAATTTTATCGGATCTAATATTTCGGTTCCACCGCCTGCCTCAATTGATTTAACATACGAAATAGCTTTTTTTAAGCTTTCTGCATTATATTCAAGAGAACTTACAGCCATTGCATTGAAGTTACTTTCAAACGGTATTATGTTAAATTTATCTCCGTTATCAAGCTGTTTTAAACATTCTATTACTGCGTGCTTTGTTTCTTCAATTTTTTCACCACACATTGAACCCGAAATATCAACCAAGAACAAATATTCTTTTTCGCTATCTTCATAGCTATCGGTTATTTCTGGCATAAAGGACATATATAAAACATTATTACCATCACGAGTTTTTGAAACTAAAGCATTTGAGGTTAATTCGTTTACAAGCTCAAAATTTAATTTAAAATCTTTTGACATATCATAGTTTAAAACTTCTACAAGATTACCATTTTCGTTTTCTGAAAATTTAAACCTATGAGTAGGGCTTTCAATATTTTTAAAGTTGACGTTTTTAGCAATATTTATCTGGAAATCAACCGTATAATCTACTTTTCCGAATTTTAATTTATCTGTAATTTTACAATTGTATTTTGGAGGAACGAGTGTCGGAATAAATATTTGAACCTTATTATCCACAATTTCAAACTTATCAATATAGTTAATTTTTATTTTTACTTCTTCCCCTTTTGCAATCTTGCCTATTGAAATAGAGAAAATATTTTCAGAACGTTGTTCCATAAGGTAAGCACTATTACCTTTTACTATATTTTTTGTATATTCTTCTTTTGCCTTACCTGTTTCTTTACATTGACCTTTCATAACTTTATCGCCAACGTACACTTCAAATCCAATAACTGTTGCCGTTTCTGCTATCGGGAAAGTGTAGCCGACTTCTAAAACTTTTCTGGTATTATTTACAAAAGTTTGTTCTGTTTCAAAAGTTCCGAATTTCCCGATGACATCTCCGGATATTTTTACATTTTTTAAGGATAGTTTTTTACAATCTGTTAATTTCATTTGAATTAGTCCTCCAACATTTTTTCTACGTATTTCTTGACGTTTTCAATAATATATTTATATTTCTGTGCATTTTCTTGAGTATAATGAATTTCAAATATGTTACATATCTTCTCCCTTATGTATATGTCTGTATCGGACGTAGGGGTAAAAGTATTTTCTGTCTTTTTTATTTTTAAATTTTTTGGTTTTTCATCAGGAACTTCGTCTAATATTTCTCCACCTTCAAAAATGTATTCACGAATTTTATTTAGCGGCATATATTGAGCCTGAAGCTTTTTGATTAATAAAATTCTTTCTAAATGAGAGTCCCCATACGTGCTTGCAACGCCACTTCCATCAGGTGGCATAAGTAAACCTTTACTTATGTAATAATGTATGGTTCTTTTTGTTACTCCGGCTTTTTGAGCCAATTCAGATACTTTATATTCCATGATAATTACCTCACAATTTTATTATGACATCGTTACGTAACGATGTCAAGTGTAAGGATAATTTTTTGTAAAGATAAATTTTAGAAAACCAGCATAAAGTCTTTTAACATTTTAATTTCGACTGCTTAACAATTTCTACATTCTTTCGATATACCAGTTTGACATTCCAAAATGATTGAAATTCCAATGGAGCTCAAAATAAAAATTAAACTCCAAAGAATTGTCATCTTTGAAGTTCCAAGAGTATTTATTTAATTGTGTTTTACGGTAACTTTCAAACGCATCCTGAATTTCTTTTGCAAATTTTATTCTAAATTCAGAATACGGAATATCCAATGTTTCTTTAGTTAATTTATTTTTCAAAATCATCTTCAAACCCTCTGATATTATCAAGTTCGATATTGTATCGTTTGCCGGTTTTATCAACACAAGTTGCAAAGTCTACAGTTTTATCAGCATATTTGTTTTCCCATAAACAAATCAGCAAACCGATTTCTTGAGTTTTAAGATTCAAAATCTTTGTTCCATAAAGCTTGTAATCTTTTTCAACCATAGTTTATCCTTTCGTTATTTTAATATCTGCGTATATCTCGTCTGGTTTCTCAGGATCAATTAAAAAATCTTTATCAAATACATATCTTTCACCATCCGGTGCGACGCAGCCAACAATATTGTGTTCTCCAAAGCAAACAACTGTAAAATCTTCGCTATCTTTTTCAAACCAGCCTTTCAGCTTTTTTAATCTGTATTTTTTACCGATTTCAATCATAGTATGCTCCTTTCAAGCTACACCATTCATCGCTCTTTCAGAGGAAAACATCAAGTATATGTGTCTAAAATCGTATCATTTGGACATAATAATTTTTTGAGCATGATTTAAACGGCATTTAAACACCTTTTAAACGGCATTTAAATTTTCAACTTCTTTTTCGTGGTCAATAAAGAATGCATTTAACACATCTGCATCGTTTCGCAAGTGCTTAACAACTGGCGCAAGATTATAACATTCTTCAATCTCCGGCTGATTTGCAACAAAATAATCAATAACAACAGCAGTGTTATAAATATTCTCCGCCCACTTACTTAATTGCTTAAACTCCTTTGGCGTAATATTCAATCCGACTTTTTCCATGTTAAAACCTCCTTTGACACACAACATTAGCGTGAACGAAGAATAAAAGCAGAAAAGTTTTACAAAAAAACACAATTCACTCTAGGTATTCCCAGTCATCAGATTTATTATGGAATGAATTATAAATATCTTTTTTGTTAATTCTCAGTTTTTTATTTGTATCGACAATAATAATACCGCCTACAAGATTCTTTTCTTTTGTATTTTCTTCCTTTATATATTTTTGCAATGCTTCAGCTTTGATTTTATTATCATCTTCTTGGAATCCTGCATCTTTTGTATCATAAATGCCAAGAGAGTTGTCTGTATGCATTACGATAAAATCAGGTTGAAAGGTTGTTGTATCAGGTTTTTGAACACCAAAATTATCACGCATGTGTTCATCTCCATTTTTCCACCACCATTTTACATTGTCTGACTCTTCCAAATACTTAATAAATGCCTTTTCCGGGTTGCTTCTTGCTTTTTCAAGATAACAAGGCATGGTTATGCTTTTAATAACATCAACTTTTTCAAATGTTTCAGGATTATAACTGCGACTTTCCGGGATTTCCCATTGTAAATCCCAATTTATTAAATTTTGAGCTTTAATTTTTAGTTCTTCATCTTTTATTGGTTTATATGATTCAGTAGATTGTGCAAGAATTAGTTCAAATACTCTGTAATTATTTAATATGACAGATTGTATGTACACCATTTCATTTTCAAGTTCTCTGGTGCACAAATACTCTCTGAAAAATCTATATAAAGATTCTTTAACTGGAGATAAAGATCTTTTATATGCAAATCCACTTAAATTATCTTTTATAAGCTTATTTACCAGTAGCAATTTATCATCTTCAGATAATGAAGTTTCTATTGTTTCTTCCGCACGAATTTCTTTCAATTCATCTATTAATTGTGGCTGAATTGTTTCGTTTAACATAATTTTATCGTTATCAGTTAAATTATCTAAAGTAATTTTACTTGATATAATCTTAGTATTTTTGTTTTTGTGGAATGCTCCTTTTTCTGTACTGTTTAGACCAAAGTATTCACAACATACTCTTTCCAAAACAGGATAAAATTTTAATGAATTTGTTATATCACCATAATCCAGTCTTTGTCTATAGTATGACTTTAATTTTAATAATTGGTACTTTTCATTATTTCTTCTGGAATGTAAGTTTTTAAGAATATTTGGGTTATAATCTTCTTTTTTTACATTTATACTTTCTATATTAGAGAATACATAACCTCTATTCAGAATTTCATTATCGTAATGTTTTCCTTCAGGCATTCTTAGAATTCTACCAACCGTTTGAATTTCAAAAACAATACTCTGAGTTTCTCTAAATTTTACTAATATTTGTGCCCTTGGACAGTCCCAACCTGTATCAATAGCTTGTTTAAAAATCAAAAAATCCACATTACTATCATTTGGAATTATATATGGACTTTCTGTATTTTGTTTTTCTTCCGATAACCATATTGCCAAATTACCATCGATTGTAGAAATACCTTTATCTTGTAAAAATTTTTCAACAAACTCTCTTTTTATGTCGCCTTCGTCACTATTTGGCAATTGTATTAAAACTAAAGGATTTATATTTACTCCAATATCTTCATATGCTTTTTTTAATTCCAAACGTTTTTTATACGCACATTCCATAACTAGTTCTTGTGAATCAATATCTTCTTCGCTTATTTCATCAATATCTTGATTTATAATAATTTCTTTTTTAATTAAACCTTCTGATATAGGATCATTCGGATTAACTTTTACTAATTTATCATATTGATTTAATGCCGGCGTTGCACTCATTTCAAGAGTTATAGAAGGTTTTATAATATCATCTCTTAATTCAGTAGCCCTATCCGTAGTTGTACCTTGATGGCTCTCATCAATAATTAGAATGATTTTTCTTCCTTCTTGACGGGTATTTTCAAGTATTTCAGGGAAATTATAGGTTTCCTTATCTTTCATTAAAATATTTTTCCATTCACCACTTGAGCTGTCTTTTTGGTTAATTTTATCCCAATTAACTACAACAACTTCGTTTTTTCCTATATAACTTCTTGAACCAAAAAATTCTTGTTCTAATAAATATACACTTGGAGCCCCATCAAAATATTTTATCAATGATTTATAACTTTGTTTATGTAATTCCCCTTTCCCAATACTAACCCATACAAAGCAAAAATCTTCATTAGAAAAATCAATGTCCAATGCTAATTTCTGAATCACATTAGACATAGTATAAGTTTTCCCAGAACCGGTTGGTGATTGAAATACAATCGTTCCTTCCCTATTTTCTTCAAGAATTTCTTTAACTTCGTTTAAAATTTTATTTATTGCTTTTTCTTGGAAAAGTTTTAAATCCATACTATCCTCTTACATTTTCTTTTATAATTTTTTTATAAATATCTAATATTTTTTGTGGAATAGTTTTAATTTGATAGTTATCAATATCTTCAAATAATTCATTATTTATGCTGTCATCAATTGAAAACATGTAAATTATTTTCTGTCCTTCTAAGTCTTTTAATGTGTCCAAAAAATCTTTAAAACTATCGTTTATAAAATTATAGTAAACGCATAAATATTTATCTTTTTTGTTAGATTCAAAGATCTTGTAATCTTCTTTTTCTTCTTTTAAGTTATAAATATTTTCTTTTAAACATAGCATTTCGGTGCATTTATAGGTCAAATTAACTTTTAATTGCTCGATATTTTCAGAATTTTTTATAAAATCCGTTTTAAAATATTGCAGATTTCCTCCGAGTCCATCAATAAACTCGCCATCTCCGTTTTTATTATAGCCTTTGATGATTTTTTCAATTCTTGGGTAGCATACTTCTGTACAAATATTATTCTCATTATCGGTACACATGATAAATTTGAGATTTAAATTTTGTTCTAAATTTATATCAATAATAGCTTCTGCTGTAGTACCAGAACCCGCAAAAAAATCGAGAATTGTAGAATTTTTATTCAAATGTAAAATATTAATTAAATGTTTTATAAGTTCTTTAGGTTTAGAATAAGGGAAATCAATACATAGTGTCTTTAGATAATCTGCTCCTCTTCTGTTTAAATATCGTTTATCAGTTAGGAAATTTCTAGGTTTTATTCCTGTTTTTTTTCTCGTTTCTAAATAACTTTTAGTATAAATATTGTATTTTGCTCTTTCGCCTTTTTCAGTTATTAACGGTGATTTTTTTGTTTCCTTAAAAACCAGTAAATCCTTGTTCTTTAAATATGAATCATAACTCCATCTCCAAACCTTGTCTTTTTTGCTTTCTGGACGCACAAAAGCTCCATCATGTACAGAATCTGGCATTACATCTCCTGGAGGAATAACGTATGTACCGTCAGGACATTGTACAAAATATCGCTGATTTACGCATCCCCTTAAAGGATCTAGTGATGATTGATAAAATGCCACATCATCTCTATATTTTCCTTTTTCGTCTTCTTTAGTATATAAATCTTCATCCACTTCATCATAGAAATTACTCGTATCTATATTGTTTTTGTTTTTTGCGTAACATACTATATAATCACAAGAAGGCGCAAAATAGGAACCTTTATCACTTGCTGTTTTAGATATACGTGCAATTATACTTAAAAAATTATCGCATCCAAAAATGGAATTACATAATATATTTAGATTACCAAGCTCAAATTCTCCTATACTAATGAATATAACACCAGTGTCTTTTAGTAAGCTTTTTGCTAAATTTAAACGTTTTTCCATAAAATTTAGCCATTTGGAATGTCTATATCCATCTTCTTTATCCACATAGCTATCATTGTATCTAAAATCATCTTTACTCCCAGTATTATATGGAGGATCTATATATATGACATCAATGCTGTTCTCATGCGTATAATTTAAAACTGATAACGCGTGGAAATTATCACCTTCAATTAAAATATTATAATCGGAACTATCTGTCTTTATTTCATTAGAAGATATTCTTTTTAAAATTGGTAAGTTTTTTTCGCAATCCAATACAACTTTTTCGGGCTCTTTTTCAGAGTCCCAAACCAAACCATACTTTTTAAGTGCCAATTCTTTATCTTGTTTATTTAATAGTTCTATTAACTCTTCTCTTGTAAAATTGTCATAACATTTAGCCATAACCTGCTCCATTCTAATTATAATGAATTGCTAAAACGATATTGTATAAAGACAAGAAATTACTTTGTCTTTGTAATTAATATGCTTTTTTAGTATGGTTATGCAACACAAGATGGTTAATTCCATCATTATTATTTTTCATAACTACCCTCTCTCACATTTCTATATTAGCATGAAATTTGCCCATGGGAAGAATGTAAAGATCGACCTACAAATAAAAATTCATATAACTTTCATCAATAATATCTTGTTCGATGCCGATGTAGCGGAGGGTGATGGCAGAATAGGAATGGTTGAAAATCTTCTGCAGGAGTTCAATATTATCAAATTGTTTATAGTGATGGTAGCCAAATGTTTTCCTTAGTGAGTGTGTGCCGATTTTGTCCTGAAGATTTAATGTTTTTGCAGCCTTATTCAAAATTCGGTAAGCCTGGTTTCTATCAAGCCTGTTTCCCTGTTGTGTAATAAATAGCGGCTCGTCTTCCGGGCGGTCTTTTACAAAATCTTCAAGCACAACCTTTAGCTCCGGATTTAACGGAAAACGTTTGTTTTTCTTCGTCTTTTTCTCTTTGATTTCGACAAAATCTCTACCCTTAACATCCCCGACATCAAGCTTCAAAATATCCGAAATCCTGAGTCCGCAATTTATCCCGAAAATAAAAAGCACAAGGTCGCGCTTTTTGCGTTTCAAAACAGCTTTCATTTTCTCAATATCCTCTCTATTCCTTATCGGTTGGACAATATTCATACTTCCTCCTATATCCCAAAATAGTCTACCCCCAAGTTGTATCTCACAAAAAACTCAAAATCCTTGCTATATCTTTCGCCCGTAATGAGTTTTGAAACGTAGCTTTCTGTCATTTTGAGTCGTTTTGCAAGCTTCTTTTGTGTAAGTTCTTTTTGCCGCAAAGCAAACCGAATCGCAAGCTCCCGCCTATATAAAAACACGCTTTTTGTTTTTGCCAAATTTTCATCGGCACGTTCTTTAATATAATCAATGCTTTGTAGCTCTTTTTTCTTCATAAAAACCTCCGAAATTCTCTGGGGAAACACATCTTACCTCTGTTTCTAAGAAACATCAAGTCCCAATTTTTACAAAATTGATAAATTAAAAATTTTATGATAGTATCGTATAAAAATTAATAGAAATACCTATAAAGAGTGTACGAGGGACAAGCCCGTTGACTACACAGCAACCTATTAAATTAGGTGCTAAAGCTTGAATGATAGGTGGACATGCAGGAAACCTATCGCTATGGGTTTCTTTTTTGTTGCTCTTGTAGGTTGTAGTACTAAAAGAAAAGGAGAACAACTATGGAACAACAAGAAGAAAAAAGTTTGAAAAACTACTACGCAAAATGCGTACTAAGAAACAAATTCGGGTTATCAGGTGATTTGGCAGAAATAGTTTCAAAATTTATACTCAATTTTTATGACAAATTTTTTGAAAACTTTGATCCTGAAAAAGCAAAACATTATAGGAATGCAGCATCAAATATGATGATGAATCCAAGACCTAATTACACTTCAAAAATAGAGTTTTATATAGGTTTAATGGATAAAGACACAAAATCCTACCATTATACAAAAGAAGAAGCAAAACAAAAGGTTTTTGAAGTTTTAGGCGATTGTACAATAACAGAGGCAACGGGTTGTTATACAAATGATAAAGGTAAACGTATAATTATGGATACGCTTGTTGCTACAAAGATTTTAGAAGAAGTGCCAAAAGATTTTCAACACGATACATCTTATAAATTAAAAGAAATTTTTAATCAATCAAGCATACTTAATGTGAAAGATTATTGTGAAATTAGATATAATAATGAATCTCCAGAAACTGTCCGCTATATTCAAATGACAATGGAAGATTACGATTTGGGTTGGGAAGATGCGGAACAAGCTATGAACGCGGGATGGTAACATCAAATTCCGAGTTGTTTGTGTCCAAATGATACGAAACAACTCGGAAACAGTTCCAATTTAAGGTCGGAAGAGTGATTGATGTGAGTACGATGAATAAAGATAAATACATATCAATTCAAGAATTAGCAGACCTCAAAGGCGTGAGCACTCGGGCAATTCGGATGTCGCGAGATAAATATATCACCCGCGAAATTATTGTCAGAGGCGGAAAAAGTTTTGAAATTCTATTATCAAGTATTGAGTTGGATTTACAGGACAAATATTTTGAGCAAAAGACACAAATAACGTCGGAATCGACGGCGTTAATTCCGATTTTGCCGCTCAAAAATCTTCCAACTAAGGTTAATGAGATTGCTTTGGCACGTTTGGATTTGCTTCGCGAGTGGCAAAAATACAGAAAACATCACCCTGATGGTAAAACCCTTGCCGGGGTTGAGTTTATTGAAAGCTACAATACCGGCATGTTGTACCCGCATATTTTTAAGGTGCTTGGCAAAACTTCAATCGGCTCAGTTGAGCGTTGGAAACGCAAGCTCGGAAACACGACAGATTATCATTTATTGCTGCCAAAATACGAGTATGCGACAGAGTTCCGCACGTCTTTGACCGATTATGAAAAACAGGTATTTTTGAAAATTTTGCTGCACCCGAACAAATTTTGTGTCGGCAAAGCCATTTCAATAACCAAGCACATTTTATCAAAAGAGGGACCGATAAATGTTCAGGATGTGACATTTCGTCGTTATGCGAATTGGTTTCGGGATAACCATTATGACATTTGGACGTTGGCTCGTGACGGAGAAAAAGCATTAAAAGACAATGTTGAACCCTTTATTATGCGAGATATTTCAAAGTTGGAAGTCGGTGATGTGCTTGTGGCAGACGGGCATAAGCTATCGTTTTTGGTGCAAAATCCGTTTACCGGCAAACCCACAAGGGCGATTTTAATCGGCTTTTTGGATTGGAAATCGACTGCACTTGTCGGGTATGAGATTATGCTTGAAGAAAACACTCAAAGCATCGCGTCGGCTCTGCGCAATGCAATAATCAACTTGCAAAATATCCCGAAAATTGTTTATCAGGATAACGGGAGAGCGTTTAAAGCGAAATATTTTGTGAACACAGATTTTAAGGAAACAGGGTTTGAGGGGATTTATGCAAAACTCGGGATTAAGACGGTTTTTGCTAGACCGTATAACGCGAGAGCCAAAGTCATTGAGCGATTTTTCAAAGAGTTTCAGGAGAGTTTTGAAAAGCTTTTGCCGACATATTCGGGTTCAAGTATTGAGAATAAACCCGCGCATTTTAAGCGCAACGAAAAGTTTCATAAGCAATATTTCAAGCCGAATTATTACCCGACGATTGATGAAGTCAAAATGCTTGTGGATAAGTGGCTTGAATTTAAGAACTCTCAGCCTTGTCCGAATGATAAAAATCACACGATTGCGGAAGTTTTTGAAAACCGCGCGAAAATCAAAATTGACACGGTTCGGCTTGATGATTTAATGATGACGGCTGACATCAAGACGATTTATCAAAATGGAATTCGGTTCCTCGGCACATTTTATTACTCTGATAAATTGTATGGACTCAAAACTCAGGTTATGATTCGCTACTCGCTTTTTGATTTATCCGAGATTAAAGTTTACACAGTCAAAAATCAATTTTTGTGTACCGCAAAACGTGTCACGAAAGCCCATCCGATGGCTTATCATCTCGGTGATATTAAAGATATCGAGGATTTAAAACAAAAAATTCAAAAGCAAAAACGGCTTAAAAATAAGACGATTAAAGAATTACAGAAGTTCTTGCCGAATGTGGATTTAAAATTTATTGAGCAAGACATTGAAGAAAATGTTCAAGAGGTGATGGAGGTAAAACCTGTAAAAACGAAAAAGCTGACACCGAGAGAAGAACAGATGAACGCACCTGTGTTTTTGAATAAGTACGAAAAGTTTGAATGGCTTATGAAAAACGGCTGCACCTGTGAAGATGACAGGGAGTGGCTTGCGGAATACAAGCAAAGTGAGGAATATCGGGGTCTTTATGAAACGTAAATTTGTTGTAACGCGTAATGTGAAACGATTTGTGGATTTGATGGATACGCTCAAAAACGCGCCCGCGAATCTGCCCAAGATGGCGCTTGTATATGGCGATTTTGGGCTCGGGAAGTCGCAAACGATTATGTGGTGGGTTACGAATAATGATGCGATTTACGTGCGTTGCAACCACAAAATGTCTGCGCGTTGGCTTTTGACCGAGATTGTTGAGGAACTTGATGATGTGCCAACATACCTGACTTCGCTTTTATTCAAGCAAATTGAGGATAAGTTGCGCGAGCGGCCAAAGGTTTTGGTGGTGGATGAGGTGGATTTTCTTTTGAATAACTCGTCTGCGATTGAGATAGTCCGCGATTTGCACGACAAAATCGGGATTCCCGTTGTGCTTGTTGGGATGAGTCTTGCGGAAGCAAAACTCAAACGGCATAAGCATATTTATGACAGGCTTTTGGGTGTTTTGAAGTTTGAAGCATTCAATAAAGATGATGTGGCAAAAATCGTGACAGAAATTTCAGAAGTTGAGTTTGAGTCTGATGCGATGGAGGTTATTTGCAACAAATTCAACCAGTTCAGGCAGATTGTGAAACTCATAAACAAGGTTGAAACCGTTGCTGCTATGAATAATTTGGATGTGATTACGCTGGCCGTCTTGGAGGGAATATTGAATGAAAGATAAGATTTTGAAACTCGGTAAACGGCTTGATAAATTCAGGCTTGAAGATATTGAATCGATTATGGGCGATGAGGGGGTAAAAGAGATTTTACAGAAATTAGTTGCCGATGGTCGATTGGGTTTAGTTGGCGAGATTTATTCTTACAGAGAATCAGTTAAACATTTACCTCTGCCGTTTTGCTTTAAGTTTCATTCTCAGGAAAAAATTGAGATGATAACGAAGTGCTTTTGTGCCGCTGTGAAGTCAAAACAGGCGAGTTTTCTGTTGGATATTGCGGATGCTACGGTGCAGAATTTTTATAAACATTTTCGGCAGATGATTTTTGAACAGCAATTGAACACCCTTAAAACACACTTTGAACGCGAGCCGAAAATTCCGAAGATGCGGAGGTTTTACGACATACCTGTTTACTTTTATCTATATGACGATGAACTTTTTGTAGTTGATAAACCATTAAAGACAAAACGTAAGAAACTTCCGCACGCAAAACAAGAATCTTTGCGGATAAAAGTTCTCTACTCCCGCCTCCGCCGATCAATAAATCATTCTAAAATGAAACAAAACCTGGCACAACATGTGGCAGAACATATTTGGAGGTATAGAAAGAACTATGTTAGACAACTGTCTAATATACTTTAAAAAATTTTTATATTATCATGTGCTAACTGATTAGGAGGTATGAATCTTGATAGACAACTATGATAATATGGATGATGTTTTTGAACAAATATTTGGATACAAACCTAGTAAACGCGGTAAAGGTTTTGAGATGCTTGCAGGTGCTGTATTAAAAATTATCAATGATGCAAATGATATAACTCATGATGTAAAGAAAACAGGATTATTCAGCTCAGACTTATATCAAATTGATATATTAGTTGATGATAACAAAGAATCTTTATTTGTTGAGGCAAAAGATTATTCCGAGCGCAAAAGTAAAACGGGTAGAGGTGATGCCCAAAAATTAGCTGGTGCATTGAATAATCTTGATATAGATAAAGGTTTATTGATATCTGCGACGGGTTTTACAAAACCAACAATTAAGTATTCTAAATCTACTAAAGTTAATCCAAATGCAAAAGAAATTAACTTGTGTTTAATAAGACCAGCTAACAAACAAGATACCGAAAACTTAATTTTTGAGATTGTTGTTGATGCAACTTTTCAAATTATGGATCATTCTAAATCAAAAACAAATATGTTGCTAAATCAAGAAAGTTTACACAAAACCATTGAAGAATTAAAAAAAGAAGGATTAGAAATAGGTAATCATGAAGCAAGAGTTGATGAATTTTTTGATAAAAATGGCAACCATTTATCATACGTGCATGACGTTATAACAACAAAATTACCAAGTGAAGTTGAAGGAGAACATAAAGGCACTTGGATACCTGAAACCGAAACTTTCGTAAAATTTAGAGATAAACTTATAAAAATTGATGGTGTAGAATATGAATTTATATATAATACCCATACAATTAAAGACTTTGTACATATTAAAGAGGAACCTATATTGATTGCAAAAAGCGAAGATTTAGGGTTGGATTACATAATTACTAAAAGGCAATTAGAAGGTATAACTTTTGGAACAAATGGTAATATAGACTATAGAGAGCACTATTAGTAAGGTTTGTGCTATCATATTATAACATTGCAAAGGAGTTAAGATGTCAGACACTCAGATAAAAGAAATAACAAATAATACGAAACAAGATTATGTAGATTTACTAGGTAGAGAAAAATTGGCAGAAAATTTTTTAAAAGTAATTCTCTCACAAAATGCAAAAGTATATAGTATAAATGCGCCTTGGGGTGCGGGGAAAACATATTTTTTAAAATTTTTAGAAAATTCTTGTAAAAATCATAAAGTCCCATTTATACAATACAATATCTGGGAAACTGACTACCTAGATAATCCTCTAAAATCTATTTTGAATGAATTTTTAAATTTAATTTTTAATTTAGAATGTGATGCATATATTACAAACGAAATAAAAGAACTAGCAATAAAAACTAGACAGTGCGTTTCTAAATTTATAGATTTTATAAAAATGTTTGGCTTCCATTTTGAATATGTGTTCCCATCTAAAGATGGACTAGGATCATATCAGATTGGTATTTCAAAATCACCTGATGAAAACATTGACGAATATGATAAAATGAAAAGCTTAAAAAACGAGATTATAAATAATCTTAGACAGATAGTATCATCCATTCCAAGTGATAAAATTATTATCGGTATAGATGAACTTGATAGGTGCAGGCCTGACTATGCAATAAAAACATTAGAAATTATTAAACATTTTTTTGATATTGATAAATTGGTATTTGTATTAGCTGTTGATAAAGAACAGTTAAAAAATACTGTAAAAGTTTTGTATGGAATTAGTGCAAATACAGATTGTTACCTTAAAAAATTTGTTGATGTTGAATATCTGTTGCCTACCCCAAATATTAGCATGTTTGTTAAATATTTAATTGAAAATAAATATTCACTAGTGAATGAAAGATTCCAAGTTTATAATAATAAACCTGCGATATTAATACAAAATCATAGGAATGAGTGGTATTGTTCATATGTACAAGAAAAAAACTATCTTGCCAATGTTATTATCAATCTAGCACAAATTTACTCGTTAGAATTAAGAGATATAGATAAAATTATATTAAAACTATCAATTATAATGTCTTGTTTCCCAGAAGATAGTGTTTTGTGCTTACCATTTTTAATTGATTTAATAATTTTAAATATATACCATCCATACATATATAATTATATCAAAACAACGATACCTGCTGATAATTATCAATCATTTGAAAAATTAAATAAATTGAGTATAGCCACACACAAAATAATAAAAACAATAAATGCTGATAAATATATTGAAAGCAATTTATATGAATGCCGTCGTGATCTAAAAAATTATTTTAATCTGATAGATTTCGCACAAGATTTTAATGCATAAAGGTTTAACCAGACTTCCGACTAGCTTCCGAGTTTGGGGGAGGGTAGTTTCAAAACGGACTTTTTGTCCG